>NZ_JBALPZ010000126.1:0-25968 GCF_036965645.1 Neobacillus drentensis
AAAGGTGCCTGTCACCATGTGAAGAATTCACATGGTGACAGGCACCTTTTCTACTTTCTAGACCTGGTTAATTTTTCATATACAGTCGCGAGGGCTTGTTCAAATTTCCCTGTTTTTTTAGGCTGGTAGTATTTTTTATTTTTAAGTTTATTCGGTAAGTACTGCTGAGGCACCCAGCCGTTCTCATAGTCATGTGGATATAAGTAGCCAATTCCTCTGCCAAGCTCTTTTGCACCTTTATAATGGGCATCCTTTAAGTGGTCCGGTACTTCGCCGACAATTCCTTTTTGGATGTCATCTAAAGCCGCTTGTATCGCCAGTACCGCCGAATTTGATTTAGGTGATAAGCAAAGTTCAATCACTGCATTTGCAAGTGGAATCCTCGCCTCAGGAAAGCCAATTCTTTCTGCTGTTTCAATTGCAGCCAATGTCCGTGCTCCTGCTTGGGGATTGGCTAGTCCTATGTCCTCATAAGCAATCACGATTAATCTGCGGCTGATGCTTGGAAGGTCACCCGCTTCAATTAAGCGGCCAAGATAGTGTAGAGCAGCATCCACATCGCTTCCGCGGATGGATTTCTGAAAAGCTGAGAGGACATCATAGTGACCGTCTCCATCTTTATCGGCAACCAAACTTTTCTTTTGTAAGCATTCCTCGGCGGTTTCCACATCAATATGTATAACACCTTCCGAATCTTTATCTGTTGATAGGATGGCCAGTTCCAGGGCATTCAAAGAGCTGCGGACATCCCCATTTGACCCTTGAGAAAAATGCAATAATGCCTCTTCAGATATCTCTACTTTTTCTTTGCCATAGCCGCGCTCATCATCATGAAGTGCCCGCACTAAGGCTTGCTTGACTTCATCCGGGGACAAAGGCTTTAGTTCGAAAATTTGACAGCGGCTTCGAATGGCCGGGTTAATCGCATGATAGGGATTACTGGTTGTGGCCCCAATTAATACAATCATCCCGTTTTCCAAATAGGGAAGAAGAAAGTCTTGTTTGGCTTTATCTAAACGGTGGACCTCATCAAGCAGCAGAATGACTTTCCCAGACATTTTTGCCTCTGCTGCCACAATCTCCATATCTTTTTTATTATTCGTTACTGCGTTTAGTGTCCGAAAGGCATATTTTGTACTTCCAGCAATGGCACTCGCGATAGATGTTTTACCAATTCCTGGCGGCCCATATAGAATCATTGAGGTCAGCTGTTTGGCTTTTACCATTCTCGCGATAATTTTTCCGTCCCCAACAAGATGATGTTGTCCTACAACTTCTTCGATTGTTCGTGGCCGCATGCGGAATGCTAATGGTTTTTGCTGCATAATCATCTCTCCAAAAATTGAACTGATATACTGGTTCGAACTTTTCGTTTTATGATAGAAAATCTGTTTTATACATAAGTCTTAAGGTATACTCTTTCGATTTAACTTTACCATTTTCCCTTGGAAAAGCATATTAAAGAAGAATATGATATAATTTTTAATGCCTATCAATTTACTGAGATTTTTTTATTTAATAGATAGATTAACGAATAGGGGTGCATAAGATGAAGATTTCTACTAAAGGTCGTTATGGTTTGACAATTATGATTGAACTAGCTAAAAAACATGGTGAAGGGCCTACCTCTTTAAAGACGATTGCTCAAGCTAATGAACTATCCGAGCATTACTTAGAACAATTAATTGCTCCATTACGGAATGCAGGTTTAGTCAAAAGTATAAGGGGTGCTTATGGAGGATATGAATTGACTAATGCGCCTTCCAAAATTACTGCAGGCGATGTCATTCGTGTACTAGAAGGCCCAATTACCCCTGTCGAAGGGATTGAAGATGAGGAACCGGCTAAACGCGAGTTATGGATCCGCATTCGTGATGCGATTAAAGATGTTTTGGACAACACCACATTAGAAGATTTAGCCAGCCACAGTGATGATCAGGATCTAGAGGAAGGTTATATGTTTTATATTTAAGGTTAAAAATAAAAAGTGCGTCTGTTTCGCAATGACCAGACATTCATTTATTGATAACTTATCATCGTTTTAATTGATTTATAAATGAGAATTATTGATTGAAGGTGTAATTATGGAACGAATCTATCTCGATCATGCCGCAACGAGTCCGATGCATCCTAAGGTGATCGACAAGATGGTAACCATTATGAATGCTACATTTGGAAATCCTTCAAGTATTCATTCATATGGCAGGGAAGCACGTCATTATATTGATTTAGCGCGGGCTGCACTTGCCCGCAGCATCGGAGCCCAGGAAACCGAGATTATTTTTACAGGAAGCGGAACAGAAGCCGATAATATGGCGTTATTTGGTGTCGCTGAAAGCTACCAAACGAAGGGAAAGCATGTGATTACAACGCAGGTAGAACACCACGCCGTACTTCATGCTTGCAAAAAGTTAGAAAAATTGGGCTTTGAAGTTACGTATCTGCCGGTTGATGAAACAGGAAGAATTTCAATGACAGACCTCCAAGCGGCACTAAGGGAGGATACGATTCTAGTATCGGTCATGTACGGCAATAACGAGGTAGGAACCATCCAGCCAATTAACGAAATTGGTCAACTGCTAGAAGGGCACCAAGCCATTTTTCATACAGATGCAGTCCAGGCATACGGGCTAGAAAACATCGATGTCAACGAGAGCAAAATTGATTTATTATCTGTATCCGCTCATAAAATTAATGGTCCAAAAGGGATCGGCTTTCTTTTTGCAAGGTCAACGGTTAAATTAGTGCCGCGTCTTTTTGGCGGTGATCAAGAAAGAAAACGCCGGGCCGGTACAGAAAATGTGGCCTCTATTGTGGGATTTCATGAAGCGGTTTTACTAGCGAATGAAGAGCGGTCAACTAAACGTGAAAAGTTTATTGAACTGAAAGAAACGTTAATAGAAAAGCTCCATGAAGGACAGGTTGAATTTAACATAAACGGATCGCTTGAATATTCATTGCCACATGTATTAAACTTAAGCTTTCCTGGAACAAGTGTGGAGGCGATGCTTGTCAACCTTGATTTAGCAGGTATTGCCGTATCAAGCGGCTCCGCATGTACGGCTGGATCCATTGAGCCTTCCCATGTTCTTGTTGCCATGTTTGGTAAACAATCAGAGCGGCTGATCAATTCCATCCGCTTCAGCTTTGGTTTTACAACGACAAAGGAAGATGTCTGTAAAGCAGCTGAAGAAATCGTGAAAATTGTTAAGCGTCTGAAAAAATAGATGGAGAATGAATTTGCTAGACGAGAGAGGTGAAATCATGGAAAGAAAAGATCCAAAGGATATACGTGTAGTAGTTGGGATGTCAGGTGGAGTGGATTCCTCAGTTGCTGCGCTATTATTAAAGCAGCAAGGGTATGACGTTATCGGCATTTTTATGAAAAACTGGGATGACACCGATGAAAATGGTGTGTGTACTGCAACAGAAGATTACGAGGACGTCATTCGTGTCTGCAATCAAATTGGCATTCCCTACTATGCTGTAAATTTTGAAAAACAATATTGGGACAAGGTATTTACCTATTTCCTTGATGAATATAAGGCGGGCAGGACGCCAAACCCTGACGTAATGTGTAACAAAGAAATCAAATTTAAAGCCTTCCTAGAACATGCGATGAACTTAGGGGCGGATTATCTTGCGACAGGACACTATGCCCGCGTCGAGTTCCGTGATGGCGAATATAAAATGCTTCGCGGCCTTGATGAAAATAAAGACCAAACCTATTTCCTCAATCAATTATCGCAGGAGCAGATAAGTAAAGTGATGTTCCCAATAGGGAATCTTGAAAAGTCACGGGTTCGGGAAATTGCCAAGGAAGCTGAGCTTGCTACAGCAACGAAAAAAGACAGTACTGGGATTTGCTTTATTGGCGAAAGGAATTTTAAAGAGTTCCTAGGTCAATATTTACCTGCACAGCCTGGAAACATGGAGACGTTTGAGGGTGAAGTAAAAGGTAAACATGAAGGGCTGATGTATCATACGATTGGTCAGCGTCATGGTTTAGGGATTGGCGGATCTGGTGAACCGTGGTTTGCAATTGGCAAGGATCTAAAAAGAAACATCCTATATGTTGGCCAAGGTTTCCATCATGAAAAACTTTATTCTGATTCGATTACGGCTGTTAATGTAAGCTGGGTTTCAAATCGTGAAAAGCCTGCTGAATTTGAATGCACAGCCAAATTCCGTTATCGCCAGGAAGACAATAAAGTAACGGTTCGCCTGTTAGAAGGCGATAAGGTTCAGGTCTTGTTCCATGAACCTATCCGAGCCATTACGCCTGGACAAGCGGCTGTTTTTTATCTAGGTGACGAATGCCTAGGCGGCGGAACGATTGATGAAGTCTACAAAAATGGTGAACGGTTAACGTATGTTGGCTAATTTAAGACCCTGATTCCTTTGATGGAGTCAGGGTTTGTTGCTGTTAGACGGAGAAAATAAGAAAACAGATGGAATAAATTCTGATTGGGGCGGAATTAATTAGAGATATGGCGGAATAAAAGACAAAGTTGGCGGAAAAAACGAAGACATCGTATGGAATCATCCTATTTGGCGGGGGCTAATCGGCCTTTTACGGCTGTTTGGCGGAAAAATCAGGAAAACCGGCGGAANNGGCGGAATTAATTAAAAAGTTGGCGGAATAATCCAGAAGACGTGCGGAAAAAACGGAAGAATCGGCGGAAAAACTCCCAAAACCGGTGGAATTGATTTAATAAGACCACCGAAGTAAACTGCCACAAACCGCTAAAAATCCAAACCATAATTTCAAACAAAAATATGTTATACTTTCATGTAGGATTGGAGTTGGAAAAATGGATAAAAACCAATTAGGTGTACAATACATGCAAGAAGGAAACTGGGAAGAGGCTGCTAAAGCCTTTAACGATGCAATCGAAGAAAACCCAAAAGACCCAGTAGCCTATATTAATTTTGGCAACGTTCTTTCAGCAGTAGGCGATGATGAAAAAGCAATCAGATTTTATCAAAAAGCAATTGAAATCGACGAAAATGCTGCTGCTGCTTACTATAGTATCGGAAACATTCTCTTTAGCCACGACCGCTTCGCAGAAGCAAAACATAGTTTCGAGCAGGCCATGAAAAAAGGACTCGACTCAAGCGACACCTACTTTATGTTAGGCCTGACACTCCTTCAGCTAGACCAAGGCAAGCTAGCCCTTCCATACCTGCAGAGAAGTGTCGAACTAAACGAAAAGGACTCCGAGGCCCGCTTCCAGTATGGGCTATGCCTCGCTCAAAATGATCTTATTGATGAAGCCATCATTCAACTAAAAAATTGTATAGAACTAGACCCTGATCATTCAGATGCTTATTATAATTTAGGCGTCTCGTATGCACTCAAGGAAAATCAGACCCAGGCGCTTGCTATGTTTAACAAAGCACTCGAAATTCAGCCGGACCACTTACTAGCAGGACACGGCAAGAAATTACTTGAACAAAATCTCTAAAAAATAAACATTGATGAAAGGAGGGAGCAGAATGGAAAAACAAGACACCCTCGATTTATTCGCGGAACAAGGAAAGTTCGTTAAAGGAAGACCGATCGTAACCATTTTTCATAACGAACAAAACTTGTATACCGTCCTTAGGATCCGTGTCGATGAAACCAATGATCAATACGATGACAAAGAAGCGGTAATCACAGGGTATTTCCCGAAAATCCACGAACATGAAACGTATGTCTTTTTCGGGGAGTTTAAAGAACATCCAAAGTTTGGTCTCCAGTTCCATACAAATCATTTCCGCAAGGACATGCCTCAGTCAAAACAAGGGGTTATTGCCTATTTATCAGGTGATATGTTTAAGGGGATTGGGAAGAAAACAGCGGAGAATATTGTTGAGACTCTTGGTGAAAAAGCCATTACAAAAATTTTAAATCAGCCGTCATTGCTTGATTCCATTCCAAAGCTCCCTCCCGAAAAAGCCAAAATGCTTTACGATACTTTGATGGAGCATCAGGGCCTTGAACAAGTGATGGTCGCTTTAAACCAATATGGTTTTGGTCCGCAAATTTCTATGCGTATCTACCAAGCGTATAAAGATGAAACACTTTCCGTTATTCAAAAAAATCCTTATCAGCTTGTCGAGGACATTGAGGGGATTGGTTTTGGCCGGGCGGACGAGCTGGGCTATCAGCTCGGGATTTCCGGGAACCATCCTGATCGGATTAAAGCAGCCTGCCTTTACACGCTTGAAAATGAAAGCATGCAAACAGGTCATGTTTTTTTACACGCGGAGGATTTGCTCGAGCAAGTAAAGTCGCTTCTAGAAGAAAATAAGCGCGATCAAATTGAGTTTACGGATATCTCAAGTGAACTGATTAAACTCGAAGAAGAGGGAAAAATAATCGGCGAGGAAAAACGAATTTATCTCCCCTCTTTATTTTTCGCAGAAAAAGGTCTTGTTACGAGCATTAATCGGATCTTACAGCAGACCGAATACAGCGAACAATTCCCTGAATCTGAGTTCCTCCTGGCACTAGGCGGCTTGGAAGAGCGTCTAGGTGTGCAATATGCCCCTTCACAAAGAGAAGCCATTCAAAATGCGCTGATGTCTCCTATGCTGATCTTAACAGGTGGTCCCGGAACTGGTAAAACCACTGTTATAAAAGGGATTGTCGAGCTTTACGGTGAACTGCACGGCTGTTCGCTTGAACCAAAGGATTACTTTAAAAAAGATGAGCCGTTTCCGATTTTACTAGCAGCCCCGACCGGCCGAGCAGCGAAACGTATGACTGAATCCACCGGACTGCCTGCTGTTACGATACACCGCTTACTTGGCTTTAATGGGTCAGAAGGATTTGACCGTGATGAAGCAAGTCCGCTAGAGGGGAAAATAATAATTGTAGACGAGACGTCCATGCTCGATATTTGGCTTGCCAATCAGTTGTTCAAGGCTCTCCCGGAACATATACAAGTTATCATGGTAGGCGACGAGGATCAGCTTCCATCGGTAGGACCTGGACAAGTGCTAAAGGATTTGCTGCAATCTGAACGGATTCCTACTGTCCGCCTTACTGATATTTACCGTCAAGCAGAGGGGTCTTCCATAATCGAACTCGCCCATGAGATAAAAAAGGGCTATTTACCTCCAAATATAACTGCAAAACAAAGAGACCGTTCTTTTATAAAATGTTCAACCGCACAAGTTGCACAAGTGGTAGAAAAGGTTGCACTTAATGCTAAAAATAAAGGATATACAGCAAAGGATATTCAGGTGCTCGCACCGATGTACCGCGGTCCGGCGGGGATAGATCGTCTTAATGTCCTTCTGCAAGAAATATTTAATCCGAATCCTGATGGGAAACGGAAGGAAATCTCCTTTGGTGATGTAAAATACCGAATTGGGGATAAGGTGCTCCAACTCGTTAACCAGCCGGAAAGCAATGTCTTTAACGGTGATATTGGAGAGATTATCTCTATCATTTATGCCAAAGAAAATACTGAAAAACAAGATATGATTTATATCTCCTTTGAAGGTAACGAGGTGGAATATACCAGACAGGATTTAAATCAAATTACTCATGCCTATTGCTGCTCCGTCCATAAATCGCAGGGAAGTGAGTTTCCGATTGTGATTATGCCGATCACAAGAAGTTATTACAGGATGCTGCAAAGAAATTTAATCTATACAGCAATCACAAGAAGCAAACAATCGTTGATAATCTGTGGGGAAGAAGATGCGCTTCGAATGGGTGTCGAACGGGCAGAAGAGCTTCGAAGACAAACTACACTTTGCCAAAAACTGCAGGAATCCCTTGCAACCATCGTAAATCAACAGGAGGATAATCCTGACAGTGAATTATCCTATGAAGAGGAATTAATGCAGGTAAATCCGATGGTCGGAATGGAAAACCTTACACCTTATGATTTTCTAACAAATGACGGAAACTAAGAAATGTTCGGGGGGTGGAAACGCTTTGCGGACATTTTCTTTACTAAAAGGGCAGCCTGTTTTTGAAACAAACAACGGTTCTAAAATAGGTGAGATAACAGATCTTTGCATCGCAAGCACAGGAAAAGTCGAAGGATTGTTAGTGAAAAAAGGGATATTCTTCAAGCAAACCTTCTTCTTGGATATCCAGAATGTGGCTTCCTTTGGCTGGGATGGAGTAATGGTTGAGGATACCGGATATCTTGAAAAACTTAAGGATAGTCCTGAATATACATTAACCCATCAACATTCCTTAGATGGCAAAATGATGCTTTCTAAAAGCGGTGATTCGCTCGGATTGTTAAAAGATGTATATTTTCAGGAAGAATTGGGCACAATCGTAGGGTATGAAATTACGGATGGCTTCTTTTCGGAAATCACGGAAGGCAAACAAGTCATTCAATCCGGGAAGCCCGTCGCGATCGGAAAGGATGCCATTATCGTAGATGTAGATAATACGTGAGGTGTCTTTTCATGTTCAAGTGTCCCAATTGTCAAAGTAAAGATATCGGCAAAATTGGTATCAACCAGTACTATTGCTGGAATTGTTTTATTGAACTATCCGTTAACAAAGGGATTATCAATACCCATCAGGTAGAGGAAGACGGGTCATTAAGTTCCTTGGATGATTTGTTCGAAGAAGAAGAACGTCGTTACACGATTTGACCGAGGTTTTCTCGGGGTCTGGCCATTCTGTTTAAGAGGTGAGACGATGAATAAAATGATGACGACAATGCTTGTGTTTGGTGCAGGGATGGCAACATACAATATTGCCCAAAGAAATAATATAATGTCAGCCCGCAATATGAAAAGGATTCAAAAAAAGGTAAAGCGCGCGATATTTTAGGTTTTCCCCCTCAAGATCTTTGAGGGGGATTTTAGCATAATACCTGTATATTTCCACCATCAGTCTCCAAAACTAAGCGAAGGAGGGCCTTGAAGTGGATATTCGTGTGAAATGGTATTATCGAATTGGTTTTTTGCTCCTTTTATTAATCGCTATCTATGTATTTTTAAAGATTAGTTCCTTGTGGATGCCGATTGTTAAAATAATGGGAACAATCCTTTTTCCTTTTATAATTGCTGGCTTTATTACCTATTTACTACACCCGATTGTGGAGAAATTACATGAAAAAGGACTGCACCGTGGTCTTGCTATTATCCTCATTTATTTTATTTTTTTTGGCGGTATCGGCTTTTCCTTGTATAAGGGAATTCCAGTCGTTATTGACCAAATCAAAGATTTGTCTGAAAGTGCTCCCGTTTTTGCTGAGCAGTATCGGGACTGGATTTCAATATTGCAAAAGCATACAAGGGAATGGCCAGACGGTTTGCAAGCAAGGGTTGATCAGGGTATCGATGCCTTTGAAAATAAACTCAATTCATTATTGACCATTATCGTTAATATCCTTGTCAACATTCTAAATTCAGCCTTATTGATGATGATCATTCCGTTTATAACCTTTTACATGTTAAAAGATTATCCGTTATTAAAAAGGACTGTCTGGTATTTAACGCCAAAAAAATGGCGTAAGAAAGGGACATTATTTCTTAAGGATGCTGACCAATCACTTGGAGGCTATATTAGAGGGCAGCTGCTTGTTTGTGTTATAATTGGCAGTATTTCCTCGCTGTTATTTTGGCTCTTTCATTTAAAATATCCATTACTATTAGGGTTAATTGTTGGTGCGACGAATGTAATACCCTATTTTGGTCCAATTATCGGGGCTGTCCCCGCAGTTATTATTGCTGCCACCATCTCGATGAAATTGGTTATTATTACGCTTGTCATTGTCTTTGGATTACAGTTTCTTGAAGGGAATATTTTATCACCGTATATTGTTGGGAAAAGTTTACATATGCATCCTTTGTTAATTATGGCGGCTTTAACGACTGGTGGTGAAGTTGGCGGGATTTTAGGATTAATTCTCGCCGTTCCAATCCTTGCCGTCCTCAAAGTGGGCATTATTCATGCAAAAAACCACTTAACGAAGGAATCAAATTGACAAACGTTTTGTTGGTGGCTATAATTCGTGATATAGAATAATTGTTTGAAAATGTAGAAGGATTGAGTATGTTGTAGTCCATCTGTAACGCTGAGCGTAAAAGAGAGGAGCTTCCCAGGCTGAAAGAGGCTCTAGATGAAGGATAACAGAAAGCTAATCTGGAGTGCAGCTAATCACTGCCGTCGCTGCCGCGTTAAGGCAGATTTTGAGAGATGGATACAGGATTTTTGTATTCATAATCAGGGTGGTACCGCGAGATAAGCTCTCGTCCCTGTTTTGGGATGAGGGCTTTTTTGTATGCTTTTTTTAAATTGGCTGTGTTAAATTAGGATGTTGATTTCAGCTCCAGGCGCGAACGGTTCGCGGGCGGTCCGGGGAGCCTCCTCGGCGCTTTACGCCTGTGGGGTCTCCCCAGCCCCTTACTCCCGCAGGAGTCTGCGCGCCCTCCGCTCCAATTAACATGCTTAACATCAACAAATCAGCCTTAAAATTAAGGAGGTCTAAAAAATGAAAAAATTAACAGGAGCTCAGATTCGTTCCATGTTTTTGCAATTCTTTAATGAGGAAAAAGGACACAACATTGAACCAAGTGCCTCACTTGTCCCACATGATGACCCATCATTATTGTGGATCAACAGTGGAGTTGCAACCTTAAAAAAATACTTTGATGGTCGTGTGGTTCCAGAAAATCCAAGAATCACAAATGCCCAGAAATCTATTCGTACAAACGATATTGAAAATGTCGGAAAGACGGCACGTCACCATACATTCTTTGAAATGCTTGGAAACTTCTCTATCGGAGATTATTTCAAAAATGAAGCGATTGTTTGGGCATGGGAGTTTTTAACTTCAGATAAATGGATCGGTTTTGACCCAGAGCTATTAAGTGTAACTGTCCATCCAGAGGACCATGAAGCATATGAAATCTGGAGTAAAACCATTGGCATACCTGAAGAACGTATTATCCGATTAGAAGGAAACTTTTGGGATATCGGGGAAGGCCCAAGTGGACCGAATACAGAAATATTCTATGACCGCGGTCCTGAATATGGAGATGACCCAAGCGACCCTGAATTATATCCTGGCGGTGAAAACGAACGCTACCTTGAAGTTTGGAATCTGGTATTTTCCCAATTTAACCATAACCCGGATGGTACCTATACACCGCTGCCAAAGAAGAATATTGATACAGGGATGGGACTGGAGCGGATGGCGTCCGTTGTACAAAATGTTCCGACCAACTTTGACACGGACTTATTTATCCCAATTATTCGTGCAGCAGAAGAAATCTCTGGCGTAAGTTATGGGGTAGACAAAGAACAGGACGTTGCTTTCAAAGTCATCGCGGACCATATTCGTACCGTTGCCTTTGCTGTTGGTGATGGAGCTCTGCCATCAAACGAAGGCCGCGGATATGTACTCCGTCGTTTGCTCCGCCGCGCAGTACGCTATGCGAAGCAAATCAATATTAATCGTCCATTTATGTTTGAACTAGTCCCGGTCGTGGGCGAGATTATGCAGGACTTTTATCCTGAAGTAAAGGATAAAACAGAATTTATTCAAAAGGTTATCAAAAATGAGGAAGAGCGTTTCCACGAAACCCTTCATGAAGGCTTAACCATTTTAGCCAGTGTCATCAGCAAGGAAAAAGAAAATGGCAGTGATACCATCTCGGGTGCAGATATTTTCCGCCTTTATGACACGTATGGTTTCCCGGTTGAATTAACAGAAGAGTATGCAGAGGAAGAAGGCATGAAAGTTGATCATGACGGATTCGAGGCAGAAATGGAGCAGCAGCGTGAGCGTGCCCGTGCCGCCCGTCAGGATGTCGATTCTATGCAAGTTCAAGGCGGCGTTCTCAGGGACGTAACGCTTGATAGTAAGTTTGTCGGCTATGATGAGCTTACAACTTCTTCTACAGTTTCCGCCATTATCAAAGATGGTGAACTAGTAGACCAGGCTGGTACTGGTGAAGAAGTCCAGGTGATCCTTGATATTACTCCATTTTATGCTGAAAGTGGTGGTCAAATTGCTGACCGCGGCCTACTCGAGGGTGATGGCGTAACCGTTGCGGTTAAGGATGTCCAAAAAGCTCCGAATGGTCAAAATCTGCACAAGGTTGTTGTAAAGAGCGGCCAGTTGAAAATGAATCAACAGGTAAAGGCTACTGTAGACGCCGAAAACCGCGTTCAAATTATTAAAAATCATACGGCAACACATCTGCTTCATCGTGCCTTAAAAGATGTACTTGGGGAGCATGTTAACCAAGCAGGATCACTCGTTGAACCTGAGCGTCTCCGGTTTGATTTTTCTCACTTTGGTCAAATCACTCCAGAAGAATTGGAACAAGTGGAACGAATTGTTAACGAAAAAATCTGGCGCAATATTGAAGTGAATATTAGTTTAAAGCCAATTGCTGAAGCAAAGGCAATGGGAGCCATGGCACTATTTGGTGAAAAATATGGTGATATAGTCCGTGTGGTAAAAGTTGGAGATTACAGTTTGGAACTTTGCGGAGGATGCCATGTACCGAATACTTCCGTCATTGGATTGTTTAAAATTGTCACAGAAGGCGGAATTGGTGCTGGAACTAGAAGAATTGAGGCTGTAACCGGGGAATCAGCTTATAAATCATTAATTGAGCAAGTTGGGTTATTAAAGGATGCAGCGGAAAAGTTGAAAACTAACCCAAAAGATATTGGCAGCCGTGTTGAAGGACTAATGGCAGAAATTAAACAGCTGCAGAGGGAAAATGAATCACTTGCTGCAAAGCTTGGCAATATTGAGGCTGGCAACCTTGTTTCAAAGGCTAAAGAAATCAACGGTGTAACCATTTTATCTGCAAAAGTACAAGCTGCTGATATGAATAACCTGCGAAATATGGCCGATGACTTGAAACAAAAGCTTGGATCCGCTGTGATCGTCCTTGGCAGTTCGCATGAAGGTAAAGTAAATCTGATTGCTGCAGTTACAAAGGACCTCATCGAAAAAGGTTATCATGCTGGTAAATTGATTAAAGAAGTTGCTTTCCGATGCGGCGGCGGCGGCGGCGGTCGTCCTGATATGGCGCAAGCTGGCGGTAAAGATCCAGAAAAATTGGATGCAGCCCTTCAATATGTGGATGAATGGGTGAAATCCATTTGATAATGGGACAAAGTAGTGTAAAATGTAAATAACTAACACTAGAAATGCTGCGGTGTGGATAGACACTGCAGCTAGACTATACATTTCTCGTAAAAAATAAGCGAGGTGCATGAAATGAGCTCATTTGATAAAACGATGCGGTTTAATTTTCCAGAAGACCCATTTGAACATGACGTAAACGATGTTCTGTTTCAAGTCTATGAGGCCTTACAGGAAAAGGGATATAATCCAATCAACCAAATAGTAGGATACTTATTATCAGGAGACCCTGCCTATATTCCACGTCATCGTGACGCTCGTAACATTATACGAAAGCTCGAACGGGATGAAATAATTGAGGAACTGGTAAAATCCTATCTAAAACAACAACGAGAGGGTTAACGAATGCGCGCAATGGGATTAGATGTGGGCTCGAAAACGGTGGGCATTGCCTTGAGCGATGAACTTGGCTGGACGGCCCAGGGCTTAAAAACCCTCAAAATTAACGAAGAAAAACAACAGTTTGGTTTTGAGGAAATTGGGCAATTAATAAAGGAGTATCAAGTCGATACAGTTGTCATCGGCTTACCTAAAAATATGAATGGGACGATTGGGCCGCGTGGTGAGGCCAGTAAACAATATGCGGCCGAAATTGAAAGCAGATTTTCTGTTCCAACCGTCCTGTGGGACGAGCGGTTAACGACAATGGCTGCTGAGCGTGTTTTGCTAGAGGCAGATGTCAGCCGGAAAAAGCGAAAAAAGGTCATTGATAAAATGGCTGCAGTTATGATTCTCCAAGGTTATCTTGATAGCAAAAATTAATGAGGTGAAAAAATGGCGCACGAACATAATCACGAAGAGGACCGCTACATTACACTTGTGGATGAAAAAGGTGACGAACAATTATTTGAAATACTTTTCACATTTGACTCAGACGAGTTTGAAAAATCTTATGTATTCTTTTATCCAGTAGGTGAAAATGAAAATGAGGAGGATGAAATTGATATCCTTACTTATGCATACATCCCTACAGAAGACGGCGGTTTCGGAGAATTAATGGAAATTGAAACAGACGAAGAGTGGGATATGGTAGAAGAAGTTTTTAATACCTTTAACGAGGAACAGGAAGATTAATTAGTAAGACCGGCCATTATTGGCCGGTTTTTTTGTACTGATTTTTTTACAAATTCATTGTTAAATTGACATTTTTCGTCCTATATGCTCAAATTATTAATGATATCTATTTTAAGATAATATAGATAAGAGTAGTGTTACCATTGGCTTTGGGAAGGAGGAACAGGATGACAATAAAAGAAAAAGGCAATAAAAAGGACGTCATTCGACAAAAAATGCTAGAACAACACCATGAAGCAAAAATTGTACGCAAGATTGTTTTATTTATATCCATATTCCTGCTATTATTCATAGTTTTAATTGGCGGTGGAGGTTATCTCTATATACAGTCTGCTCTAAAACCTATTGATGCTGACAGTAAGGTGTATAAAACAGTTGATATTCCCATTGGATCTTCTGTAACTGGAATAGGTGAAAGATTAGAGAAAAATAGAATTATTAAAAATGCCAGGGTTTTTAAGTACTATGTAAAGCTTAAAAACGAAGGCGGCTTTATGGCGGGGAAATACCAGCTTAGTCCTTCCATGGATGTTCCTGAAATTGTCAGCCGCTTGAAAACGGGAAAGGTACTGGCTGAGGCAACTTTTAAGATTACCATTCCAGAAGGGAAACAACTAAAGGAAATCGCTGCGATTATCGCAAAAGCTACTCATCAAAATGAAGCTGATGTGTTTAATAAACTAAATGATAAACAATATATCAAATCGCTTATGATCAAATATCCTGATATCTTAACAGATGAAATCTTGCATTCTACTGTAAAATATCCGCTCGAAGGCTATTTATATCCAGCGACCTATCCATTTTTTAAACCAAATCCTTCTGTTGATGAAATCGTTACGGCCATGCTTGATAAAACAAGAACTGTTTTATCTGATTATACGGAAGAAGCAAAGGAAAAGAAGCTGTCTATTCATCAATTATTAACAATGGCTTCTCTTGTGGAGGAAGAAGCGACCGGTAAGGCCAACCGGAAAACGATTGCCAGTGTTTTTTATAATCGGCTGAAATCAGGAATGCCGCTCCAAACGGACCCAACAGTGTTATATGCACAAGGAAAACACAAAGAAAGGGTTTATTATAAGGATTTAGAAGTTGATTCTCCCTATAATACCTATAAAAATACCGGTTTGCCGCCGGGGCCGATTGCTAATTCTGGAAGGATTTCAATTGAGGCGGCTCTTGACCCGAACCAAACCGATTATTACTATTTCTTAGCAACAGCAGATGGTGATGTTATTTTTACAAAAACATTAGCTGAGCATAATCAAAAGAAGGCTGAGTATATTTCCAATAAAAAATAAATTAGAACTCGGGGGAAAGATTAGCATTCCCCCTTTTTTTATGATAAAATAATTCAGGTGTTTTAATAAGTACTCTATAGCGTAATCCACAGTATTAGGAATTGAGGCAGGCAGCTGCCCCAGAATGTAATGGTCCTCATCTGTGAACGCTATTTTTTCATGTCTAAAGAATTCTTCTTTGGCAAATAATAAAAGCATTTGAACTTAATTATGGCCCGGTTATTAGCTTCAAGGCTGCCGGCCAGCTTATAAGGATAGAGGTGACGGCAGCTTGTTAAATAATGAGAAGCTGCATTCTTATATAGAGAGTCTATTTCCTGACAGGAACCCCTTGTTGAGTGAAATGGAGAATTATGCCAGTGAACATCGTGTTCCCATCATGGAATTGGCAGGTATTGAAACCATGCTGCAATTATTGAGAATTCACCGGTCAGAAAGAATTCTGGAGGTTGGTACAGCGATTGGCTATTCCGCATTACGAATGGCTGAAGCCCTTCCTGAGGCAAGAATTGTCACGATTGAACGGGATATCGAAAGAATTCAAACAGCAAAAGAATATATCCAGCGATCTGGCAGAGCTGAACAAATTACCTTAATCGAGGGAGATGCCCTTGAAGTAGAGGAATTTGTTCGCAGCCATGGTCCTTTTGATGCTATCTTTATAGATGCGGCGAAGGGCCAATATAAAAAGTTCTTTGAGCTTTATGCAAAGTATCTGACAGCCGAAGGGATGGTTGTTACAGACAATGTTTTGTTCAAGGGCCTTGTTGCAGAAGCAGAAATTGAATCAAAAAGAATCCGTAATCTTGTCAAAAAAATAGCTGAATTTAATCAGTGGTTAATGAACCACTCTGAGTATGATTCTGTTATTTTACCAGTTGGTGACGGAATCGCGATTAGCAAAAAGAAGAGGTGAGAGGAATGAAAAAACCAGAATTACTTGTCACTCCATTAACCGTTGATGATATTTTGCCATTAGCAGAGGCAGGTGCGGATGCGTTTGTAGTGGGTGAACAACGCTATGGTCTTCGCCTTGCAGGTGAATTCAACCGTGAAAATGTCCAAAAGGCAATTGAATTAGCTCATAGTAAGGGGAAAAAAGTCTATGTAGCAATGAATGCTATTTTTCATAATGAAAAAATTGCTGAACTTGGCGACTATATTCAATTTGCGAAGGAAGCAAAAGCAGATGCGATTATTTTTGGTGACCCAGCCGTTTTAATGACGGCAAAAGAAGTGGCTCCTGAGATGAAGCTTCATTGGAGTACTGAAACAACAGGGACTAACTGGTTTACGTGTAATTATTGGGGCTCCAAGGGTGCGAAACGATCCGTTCTTGCTCGTGAGATTAACATGGATGCCATTGTTGAAATAAAAGAAAAGGCGGAAGTGGAGATTGAAGTGCAAGTTCATGGCATGAGCTGCATGTTCCAATCCAAACGATCCCTGCTTGGAAATTACTATGAATATCAGGGTAAGGTAATGGAAATCGAGAATCGTAAAATGGAAGAAAATATGTTCCTGCATGATAAAGAGCGTGGAAACAAATATCCAATTTTTGAAGATGAAAATGGTACCCATATTATGAGTCCAAATGATATTTGTATCATTGATGAACTGCAGGAAATGATTGAGGCTGGTGTTGACTCTTTTAAAATTGATGGGATTTTAAAGAGCGCTGAATATATTTTAGCTGTTACTAAAGCCTACCGTGAGGCCATCGACTTATGCGTCGAAGACCCTGATGCTTATGATGACAAAAAGGACGAGCTGTTAGAGGGATTGGAAGAAATCCAGCCAGCAAATCGTCCATTAGATACAGGATTCTATTTTAAAGAAACAGTTTATTAGAAAAGCGGAGGCAACTGAACAGCGCATGACAGGCCAGGGGCCTGCTTCGACTGAGATAAAGGAAACACGGAGAGCGATAGCAAGCCGATGTTGACTTATCGTAGGGAGAAGTGGGATGGCCACTAATCGCTAGGAGCCGGAGCTAGACATTAATCAAATTAAAACGAAAATTTACTTATTTTTTATGGGAGGGGTTCACTCGTGAATACAGTTAAAGACAAAATTTCTGAAATCATTGATGGAAAACGTGTCATTGTAAAGAAGCCAGAACTCCTTGCTCCAGCAGGCAATCTTGAGAAATTAAAAATTGCTGTTCATTATGGTGCGGATGCCGTCTTTATCGGCGGCCAGGAATATGGACTTCGTTCAAATGCTGATAACTTTACCTTCGAAGAAATAAAAGAAGGCGTAGAGTTTGCAAGGAAATACGGAGCAAAAATATATGTAACTACCAACATTTTTGCTCACAATGAAAATATTGGCGGGATAGAAGAGTACATTCTGGGCTTGAAGGAAACCGGGATCGCAGGAATTATCGTAGCAGATCCACTTATCATCGAAACATGCCGCCGCCTGGCTCCAGAAATTGAGATTCATATAAGTACTCAGCAATCACTTTCCAACTGGAAGGCTGCTCAGTTTTGGAAAGAAGCAGGGGCAGAACGGGTCGTTTTAGCTCGTGAGGTTGGGGCAGACGAAATTAGGGAAATGAAGGAAAAGGTAGATGTGGAAATTGAAACCTTTATTCACGGTGCGATGTGTATTGCTTACTCCGGACGTTGTACACTAAGTAATCACATGACTGCAAGAGATTCAAACCGAGGCGGCTGCTGTCAATCATGCCGTTGGGATTATGATCTCTTTAAGCTTGAGGGTGTGGATCAAGAAACTGCCCTGTTTGGCGAAGGGGACGCACCATTTGCAATGAGTCCTAAAGACCTTAATTTAATCAAGGCTATTCCAAACATGATTGAGCTTGGAATCGATAGCTTAAAAATTGAAGGACGGATGAAATCCATTCATTATATCGCTACAGTTGTTAGTGTTTATCGTAAAGTAATTGATGCGTATTGTGCTGACCCTGAAAACTTTGAAATTAAAAGAGAATGGTTAGCAGAACTAGACAAATGTGCAAACCGCGAAACTGCTCCGGCCTTTTTTGAAGGTATTCCAGGGTATAAAGAGCAAATGTTTGGCAATCATAGCAAGAAGACAAAGTTTGAATTTGTTGGACTTGTATTAGATTATAACGAGGAAACACAAATCGTAACCTTGCAGCAGCGCAACCATTTTAAACCAGGGGATGAAGTGGAATTCTTTGGACCTGAACTCGAAAACTTTACGCATGTAGTGGATAAAATTTGGGATGAAAAAGGGAATGAATTGGATGCAGCAAGACATCCACTTCAAATTGTACAATTTAAAATGGACAAACCGGTATACCCTAACAACATGATGCGAAAGGAGAACGCATAATGCGCAAACCGGTTGTTATTGGTGTAACCGGCGGCTCAGGCTCCGGAAAAACCAGTGTAACAAATGCTATCTACGAAAGTTTGAAAGAACTCTCTATCTTAGTCCTGGAGCAGGATTATTATTATAAAGATCAGCACAATGTTCCATTTGAGGAACGGTTAAAAACAAATTATGATCATCCGCTTGCCTTTGATAATGATCTGCTGATTGAACATATTGAGGCGCTTTTACGTTATGAAGCAATCGATAAACCTGTTTATGATTATTCCATTCATACACGCTCTGATAAGGTAATTCCTGTTGAACCTAAAGAAGTTATTATCCTAGAAGGGATTTTAGTACTTGAAGATGAGCGGCTTCGCAATTTAATGGATATAAAATTGTACGTGGATACAGATGCTGATTTAAGAATTATCCGTCGGTTAGAGCGGGATATAAGGGAACGGGGCCGGACATTTGATTCGGTCATTGCCCAATATTTAAATGTCGTCAGGCCGATGCATAACCAATTTATTGAGCCAACCAAACGCTATGCAGATATCATTATCCCTGAAGGCGGGCAAAATCATGTGGCCATTGATTTGATGGTCACAAAAATTCAAACAATTCTTGAACAAAAGTCATTTTTATGACACAATAGCAAAAGAATAGACGTAAATAAATAGTTATCGTGCGCGCCCTTTTTTGAAAGGACGCGCTGCTATGTATTTACCTGTATGGTACAATACCTACATAATAATAATTACATACACAATTCTAATGGGGGATTGTGAAGACTAGAAGGAGTGAGGGTTTTGGCTACAGAGAAAGTATTTCCGATGACACAAGCAGGTAAAGAAAAATTAGTACAAGAGCTTGAATACTTAAAATCAGTTAAACGTAAAGAAGTGGTGGAAAGAATTAAAATTGCCAGAAGCTTTGGTGATTTATCTGAAAACTCCGAGTACGATTCTGCAAAAGAGGAGCAAGCATTTGTAGAGGGCCGGATTACAACGTTAGAAAATATGATCCGTAATGCTAAGATTATTGCTGAAAGTGAGATGGCCGGGGATTCAGTTTCTCTAGGAAGCTCTGTTACCTTTGTAGAACTTCCTGACGGCGAAGAAGAAACCTATTCCATTGTGGGTAGTGCAGAGGCTGACCCGTTTGAAGGAAAAATCTCAAACGATTCACCGATTGCGAAGAGTCTTCTTGGGAAAAAAGTGGGCGACCAAGTAACGGTTCAAACTCCAGGTGGAGAAATGAACGTACGTATAATTTCCATTAAATAATGAAACATTTGTTTGAAAAGCATGCACCTCGTCAAAACTTTTGACGAGGTGTTTTTTTTATGTGGAAGAGACGGGCTCTTGGATGGCTTTTTGTATGTATCATAGGTCTGGCATTGCTTTTAGTCCGGCTTATGGAAATTCAATTAATTAAAACAGAAACATTTTCAAAGCATAATGTCAATTTACTCGAGGAAAGCGTCAAGCAGAGAACACAGGAGCTAGTGATTGATAATGGCAGAGGGAATTTTCTGGACCGGAATGGCAATATGCTAACTCATAAAAAGATTTCCGTTCTAGTCCTGTTTCCTTTTTTAAAAAAAATCGATTGGGATGTAAAGAAAGTTTCTGAAATAACGGGAATTTCAGAAAATGTACTTAAAATGGCTGTTGAAGGGGCAAAAAAGCCGTTTGCCTTTGGTGACCTCAAGCCATTGGAGTTAACTTCCTCCCAAATGGAACGAATTAATCAATTAAATATTCCTGGTGTTTTCGCGATTGAAAAAAAGTTTGAACGATCGCAAATACCGGCTGAACAATTGATTGGTCTTACGGGTGAAAACCCAGAGGAAGTGAAGAAACGTTATCCTGCTAAAGAACTATCAGAAAAAACTTTGCTTGGTGTATCAGGACTAGAGCAAAGCTTTGATGAATTTCTTTTACCTGAGGGTAAATCAAAACTTGTTTACCATGTGGATGGTTCGGGCGGACCTCTATTCGGTATTAATGTTAAGTACGTTGATCCGGCCAACCCGTTTTATCCTGTTAATGTGCGTACCACCATAGATAAAAGTATCCAGCAAAAGGCCGAGGATTTAGTGGACAAGTACCAAATTAAAAAGGGCGGCCTCGTCCTCTTAAATATTGAGGATAATAGCATCCTCGCTATGGTCTCACGTCCTTCTATTAATAAAAAGGACCCTTATAGCGGTGCAGGGATCACCAATAAGATGTTGAAACAACAGATTGTGGGGTCTGTGTTTAAAACAGTTGTGGCAGCGGCTGCAATTGACAATGATCTTGATAACCCTATGCGACAATTTGATTGCAGTAAAAAGATAAATGGAAAACCAGAGGTTAAATATAATTATGGTATGCTGAATTTCACTAATAGCTTTGCAAGAAGCTGTAACCGCACCTTTGGTGAACTGGCTAAGGAATTACAAAAAAAGGACGCCTCTTCTTTAGAGGATTATGCTGAAAAATTAGCATTAACGAACTCTGTTGGCTGGTATGGAGATGTCTATCATACCAGTGACTTCAGACAACTTCCTGATGAAGATACCGGGAGAGTATTTGTATCGGATGCAGCGAGAAAAGATGCTAATATGGCGGCTATGTCTGGAATTGGGCAGAATGAAGTCCGTGCAACACCTTTGGCGGTTGCTAACATGATGGCAACCATAGCTAGAGGTGGAAAGAAAGAGATGGTCAGAGCAGTTTCAAAAATTGAGTATAAAAATGGGACAACGATGGTAACCTTTCCGGTACAAAAGTTGAAAGGAGATACCATTTCTCCTTACACCAGCATGAAACTGCAAAAATTGTTGCGCGAGGTGGTAACGAACCCGAATGGCACAGGCAGATGGTTTAAGGATTTACCTTATGAAGCAGCTGGAAAATCAGGTACAGCAGAAACAGGAAAATATGTGGCGGGTAAGCAGCTTCATAATAAATGGTTTGCCGGGTATTTTCCTTATAAAAATCCAAAATATGCCCTTGTTGCTGTAAATTTAGATGTGTATGATTCCGAGGGTGGAGTTAATTTGTTATTTGCTGACATGGTCAGAATGCTCTATGAAAATGATCATGACTAAAGAAGTAAGTAGGTTTTCCCTTCAAGTTCTCTTTAAATCATGTTAGAATATTAAGAGCCTTATTTTTAGGAGGGGAAAAGCTTGAGCAATGATTCTAATTCTCGTTCGGGTTATCGAGCGAAACGCAAAAAAACAAATGTGGTTTTGAATACTTTAATAGTTGTTGTCCTGCTATTAATTATCTTTGTTGCATATAATATATTTTCATCAGGAAATGACAATGCTTCGTCATCAAAGACGGATAGTACTAAAACGGAACAAACAAAAACAACAAAGAAAGAAACTACAGCAGATAAAGAAACAACAACCGATGAGACTACAAAAGACGACACTGTATCAAATGATGACAGTTCTTCTTCAGAGGATCAAACTGCAGCCGAGCAAGATAGTCAAGAAACAACCACACCTGAACAGCCAGAAGATACACAGGCAGTTGTTACTGATGATGGAAGTTCTTCTACTACCCAAACAAGTGAGCATAAAATGACATTTGAGGGGGAAGATTGGCAGGCGATGTTAAATGCCATTTCCAGTGCAACAGGTCTTGACCAAAGCAATATGACCGTATATTGGCTTGGCAGTGATAAGTCCACTAGCAATGCAGCCGTTGGAACCGTGGCTTCTAAAGATAAGTCACAGAAATATAAGGTTTATATAAAATGGGTAGATGGCAAAGGCTATGTCCCTACAAAGGTTGAACCACAATAAAGAAATAGGATGGTGCATAATTGCACCATCCTATTTCTTTTTAAAATGCACAACAGCTGTAAAATAAGTTTGACCGTTTTCGTTGACATGCATTTGATGGGAGACGGAATGGACTGATAACATAATTGCCCGGTTCTCATCAATCTGTGATTCAATCTTTTTCTGCAATGTCTGTAACTTATCGGCTTCGAAAAATTCTACCTTATCCTCAATAAAGTCTAGTTGAAAGTTCATCAAATTGTCCCCCTTTCCATATGTTCATTTTAGATATTTTCGTCCGTGTATACAATTGCTTTATGATAAAATCTAGCGGGTAGTTTTTAAATGGTGATAGAATAGGGTTTGCGGATACAATGTAGGAAACCGAGGAAGATTATAATCGTACATTCGTATTTGAAAAAACTAATGGCTTTCACTAACCCAGTCATACATAATTGAATACAATAATGCAAACCCATTTTTGATGGAGTGATATATTTATTTGTGCGGGTTAATGGCAGGCTAAAGAAAGAAAGAGGTAAATGTATGAAAATCGCAATAATCGGAGCAATGGAAGAAGAAGTAACCTTACTAAGAGAAAATATTAAGGATCAAACACAAGAAACGGTTGCTGGCTGCGAGTTCACATTTGGAAACATGCATGATTCAGAAGTTATCTTACTGCGTTCGGGTATTGGGAAAGTAAATGCGGCGATGTCGACGACTATCCTGCTTGAAAAATATAAGCCAGATTGCATCATTAATACCGGTTCAGCAGGAGGCTTTAATCCTTCTTTAAACGTTGGGGACGCCGTTATTTCAACAGAAGTCCGTCATCATGATGTCGATGTAACTGCCTTTGGATATGAATATGGCCAGGTACCTCAGCTTCCTGCTGCTTTTTTAGCGGATGACAAATTAATTTCCGTGGCTGAAGCTGCGGCAAGAGAACTTGAAAATTTTCAAATTGTTAAGGGATTAATCGTAACTGGGGACTCCTTTATGGAAGATCCGGCAAGGGTTGACTTCGTCCGGTCGAAATTTAACGATCTTCAGGCCGTTGAAATGGAAGCTGCAGCCATTGCGCAAGTGGCCCACCGCTTTGGTGTTCCGTTTGTGATTATTCGTTCGCTTTCCGACATTGCGGGGAAAGAGTCAGAAATCTCATTTGATCAGTTTATTGACAAAGCGGCAACTAATTCTGCTACTTTGGTTATGAGAATGGTTGCTGCCTTAAAATAGTACACAGGGGTGGAGCAATGCAGTTTTACAAAAACGTCCATGAATTAATTGGGCATACACCAATGGTTGAAATTACACAATTTTCTTTGCCTGAAGGCGTTCGTATTTTTGCAAAGCTTGAATTCATGAACCCAGGGGGAAGTGTCAAGGACCGCCTTGGAATCGAACTTTTACAAGAGGCGTTTTCGAGCGGGAAACTAAAGCCTGGCGGTACTGTCATTGAACCTACAGCTGGAAATACCGGAATTGGCCTTGCGCTAGCCGCGATAAATAAAGGAGTACAGGTCATTCTGTGTGTGCCAGAGAAATTTAGTATTGAAAAACAGGAATTGATGAAAGCACTGGGAGCTAAAGTCGTTCATACCCCAACAGAACAGGGAATGAAGGGTGCGATCGCTAAGGCTGAGGAGCTTTTAGAAGAAATCCCAGGTTCCTATTGCCCGCGGCAATTCGGGAATCCAGCTAACCCTGAAACATATTATAAGACACTTGGACCTGAGATTTGGGAACAACTGGATGGGAACGTCCAAATTTTTGTTGCCGGAGCAGGCACCGGGGGAACCTTTATGGGGACTGCCCGGTATTTAAAGGATCAGAACTGCGCGGTTAAGACGGTTATCGTGGAACCGGAAGGCTCCATATTGAACGGCGGTGAATCGGGACCTCACAAAACAGAGGGAATTGGGATGGAATTTTTACCAGGCTATATGGATCCCGCTTATTTTGATGGAATTTATACCGTATCAGATGATGATTCCTTTCGTCTGGTGAAGGAATTAGCTATGCACGAGGGACTGCTTTGTGGAAGTTCTTCAGGTGCAGCCTTCTATGCTGCCTTAGAGGAGGCAAAGACTGCAAAAGCAGGGACCAATATCGTGGTTATTTTTCCGGATGGTAGTGAACGTTATTTAAGTAAAAAGATTTTTGAAGGAGGCATATAGCTTGAAACCGAAAACAAGATTAATTCATGGCGGAATCAGTGAAGACCCTACAACTGGTGCTGTTTCTTTCCCAATTTACCAGGTAAGTACGTATAAACAGGAGGGGGTTGGGGGGCACAAGGGTTTTGAATATTCTCGGACAGGTAACCCAACCAGACATGCATTAGAAGAGCTCATTAAGGAAATTGAAGGCGGTACAGCAGGTTTTGCCTTTGGTTCCGGCATGGCGGCGATTACGGCTGTATTCATGCTGTTTAACAGCGGGGATCATGTCGTCATCACAGACGATGTTTATGGTGGGACGTTCCGTGTATTGACGAAGGTATTAAATCGTGTTGGTATTGATTCAACCTTTGTAGACACGAGCAATTTGGAAAATATTCAACGTGAAATTCGTCCGAATACGAAAGCGATATACATTGAAACCCCAACCAACCCTCTCTTAAAGATTACGGATATTAAGGCAGCAGCTACGCTGGCAAAGGAGCATAATTTGTTAACAATTGTTGACAATACTTTTTCCACTCCTTATTGGCAAAATCCGCTTGAGCTTGGGGCAGATATCGTCCTTCACAGTGCGACAAAATATCTTGGCGGTCACAGTGATGTGGTGGCTGGATTAGCGGTAGTAAACAGCGATAAGCTAGCTGAAGACTTACATTTTGTACAGAACTCAACAGGTGGAGTTTTGGGGCCGCAGGATTCATGGCTATTAATTCGCGGGATTAAAACATTAGGTATTCGCATGGAAGAAACGGAGGCGAATACGCAGGCAATTGTCTCATTTTTACAAAACCATCCGAAGGTCAATAAGGTATTCTACCCAGGCCTTGAAACGCATCCAAATCATGAGATTGCCAAAAGACAGGCGAGAGGTTTTGGCGGCATGGTATCCTTCGATGTAGGCAGCGGAGCAAATGCTGACCAAATCCTTAGCAGAATCAAGTACTTCACTCTGGCAGAAAGCCTTGGAGCAGTCGAGAGCCTCATTTCCGTACCGGCACGTATGACTCATGCCTCGATCCCAGCTGAACGGAGAGCCGAGTTAGGTATCACAGAAGGTCTAGTCCGGATTTCTGTCGGCATTGAAGACGTCGAAGACCTAATCGAAGACCTATCTCAAGCATTAAAATAATCAAAATACAGTAAAAGGTGACAGGCACCAT
>NZ_JBALPZ010000127.1:0-2544 GCF_036965645.1 Neobacillus drentensis
GGATAATTTATTTGTTGTTTTTCATTTTAATTACTTAGAATTAAGTTCATTGCTTGGTCAAAAAAACCTATTATTTTCTTGCAATTCTAACGAACAAATTCATTTTTCAGACTCGGAGTTCAGAAAAGTTATTGAAGAACTATTATCCGTTTATATGCAGCAGAGAAATGATTCTGAGGTGGAATCATTAGAGAAAACTTTTAAATTAATTTCATTATTAAAATTACATTACTTAAAGAGCACGAATCTGCTGGAACCACAAAGTTACTCAACTAGCAAAGGACAAAATGAAAGATTATCTGAAATCATGGAGTATATCCAAAGTAATTATCGGGAGCCTTTAACGTTAGAGGAAGTTGCCGGGCTCCATTTTATCTCTGTTCCTTATTTGTCTAAATTTTTTAAAAAACAAACAGGAAAGACTTTTTCTCAATATATAAATGAAATTCGGCTCGCCCATGCTGTTAACGAATTAGTTAACACGGATAAACCAATTACTCGTATTGCATTAGACAATGGATTTCCTAATTTAGCGGCATTTAACAGGGTCTTTAATGAAAGTTATCAGTTAAAGCCGGTGGAATACCGTAAACAGATGTCAGATACAACTAAAAAAGAGGAAAATAATACTGAAGAAGTTAGTAATCATGATAGTGATGAAGCATTTACTGCGCTGCGGCAATATCTTCAAAGTTCAGTAGAGCAAAAGGTCGAAACACTTCCTCGGTCGACAGGAGCAGTCGAAACAGAGACCATTAAAATAGGGAAATTGGATGCGTTTACGAAGTATTGGAATAAACTGCTGAATATTGGTTATGCAAAAGATATTTTAAATTCAGATATGCAAGAGCAAATCACACTCCTACAAAATGAAATCGGCTTTACCTATGCCAGATTTTGGGGATTGTTTGGCGATGATATGCTAATCGAAGATCGTTCTGGTGGAAAAATCACCTACAATTTTTCTAATACAAACAAATTATTGGATTTTTTAATTAAAAATAAATTAAAGCCCTTTATTGAAATTGGTCCAAAACCTAAGATTATTCAAAAAGCCATAGGTGAGACAATCACTGTCCAAACCATAAGTGAAAGGACACTCGAAGAATGGACAAATTTATTCAGGGCCTTTTTATTGCAATGCATACAACGGTATGGAATTGATGAAGTCGAGACTTGGTATTTTGAAATGTGGAAACCGCACACGGATGTATTTAATACCAGTGTACAAAGTGAAAAAGATTTCTTAGATCAAGTCAAGAACAATCAAGATGTTGGTCTAAGCCAATTTGAAGAGTATTTTAAGATATTCAGTGAAATTAAAAAGCATACAAAAGAACTAATTCCGTCAGCGAAGGTTGGTGGATGTGGGTTAAGTATGGATTTAGAAGGCGACAAACTGGAGTTGTTACTTGAACAATGGAAACAAGAGGAAGTTCAGCCTGATTTTCTTTCCATATCCCTTTATCCGATCGAAATTCATCGTGATAAGTACCGGGTACCGATTAAAAATCTCCACTCTAACAATCCTAATTATGTCATTAATAAACTGAATGAGGTAAGAAAAGCGTTAAAAAAGGCTGGATTTGATGGTTTAGAATTGAATGTGACAGAGTGGAATATTTCTATATCTAATCGAAACTTTCTTAATGACAGCTGTTTTAAAGCCTCTTACCTGGTAAAGAATATCATTGAAAATTTGAATCAAAATCAAGTGAATATGATGGGTTACTGGTTGTTTTCAGATATTTTTAGTGATTTTTGGGATTCTAAAACACTTTTGCATGGCGGGGCAGGATTGGTGACAAAAAGTGGAATCAAGAAACCAAGCTACCATTCCTATATGCTGTTAAAACAATTGGGTGAAATTATTGTGGCTAAAAGTGAACATTATATTGTGACAAAGCGGTCCGGACATCGCTATCAAGTGATCTGTTTTAACTACAAACATTTTAACTACTCATATTATTTACATCCTGAAGGAAGTATGGGAATTCGCGAACAATACGAAATTTTTGAGAACAATGAAACGTTAAACCTATCACTTGAAATACAAGGACTTGCCAATGGAAAGTATCGTGTCAAGGAGCTAAAATTGAACCGTGACCATGGAAGCGTTCTTGATGAATGGTTGAAATTTGGGGCCGTGGATGATATGAAACCTGATGAAGTAGACTATTTAAAGCAAATTTGTGTTCCAGATATGAAAGTAGAACATCATGTTGTGGAGAATGAATCGATTGTTTTAAAAGGAGAATTACAACCGCACGAGGTAAGATTATTTGAATTTAATTTGTTAATAAGTGATCTATAAGTGTTTTAAAACTAAAGAGATTAAAAATCTAATGTAGATTTTTAATCTCTTTTTTTCATTCATTCATCATTTTAAAAAAATGAATGAAAATTATTATTTAATTGGTTAATTGCAAGAAAGATATAAACTTGTTTTTTGATTAAAATAAAAATGTAAGCGGTACTCAATCAGAATTGTTAAGTTATATAGATTATGTTTTAAAAATAAAGGAAGAAGGTTTTAGTATGATG
>NZ_JBALPZ010000127.1:2554-25596 GCF_036965645.1 Neobacillus drentensis
ATTATTGCAGCACCAACGGAAGAAACTTTTCAAAAGGCGAAGCAAAAAGGATTAGATTTTATAGAAGTTTGTGTAAATGAAGGTCAAGATGTGGATGCATTTTATCGTAACCGTGTGAACCTGCTCAATTGGAAAAATGAATATGGTATTAGCATTGGCTCGATTGGAAGATGGAAATCATTGCGTATTAATGAAAATGGCAGCGTCATCGAAGAAGAGCTAGAAAGATGCTGCAGATTGATTGATGTGGCAAGTGAATTAGGATGTACTAACTTTGTAAGTGGCTGTAACTATGTGGAAGAATTATCTTTCTATGAAAACTGTACAGCTGCCATTCAGTTTTTCTCATTATTGATTGACTATGCGAAACCAAAAGGAGTAAGGGTCTCTATTTACAACTGCCGAAAGGTGAATTTTGTCAATACTCCGGATGTTTGGAAAATTGTTCATGGTCATTTGAAGGAATTAGGAATCAAATTTGATCCTTCGCACAGTCGATATTTCGGCGGCGATTACCTCCAGGAAACACTTGATTGGGGCGACCGCTTCAACCATGTTCATCTAAAGGGTTCAATGATCATAAATGGCGTGAGAGTAGATGACCCGCCGGCAGGGTTGGACCAAACAGATTGGAAAACATTCATCTCATTATTAAGAGTAAAAGGTTATAAAGGCGGATTAAGTATTGAACCGCATTCTCCTGTATGGACGGGAGAACTGGGGGAAAAGGGAATCGATTACACGATTGAGTATATGAGAAAACTAGCATTTTAAATAGGGGAGAAGTGGTCAAATGAACGACAAGAAACTACGTTATGGATTAATCGGAGCGGGAAGTAATGCGGAGAGAAAGCATATAAATAATTATATGACACTTCCAAATGTCGAATTAGCCGCCATTTGTGATGTGAATATCGAAAATGCACAAAGACTAGCCCAAAAATATAATATCCCAAATGTCTATAGTCAATATGAGGATATGCTAAACAATGAAGAGTTAGATTTAGTAAGTGTTTGTACCCCAAATTTTCTGCACGCGGAGATATCTATTTATGCACTTGAAAAAGGGGTGAATGTGCATTGTGAAAAACCTCTTGCCATTAATGCCCTAGAAGCTCAAAAAATAGTCGAAGCTAAGATTAAATCGGGAAAACAGGTGATGGTTGGTTTAAATAATCGTTTTACAAATGAGGCGGTTTATTTAAAGAAATATATTGATGCGGGTTACTTAGGAGATATCTATCAAGTAAAGGCCGGCTGGATTAGACGGAGCGGTATTCCAGGGAGAGGCACATGGTTTACAAATAAGGAAAGTGCTGGCGGCGGGGTAATGATTGATTTAGGTGTTCATTATCTTGATTTAGCACTATACCTTATCGGGATGCCGGAACCATCGTACGTTACTGGAGCCATTCACCAAAATTTCAGTCATACAACTACACGTAACCGCAACGGTTATAAAGGAAATCCGAACGGTATCTTTAATGTTGAAGATACCGCTATAGGATTCATAGGTCTCCAAAATGGGGCAACAGTCAATTTTGAATTTAGCTGGGCGTCTAATATTGAACAAGACAAAACGTTTGTGGAAATATTAGGGACAAAAGGCGGAGTGAGCCTTATTAATGGTGAGTTAAAGTTACACTCTGAATTATTGGATACTTGCGTGGATATATCGCCAATTCTGAATCCTAATATTAAATTAAAAAATGAGTTTGAACATTTTACAAATTGTATTTTATCTGGTGAAGAATTAATCGCACCTGCTGAACATGGCGTTTACATGATGAATATCATCGACCATTTTTATAAAGCAGCATATAGACAAAAACCAGTAACCTTTGAAAATAGTAAAGACAATATTCTTTTGTTCTCTTCTTCATTTTGAGAAATAAAATAGGTAGAAAATCGTCTTAATTTCTATTAAAAAGGGGTCTTATAAAATGAAACCATTTAAGGTATTATCCTCCTTCGTAATTACCGGAATGTTAACGATTTCATTGGCAGCGTGCGGCAGCAGTACGGATGAAGCTTCCACAACTAAAAAGGATGATACTGAAAAAATAACGATCGGCATGTCATTCCCGGCAGCAGACCATGGCTGGATGGGCGCTGTCATTCAAAATGCCAAGGATGAGGCAAAAAAGTTAGGTGTTGAAATGGTCGTTTCACAAGCAGACAATCCTAATAAACAAACAAATGATGTAGAGGACTTAATTACAAAAAAGGTAGATGCCATTGTCCTTTTGCCAATTGAAACAGACTCGATGACACCTGTTGCAAAAGAAGTAAAAGATGCGAATATTCCATTATTTGTTTTCGACCGTGAATTAAACGATAAGACATATACGGGTTTAGTAAAAGGGGACAATTCTGGAATTGGTAAAAACGCGGCAGATTTTATTGGAGAAGAACTAAATGGAAAAGGAAAGGTAGCGATTATATCATCTGATCCAAGTTCAGTTAATTCGCTGCGTGTTGGCGGTTTTGAGGATGAAATCAAATCAAAATATCCTGATCTCAAAGTGGTAGCAAATCAAAGCGGAAGCTTCCAAAAAGAAAAAGCCTATCAAGTAATGCAAAACGTTCTACAAGCTAATTCAAAAATTGATGCTGTATATACGATAGATGATGAAATGGCGATCGGCGTATTGCAAGCAATTAAAGAAGCTAAACGGGACGATATAAAAATTGTTACAGGTGCCGGCGGATTTAAGGATTTCTATCAAGCTATTAAAGATTCCAATGATATTGAACTGGCAACCTTCACATACTCCCCGCTTATGATTAAAACAGCCGTTGATCAAGCAGTGGACATGGCCAAAGGTAATGCGCCTGAAAAACAGGATACAGTGCTGCCAGCGGAAAAAGTGACAAAGGACAATGTAGTTAAGTATCTCGATCCGAATGCAAACTATTAAAAGCTGTCATACAGAAAATGGCTGTCCTAAAATTAGGGGCAGCCTTCGCGCATGGAGGGATATGAATGGAGATTGCGCTTAAAATGTCTGGGATTAAAAAATCATTTAATGGAGTACCTGTTTTAAAAGGAATAGATTTAGAAATTGGGAAAGGTGAAATTCATGCATTATTAGGGGAAAATGGAGCAGGAAAAAGTACATTAATGAATATTTTAGGGGGAATTCACCAATCCGATCAGGGAACTATCGAGCTATTTGGAGACGAAGTGTCCATCCCTAATCCTCATACCTCTATACAATTAGGAATCGGTTTTATTCATCAAGAACTTAATCTGGTAAGTGATCTTACTATCTATGAAAATCTTTTTTTAGGAAAAGAATGGACAAATGCCCTTGGTTTTCTGGAAAAAAAGAAAATGATTCAAGAAACAAGCAAAGTATTAGAACTACTTGATGTTCACTTAAATCCTAGCATGCTTATTTCTGAACTCGATGTTTCGATGAAGCAAATTGTAGAAATTGCCCGGTCCCTTCTTCAAGACAGCAAAATCATCATCATGGACGAGCCAACCACATCTTTAACAGATAAGGAAATCACTAAACTTTTTACAGTGATGAGCAACTTAAAAGAATCTGGCTATTCGATTATTTTCATCTCTCATAAATTAAAAGAAGTTTTATCTATTTGCGATCGTTATACTGTCCTCCGTGATGGAGAACTTGCGTCATCTGGTGATATTAAGGATGTTACGGAAGAGGTATTAGCTAAATATATGATTGGTAAGGAAGTTAGCGGTACGGAGCAATATGAAATTAGAGAAATAGGTGACATATTGTTAGAAGCAAAAAATCTATCTGCACAACATTCATTTCATAATATTCATTTTTCATTAAGAAAAGGTGAAATCCTTGGATTTACTGGTCTATCCGGCGATGGACGGACAGATCTGTTTGAAACCATTTTTGGGTACCGGACTGGATACTCAGGGGACATCTTTGTAAAAGGTAAAAAGGTAAAGATTAAGAATCCGACAGATGCGGTTTCAAAGGGAATCGGATTTGTTCCGAAAAATCGAAAAGAAAATGGAATTGTTAAAGATTTAAGTGTACTGCAAAATATGACACTATCTTCCTTAAAAAAATTCACCCAATCTCTATTAGTCAATCAAAAAAAAGAGGAGCAAACTTATCAGGTATATCAACAACAGCTAAATATTAAAGCTGTAGATATTCATTCATCCATCGCTTACTTGAGTGGTGGGAATCAGCAAAAGGTTATCTTAGCCAAATGGCTCGAAGCGGACACGGATGTCATTATTTTAGACAATCCTACCCAAGGTGTTGATATTGGAGCAAGAAATGATATGTATCAATTAATGCTTGAATATGCGAAGAAAGGCAAATCATTTATTATCCTGACTTCTGATTTCAGTGAAATTAGGAGAGTTTGTGATCGAGTATTCGTCATGTATCAAGGGGAAATCACAGCTGAATTAAAAAGAGAAGAAGTATCCGATGAAACGCTTATGATTTATGCTACGGGAGCCAAAATGAAGGAGGTTTTAACTTAATGAGTTACGTTCAAAGGTTCTCTTCCATTTGGGGTAAATATAGTTATTTAATCGCCTTTTTAATTATTTTTATTATCTCAAGTATCATAAACGAAAATTTTTTAGAGTCTAATAACTTAATAAATATTCTAAGACAATCGGCTATTATTGGAATTATTGCTCTCGGTCAGACGATTGTCATTTTGTCCGGTGGATTTGACTTATCCGTCGGTGCTACGCTTGCATTTTCCGGATTTTGCGGTCTATCAGTATTAAACTCCACCCATAGCATTTTCATTGGTATTATTGCGACGATCGTATGTGCCCTGCTGATTGGATTAGTAAACGGTTTATTAGTGACAAAGGGTAAAATTGCCCCTTTTATTGTGACTCTTGGTGTCATGGCAATGGCCCGCTCCCTAACTCTTTATCTTGCAAATGGAGGAAGTATAAGCGGGACTATATCGACTTTTCCAAACATCGCGAATGGAACAATATTTGGAATTACCTATCCTATATACCTCTTTATTTTGTTAACTATATTTGTTTACATTCTTTTAAAAAACATGAGATTTGGAATGTATTTATATTCCATTGGAAGTAACGAAAAGGCCTCTATTTTGTCAGCCATTCGTGTGGACCGGATTAAATTAATGGCCTACATGCTATGTTCTGGTTTAGTTGCCGTTGCTGCTATTATTGAATCTTCGCGTTTAAATTCTATTTCATCTTCAAGCTCGGGATTAAACTATGAATTGGATTCCATTGCAGCGGTTGTCATCGGTGGAACGAGACTTTCAGGGGGAAAGGGCAGTATTGTAGGGACCTTCTTTGGTGTATTAATTTTAGGTGTGTTAAATAATGCGATTAACTTAATGAATGTTTCACCGTATTTGCAAGGCCTAGTTAAAGGAATGATTATTATTATTGCCGTATTACTGCAAAAAAAAGAAGCAGTAAATGGATAGAGTAGAAAAGAGGATGAATATAAATGGTAAAAGTAAGTAATCAGGAAAAAGTGATGAATACAGATTATGAAAGTGAAATAAATCAATTGATTAGCAAAATGACACTAGAAGAAAAGGTGGGTCAGCTAACACAATTTCTTCCATCCATATTTGGAGCATTTGGAATGACAAAAGACGAAATCATTGCCAAATTGGTCGAAGGTGAGATTTCATATGTGGAATTTCAAGCAATGGAGAGAAATTATCATAAAGATGAAATCAGAGAAGGCTTGCTTGGTTCGATGGGAGGAATCACCGGTGCAGAGCTCTCAAATGAATTACAAAAAATTGCCGTCGAGGAGTCTAGATTGGGAATACCGCTTCTTTTTGGCTTGGATGTTGTTCATGGCTACAGGACGATATTTCCTATTCCTCTCGCAGAAGCCTGTAGCTGGGATCTGGAATTAATAGAAAAAACAGCAGAAATTGCCGCTAAAGAAGCCGCTGCTGCAGGAATCCATTGGACCTATGCGCCAATGGTAGATATTACAAGGGACCCCCGCTGGGGAAGGATTGCAGAAGGTGCTGGGGAAGATACTTATTTAGGAAGTATGATTGCTGCTGCTAGAGTGAGAGGATTTCAAGGAGAGGATCTAACTAAACCTGAAAGAATACTTGCCTGTGCTAAGCATTTTGCTGCATATGGCGGAGCGGTTGGCGGGCGGGATTATAATACAGTGGACATGTCCCTTCAAACCCTTCATGAAGTATACCTTCCTCCATTTGAAGCTGCGGCAAAAGCTGGTGTAGGAACCTTTATGAGTGCGTTTAATGATTTAAATGGTGTTCCGTGTACGGTAAACAAATATCTATTAACAGATGTATTAAGAGAGCAATTTGGATTCAATGGATTTGTTGTAAGTGACGCCAACTCGATAGCTGAAGTAGTTGTTCATGGAGATTCAGAAAATCGGAAGGAAGCCAGCAAAAAGGCACTAGTGGCAGGCTTAGAAATGGATATGAGTCAGGGGACGTACAAGGAAGATTTACCAGAACAAATTAAGAACGGTACAATACCTGTAGAGGTTTTAGACGAAGCCGTTAGACGAATTTTGCGCGTGAAATATCAGATGGGACTTTTTGAGAATCCTTATAGAACCAATAACGAGATAGAGGAAAAATCATTTTTGGTGCCTGAACATATCGAAATAGCAAGAGAAATGGCAAAACGTTCGATTGTCTTATTAAAAAACGAGGAACATATTCTGCCATTAAAGAAAAACCTTAACAAAATTGCTGTGATTGGTCCATTGGCTGATAATAAAAAGGAGATGCTCGGTACTTGGGCCATCACTGGTAATGAAGAAGATGTGGTCACCATTCTTTCTGGAATTACTTCTGCGGTTGATAAGGACACAGAAATAGTCTACACCAAGGGTTGTGAAGTCCTTGGAGATGAAGGGGCAGACTTTAAGAAAGCTGTAGAGATTGCCTGCGAATCGGACGTGATAATTGCGGTTGTTGGTGAAAATGCCGACATGAGTGGCGAAGCCTCCAGCCGAATGGACTTAAATCTTCCTGGTCGACAGGAAGAATTATTAAAAACATTGCATCAAACAGGTAAACCTGTCGTTGTGATCTTAATTAACGGAAGACCATTATCCATCCCATGGGCGGCCGAGAACGTATCTGCCATTGTAGAAGCATGGCAGCTGGGTATTCAGACCGGCAGCGCTGTCGCGGATGTTTTGTTTGGCGATTACAATCCAAGTGGTAAATTAGTGGCGACATTCCCTTATTCAGTTGGACAAGTCCCTATTTACTATAATCACCCGAGAACAGGAAGACCGGCAAGTAAGATCAAGTTTACTTCTAGATATATTGATGGACCACATCAACCCTTGTATCCTTTTGGCTTTGGTTTAAGTTACACGAAATTTAATTATGAGAACCTTGCTGTAAATTCTCCAGAGGTTACCAAAGATTGTCTTGTAACGATTAGTATAGATGTATCTAATACAGGTCTGCGTGCCGGTGAAGAAGTTGTCCAGCTTTATATTTCTGATGTAGTTGCTAGCAGGGTAAGACCGGTAAAGGAATTGAAAGACTTTAAAAAGATCAATCTGCAGCCAGGAGAACGACAAACTGTTACTTTTAAATTAGATATTAATAGCCTTGGTTTTTATGATGAGGAGATGGGGTATATAGTTGAACCAGGTTTGTTTAAAGTATTCATCGGGTCAAACTCACAAGAAGGAATAGAAGGTGAGTTTAGAGTTTTAGAAAAATAAATTTGAACGAATCAACAACCTATGACTTTTTATAGGTTGTTTTTTTATCTTTTATAAAAAATTAATTACGGGTATCTTGTCCTAGGAAATTATTAATTTATCTTAATAAAATATGATAAAATATCTAGAAAAAACTCTAAATAATGACGTATGATAAAATAAATGTCGGAATTTAATGAAAAAAGGTTAAGAATAATACCTACTTATTTAATCTTTTCAAAGGAACCCACAAAAGCTCACTATAAAGGATAAAAAATTGTACTTAGGTGTTTAATTTATTGAAGGCGTTTACATGTGGACTGCGGTACGATAATTGTAACAGTAGCTACTGAAAGTTTTACAATTTGTAATTGAGGTATTTTGAACTAGGAGGATAAGAGATGGCAAATGGAGCAGTTCCACAAACAAAAGAAAGTTTGGTAGTGCCTCAAATTAAAGGTAATCTTAGTTTTCTTACAAAGTTAAGTTATGGTTTTGGTGAGTTCTCTGCCAGTGTCGTTTGGAGTTTAGCGTCTTCCTATCTATTGTTTTTTTATACAGATGTTTTTGGCATCGCTGGAGGTGCAGCAGCTGTAATCTTGCTTGTAGCAAGGGTATGGGATTGCTTTGTTGACCCAATTCTCGGTTTAATCATGGAACGGACAAAGAGCAAGCATGGACGTTTTAGACCCTATATTCTTTACGGTGCATTTGCTCTAGCTTTATTAAATATTTTGACCTTCTACACTCCTGACCTAACAGGTACAGCCAAGGTTATTTACGCAGGTGTTACATACTTACTATTAGGTACTGTCCATTCTGTCGTAAATGTACCATACGGTGCCCTAGCAACAGTTATGACGAGAGATACTCACGAAAGAACAAATTTAAATGCGTATAGAGGAGTTTTTGGACAAGTCGCTGGAATTCTTACAGGAGCTGCGGTAATGCCTTTAATTACTATCTTAGGTCATGGTAATCAGCAACATGGTTTCTTCTATGCAGCCATTGTATTGTCAGTCGTATCTGCTCCACTATTATTCTTAACCTATAAGAATTGTAAGGAAGTAATTGAGCCAGCATTAGATGAAAGACCATCATTAAAAGAATCTTTAATTGCTGTAGGTGCCAATAAACCATTATTATTAATCTTAGTAAGTCTATTTGTAGTATTATTGGGTGTGTTTGGAAGAATTGGTACTGTAACTTATTACTGTATTTATGTATTAAATCGTCCGGATTTAATTGCGGTTTCATTTACGATTCTTTCAGTATGTGGTGCAATCGGTTCTTTCATCCTTCCGTTTATTGCAAAGTTTTTTGAAAAGAAAACACTCTTAATCGTTGGATCAACGATTACAGGGATTGCATTTATTGCCATGTATTTTACACCTGCAACGAATATTAATATGATTATTGTTTGGACTATCATAGCAAGTTTACCAACTGGTTTTGCCAGCCCAATGGTTTTCAGTATGGTGGCCGACAGTATCGATGATTATCAAGTAAGAACAGGTATCCGTGCTGACGGTGCGATCTATTCCTTTACAAGTCTTTCAACCAAAATTGCAAGCGCTTTAGTGGGTGCATTAAGTGCAACGATCCTGGGAGCAATTGGCTATGTTGCCAATAAACAACAAACTCCTGAAGTAGTTCATGGCATAAACATGTTAGTAAATCTAGGACCTGGTATTGTTTATCTCTTAGCAACCATTCCAATGTACTTTTATAAAATCTCTAAAGCAAAGGCAATGGAGAATACTAATGAACTTTTAAAAAGAAGAACGATTTAACAAGCGTTTTATTACCTTTGAGCTTATAAGTTACACTAATTTGTGTAGCTTATAAGCTATTTTACTAGGAGGTTTTCATCATGAATAAAACCATGCAAGATTTATTGAATCATCAAACCGAAAATTATATCCTGCCTTTTCTATGGATGAGAGGGGAAGAAGAACAAGTTATACGAGAAGAAATTGCTAGAATTTATGAATGCGGAATAAGAGGGATCTGTGTTGAAGCGCGGCCGCATCCAGATTTTGCAGGTCCTGGCTGGTGGCATGACCTTGATATTGTTATGAAAGAAGCAAAGCAGCGGGGAATGCGTGTTTGGGTATTAGATGATGCCCATTTTCCAACAGGCTATGCCAATGGATTAATCGAAAAGAAATATCCAAATCGAAAGAAAACGTATATAAACTATAATACTGTTGATGTATTAGGTGCGCAAAATGAAGTCACGATACATATTAGCCCGATGTTAAAACCGAAGACCTCATGGTTAGATATTGGTAAACCAATAGACAAAGAGGAACAGAAAAATAATATATTAATGAGTGTTGTGGCAGGAAAACTAGTAACAGATGGAATGATTAATGAAGAACTAATCGATTTAACTGACCGTGTGGAAGGTGATTTTTTAACCTGCACCTTACCTGAAGGTCAATGGCGGATTTATGTGGTTTATGAGACAAAAACCGATGGCGGCAACCAGAAATATATAAATATGATAGATGAAGACTCTGTCAGAACGCAGCTTGAAGCTGTCTATCAACCACATTTTGATCGATATAAAGACGAGTTTGGGAAGACCTTTGCTGGGTTCTTCTCAGATGAACCAGCATTTGGTAATGTAAATGGGTTTGATTTTAATGAATCGATTGGAAGAAAAGATATGCCATTACCTTGGAGTGATGAGGCAAAAGCTTTGCTATCCGAAGCTCTAGGGGATCACTGGAGAGGGTTCTTACCTTATTTATGGAACAGTTCTGAAGAAATGAATCATTGTGTCCATACCCGTTATACCTACATGGATATTGTTACCCGCTTATATGAAAAGAACTTTAGTAATCAATTAGGGAAATGGTGTGAAACACACAATGTTGAGTATATTGGGCATGTAATTGAAGATAATGATCAGCATAGCAGATTAGGAAGCGGTGCAGGTCATTTCTTTAGAGCATTGTCAGGCCAGCATATGTCTGGAATTGATGTAATTGGCGGGCAAGTGATTTTTGGAGGTGCAGGGTTAGAACGTCGTGGTATTTTTAAGGGGGATGGTGAATTCTATCACTATACTCTTGGAAAACTCGGCTCGTCCTATGGTCATCTCGATCCGAAGAAAAAAGGGCGAACCATGTGCGAATTATTCGGTGCTTATGGATGGAAGCTTGGCGTAAGAGATATGAAGTATATCTTAGACCATCTAGTTGTCCGTGGTATCAATCACCTGGTTCCACATGCATTTTCAATGCGTGAATATCCTGACTTCGATTGTCCGCCGCACTTCTATGCTCGTGGTCATAATCCACAGTTTAAACATTTTGCCCATCTCATGCACTATGCCAACCGCTTATGTCATATTTTTAATGGCGGCAGGCATATAGCCCCTGTAGCTGTTTTGTATCACGGGGAGAGTGAGTGGACGGGTGAATATTTGAAAATGCAAAAACCAGCTCGAGCCCTTACCGAAAATCAAATTGATTTTGACTTTATTTCGCTTGATATGCTGAATAATTTAGAATCTTATAATGGAAAGTTGGAAAATAATCATCTAATTATAAATGACGAAGAATTTAAATGCTTAATCATTCCTTATAGTCAATATATAACCAAAGAGCTGGCTGCTTTTATTGGAGATGCAGTTGGTTTGCAAATTATTTTTGTGGACGGTAAGCCTGAAGGGATTTCTAATGTCGTAGATAAACAGGAAGTTTCAGAACTATTGAAGGCTATTGAAAGATGCAAACTAGTGTCAATAAGTGAGTTGGCTTCGGAACTGAGGGCTAACGGAATATATGATGTTAAGTTAACGAACGCATTTAAGGATTTAACTTATTATCATTATGAGAAAGAAAATCATATTTACATGTTTCAGAATGAATCCGGACATGAGACCTTTCGTGGGGATATTGAATTATCGGGTGGAGAATTTGCGATCGTCTATAATGGTCTTGAAAATAAATTCGAAAAGGTAACAGTTAGGAAAGAAAATGGAAAAAGTATTATTAGCCTGGAGTTAAAACCTTATGAATCTTGTGTTCTATTTGTGAGTGACGAAACCCTAGGCGGTGAGTATAAAAAATATAATCCTTACTCACTGAAGCTTAATGAATGTGACGAAGCAAGAGATATATCAAAAGATTGGAATTATTCTTTAGTGAAAAACATTGAATATCCGAATTTTGGCGATGTACATCAACTGAAAGAGTTAGTGCCGATTTCCCAAGAACACCCAGCTTTTACTGGAATCATTAAATACGAAAAAGAAATTGAACTAAAAGAAGTACCAAACCAAGGGATATTATCTTTTGAGTATATATATGAGGCAGTAGAACTATGGATTAATGATGAATACGTTGGGATGAAGGTTTGTCCTCCTTATGTTTACGATGTGGCAAACTATTTGCGGAAGGGCACCAATACGATCCGTGTTGAAGTAGCAACTACATTAGACAGGGATCGTTTCAATCAGCCAGAGCCTCCATTTATTGTATGGCATGATCCTATCGATCCAACCGGTATGTTTGGAAAAATTACATTGTCCTATTCATGATTTTTCTAAAAAAGGTGTGTTACCTGAATAAGGCCACACCTTTTCAACCGTTTTATTGATTAATAGGAGGGGAGGAGTCGAATGAAATATCCATATGAAAGTGCGGTCATCAACGAAGAGGTTCCTATGTTGATGTTAATGACTAGTGTGAGATATGTCGCGATGCACTGGCATGACAGGATTGAATTTTTATTTGTAGTGAAGGGCAAAATTCAAGTTCTTGTGGGAAGTGAGGAGTACTCCTTAAAAGAGAATGACTTGCTGCTAATTAACAGCAATGAAATTCACGGAGTGGAAGCAAGTGAAGATAATCGGGTGCTGCTGCTTCAAATTCCAATATCATTTATAAAAAAATGGCATCAAAACATTGAAGTGGAATCATTTCACTGCCAATCCTTTATTGAAAGCGAACAAGGCATGTTTAATTATATTCGTCTCTTGATGATCCGCTTAATGCTGACCTTAAGGAAAGAAGAATTAGGTTACGAGATTAAAATTCATTCATTGCTTTTAGATATCGTTTACCATCTTATTAGCAAATTTAGAGTAAGTAATCATAAACAAATCAACAGAAATAGTATTAAGGATATGGAACGTCTAACAAGAATTACAAACTATATTCAAATGAATTATATGCATCCGATTACCCTCAATGAGATAGCGGAAAATGAGGGATTGACCGTTCCTTATTTATCACGATATTTTCAGCAGCGTATGGGACAGCCCTTTGTAAAATATTTAAACGGGATCCGACTGGAACAGGCAGTAAAGTATTTACTAGAGACCAATTGGCCGGTGATTCAGATTGCCATGGAGTCAGGTTTTTCCAGTTTAAATACGTTTCACAAACTGTTTAAAGATACCTTTCATACAACCCCCTACCAGTTTAGAAAAAATCAGCAGAAAAGCTTGAATAACTCACTTAAAAATGAGGTAAAAGGAATTGAAAGTTATGAATATACCGAAGAAAACGATTTTAATGAGTTGGAAAAGTATATTCAGAGATTAGAAATAATTAATTAGACCAAGAGTTATTAATTAGCAGAATTGAATNNNNAGACAATGAAACTTTGCGGCTTTATTTTTGAAGATTATTTATTTTCAGAAAATATTAAAAATTAATATGATTTTTCTTAATTAATTGAACGTTTTCTAGTACCTTCCTCCTTATAATAAGCGGTATATGAACCGATGGTTAAAATAATATAACCATTTGAAAAGAGGGGGGGGATACCTACAGAGTTTATATTGATTTTGGACGTGGATGCTATTTAAAAATGACAGCGGTTTCATAAATTTTAAAAATGGGGGTTCTTGAATGCAGAAAAATAAAAGATTAATAAGTCTAATGCTTGCTTGTTTTTTACTAATTCTTTCAGCATGCAGTTCGAATAAAGAGAGTTCAACAACTGAAAGTTCTGGTTCGGGGGAAAAAATATCAGAAGTGAATATGGTCTTTTTTACAACTGAAATACCCAAAGATCTCAAACTAGTACAGGATGAAATTAACAAGATATCAGAAGAAAAGATCAAGGTTAGGGTAAAATTAACACCCATTAATATAGGTAATTATGTTCAACAGATGAATTTGATGTTATCTAGTAATGAAAAAGCAGATTTAATGCTTGTTACCTCCTTTTTTGGCTATACATCACAAGTAGCGAAAGGACAATTATTATCATTGGATGATTTGGTAGATAAGTATGGTACGGATATTAAAAAGGCAATGGATCCGGATTATTTAAATGCTGCCAAGGTTTCTGGAAAATTGTATGCAGTTCCAACTCTTCGAGATATGGCAGGAGCACCTGGTATCAATATGCGCAAGGACTTGGTAGATAAATATAACATTGATATTAATAAGATTAAAACACTGGATGATGTAGAATCTGCTTTGAAAACGATCAAGGAAAATGAGAAAGGGATCACTCCAATTGTTCCTTTTCAGCCTGGAGCCCAGCCAACCGTCGTTTATAATTGGTTCGATCCGTTAGGTGACACGATGGGAGTTTTACCTAACTACGACAATAATATGAAAGTAGTAGATCTATATGAAACAGATGAATATGAGCAGTTTGTTAAGACAATGAGAAGATGGTATCAGGAAGGACTTACATTAAAAAATGCAACTACGAATGCTGATCCTGGCACATCGTTAGTGAAGTCAAATGTAGGTTTTAGTTATTTCAGTCCTCAAAAACCTGGAATCGCCTTACAAGAATCACAAATTACTGCTAAGCCAATTGTCACTACTTCACTTTCAAAACCAGTTACAACCACATCTGCCGTAACCACAATGATGTGGGGAATTCCACAGAGCTCTCAGGTCCCGGAAGCAGCAATGAAATTTCTCAATTTAATGTATGGAAACAAAGATATCGTGAATTTGCTAGACTGGGGGATTGAAGGAAAGCATTATGTAAAAGTATCGGACAATGTGATCAAGTATCCAGATGGGGTAAATGCAGGAAACAATGGTTACAACTTAAATATGAGTTTTGCAATGGGGAATTCTTTCCTATCTTATGTGTTCGAAGGAAATAATCCAAATCTATGGAGCGAAACGGAGGAGTTTAATAAAAGTGCAATTAAATCTAAAGCACTTGGATTTAATTTTGATAGTTCATCCGTTAAAACGGAAGTTACAGCGGTTACCAATGTCGTAGGTAAATATGCACTAGGACTTGAATCAGGTGTTTTAGATCCAAATAAGAGTCTACCAGAGTTCATAAAAGGTTTAAAGGCTGCTGGCATTGATAAGATTATTGCAGAAAAACAGAAACAATTAGATGAATGGGCAAAAACTCAAAAATAAACTTGTATTTTAAATCAAATGCCGAGTTAAAGTAAAATGATTATTTTTTAACGAAGTTGACTGGAGCGGAAGGCGCTCGACTCCTGCGGGAGTACGGGGCAGGGGAGACCCCACAGGCGCAAAGCGCCGAGGAGGCTTTCCGGCACGCCCGCGGAAAGTGAGTGCCTGGAGCGGAAATCAACAGCCAAATTTAACAGAGCAAAACCAAAAAAAGGTGCAAGGCATTTGCGCCTTTTTTGGTTTTTAATAGTATTTTGGATTAGGTTAAAAAAAACACTATCATTTTTAATCTATTATCTTTACAAAAATGAAGAATCTTTAAAAAAGGACGAAAATTTATAGCTTATCAGGATAATTAATGTAAGGGAATAAATCAAAGAACGGGTTAAGATATATATGTAAGCGAAATCATTATTTGAATTTAAGATTTTACTAGAAACATAGGAGGATATGACACGATGAAGCTTGGATTTAACAGCGCAATCTTAAATGAATGCACCTTTGAAGAAGTGATTGACTATGCAGCTGAAAACGGTTTTTCATGTGTGGAGCTTTGTGCATGGCCGAAAGGGAAAGCGGCCCGTAAATATGCAGGTGTTACCCATCTTGATGTAGATCACTTAGATGTGGATTATGTCAAGAATTATACCGAAGCAAAAGGAATCAAGATTTCTGCTATTGCTTATTATCCAAATGCTTTAGATGAAGATCCAGAGAAAAGCGAATACTACGTTGCCCACATCAAAAAATGTATTGAAGCAGCACGCAAATTGGATGTTAACATGGTTACTACCTTTATTGGCAGGAACCAGAAGAAAACTGTCGAAGAAAATTTAGAAACAATGACAACTGTATGGAGGCCTGTCGTAGAATTTGCTGAAGAGCTTAGTGTCAAGATTGCGATTGAAAACTGCCCGATGTTATTCACTTCAGATGAGTGGCCAGGCGGACAAAACCTAATGACAACACCAGCCATCTTCCGCCGTGTGTTTGAATTAATCCCAAATCAAAACTTTGGACTGAATTTTGATCCATCGCATTTCGTATGGCAGCAAATGGACTATATCAAACCTATATATGAATTCCAAGAGCGGATCTTCCATATCCACTTTAAAGATATAAAAGTCTATAAGGACCGCCTAAACGATGTAGGAATTATGGCCACACCACTTGAATATATTTCGCCTAAATTACCTGGCCTTGGGGATGTTAATTGGGGCCAATATGTATCTGCATTAACGGATATTGGCTACCGTGGATATGCCGTGATTGAAGTAGAGGACAAGGCATTTGAAGATTCACTTAAATCAAAAAAAGATTCGATTAATATTAGTAAAAACTATTTGAGTCAGTTTTTTGCTTAAATAGATAAACTTATAAATCTAATAAAATTATTTTATAACAAAAAGGGAGAATGAAAATTATGGGTAAATTAAAAATTGGTATTATTGGCTGCGGTGGTATTGCAAATCAAAAGCATTTTCCAGCATTAGCACAATTTAAAGAGATTGCTGAAATGGTTGCCTTCTGTGATATTAAAATTGACCGTGCTGAAAAAGCGGCGAAAGAATATGGAACTGAAGATGCAAAAATTTATGTCGATTATAAAGAGTTATTAAAAGACGAAACCATCGATCTTGTACATGTATTAACTCCAAACGTAAGCCATAGCCCGATTACAGTTGCAGCATTTGAAGCAGGTAAACACGTAATGTGTGAAAAACCAATGGCACACAATACAGAAGCGGCTCAAAAAATGATGGATGCTTGGAAAAAATCCGGCAAGAAATTCACAATCGGATATCAAAACCGCTTCCGTCCAGAGGTTCAATCTCTTTATAAAGCTTGTGAAAAAGATGAGCTTGGAGATGTTTATTTTGCAAAAGCACATGCCCTTCGCCGCCGCGCAGTGCCAACATGGGGCGTATTTCCTGATAAATCACAGCAAGGCGGAGGTCCACTAATCGATATTGGTACACACGCTCTTGATATCACTTTATGGATGATGGATAATTACAAACCAGTTTCGGTAACAGGTTCTGTTTTCAATAAATTAGGTAACCTACCAGAAGCTGTTGAAGGAAATATGTTCGGCCCGTGGGATCCAGAAACATATGAAGTGGAAGATTCAGCTTTCGGTTACATCAAAATGGAGAATGGAGCAACAGTTTTCCTTGAATCTTCCTGGGCACTTAATGTACTAGAATCAAGAGAAGCGGCTACAACTCTATGTGGAACAAAGGCAGGAGCACAAATTAATTCCGGCATGAGCTTCCGCAATAATGAGTTAATTTATAACTCTGCACGCAATGGTATGTTAACAGAGGAGAAAAACTCTGCAGGCGGAGAGATTGCGTTCTTTGAAGGTGGATCTAATAAACCAGAAGTACTTGAAGCAAAACAATGGTTAGAAGCGGTTAAATATGATAAAGAACCACTAGTAAAACCAGAACAAGCATTTGTTGTGACAAAAATTTTAGATGCTGTCTACCGATCTGCTGAAACTGGAAAAGAAGTTGTTTTTGAACAAGAAACAGTAGCATCCAAATAGGAGGTGGACTTAAGTGGCATTTAGTATGAAATTACCTTTCGTCGATGTTGTTTGCGATGAAAGTTTAAAAAACACCTATGTGAATGGGGAAAAATTGGGGTATGAATTCCAAATTCGCTTAAGTAACTATCGCGGACATTACTTATCCTGTATTGAGGAATTTGTGGTTACCGTTGATGGTAAAGAAGTGAATTCGGATGATATCACCTTTGGACTTAATGAGAAAGAGTTTACCTTAAGACAGCTGCCAAGTCTTATTTCAGAGTTTTGGAATTTGATAGACCCAGCTACGATTCATGTATTTGCTCCTGGCGGTTTAACAGAAGGAGAGCATCAAATTGATGTGAAAATGATGTTACGTATTCCATATATGGCTGTTCCTGGAAGAAAGACCGAACGTGAATACGCTGTATTAGATTCTTGCGGAAGCAAAACATTACAGGTGAGAGATTAGGAGAAAGGAGGTCAGATCAGTTGAGTAATATTAAATTAGGTGTTTCTTTATATAGCTTTACCGATGAATATGTAAAAGGAAAATTTACATTAGAGGATTGCATTCGCACCGCAGCTGAATTTGGAGCGGAAGGATTTGAGTTGGTAGGTACGCAAATGCTGCCATCATACCCATATGTAAATGACAAAGTTTTAAATGAATTTAAGGCCATGACGAGTCACTATGGGATCGAATTTATTTCTTACGGAGCTAATGCAGACCGTGGGTTAAGATCTGATCGTGATTTAACTGAAGAAGAATTGCTTCAGTCGTCGATTATTGATTTGAAAACAGCGCATAAATTGGGTTGTAAAATCATGCGTGCTCAATATCTTATTGGGCCATCAGTATTTGCTAAATTAGCGCCATATGCGGAGGCATACGGTATCAAGGTTGGAATTGAAATTCATAATCCTGAAACGCCAACATCACCAAACATCCAGAAATTCACCGAGGTAATTGAAAAAACAGGATCTCCCTATCTTGGATTTGTCACTGATTTTGGTACTTTTGCGACTCGTCCGAATAAACCACATTGGGATGAGGCCTTAGCGAATGGAGCTCCTTTAGAATTATTAGAAATGGCAGCTCAATTACGTTATGATGGTGTGCCAATGATGGAAGCAAGACAACAGCTGCTTGACGCTGGTGCAAATGGTGCTGTCATGGGTGCCTTCCAAGGAATGTATGGTTTCGTAACTTTCTACAACGAACCAGATTATGAGGGGTTAAAACAAATCATGCCACATGTCATTCACTTCCATGGTAAATTCCATTATATTGATGAGAATTTGGAAGAAGCCAGTATTCCATATGATAAAATCTTACCGATTATTCAAAACTCTAATTTTGATGGATATATTGTATCAGAATATGAAGACCATATCTCGGGAAGAGCTTTAGAAATGACCAAACGTCATTTACAAATGGAGCTGAAATTATTAGTTAAATAGATTAAAATAATACAGGTGGGTATTTCACCTGTATTATTTTATAAGGCGGGGAAAAGATGAAAAAACTAATTGGTATTGATCTAGGTGGAACGACAGTAAAATTTGCGATTTTGACAGAAGATGGCGAGATTCAACAAAAGTGGAGTATGGAGACAGATATTCAAAATGAAGGAAAGAATATCGTTCCAAACATTATTGAATCGATTAAACATCGTCTTGATTTGTATGGGCTTTCAGCTGATGATATTTTAGGAATCGGAATGGGTTCTCCTGGGACAGTTGATCGTGAAAAAGGGACTGTCATTGGAGCATTTAATTTAAACTGGAGTACCTTGCAGCCTGTGAAGGAATTGATTGAAGCTGGAACAGGTATTCAATTTTATATTGATAATGATGCCAATGTTGCCGCATTAGGCGAGCGCTGGAAAGGTGCCGGTGAAGATGGTACCGATGTTGTCTTTGTTACACTTGGAACAGGTGTAGGGGGCGGTATTATCGCAGACGGCAATCTTATTCATGGTAAGGTTGGTGCAGGAGGAGAAATTGGCCATGTTATTGTAGAGCCAAATGGCTATCAATGTACATGTGGAAATCAAGGCTGTCTAGAAACAGTTGCAAGTGCAACAGGTGTTGTCCGTTTAGCCAGAGATTTTTCAGAAAGATATGCTGGGGAATCCGAATTAAAGTGGTTAATTGATGATGGACAAGAAGTGACGGCTAAGACCGTTTTTGATCAGGCTAAAAAAGAAGATAAATTAGCCTTAATCGTTGTCGATAAATTTTATTATTATTTGGGACTAGCATGCGGCAATATTGGAAACATCTTAAATCCGGAAACGATTGTTATTGGCGGGGGAGTATCAGCGGCTGGAGACATGCTGTTAAAAGGGGTAGAAGAATATTTCCAAAAGTTTGCCTTCCCAACAGTAAAAACTAGTACGAAACTGAAGCTTGCTCAGTTAGGAAATGATGCTGGGGTAATTGGGGCAGCATCGTTAGTGAAACAAACTAGGAACAGCTAATAAATAAGCCAATACGTACAAGGTGAAAATAATATCTTATATGTATTGGCTTTTAATATTAAATTTTAATATTCATATNNCTATAAGCTAATGGCATATCTTTTAATTGTATCATCATTTTTTCGTCACCGTTTAATACTCGTCCTGCTTGCCATTCTCCATTAACAAATTCGCCTTCTTCGAATCGTAACAATTCCACGTATGTATTTTTTCCTGGCTTTGAAAAGAATTGAACCTTAAACATCGTTCCAATAACGACGAACTCATTTTCCGAAAGCTCAAAAATCATCCCGCCTGAAGTTGGTTTATAGGGTGTTTTCGGCGTATATGAAACGAGAATATCATATTTGTTAAAATGCAGCAGTTTACCAAAGTCATGTTCATTTCTCTTTACGAAACTTTGTAAATGACTGGTGCCTCTATATTTAAAATAAATTGGTTTAATATTCTCTATAATGGAATAGCTCTGTGCTAAATATGCTGCGCTGCCTTCAATTTCAAATGCTGTGGGGTCAATATTTAATGCCATCATTATTTCTAGTGGTGGTTTTTCAATAGCTTCCGGATTCATTAAGAGTTCTTCAATGCCAAATGGTGCATAACAAATAGCGTTACAACCGCCAACAGCATATAGGGCATATGTAGCTGAGACAGCATCCTTTCGGACCTCTGGAATGAATAATGGATTGCCATCTTGACTATATTCATCCAGTACATCAGGTACATATGGAACATAAATATCCGGTGCAAGACAAAATAGAGAAGGAGCCATTAAATTCCACATTTTACGCATCTTCATTACAGGACCGCCACTTGGATAGGTTCCAGCACGCCACGGGAATTGTTCCAGCCATGCATTGGCATAGCAAGGGAGAGGATAAGCCTTTTGACCTGCGTTCGTAATTCGTTCTACTGCAGCTGAAAAATAATAAGCCATAAAGTATTCGCTAGCATCATAGCCAAATGCTTCTTCCCATGTTCCAGAAACTTGGTATTCTTCAGCAACGGATCGAGGAATTTCTCGAGAAAAAGCTTCATTTGCTTTAATAGAATAATCTCGATCCGTCCCTAAAAGTCCGATTTCATTTTCAACCTGCATAACAATAACCGTATTGTCTTCTGAATCCATAGATTTGATAAATTTCATTAAGTGATAAAATGCATTTGCATCTTTTTCAATTGCAGCTTCACATAAAGGTGAAATGGTATTGATTGCTTCACCGTTTGGTTTACAAGAACGGAAATAGGTTCTGGTATCTTTTTTCATCCAGTGGGGCACATACATAGATTCTGAATTTTTCCATAAGCCAAACCAAAGGAAAATAAGATGCATGTTATTTTCACGCGCCTGGTTGATCAGGCCTTCAACGATGGTAAAGTCAAATTGATTTTCTTCGGGCTCAATTAATTCCCAGTAAACAGGGACAATCACCGAATTCATGTTTAATGTTTTTAAATTTGGCCAAACCTGTTTTTCCATGTATTCCAGGTTCGAGGCACTGGAATTATGGATTTCTCCCGACAAGGCAATAAAGGGCTCGTCATGAACGTATAATGTTGGAATATCATTGTTCTTTTTGATATGAGGGATTGTTGACATGATACAATCATCCTTTCATAATAAGATTATATTAATATTTTAATAAATATTAATAGTAGAAAAAATCTTAAAATATTATTGTTGATATGAATATATTAAGAATTGAATGGGGCTTTTTGAATTATGAAAAAGGTTTTTTTTACAAAATATACTGAACAAAACTTAAAACTACCTTTTGTCTTATATTCTTTAGGTTTAAATCATAGGCAGGAATACATAAACAGACCCTCAGGTATGCCATTTTTTCAGTGGATTCAAGCTGTCAAGGGAAGAGGCGTGCTAGAAATAGATAATAAACAGTATGTGGTAGAGGAAGGGAGCGGGATGTTATTCTTCCCAAATGTTGGTCATAAATATTATGGAGTGAGCAAAGAATGGATTGTTCATTTCATGTGTTTTACAGGCTATGGGACAAAGGACTTTTTTGAAAACATCGAGATTGAGCAATCTGGTATCTATAATCTAAACGATCTTGAAAAAGTAGAGAAATATATGGAAGAATTATTTTTAATTTATACTCGCGATAGCCGAATGGAAATGTATGATTTTTCAAGAGTGCTTTATGATATCTTACTGGAGTTCCCAAAATCAACAACCCAACCAAATGAGAAGTTTATTCAAAACCAGAATAACAAAGTACACCTCGTAATGGATTATATAAACCAACATTATAACGAGCCCATTGTGTTATCTGATTTAGCAGAAAAGGTCCAATTGTCAAAAGAGTACCTTTGCCAGTTATTTAAAAAGATAAACGGATTTTCTATTTTTGACTATATTACAGATATTCGTTTAGTCAATGCGAAAACATTACTTATTAAAGAGAGGAACGAGAAAATCAAGAATATTAGTAGAATGTGCGGATATGAAGATGTTAGTTATTTTGGGATGGTATTTAAGAAAAAAGAAGGTATGACGCCTGCGAAATTCCGAGAACTACATTAAAGGACTGGAATGTCCAGTACAAGCGTATAGAGGATACCAGTGTTTCCCCCTTCGACATCGATAGACTATGAAACTAACAAACTGTTATTATAAAGGGAGCGCAGGTTTATTTATAGGTTTTTTTTTTTAGGAGGGGTGGAATTGGTTGGTACACTAGATTCTCAGTCTTCAATTGGTTCAAAGTTAGTCACTATTACCATTATGAATAATAAAAGTACCTTGGATCATGCACATCGTGATATTGAATTAATCTATTTGATAAGGGGTAACTTGCAGGTGAAAGTGAATCATGAAATCCTGCAAATGAATAGCTCTGATTTTTTATTGGTGAATTCGAATGAATTTCATTCTTTTCAATCTAAGAAGGATAATTTATTTGTTGTCTTCCATTTTAATTATTCTGAACTAAGTTCATTGCTG
>NZ_JBALPZ010000128.1:0-62265 GCF_036965645.1 Neobacillus drentensis
CTTTCAAAGAATAGAAAAAAAAAAAGGCATTACCACAAGCATGTCCCGGAAAGGCAATTGCTTGGATAATGCCGTCATTGAATCTTTCCACTCCACCATAAAGTCGGAAGAATTCTACTCTCAAGGAAGAGAGTTTCTTACAAAATTCTATTGTAATCGAAAGAGTTGAAAAATTCATCAATCATTATAATCACACACGACTTCAGGCGAAATTAAACTACATGTCCCCTATTGAGTTTAGGGAACAGGCAGCATAATTGGTGCTTTTTCGTTGTCTCATTTTAATAGGTCAGTTCACAACCCCTAGGTCTCTTTTCAATGTTAGCTTGATATTAACGTTGTGCTCTTCTTGCTTCTAATTCAGCAATAATCTCATGATGCGGCTTTTCCCATTTATAAAGAAATGCCATAATTAAAATCGATAAAATACTAAAGATGATTGGAAGCCAAATGTAGTTAAGTGTTATCATATTCAGTGCTGTTGCTGTTTGCTTTTGATTAGCAACATATCCACCAGCTGCCAGTAACCAAGCTGGGATAGCTCCGCCAAGACCTGAGCCAAATTTAATTCCGATTCCTGCAGCGGATACAATAATCCCCTGAGCACGAACACCTGATTTCCACTCCCCATAGTCCACAGTATCGGCCATTAAGGTAAATAGTAATCCTGCAGGCAATCCCATACCGATAGATCCAATGATTGTACCAGCAATAATCATTGATACATTTGCCCCAGCCATTAAGATAATTAATTGACCTACGATATTAATCACTATACCTGTATTAATTAATAGTACTTTACTAAACTTCTTAGATAAGAATGGTACTGCCAAAATACCCACGAGTGAACACATTGAAAGGGTGTTGACCGTAGAAATAATTTCTGGCTTATTGATGTTATAAGTCAAATAATAAATGCCTGCAGATACTTTCATGATATACAACATGAAGAAAACAATTCCTAATAATAATACAGCTATCCATGGGCGATTGCCTTTAATCGCTTTCAAACTTTCTTTAATAGGAAGTGACTCACCTCCAGAGACATCTTGAACACGTTCTTTCGTATTAAAGAAAGTAACAAAGAACAAGATTAATCCGATCACAGAGAATAGTGTCATCGCATAAAAGAAACCTTTTTGCTGGTTACCAGAACCAAAATAAGCAACTAATGGTAATAAAGATAAGTTAACAATTAATCCCCCGACTTGACCGCCAAACATACGAAACACATTGGCAACCGTTCTTTCCTGAACATCACTTGACATACTAGGCAGCATAGTCGTTAATGGATTATTTACGGCTGCATATAAAACATTGGCTGCAATATAAAAGACATAAGCGTAAGCAAGTTTTCCGGAAGCGCTTAAATCTGGGCCCATAAAGAGCAAGATGGCAACGATCGTAAATGGAACACTAGACCATAAAATCCAAGGCCTTGATTTCCCCCATCTCGTATTGGTTTTATCAATTAAGACCCCGAAAATAGGACTATCAATCATATCTACAAATCTAGCAACTAACATTAGGGTACCAACTGCAGCGGCCCCTAGACCATAAACATCCGTAAAGTAAAACGTTAAATACGTAGTGATAACCGTATATATTAAGTTTGAACCAGTATCTCCTAAACCATAACTTACTTTTTCTAATAAGGACATCTTTTGATTTGAGCTTGATGCGTTGTTCAGATTTTTCAAATCTTGTTCTCTTAATGCCATGAACTTTCCCTCCCTATGTAGTTAAAACGGTTTCATTTTTGATAACTTTTAAAAACTCTAAAAGAATATCATTCCATTCGTATTCAAAGTTAAACTCTCAAACTTCATTGAATAGGCTTTCATTTACTACCAAGATAACTCTTTCTAATTCCAATTAAGGAATCAATCTGTTATGATCATCCTCTTTTCGACGTTAACTATTTTTAATGTAAAGCGCTTTATTTAATTACAGTATAATTCGGCAACAAGACTGTTTATGGTATTATTCTATAAAAAATAGTATTTTTTTAAAAAAATATAGAAAATAAATAAATTTTCTGAGATTACAATAAAACAGGTAGTGAAATGTATTTTGAAGGGATATTAATTCTTACAGAAAAATCCAAACTCCTTCATAAAAAAAGGGCCAGGATTCACCTGACCTTAAGTAATAATTATTATAACGCTATTTTTAAAATCACTACACTAAAAGATGGAATTTCATAGGTATTACTATCTAACTGCAAGACAGTCTCAAAAGGAATAACCTTGTTGGGTTCTTCCATCGTATTGGTTTGGTTTGGATCGTCGGATGTTAAAACGATTTGCTTACCCACAAGTTTTTCTTTTCCGTCAATATCGATCATAGTTTCAAGATTGTGCTCAGAGGCATTAACCAATTTAACGATTACCTCATTATTCTGTTCATCTAGTGTAGAAACGGTAGTTAGGTATGGAATCTTTGCTATTTTATACTCATGTATAAGCTGATCGTCAAGATAACAATAAAGTGAATCATGCTTAACCTTTATACTCAAATGATGACCATCTGGATTAACGTTCAAAGTCTGATTTGGACTTAGCTTCACACGGGACCAGCCATTGATGTGAACTAAACGGTTTTCACCATTTGAATCAAATTCCCATAGAAAATAGTTTTGCTGCCATTCTTTTGTACTGTCTAAGAAACGAACCTTTAACCCCTGTGGCCCTATGATTGCATTCATGTCAGCGGTATAGTTTTTCCAGGAAGAATCGCCAATTCGTAACCCGTACCATTCAAGGCAAGTTGCCTGCTGTTCTTTTGTTAGGTATTCACTCCTAAATAGAGATTTTTCTTCACTAGAAATATTTATTGCCTTAATATTAGGAAGATCAATTTCTCTAAATGACATTCCACCATTAAAACTAGGGAAGCGATTTTCTGTTTCTACCTTACTTTCTAGAACGATATCTCCCCTGTTTTCAGCAAACAGCTTTTGTACATGATAAGAAGGTGTTACATAAGAATTGGTTCCATTAAAATAAATCAGGTTTGGAGTCCAGTTGGTATGTTGGACATTAGCAAATAGAGGAGCATAGGAAGACATCGTGACAATGTCTTGATTACGTTCCATTCCCGTCATAAATGCTGCTTCACTGATGGCTCCTTTAAGTTTGCCCGCTCCCTCGCCAAGGATCATGGCATATTCCCCTACATAAATCTTTGGACCATTCCGGTCATACGTATCATACATATCGTGATACATGACATAATAATCAAAGTCAGCATAAAAATGCTCATCGACGATTTCCACTGGCAATCCTTTCGTCTCTGTACCAACTTCCCAATGTGTATTCCAAATCGTGATGATTTCAGGGTATTTTGCTTTTACTGCATCATAAAATCTTTTGTATCGAACATTATACTCAGGGCCGAAATTTTCATTTCCGATTTCAATATATTTCATATTAAAGGGAGCTGGATGGCCGTTTTCAGCACGGAGTGCCCCCCATTTGCTTGTTATTGGTCCGTTCGCATATTCAATCGCATCGAGCATGTCCTGAATCCAATCATCGAGGTCTTCTAATGGGATATGTTCTCCTGGTCTTCCTTGACAGGTGAGCCCGCAGTTTACGACAAACATCAGCTCTAAGCCAAGATCCTCTGCCATTTGCAAATACTCATGGTATCCTAATCCATTCGTTGTCCGATAATTCCATAGTGTCCAGTGAGAACTTCTTTGGGTTAAATCCCCTATTGTTTTCTTCCAGCGATAGGCTGTTTCGACGGAGAATCCCTCAACAAAGCATCCTCCGGGAAATCTCAAAAATTTTGGTTCTAGATCGGCTACCCTTTTTACAAGATCTGGTCGTAAACCATTCTTTCTTTCCATAAATGTTTTTTGGGGAAATAACGAAACGAACTCAAGCCAAAAAGTTCCTTTATCGCTTGTTGAAAATGCAAGAACACTCTCAGTCTCCTCAGTAGTACTTTCTAATACGAGCTCATATTTCTGCCAATTTTCGGATGTTATTTCACAAGGGATAGAGGATAGTTTTTCTCCTTTTTTATTTTCTAGTGTTATTTCTAAATTTCCGGAGAAATTCCCGTCCTTTTTTGCATAAAAAGACAAATTATATTTTTCATCTTTTTTCAGAGGAATTCCCCAAAAACCTTCATTGTATACGGAGATTCCTTTATCCACTACATCTTCAATCTCCACCCTTAGAGAAAGGGAATTTTCACTATTTAGAGGGTCATTCTCATCTAGAGAAATGCTAGCTTTACTTTCTTGTGCATCTTTGCGTAAGTGCCAGCCAGGGATAGATCCTGGGGCTTCTTCAAACGGAGATACCCACCCAGCCGGTGAATGTAGTTCACATCCATCAACTTCACATCGGTCAGGAATGATCGTATCCTCGAAGGACCTATTTCGAATTAACTCTGCATAAATTCCTCCATCTCCGGCACGATTAATCTCTTCGAAAAATAAACCATATAGTGAAGGACTTACAGGAAATTTTTTATGGTTTATATCAATGATTACTTTTGCTGATTTATTCATTAAAATACCTCCAAATTTTCTACTCATAAAAAAGGTGACTTCGGCAATTTATACCGAAGTCAGTGGTTTACTTTAAAACAATCGTATTAAAAGATTCAGGTTTTAAATCAAATTGATAGGACTTCCCTTGAATTTCAAATACAAGTTCCCGTTCTTTTTTTAGTGGATTGTTCACGATTAAACAAATGGAATCATCCGGATTTTGGAATGCTAGTGCATGGGCAGTTAGATGACCTTTTGTTTCTAATCTTACTGCTCCATTTTTAACAAAATGAGAATGATGTTTGACCACATAAAATTCGGGATTGTATTGGAAGCTTTTCGTTTCTGGATCCACAGTAATCATCGAATTTTGTTCCCAGCCCCAGGTGCTGCGGCCTTTTGGCTCTAGAACGGCATTCCAGTATACATATCCATTTGCCCCATTAACAAAATAATGGCGGAAAAGGTTGCTGACGTATTGTGCATAATCCCATGTGTTTTTGCCGTTTCCACATTCATTTTCCGTTTGTAAGTACCGTAATTCAGGGTAACTTTCGGCAGTCCGCTGAATGGCATATTTTCCAGCCCATTGATAGCCGACACCCGAGATATACTTATAGGCTTCAGGGTCACTGAGAACAAGACCCGCATACACATCAAAATCTGATGTGGTATCTGTCATTAACTCTTGCCAAGGTTCTGGAGCATTGATCGTCCCCAGCCAGATTTCTGTATCTAGATTGTGCTTTTTAAACGCTGGTCCAAGATAATCCCGGATAAATTCCTGTAATTGTTCCCCTGTCCACTTACAAGAAGGGAATTTTTGATCAGCCATTACTTCATTCTGAACATGAATTTGATTGATTTTGATTCCTTCTTTTTCATATGCTTGAACAAACTTAACAAAATAAAGCGCATATGCCTCTAGCACTTTTTTCTCCCAACGCAGTGTTCCATAGTTATAAGCCTTCGGAAATTTTAGCCATGTTGGGGGACTCCATGGGGATGCGAAAAATTTCATATCCGGGTTTCTTTTTTGTGCCTCACGAATGTAGGGGATGAGATACTTCTGATCCCGTTCGATCGAAAAATGCTCCATCGCATAATCTTCATCAGTCTCATTATGGCTATACCATTCCAAAGCATAATCACTTGCCCCAATTGGCAGGCGGCAAAACGTAAACTGACAGTCGCCATCCGTTGCAAATAAAGAATTCAGTACTTTTGTACGGTCTTCTTCAGATAAGTGATTAAGCGCATACATACCAAGTTCATTAAAGCAGCTCCCAAAGCCCTCAACCACACGTCCTTTATTTGCTGTTATGATCAAATTACTTTGTTTATCAGAGGTTTCAATTGGTTCTTTCGTTTGCCAATATGAATCACGTGTTGTTTCAATCCATTGGATAGTCATTATATTCATTCCTTTCAAATGAATTTTTTACTTATGTAAACGTTTTATTACTTGTCAGTTTATCTCGTTTTTTTAAAGAATTATGGTATTATCTACGGAAAAATAGTATTAATTTAAAGAGAATTGTTAAAGTTGTTAGATTTTTCACCTTATTCCAAGATAACAAGCCAAACTCCTGGTTCCGTTTGGCTTGTTATAATTCCCTATTGATTTATGAGATGTTTAGTTTTGGATTGTTTGAGCCTGAAGCGCATTGTCTAATGTCTCATTCAGTTGATTGATAAGACTATTTAGCATATCTTCCGTTAATTTTTCTGGATTGAATGCAGCCATGGCACGTAACGGCATAAATCTCATCATTGCCTGGAACATTTCAAAAGCATCTGAGTCTTCCGCCATATTAGCAAATGGGCTGTCTTCATTTACCTTGGCAAGTATTTCTTGAACGATTGGAGCAAGGATTGGATTGGCCAGCAGATCACCAATGGTGGTGTTCCGATGGACTAGCTTATTAAGCGTAACAGTTGAGTTGACTTGCACGATGCCTTTTAATATGATTTCTGCTGAAGAATTCCCTACTAGCACCTCGAACTGCCCACTCTCAACATGCCAGTCTTTAAGCTCCACATTGTAATAAGCAAAAGCTCTTTTATCCAAGGTGAAACATACTTCTTTCTCTTCATCCGGTTGTAAATCAACCTTTACAAAGCCCTTTAATTCTTTCTCAGGTCGAATCACAGTACTCTCGATATCACGAACGTATAGCTGAACAATTTCCTTTCCAGCTCTCTCTCCTGTATTTTTAACTGTTACTTTCACGTCAACTGTTTCATTATCTAAAATGGATTCTTTGTTAATCAATAGATTGGAATATTCAAAGCTTGTATAACTCAAGCCATAACCGAATGGAAATAACGGTTCTATCGCTTTGGCATCGTAATAGCGGTACCCTACAAAAAGCCCTTCCTTATATTCTACCTTGTCCCCTTCCCCAGGGAAGTTAAGATAGGAAGGATTATGACGCAGTTCTTTCGGGAATGTTTCAGCCAATTTCCCACTTGGATTCTCATCGCCAAATAATAAATCAGCGATTGCGCCTCCTAGCGCCTGACCACCCAAATATCCTTCAAGGAGACCCTTTACTTTACCAAGCCAAGGCATTTCAATTGGAGCACCATTGCTTAAGACGACCACTATATTAGGCTGTACCTCTGCTACCGCTTCAATAAGAATGCGATGATTGTCAGGAATTCTTAAATGCTCTCTGTCATAACCTTCCGATTCATAACGATCTGGTAGACCAACAAATAAAACCGCAACATCCGCTTGGATCGCTTTTTCTTTTGCCTCTGCAATTAATTGATCATCAGTATGATCATTTTTTAAATGATATCCTTTGGCATAAACTACGTTGGCATTTCCTGCAGTTTTTTCTATTTCCTCACAGATATTATCCAGCTTGGTCGGCTTAATATGGGAACTTCCGCCGCCCTGATACCTTGGGTTAATAGCAAACTCACCGATAACGGCAATCGTTCCGTCCTTTTTTAACGGAAGAATACGATCATCATTCTTCAGTAAAACCATACTTTCCCTCGCTACTTCTCTAGCAAGCTGGTGGTGTTCCTCTTTATCATAAACAGCGTGTTCCTTTTTGTTATCCACTGCCTTAAAGATAATATTTAATAATCGTTCTACGGTTTTATCCAGGGTTTGTTCCGAAAGATTTCCACTCTTTACTGCTTCAACAATTTTTCTATCTCCCAATCCATTACTTGAAGGCATTTCTAAATCTAATCCGGCTTCTAACCCCTNNCCCTTTGCCCGTTCATTGACTGCACCCCAGTCTGAAACGACAAATCCATCAAAGCCCCATTCATCCTTTAAAATATCGGTTAATAAGGTTTTATTTTCTGAAGCATATTCCCCATTTACTTTGTTATAGGAACACATGACCGTCCATGGTTCAGCTTTCTTAACGGCATTCTCAAAACTAGCAAGATAGATTTCTCTTAACGTCCGTTCATCAACGATTGCATCCACTGACATACGTCGATGTTCCTGATTGTTGGCAGCAAAATGTTTAAGAGATGTACCTACTCCCTGACTTTGAACACCATTAATGTGGTTTGCCGCTAATTCCGAAGAAAGATAGGGATCCTCGGAAAAATATTCAAAATTCCTGCCACATAGTGGTGAACGTTTGATATTCGCACCTGGTCCAAGAAGAACAGCGACATCCTCAGCCTGACACTCTTCACCTAAGGCAGCGCCAACCTTATTAATAAGGGAACGATTCCATGTACTTGCAAGTCCAACAGCGGAAGGGAAACAGGTTGCTGGAACACTGTCATAAATCCCCAAATGATCGGCACTTTGCTGCTGTTTACGCAAGCCATGCGGGCCATCTGTCACCATAATGGATGGAATGCCTAATCTCTCAATTCCTTTAAGCTGCCAGAAGTTTAGCCCTGAGCAAAGACTGGCCTTTTCTTCAAGAGTCATTTGTTCAATTAATAATTTAATATCTCTTTTCATCCAAGAATTCCTCCCCTTCTATTGACGAACAAGAACTAGCTTTTGATTTAACTCTTCTAGTTTTTCTGAAGAAGCTATCGATGTGAACATCGGAAAATTTATTAATTCTTCCAAAGACCTTTCTATAAATTGGTCATTCTTAACAATGGGGTTATTTACGATGCCGGGCAGATTGTTTGTAACTATTTCTTTTGTTTCTTCATTGTTTAGAAGCTCTTTTAAGCTGCTGTTTGTGCTATAGGTTAAGATATACGATTTTGTCGGTAAATACTGAAACAAGTATGTCCCTGCAGTAATTTCACATGTAACATCCTGATTTTCTTGCTTAGCTTTTAAACCTTTAGTAACCAACAATACATCATTTACCTTGATATTTTCTAAATCAGCATCAGGCAGTACTACTTCAGCTGTTGTATTGAATGGTACGATAAAGGTAAAAGTTAAGGACCCATCCTCATTTAATTCCCAGCCGCTTTCAATATTTCCAGACGGAGAAGAGAATTTTGCCTTTGCATAAGTTAATTTGCCATATGGCTTTGGACAAAGTTTAAACCTTCTAAAACCTGGTGCCTCATCCAACGGATTGATGCCGCACATATGACGGTACATCCATTCCGCAATGGAACCATATGCATAGTGATTTAATGAGTTCATTCCTGTTCCGCTAATGCTTCCATCAGGAAGTACTGAATTCCAGCGTTCCCAGATCGTTGTCGCACCAAGTTTGACCGCATATAACCAACTAGGAAAATCATCATTTAACAATAACGTATACGCATAGTCATTGGCTCTATTCTCCGATAGAACATTACAGAAGTAAGGTGTACCGACAAAGCCCGTATTCAGATGCATTTTATCTTCACGAAGCTTCGCTTTTAAATCGGCTACTAACCTTGGCCGGAAACTTTCTGGAACCAGGTCCATATATAAAGCAACAATCATGGCTGTTTGGGTGTAAATAGCACTTCTGCCATTTGGCGTGAAATATTCTTTTCTCATTGCTTCTTTAATTTCATTCGCCAGCTCGCCATATTGTTCAGCCATATCATTGTTTCCTAAGACCTTGGCTGCTTTTGCCACCAGCTGTGCGGAATAACAATAATAGGCTGAAGCAATATAATAAGAATCTGTCCCACCCAAAGGGCTTTGCGGGTCTTTTCCATCTAATGCAAGCCAATCGCCAAAATGAAAGCCAACCTGCCAAAGTCTCTTGGCGCCAGATTCATCATCCACTTTCTTGATATAATCGACCCAGTCCTTCATTGAATCAAACTGCTGACGAAGAAGCTCTTTGTCTCCATAATACGTGTATAATGTCCACGGAATGACCGCAGCCGCATCACCCCACGCCGCTGAACCACTGCCAGAAATAAAACCGTTTCCATCTTTAGGTTTTACAACAGGTACTGTAAAAGGAACCGATCCGCCCAACCTTTTCTGTTCTTCATGTAAATCAAACATATATTTTTGGTAAAATGCCGGTGTATACATGTTGAAACAGGCAGTAGGGGCAAACACTTGTGCATCACCAGTCCACCCCATTCGTTCATCACGCTGTGGGCAGTCTGTTGGTACATCGAGAAAATTACCTTTTTGTCCCCATACAGTATTGAGGAAAAGGCGATTCACCAACGAATTTGAAGTTTCAATTTCACCTGTTAGTTCAATCTCGCTGTAAATCACACAGCCACAAAAATCATCTAAGTCAATTTCTCCTTCAAAACCAGTAAGCTTTACAAACCGAAAGCCATAATAGGTGAAATGAGGCTGAACTTCTCTTTCGCTTCCGTCAGAAATATAAACATATTCTGCTTTTGCCTCTCGCAAATTTTCGCGATAGAAGTTCCCATTTTGAAGAATTTCCCCGTATTGAAGCTGCAATCTTGTACCTTTTGGTGCCTTAGTTTTAAATCGGACCCAGCCGGTCATTACTTGACCAAAATCAAGAACTACCTCTCCGGCAGGTGTTTGCAGGAGCTCCATTGGTTTTCTTTCTTCCATGATTTTAACAGGCAAATTTCTCCTGGCTGTAAACGTTTCTGCGTTAATTTCCGTCTTCCTAACGCTAGTCCATGTGCTGTCATCAAATTCGGGCAGCGACCAGTTTTTACTTTCAAGATTTGCATCGTAGATCTCACCATCATAAATACCGCTAAATGTGATTGGTGCTGGTTTGCACTTCCAGTCTTCATCCGTAGCAATTACGGTTGTAGACCCATCCTTGAGTGTTACAACGATTTCACCAATACAAGCAAATTCACTGCCATATAATTCATGATAACCACCTTCAAAACCAAACCGGCCTTTATACCAGCCATTTCCAAGCATAAAACCAATCGCGTTTTCTCCACTCACTAATAAGTCCGTCACATCATAGGTTTGATATTGAAGCCAGAAATCATAGGCATTGTAACCTGGAGCAAAATATTCATTGCCAACTCTTTTCCCATTGATTTCTACATCATATAAACCTACTCCACAGAGATACGCTCTTGCAGATAGATAGTTCTCTGGCAAAGTGAACTTTTTGCAGATTAACGGATGGATTTCCTTATCCAATTCAGGCGAAATCCATTTTCCTTCCCAAGCTTCATCCATTTTCGCCGTTTCAAACCAGGCTGATTCACTCGTTAGTTTATCCCCGGCGTCACCCCAGACAGTTACACGCCAATAATAACGAGTTCGAGGTTTGAGTCTAATATCAGGGTGATAGGCTAAACTATCAATCTCCTGACTTTTCCCACTATCAAAAAGAATGGTCTCAAAGCCAGATTCAGCAGCAATTTCCACTCTAGCCGCCGACTGATAAATAGATAGACTTTCTCCTGATTCGGTCACCCATGAAAGACTTAATCGATCAAATTCAAATCCCAGCGGATTTACCACATGGTTTGTTTTTAAATTACGAATGATCATTTTACCCCTCCAGAGAAAAATAGAAATTTCAACACTTCATTTATGCTCTATCAATCTGCAATAAGCATTTACTTCATAAATCTTGCAGAAATTTGTTTCATAATTGCACCTTTACATATTGGAGCTATGTGTCTGGACTGTTATCTGGTTTGACTGCAACGCCAGCCATTGGAGTAGAGTTACCTCTTTTCCGTTCACTTTTACCGGAGAACCATCGTAGTCCAATACGCATTCGTCTTTGAGCATGTAGATCCAGGTACCATGGCCAAAAAACTCAAAGGGGTTGCCTTCATCATCCTTAAAAATACCTGAGGTATCTACGACCTTATCAAAATATGAAAACTGAACATTTGGAGCACCAGCTTTGAGTAGACGCTCATATGTTGGAAGCACTGTGATTTCAGGTTTTACTAGCTCATCATTTTTTGCATGTGTGAACCAGATAGGGGTATTCTTAATATCTTGTATATTTTGATCCGTAATGACCTCATCATAAAGGGCTTCGCATACAGGATAAGCAGCTGCAAAGAAACCGGGGTAATCAATAATCATGCGCATGGTCATAAACCCCCCGTTAGAACAGCCACCGATATAGATGCGATTTGTATCTATGTTTGAATGTAAATTAATAAACTCATCAATGAGCGCTTTTAGTGCCTTCACGTACATAGAATTTCCGCTCTTAGTGTACTCACCGCTGCCGTCATCCATCCACATGGTGGGTACTTGGGGAGCAAGGACATAAGCGCCACCGAACATTTTCTGTACTTTTTCGCTTGATAGATTTACAACATTATTTCCGGTATAGGCGACCGACGTGTCATATCCGCCTTCTCCTGCACCATGGAGCCAGATGATTAAGGGATGTTTATCTCTGATTATATTTGGTGAAAAATAGCCAAAACGCAGGGGCATTTCAGGATATGATGACTCCCTGTTTACCCAGCCTTTGACCTGCTCCAAGTTACCGCCGCCGAAATGATCATAGACAAGTCCTGAAATGGAATCAGTACTGGTTTGTATTTCCTCCACTTGCGTTATTCGAAAATCACAGAAAACAAATACATTATGTTCCTGTACATACGCAATTTCCGAATTCAAACGGTGGATTGCCTCACATTCTAGTTCCAGCGTGGCGTGACTGCCTATTTCAGTTTTATTCCCTTCACTGTCTGATGTATAGGCATTTGTCACACAACAATAGCCTTTTGATGGATAACGTTCTTCCGAAATCCAATCTTTTCTGAGTTGTAGCACTTCGCCCGTTTTTTTGCTACGTCTCTCGACATAAACGTTAAAAGTATCTTCCGATAATGCATCTAATTTAATAGATTGGGAAAGTGGAAGAATGATTTTTGTAATATAAGGGCCATAGTCAGTAACCTCAGTCACTGTCATATATGAACGATTCATTTTTACCTCTCCTTTTTTAATAGTTAATAAATACTTTATATTTTAGTCATCCTAACAGCCACATACTGTTTACCAGGAAGTTCTATTCTAAATTTCCCTTCAAAAACACCTTCGAGTTCATTAATCGTCATTTCCCAAGTATCGATGACTGCCACTTTATATTGGGTACCAGGGTTCATCCGGTATTCTCTGAAACTAGGTCGATTAAAGCCATAATAATATAAATAATATTGGTCAGGAATTCCTGCGGACGGTGCATCCCAAGCGGTTTCTAAAGGATTCCAACCTTCTCGCGGCCCCTCTTCCATGATCCGCCTCAAGAAACCAATTCGCTTTGGACTGTCTCCATGTAACTGTCCACCTTTGGACCACCATAAAATATCTTCTGGATGAAGATAAGTTTCACCATGTCCAACATAACCGCCTCTGACTGCACCTTCCCAAAACCGCCGTACCATTTCTTCCCCGGTGATATTTCCCCATCCTTGGTCAATATCTCCCTCATAGGCACATTCGTCGATGACGATTGGTTTATTCCACTGTTTTCTCCATTCATCCGTATTTTCAGATGTTCTATATACGTCAACTCGTTGAACACTGCAATGTGTAACCCAAGGCCGTGAATAATCATAAAATCCAAAACAGTTATGAATGGAAATGAGATGTTGGTGAGGGTCATTTTCCGTGATAATCTGAGCAAAGCGCTCCCAATCCTCGATTTCTTTCGCCCACATTAAGTCATATTCATTCGCTAATGACCACCAAAGATTTCGATAGGCCGAAAGACGAGCGGCGAGATATTTCAAATAGCGGTCATCCTCCGCCTTTTTCATTTCCGCAAATCCCCACCTGTCATAGGCATGGTATAGGATAAGGTCCGCTTCAATTCCTAAATTTCCAAGATCCGCAATCCTTTGTTCTAATTGCTGAAAAAACTCTGGATTAAAGCGGGTAAAGTCCCAACCTTCCTCAAGAGAACCTTCAAATGGATAGTATAAAGGCTCATTAGAGTTAAACTGATACGATTTAGGAAACACGCACATGCGTATCTTATTAAATGGAGATGCCTGTAAAGTTTCCAAGGTTTGTTTGATTAATTTTTCCTCTTGGTGAATCCAGGCATAGCATGTCGTTCCAACTGGAATATATGGGGTTCCATCCTCATACGAAAAATGATATGTATTCTTAACGTGGACAGGACCATGGTTATCTTTAGAAGGGCTTACACATTCAAACTTACCTTCAATACCTGCCAAAGATCTGGCGTTGCTCGTTGTTTGAAATGTCCAGATTCCCTCAGCATCAGGCATAAATCTGATTCGATAGATCCCCTTACCATCATAGAATCCAAGAGCTTGATGGCGTTTCTCTCCATTACAGATAAATTCTGCTTCCAATGTGACGTCTGTAAAAGGGTTGCCGTGCTGTGAACCATGAAGTTCGACCTCAAAAACAGACCATTTTTCTACTGTACTTGGGGTAATAACTTTGGCCGACCCCAAACTTACTGACTCAGATTCGTAATTAGACACCGGTGCAATATAACCAGTTTCTTCGTCCAACTCTTCTACATTGGCCAGCTCTGAATAAAGTTTTTCTACAATCTCCTCTTTACGTTCGGACTCAGGAAGCCGTGAAATTAATTGTTCCAACGTACTAAATTTAACAAACATAATTGGAAATTCAGTAGGTTCCAATAATTGCGGCACATATTTTTGCAAAACTGCTTTGGCATTTTTATTAGCCAGGATCTTACCCATTTTCATATTTGGTGAATAACTCATTTCAACTGTTATCCCCTTTCTCTAATAGATTTTTAGTTTTTATTTAGAAAAAGATATGTAAAGTAGGCTTATTAATATAAGCCAGCTATCTTTTTAGCTCTGTATTATTTTTTTTTATGAAATTAATGCGCTTCTGTTCTAGTCTTTTTTACCGAGAAGTCCGCGGCTTTATTCATTTTTACAAAAACATGGTTACTTAGCCACATAAGTAAAAATGCGATTAGACTACCGCTAAAAAACGGGATGACTCCGGGTATTTTAAAAAAGATGAAACAGAGGAACCCAGTTAAAACAGCCATACTAAAGGTTGCGATTGGATTAATGGTCATTAAAATAAATGAATTTTTAATCCCCTCTTTCAAGCTAACATCAAAATGAACCAACACCGGGAAAATATATAATAGAGTAAGGATAAATAAAATTATGACAATCACATTGGGGACATAAAGTAATTTAAATGTTGGTACTGTGGTTGCCTCGACGATTCTTATGTTGGAGTACATGAAAAAACAAGATAGGCCGATTATAAGTCCTAATAGGTTCCCTCTAACAAATTCTTTTTTATAAGTGAACCAAAATGACTTAAATACTGGAATATCAGTCTCCTTCAATACCCATTTACGTACCACAGTGAACATAGCAAGTGTGGCCGGAAAAAATCCAAAAACACCAAAACCAAGCAAGGTAAATGAAATCCATAGAACATTCACATAAGCAAACCTTAGGACCCACTCCGAAATACTATAAAATCCCCGCATAAAACCTATCATCTGACATTTCCCCCTTGCCTGTTTCTCCTGTTTTTGAATCCTTTTCTCGAATCCACGCTCATAACGGAGGGCTATTGATATTCAATGTTGATATTCAATCAGCCCTCCATTTTATTAAAGCGATAAAATCATCCTTTAACTGAGCCTAAAGCAATTCCTTTTACCAAGTACTTTTGGAAGAAAGGATAGGCGATGAGTATTGGCAGGATTCCGATTACCGCAATGGCCATCCGTACAGCTGTAGTAGGAACTTGTGCTGCTGCCGTACTTGCGTTAGAGCCTAAATTGCTTGTTGCTAAGAATTGAATGTCCGACAACATTCTGTTTAAGATATTTTGAATACTAAATAATGAAGGTTCTGTAATATAGATAAGCCCATTGAACCAGTCATTCCAATAGATGATAGTTTGAAGCAGGCCGATTGTAGCCAGGATTGGCAGGGAAAGCGGCAGAATGATCGAGAAGAATGTTCTAAATTCACCTGCACCATCCATCCGTGCTGATTCGATTACGGGCTCTGGTATCGATGTCATAAAGAATGTTCTCATTAATAAAACGTTGAATCCATTCATAAGCAGCCCTGGAACGATTAATGCCCAGATTGTATTTTTGATATCAAACACCTGCGTATAGACAAGATACGTTGGAACAAGTCCTCCGTTAAACAATAGAGTAAAGAAAACGATGAAAGCAAAAATATTCTTGAAAGGCAAATCACGGCGAGAAAGTCCATAAGCTAAAAATGAAGTCATTGCCAAGCTGACAAACGTTCCAAACACCGTTACGAAAACCGTAATTCCGTAAGCTCGTAAAATACTTGATGAATTTGACAGCAGGTAATCATAAGCCGCAAAACTTATTTCCTTTGGAATAAAGGAATACCCATCCTTCAAAATGGATGCTTCATCACTCAGGGAAGAAGACAAAAGAATAATAAAAGGTATGATACTGCCTGCCGCAAGAACCATTAAAACGATATGTGAAACCCATTGTGTGATTCGTTCAGATCTATACATCCTTTTCCACCTCCAGTTTAAAATAATGCATTGTCTTTGCTTTTTCTACGAACAAGATAATTCGATAATAGTACTAGAACAAATCCGACAATGGATTGATACAAACCTGCTGCGGCGGACATACCGATATCCCCGAGCTGCATTAAACCTCGGTACACATACGTATCAATAACATTGGTGGTATCATAGATAGCACCTGAATTCATTGGGACTTGATAGAACAGTCCGAAATCGGAGTAGAAAATGCGCCCGATTCCCAATAAGGTCATCATAATAATAACTGGCATAATCGAAGGAATCGTGATGTGAATAATTTGATGCCACTTATTCGCTCCATCTAAAGTGGCTGCCTCATAGTATTCTTGATCGATTCCGATAATAGCGGCTAAATAAATCACACACAAGAAACCTACACCTTTCCACAAATTGATAAAGGTTAAAATGTATGGCCAGTATTTGGCTTCGTTATACCAGGAGATACCATCAAGACCCAACATTGGTAAGATAGTTTTATTCAAATAACCAACATCTTCACTAAGGAAGGCAAATCCCAAATAACTGACGATTACCATGGAGATTAGAAACGGTAAAAGAATGACACTTTGATAAAAGCTTTTTGCCAGTTTATTTTTTATTTCATTTAGCATGATTGCTACCACAATAGCAATTACGGTATTTAGGATAATAAAACCGCCATTATAAAGAATGGTGTTACGGGTAATGACAAATGCATCTCTTGTACTAAACAAATACTCAAAGTTTTTGAAGCCAATCCAATCACTGGCTAAGATCCCTTTAGCATAGTTAATATCTTTAAAAGCAATGATAAGTCCAAACATTGGCAAATAATTATTGATCAATAAGTAAACCAATCCAGGCATCATCATGATAAAAAGTGGTAAAGCCCTTTTTAATCTTATCCGCCTGGTGTTAACCTTTTTTGCAGGAACCGTTTGGACCCCTGCTTCCAATTTTTTCACTGTCACTTCTGACATCCCTTTTCCCCCTTTTTCGCAGTTAAATGATTCCGCTTACAAAATGATCATTCCAAGTTATATCTTTATTTTATAAAACTAGTTAAATAGAAACTATCCAAAATACGACTTCTTATTTTTGTTTATCCGACTTTTCAGAAAATATCTTCAATACTTAGTTCTGGATATAGATGGAAGCAGAAGAACAGTCCCCATGCTTCTATGAAAAAAGAGAACTAGATCCGCTAGTTCTCTTTTTCTGTTTCCTTATTGCTTTTCTTTCCAAGCTTCAAACTGCTTTTTCTTTTCGGCGATGATTTTATCTAGGCCTGCTGCTTTTAGCTTTTTGTTAAACTCTGGCAAGCTCTTTCCTGGGTCCAAGGTACCGGATTCAAGTCCTAATTTATACTGATTAATTACGTTTGTTGCAGCGGCCATTTCTGTTTTCACAGGGTCTGGGTTAAATGTAAAACCAAATGCTGGAGAGAAAATAGCAGAATCGTTATGTTTCTTCATGACTTCCCAGTAATCTGCTGGATTTCCTTCCCAAGGATAGGTTAGGAAGTTATTACCGATTTGCCATTGGCCAAATACATATTTGGATTCCTTGACATTATCCGGTAATTTAATAGTTCCGTCCGATTTAACTTGATAATGCTTCCCTTCGATACCGTTATCAAGTAAATTCATAATATCTTTATCCGTATAAAGTAAATTAATTAATTCCATTGCTTTTTCTGGATTTTGGCTGTTTCTGGCAATGGATAGGTTAAAGCCTGTTGCTGCATCCGTGTATGAATATACATTGGATAATTTCACAGATACCATGTCATATCCTGTAATTCCTTTTTCTTGAACATCAAAACCAGGTTTCATATGGGAGAAATAACCAAATCCCTTATTAGCCTTCACAATATTGGCAGCAGCGTCTTGTGAAGTTGCTGCATCCTTCATGATATAGCCGGCCTTGAACCACTTTCTAGTCAAATTAACTGCATCCACATATTCAGGCTCTTCAAACATATTGACAACTTTCTTGTCTTTAAAAGAAACTACTCCAAGGCTGTCCCCAAGAATATCAAATTTCCCACCTGCAAGCACGGTGGTCGTCGTTGTTGTTCCAGTGTTTACAATTGGAGTTAAAGTTGGTTCATTTTCTTTGACCACTTTAAAAACATTTTCCAAATCTGCAAATGTTTTAACCTGTGACAGATCGATTTTATATTTATCGACAATGTCCTTTCTCATGACAAATCCATAATAAGAACCCCAGTCACGGATACTTGGAATACCATACATTTTACCATTTACTTTATTACCTTCTAAAAGGCGCTTAGGCACGACATCTAAAATGCCTTTGCCTTTTGATTGAACCAAATCATCTAATGCAAGAAGCTGTCCTTTTGCGGCCTGTGTGCTGTAGCCAAAAAAGGATGAGGTAACTACCAAATCTAGTTTTTCATTGCCTGTCAGCATTAAGTTTGATTGCTGTTGATAGTTTGCACCATTAATAGGTACTAATTTAACGGTAGCATTGATTTTCTTTTTAACAATTTTATTAATTTCATCCTGCACTAATGGAAGATCATCTATCTTTGTAAAGGTGATATACGCCATGTTAATCTGATAAGGCTGCCCCTTTGAGTCCGTACCACCATTATTACTTGTACTGCTTTCCTTTGAACTGCAGCCAGCTAAAACTAAAATAGCTGATATAGCGATTAGTAAAAATCTTATGGATGCCTTAAACCAATTCATTGTTTTCTTTCCCCCTTATTTTCTAGTCGGTTCTATGAATCTCCCTTTGAAAGCGTTACCATAGAACTAATTTTAGTATAGAGGATAGGATAAAAAACACTTACTAAAAATCCGACTTTTTATTTTTGTTATAACGACTTTTCTGAAAATAGTGACTTTTTTCGATATTCCATCGGATTTAATTTTGTCGATTTTTTGAAAATAGTAGAAAAATAGGAAAAATTAGAATATCCTGCAGACAATGCTACTTCACTTACAGGCAAATTGGTTTCTATTAATAATTTTTTTGCATATTCAATCCGCTGCTGCTGCAGATAATCAGATATGGATAACCCTGTTTGTTTTTTAAATAATCTTGTTAAATAATCCGGATTCAAATAAACGAAATTGGCTATATCTTCACGAGATAAACGTTGTTCACCAAGATTATCATGTATATACTTTTTCACTATATCCACCACTGACCCTTTTTCTTGAGGCAAATAAAGCTGGTCCATGGCTACTTCTGCTATATATATGACCCAATTATGGAGTGAGTTTAATGATTTCAACACTCTTTGTGGCTTTTCAGTCAGCAGGTTTTGAGAATAAACTTGATTGGCTTGAATTCCTTTTACCTGAAGAACATAAAAGATTAATTGCAAAAAATCTTGATAAAACAAATGCAATGATTGGGCAGTTATATTTTCATCTGCCTTTTTCCAATTTGTAAAATATAGATTAATCGACTCTAAAAATTTTACTTTTGGACCAGTTTTCATAAAATTTGTCCACTCAGCTGTAGGCAGCAACGGTAAAGAACATAATGATTTTTTTTGATGGTTACATACCACTGTCTTATTACTTACAGTGACATTATTTCGATCAAATTCATGCAAAGTATGGACCATTCCTACTAATTCTTCAATAGGAACCTGATGACCAATGTAACCGCAAAGATCACATGAAAAAAACTGAGCAAATTCCAAAATAAACTTATTACAATTTCCCTTAAACTCTTTCAAATTGATGGAGTCTTCAAGAGCAATAATCATTAAGACATATCCACCTTCTAAATCAAGAACATACCCATCCATATGATACTCTTCTACAATTTCAGCCAGCGATTTCTTCAAAGCATATCGACTCACCTTTTCTTCATGTACCGACAGATCTTCTTTCCATTCTTGAACATGAAATAAAATTGGCAGAAAAGTATTTACATCTGAATAAGATAAATGGTAATTTATCATTTGTTTTTCAATTGTTTCCTTGGTAGCCGGGAAAACTTGATTAATTAAATCTAACCAGAACCGTTCTTCCATGACTGAAAGGTGAGACTTTTGTAATCGAAGATACGATTCCTCTACCATTCTTGCTTCTCGATCTTTTTTGATTTTCTCCAATGCTTCTTGGATCACTTCTTCTAGTTCCTGGTAATCAACTGGTTTAAGTAAATAGTTAAAACTTTTCAATTGTAAGGCTTGTTTCGCATAGAAAAAGTCTGAATGACAGGTTAAAAAAATGGCTTCCGTTTCAGAGTAGTGTTCACGCACCCACTTTAACAAATCCAGGCCGGAACCTTTAGGCATTTCAATATCACATAATAGCAAATCAACCTTGTGATTTAAAAATACTTCTTGGGCCTGTCTTAAGTTATTAGCGGTATAAACAGATGTGATTTCATGCTTGTCCCAATTAACTCCCGCTTGTACACCCCGAATGGAATGAATTTCATCATCAACGATCAGTACATGAAATTGACTCATAACCATGCCACCTTTTTTGTTAGATTAATTCGTTAGGAATTCGTATCTGTACAGTTGCTCCCCTGCCCATTTCATTGAAAAATAATATGTCTGCTTTTTCATGATATAACAAACTTAATCTTTGTTTAATATTCCAAATTCCCATTCGCTCTCCTTCTTCATTTGTCAATGATTTGTCCAATTTCAAACTACATAAAACATCCTCTGGGAAACCTTCTCCAGTATCCTGAATTTTAATATTCAAATACTTAGGGTCATCGTCTTTCATTACCACTATGAAAATATCTAGAGGATCATCAAGATTAAAGGCATGTTTAATTGAATTTTCGACAATGGTTTGTATGACAAGTGGAGGAATCTTACATTTTAAAAACTCTGGTGGTGATTCTATATAATATTTAAAGGATTCAGGAAAACGTAGTTGTTGGATTTTCAAATAATTTTCTGTATGCTTTAGTTCATCTACTAAGCTAACAAAATAGGAATTACTGCGACACATAAACCGAAAGTAATTGGCCAGACATTTAGCCATTTCTTGAATGACTGCAAAATCCTTTACTGTGGCCAAATTATAAATAATATTTAATGAATTAAGGAAAAAGTGCGGGTTGATTTGCAGCTGCAAATGCTTTAATTCTGCTTTTTGTAAATTTAACTTTTCTTCGTATACATTTATTTTTAAATCCTTAATCTCAGAGACCATATGGTTAAAGGTTCCATTCATTACCCGAAACTCCGTCGAATTCCGATTAGCAGGAAGACGAATATCCAAATCTCCTTTTCGCAGTTTCTTCATAGCTGAGACAATTTGATTGATCGGTTGTAGAAAAACCTTTCTCATAATAAAAATAAAAAATAGTAAGAACAATACAGCTAAAAAGGTAATTAACGACGAAATTCTTTGTAAAAATGGAAGTTTCTCTAATATTTCTTTCTCGGGAATCAACGCTGCAAGATAGAAATTAGCTTGTGATGATTTTTTTTTCATTAATACAAACCGGTTATTTTCCCCAGTTATGACATACTTTTTCTGTTTTATCGTTAAATCTATTTTTTCCTGTTTAATAAAGGTCTTATTCGTAATGGGTTCTAAGTTAGAAGTTGCCAGTAATGCTCTTCCTGTATCTCCAAAATCAATATATTTAAACGGTGTAATAAGTTTGTCCATATTCACCCAGGCACCAACATATACTCCATTAACGTTATAATATTGAATCAAATAATAATTACTTTTCCCTTTCCAGATATTCCATCTCCCTTCGCTAAGCTCCTCCGGATGTTTCTCGAGCAACTGATAAATTTCATCTCTTGCTTCATACCGGGCAAAATAATCATCTGATGAATTCTGTGTAAATAATAAATCGTTATAAGCCTTCGAATAGATAAAAATGGAATCGATTGAGGTATATAAATAAGATTGGTTAGTAATCGTATTAAATAATCGTATTTTGGCCTCTTCATAATCATTGGGATCTAAGGTTGCATTATATTGAAGAAAATATAAATCTGTATTGTTCTGCGTCATTTGAAAGATATATTTTCCGACACCTTCCAGCCCTTTGTCGATTTGGTCCATATAAATATTCAGCATATTTTTGTTTGATTGGGCTACCTGGCTCCTGATTACTTCGACTGCATAATAGTTATTGACAATGTGAACCACGATTAGTGGTCCAATAATAAAAAATACACTTAAAAAGAGTTTTAACAGTAACGAGTTAAAAATCGGCTTAATCGATCGCATAGGCAGCCCTCCTGATGTAATCCCTTACAAACTATTAAATCTTATTATACATGATTTATTTTTGAAATTATGAAAAAACTTTAAATTAATTGTCAACGGATCGGTGCTAAAGTCCTATTGATTTAGCTTCGAGACGCTTTTTTCTCTTGCTCGTTCGTCAATAGCGTCGTACACTTATAAACTGCTAGTAAAGCAAAAGCCTTGAGCATTCACTCAAGACTTGTATAAGATATTATTTAATTACACTTATAATGATCCATATATAACGGACCGTAATCTTGGCTGCTGATAATCCTCAAGGTTTGGCAGCATCTGCTGCATATAAACAGCTGAGAGTTTCTCATTTGGACAAATAGTTACCCATGTACCTGACATCCCGTTCCAGCCAAATTCACCAATAGGACTGTTGCTTCCAGACAATGGTGGGTTTATCATAACCTGAACTCCAAGACCATAACCATATCCTTCCAGGCGATTCCAATTAAAATCTGAGGAATTTTGTATGTTTAAATGATTGGTTGACATTAGTTGGATCGTATTTCTTCCTATAATTCGATTACCATTCCATTCCCCTCCTCTGGCTAACATATGGGCAAATTGGCTATAATCACCTAGAGTAGAGAAAAGCCCTCCACCTCCGCTCTCAAAACGTGTATCAACTTTCGGAAACATATCTAAGGTTTTAATTAGCTTACCTTCTTCATTGCGGATATAATAGCTGGAAAGATGCTCTCTTTTCTCTTCAGGCAGATTAAAAAATGTATGATTCATTGATAAAGGTTGAAAGATTTCCTCATTTAGAAATTGACCAAGCGTTTTTCCAGATATGACCTCTATTAAAGCCCCTAAAACATCGTGACTATACCCATATTTCCATGCCGTTCCAGGATCAAATGCAAGCGGAATAGTACTTAGTGCTTTAGAAAGTGCTCGAATATAGGTTTCTTTTGTGAAATCCTCTTGGTTATTTAAATGTTCCTCTACTTCCTTAACCCGGATTTCCTGTTCCGTCGTTCCCCAGCTATAACTCAGTCCTGATGTCATAGTAAAGAGATCTTTGATTAGAATTGGCTTTGACGCAGGCAAAATTTCTTGTTCTCCATCTTTACTGGTCCGATAGACCTGAGGATTTTTAAATTCGGGCAAATATTCCTCAAGCGGATCATTCAGCAAAAACTTCCCTCGTTCGAATAAGATTAAAGCAGCAGTACATGTAACGATCTTTGTCATAGAGTGGATTCGGAAAATCGTTTCAGCGGAAATTAGTTTTTGCGTTTCCAAATCCGCGTAGCCAAGGTAATCTTCAAATACCTTTTCCCCATTTTGCATCACCGCACAAGAACAGCCCACAGGCCCTTTCTCTATAAAACTTTTCAATAATGGTTGTAAGTTTTGATATGACAACATCTATCTTTCCAACTCCTCTATTAACTTTTATATTATTATGAATAGTATTAATAGACTTATAAAAAAGAGAACTGAAGTATGGTCCAGCTCTCCTATTGGTCCTTGATTACTTATTTTTTTTCCACTTATCATATTGCTTTTGTTTCTCAGCAATGATTTTCTCCAAACCTGCTTGTTTCAACTTTTTATTGAATTCTGGTAAGCTCTTATTTGGATCTAATGTACCTGTTTCAATCCCTACTTTATATTGATTTAAAACGTTTGTTGCTGCTGCAATTTCTGTTTTTACTGGATCTGGGTTAAACGTAAAACCAAAAGCTGGCGAGAAGATAGCAGAGTCGTTATGCTTCTTAAAAATTTCCCAATAATTTGACGGGTTCCCTTCCCAAGGATAAGTTAAGAAGTTGTTTCCAATTTCCCATTGTCCAAAAACATATTTGGATTCTTTAACACCATCCGGTAATTTAATAGTTCCATCGGATTTAACGACGTAATGTTTCCCTTCAATACCATTTGCAATTAAATTCATAATGTCTTTGTCAGTGTAAAGTAAGTTCATAAGTTCCATTGCTTTTTCAGGATTTTGGCTGTTTCTCGCAATGGACATCCCAAAAGCTGTGGCAGAATCAGTATATGCGTAAACGTCTGTAAATCTAACCGCTACCATTTCGTGGCCTGTGATTCCTTGTTCCTGTACTTCAAATCCTGGCTTCATATGAGAAAAGTAACCAAACCCTTTTCCTGCTTTTACGATATTAGCTGCTGCTTCTTGTGATGTTGCTGCATCCTTCATGACATACCCAGCTTTGAACCATTTTCTTGTTAATTTTACTGAATCTAAATAATCTGGATCTTCAAACATATTGATAAACTTTTTGTCTTTAAAAGACATGACGCCCAAGCCATCACCAAGAACATCATACTTTCCGCCATTTATGACACTCGCTGTTGTTATGGCACCTGTATTAACAATTGGGGCTAAAGTTGGTTCTTTTTCTTTGACAACTTTAAACACCTTCTCTAAATCGGCAAAAGATTTTACCTGTGAAAGGTCAATGTTATATTTATCTACAATGTCCTTTCTCATAACAAAACCATAATCAACGCCCCAGTCTCTTGCACTTGGAACTGCATAGAGTTTTCCGTTCACTCTGTCTCCTTCAAGAAGCGTTTTAGGCACTGCTTCTTGAATTCCTTTGCCGTATTTTTCAAGGAGATCATCTAATGGCAGGTACTGCCCCTTCACAGCAGATGTATTATAGCCAAAGAATGATGAGGATACGATTAAATCTAGTTTTTCATTTCCTGTAAGCAGCAGGTTAGATTGCTGTGACCAGGCGGAACCGTTAATTGGCATTAGTTTAACGGTTGCATTGATCTTTTTCTTAGTAATTTTATTGATTTCCTCTTGAACCAATGGAAGATCGTCAATTTTTGTAAAAGCCAGGTAGGCCATTGTCAGTTGATATGGTTCGCCTTTTCCATTCGACTCCCCTTTACTAGCAGTGCTGCTTTGCTTCGAGGAACATCCTGTCAGAATTAAAAAAACTGATAGGATGACCACTATAAATCTGGCAAAAATCATTTTCTTATTCATCGTTTTCCCCCTTATTTTTGTGCGATAGCGCTCTCCCTGAAAGCGTTACCAAAAAATCAAATTAAGAATTTGATATGATCTCCTTCTTAACTTCATTCTAAAAGAGAATCTAATGGCAAACTTACTAAAAAAACGACCAATAATTTTAAATTTTCCGACTTTTATATCATACTTAAACTGTGGTTCTTTTTAAAGGAAACCATGCAAGTGCTTTTTGAATACACATATCCCAATAAGACCAGGTGTGTCCTCCTGGACCTTCTTCGTAGTGTAGGTCTAATGCTAAATTTCTAGCATGGTTTCTAAAGTTGATGTTCAAATCATAGGTAAAATCTTCGGTGCCGCAGCATTGATATAATAATGGCAAATTTGTTTGTGCTTCCTTTGCCCGAGTGGATAAAAACAATAAATCTTCCTCTCCATTTGCCATATTAGCGTAATCTCCAAATATCTCATTAAAGATTTTTTCCCTGATTGGCTGCATGGCAGGATGCAGTTTACTTAGCAAATGGGGCATATCAAGTGTGCCGGAGAAACTGGCAGCTGCCATAAACATTTCAGGTTTTTTCAACGCCCATTTAAAGCTTCCATACCCACCCATGGACAAACCGGCAACAAAATTATCTTCTCTTTTATCGGATAATGGAAAATATCTTCTTGCAATGAGTGGCACCTCTTCTGTAATAAAAGTCCAATATCTTTTTCCATGGACCATATCTGTGTAATAGCTTAGATCCACATTAGGCATAACCACGGCAACCATATGTTCCTGTGCATACTGTTCGATAGCCGTTTGCCTTGTCCACGCCGTATGATCATCTGTTCCCCCATGCAGTAAATATAGGGTTTGAAATTTAATAGGTTTGCTGTTATCTATATTTTGATGAAAATTAGATTCTGGCAGTATAATGTTCATTGCTGTAGACATTCCTAAGACTTGAGAAAAAAATTTCATTTCGATTAAGGCCATATTTATTTTCTCCCATTCTATTTTTTAGTAAGTATTCTTAAAAATCTAATCTGCTATCTCCATATCTAACAGAGCTGAACTTAAACTTTTTCCGTGCATATCGATTGCTAGTGACTTAGTAACTCCTCCACCCAAGGCTTTTTCTAAGACGAAATTTAATGCTTCTAGACTTGGTATCTCATATCTGGTCACTTCACCCTGAATAATTTCCTTAAACCAGTCTTTTATTCTTTGAGCAGTTACCTGTTCTTTTATTTTTTCATAGTTTTCCATATCATAGGCAATGACGGATATCACAGAAATATCTCCCTTATCTCCGGTTCTTGAATGGGCGATTTCCCTTAATTTCATAATTTCACCTCTTCATAAACTACTTCATGGTTTATATCAGTTTCCGGAATTAAGATGGATCCTATCGCAATTATTTCTCTGGTAAACTTTCTGGCTCCTCCGCCCCCTGCAGGCCCGTTCGTATAGAGTGCTTCTACTTCGGTTCCAATTTGATCTGCAGCCTCTTTTGTTTGCGTTCTAGCGGCAACTCTTAAACGTACCTCTTTAAAATCTTGTTTGCCATCAAACAAAATTTCACTTAAAGAGTCTTGATAAAGTGAATTGACCCCAATAAAATCGATTCTTAATTCATCAATTGGCAGGCCGCAATTCTCTATCCGTCTTTTAACAATCTCTCCGGCCAACCTGGCCCTTCCCAAGGCACCAGTACCGCCGTAACTTATTTCTCCCTCTCCAATGTAACCATCCCTATATCCGATGCTGGTTTTTAGAAGACTGGTCTTTTCTTTGCCACTAGCAGACTGGATTAGTACCCTGTCTTTTTCAAGCTGTTGTACGACCACCTTAGAAAAATCTGCTATTACATCAGGCGTAAAATAGTTTTCAGGATCTTGAATTTCATATAGTATTTGTTCCTTACAGGTTTCAGGAGTAACCAATCCGCCGGCCTCAGCAAGCTTGGTAATGAGAATGCTGCCCTTTTCATCAATTTCTCCAATTGGAAAGCCAATGTTCCATAAATCAGGAACGTCCTTATAACCAGGGTCAGCAAAGTATCCTCCCATCACCTGTGAGCCACATTCTAATAAATGACCTGCAAGGGTCCCTTTTCCCAATAAGTCGTAATCATGAACATCCCAGCCAAATTCATATAGTAAGGGTCCAACAACCAGAGATGGGTCCGCAACCCTGCCTGAAATGACGATATCTGCCCCTTCTATTAGAGCTTGTAAGATGCCTTTTGCACCAATATAGGCATTGGCAGATACCATTTGAGATTGAATAGAGCGAAGTTTTTCACCTGTCTCCATTAGTGTATAATCCAAGTATTTTTCGGTATTGTGATAAACATCATCCCCAAGAACGGCTGCTATCTTGAGCTGTTTGATTTCCAATTGTTCTGCCAGTCTTTTGGTTGCTTTCACGGCTTCCAAGGGGTTGGCTGCCCCCATATTGGTGATAATCTTTACTTTCTTTTCAACACATAAAGGGAGGATTTTTTCCATACGATATTCTAGTAGTTCATTATATCCTTTAGTTGGGTCAATAAGTTTTTGCTGTTGTGCAAGTGCGATGGTTCTTTCTGCTAGGCATTCGAAAATAATATAATCCAAGTTTCCTTTTTTAATAATGTCTATAGCGGGTTCTATCCTGTCTCCTGCATATCCGGCTCCGGAACCGATTCTTAGCTTTTTCATGTTAAAAACCCTCCAATAAAACAGATTAACCCGAAGAATTGGACTTTTTTCAAGCGTCCAATTTTCGGGCTCCATCATCACATTTGTCTTTGTTGATTACGCAAATCACGCCATTGGATTAGTCTTATATCTTCTGAACGCAGTAATTCCTTGATTTCTCTATCCCGGAATACATCAAATTCAAACCGCCTAATAGGCCAAGTTTCCGTTATCGCTTTTAATTCGTTTGTATCTAAGGAAGGATGAAAAACTAATTCCGTTACACCTGGTTTTAATGAACGTAAACAGTTAATGGCAGCCTCTTTGGTGATTTGATAAGCTGGTTCTTTTCCCTCAGGCGTAAAAAAAGGTAACATCTCGATATAGTCCGGCAATTGAATCCCCTTTTTTTCGGCAAGCGAAATAATTTCTTCATGATTGGCCTGCGTTCTGAACGAATGGCCTTGTTTGGCATATCTTAAGGGCAATTGATACCTTTCGCAAAGATCTAACAGGATTTCCATGACATGGTGCATACTTCCCATGTGATTGTCAATGTTGGTGGGGTCTAATCCTAACTTAAGCGCAAACTCCATCTGAGCAATCGCTTCTTCGCGAAGCTGGTCTGGATCTGCTTGTGATATAACCGTTTGTGTATCTGCAGGAAAATACCCCTTTTCATCAACTAGGGTAGACATATTTGTTTTTAGCGGCCCCCATTTGTAAACATCCCATTCGGATGTGTGGGTAAAATGAATCCCAATGTCCATCCATGGATTTTGTTTAATGAGGCGGACGGCTTCCAATGTCCAAGGACATGTCATCATGAAACTGGCAGAAGTAATGGAGCCTTCCGTAAGCAGCGTATTAATCGCCTCATTTGTTGAATGACACATTCCAAAATCATCCGCATTTAGTATTAAATATCGCTCGTTGGACACTTTTCTCCCCACCTATGAATAATTATTTGATAGAAACAGTTTCATTTACTCAAAGAGCTCCTTTTATTCCATCTCGGGCAATGAATTGGCCTTTCATTTACCAAGGACCTATATTTTTTCAAGTTAGGGTAATGAAGCCCTCCTCTATTTACCAAGGCTTACTATTTATTTGTTTTTTTTGATATTTTTCACTTCTTTCATCCTGAATCTTGCCAGACCAATTTAGACCAAAGGCAAAGTCATATACTTGTCCTTCTGTGTCAATGTGACATTCCATGTCGTGGGCAACATCTTCCAATTGTTCCTCGACTGTTTTCATATTCGCAGGCATTTGCATTGGCAAAAGGGCTGACGGCTCCGCTATGCCTGTTAAAATGTCAAAAATCGCTTGATCTTGCACGCCAAAATTCGCAATAATGCCATTTACTTTTCCTTCAAATTCTTCTACGATCGTCGGGTTTGATAACAGCAGCGACACAACAACCGGTTTCCCATTCATGGCTTCCACTGTTTCTAACACCATATCCAGGTCCGTTGTATTACATGGTGTCACTGTTTTTCCTTTGTACGATCGGTTTAGCACATCATTTGGGCGCACATCTCCAGCAAGACTTTTTTCCCGGGCATAGGTCGCTGTATAAGGTTTGTATTGAAGGCTAATTGGTACATACCCATTCCCCCCTTCCTTCACATCATCATGACTATAGCCTGTTCCAGACTTAGGCGTACTAATAAAGACGAGTCCAAAATCTGCTTCTTCTGGGTTATCTGTCACCTTAAAATATTTTCCTGCTACATCGATATTAACGGGGTATTCAAATTTTTCAGGTGTAGGATTACCAAACCAATCTTTACCTGCAGGTGTAAACTTTTTAGGGATATAAACAACCTTGTCCTTCGTTAATGGCAGAATGTTATTCTTGTTTTTCAACATCACGATGGATTTAAGCTGCACATCGTATCCTTCCTGCATATACTCTGGTTTCCCGGCTTCTTGAACCGTTTCCTCTACTTTCAAATATGGATTTTCAAAAAGGCCAAGACGGAAGATATTTTTTAATAATCGTACGGCCGATTCCTCAAAACGCTTGCGCATAAATGTCTCACCATGTTCGGCAATGCCCATCTGGTAAGCTTCCAAAATGGGACCAGCTTCATTATTTCCTCCGAATTGATCAACACCTGCCATGATTAATTTATAATGCCGCTCAGCTACGGTTAGATTTTCGACTCCCCATGGCTTCCCGCCCACAAAGGTATCAATGTTCTCAGGTTCATCGGCTGTGATGATCCAATCCGTACAGACCACACCGTCATAACCATATCTTTTTCGAAGCAAATCATTAATTAAATACGAATTGTATGAATTACCGACATTTTCTTTATTCAAAGGATCCTGATCGACTGAAATTGTGTAATATGGCATAACTGCTGAAGCCATCTTTGTTTTACCAGGTAAGTTAAAAGCACCTTCTGTAAAAGGAATTAAATGTTCCTCAAAATTACCGCCTGGATAAACAGCATACTTACCATATCCATAGTGGGCATCCCTGCCGCTCTCGCCAGAGCCGCCTCCCGGCCAATGTTTTACCATGGCATTAACACTTTCATAACCCCAGCCTGCAGCAATCTCTTTATCACCCGCTGATTTCTGAAAACCGTTCACATAAGCACGAGCCATATCTGCCGAAAGCTGTGAATCTTCTCCAAAAGTTCCATTAAAACGGAACCAGCGCGGATCTGTGGCAATATCTATTTGCGGCGACAGGGCCGTTGTAATACCGAGTGCCCGATACTCTTTTGAAGCAATTTCTCCAAATCTTTCTGCTAATTCTGGAGTAAATGTAGCTGCAAGCCCAAGAGGCTCAGGCCACATGGAGATCTTTCCGCCGGCACCTGCATTAAATTCAGTACTCGAATCCGATGCATGGCGTGGGTCTGAGCTATTGTTTGCTGGGATGCCGAGGCCGGTTCCTTCTGCAAATGCCTGAATATTATTATTCCAGCGCGCAGCCGTTTCAGGACTTTTTAAGGTAGTTACAAGAATATGTCTCAAGTTATCTTTAGATAGGAACTCGATTTGTTCATCGGTTAAGTCCCATGGATTGGCACCACTTTCTTCGTAGGCCTTCCCGCCATAGGTACCAGCAAACCAGCCTTTACTCACTGCCGGAATCGCTTGATGCCTGCTGTACAACATGAGTCCGGCAATTTGCTCAATTGTCATCTTCGAAGCAAGGTCCTTTGCCCTTTCCTCTGAAGTCAATCTCCAATCCTCATATTTATCAATTTTTCCATCTTTATTTAAATCCTTAAAAAAGTGCCCATCTTTTTCAATGATTGTAATTCCTGATGTTTCTGAATAGCCTAAGGTCGGCCCACCGTTATTTTCCATGTATTTGATATGATCTTCAGTATTAATTTTTGTTTGATAATCATTCATTTAATTACCCCCAATCATGTTGTTTTTTTAGAATTAATTTTTGATAAGTCCTTGTACATATTTCTCCATCACTTTTAAATCTTCCGCAATACTTGTAAACTTATTTCCTAGCTGTCCTTCATTTTCCACAATCGCATAACGGATATATCTTAATTCATTCAGTTTTTGATAGGTCTCTTGAAAATTAACAATACCAGTACCGAGATTAACAAAATCATTTGGTTTCACAAGCTCTGTATATAATTTCATCGTATCTGGGTTGTCCTCTTGGCTAGAAACGGCGAATAGATTAACCGGATTAACATGTTTGCCTAAGTCCTTTTGATGGATCATGTCGCAGCGATTGCCTAATTTCTCTAACAACGCCATTGGTTCATATCCACCCCTCATAACCCATACAAGGTCAATCTCAAATTTCACGTTCTCTGAATCTGTATTTTCTACAAGAAGTTCAAATAATGATGTTTCTCCTATTCTTTTAAACTCATGTGCATGGTTATGATAGTAAAAACCCATACCCGCTTCTTTACACTTTTCCCCTATTTGGTTAAGCTGTTCAGCCGTTCGCAGGGTATCCTGTAGATCAGATATAAATGCCATTGGGAATACAATCGACTGACATCCGAGTGTTGCATTTTCTTCAATAATCTTGTCCCAATTATTGTCGAGTAACGCTTTACCTGGAGAAACACCTTCGTGTGCTGCAAAGGCTTTTAATCCAAGATCGTCCAACTTCTGTTTTATAACGGGAAGAGAAAAGGTATCGGTAAACCGCTCCCCTGTTGAGAAATTAGCAGAAATTAGCTCTACATTTTTATAACCCATTTCAGCTACCTTTTCTAAAGTACCGAAATAGTCTTCATTTAACTCTCTAAAGACTGAAAATAAATTTAATCCAATTTCCATTGCGTTTTTACCCCTTTTTTTATTATTTTTGAAATTACCTTATTAATTTAAAAAACGCTTCTTCCACAACTTTCGAGTTCGTTCCAATGTAAACTTTGAACTCTCCTTCTTCCGCTTGGTAACTCATGTCAGCCGTATAATATTTCAAATCCTCTTCGGTAATGGTGAAGATGACTTCCTTGCTTTCACCAGGATGTAAATGAACCTTTTTATATCCCTTGAGCTCTTTAACTGGGCGGACAACGCTTCCATAAAGATCCTGAATATAAAGCTGAACCACTTCCTCCCCTGGCATGGTTCCCGTATTCCTTATCGTGATGCTGGCTTGAATTTCTTCCTTCCTAGACATTTGATTCTTATCCAATGTAACTGCAGAATAGGCAAAGGTTGTATAGCTTAAGCCAAATCCAAAAGGATATAGAGGTTCGTTTGGTCCATCAAGATACTTGGATATAAATTTCTCATGTTGATTTTTCTTTGTTAACGGTCTCCCTGTATTAAAGTGATTGTAATAAACAGGAACCTGTCCAGTTTGGTTTGGGAAACTCATCGTCAGTTTTCCCGAAGGATTAAAATCACCTACTAGAACATCAGCAATGGCATGCCCGGCTTCTGAACCTAAGAACCAGGTTTCAACGATAGCATCTACGTTGTTCTCAAACCAGTCTAATACAAGCGGACGTCCATTGGTTAAAACAAGTACGGTAGGCTTACCCAATTTGACGATCTCTTCAGCTAATCTTTTTTGAGCTTCAGGAAGTTCTAGTTTCATTCTAGAAGCGGCTTCCCCTGACATAGCACTGCTTTCCCCCAAAGCTAGTATCACGATTTCTGCCTGGTTTGCTTGGCGGATAGCTTCTTCCACCCCACCAGTTAGTTCGTTTTCCACTTTACATCCTTCTGCAAATAAAAGACGTTCCTGGTTTTCGAATTTTGCATTCAATCCTTCCAACAAGGTCACTGTTTTATCACCATATCTGGAGAATTGCCAAGGTCCCAATAGATCTTTGCTGTTCGCAAATGGTCCGATCAAGGCAATTTTTGCGGCTTCTTTATTAAGAGGGAGAACCCCTTTATTCTTAAGCAGGACGATTGATTTTCTCGCAAGTTCCCTGCTTTCCTGCAAATGTCCTTTACAAAAGTGGTATTCAATTTCCTTGTCAGGTCTTATATAACGGAACGGATCGTCCATAATTCCAATCCTAAATTTATAAGTAAGGATTCGCTTTACTGCATTATCCAGTTGACTTTCTAGTACTCTATTTTCCTTAATTAACTCAGGCAGGTGGTTTAGATAAGAAGTTGAAACCATTTCTATATCCATAGTGGCATCAAGTGCCATTTTTGCCGCTTCCCTGCTATCTTTGGCAGCTCCATGAATGGCGATTTCGTCAATAGAACCATAATCGGAAATCAGCATCCCTTCAAAACCGAGTTCGTCTCTTAATAAATTTTTTAATAGGGTTTTATTGCCAGCTGCCGGGATACCTTGATAAATATTAAACGCATTCATAACTGAACCCGCTCCAGCTTCCAGCCCTGTTTTAAAAGGAGGTAGATAGACATTTCTTAATGTTCCCTCGGAAATATCCACAGTATTATAATCCCGGCCGCCTTCTGCTGCACCATAGGCAATAAAATGTTTCAAACAAGCAATGATCGTTTCCTCACTAAAGAGGCTGTCTCCTTGAAATCCCTCTACCTGAGCTTTGGAAATTAATGCTCCTAAATAAGGGTCTTCACCTGCACCTTCAACCACTCTTCCCCATCTAGCATCCCTTGTTATATCCACCATCGGTCCATGGTTGTATGTAATTCCTGATGCTGACGCTTCCTTGGCTGAAATGGCACATGCCCTCTTAATTCCTTCTAAATCCCAACTTGACGCCCACGCTAACGGAACAGGAAAAATCGTTTGGTGGCCATGGATAATATCAGCATTAAAAAGCAGCGGGATTCCTAATCGTGAATTTTCTATGGCAATTTTTTGCAATTCAAAAACTCTATTAATATCAAAAGCTCCTAAAATGGAACCAGCCTTGCCCTCTTCAACCAGTTTCTGTGGAGAATCTGATTCAACATCTCCTCCAAAAGAAAAAGTAGACGCCATGCATTGGCTCATCTGACCGACTTTTTCTTGAATGGTCATTTTAGCAATCAGCTTATCCACTTCCTTTTGAATTTCTTCTTCTGTTCTTTCAATAATCAGTTCAGGCTTTCGATACTTTTCCACTTCTTTTAATAGTGATTCAGCTAATGAAACTCCCTCTCCTTTTTGTCCCTCCATTTGAAGTTCACCTAAAGATTGAAGGCTAATGGAGCCTGTAAACGTATCTTCTAAAAAGTTAAGATTAATCTCTGCCTTTTCTTCTGATAAAAGCTTGAACCTGCCTATTGCCTGAAGGTCCTCTCCTTCTACCGTTACTGAATCAAATTCAAAGTTTAACGGAATAGGGTCCGTTTTGACATGTAAACTATAAGCTTTCTCATTTTTTTTTACTGTAAAAACAACTTTCATCTTAGCTATTGGAGTTTCCAATTTTGTATTCCAAGTTCCAATCATTTAACTTCCTCCTATTAACAAGGCCTGAAACAATGTACTATTTACTTCACTTCTGAAGCTATTAAAGCAGCAAACAAATCTGTCTCTGAATCCTCACCTGGTAGATAGTTGAAATAATCGAAATGTGCCGGCGCTGTGGATGGCTTACCATTACCCGTCGCATACATTCCAAAAAACAACCCGGTAAAACCTCCTGCCACTTCAGTAGCAAGCAAAGCACTTTCTCCTTTACCTAAAGTAATTTTTTCTCCACTTGGGGAAGTAAATGAAAAAGTAAAACTAAAATCATCGGCTTTTATTCCGAGAATAATCGTAGGCTCGTTATATTCCACTTCTGCCTCAACCTTCCTCAGGCTGCCGATTTGGCGGCGGAATAGAATAAGAGACTTTCCTTCTTTTAACGTTCTTGCTACTTCATAATGATAATTCTCGTTCATAAAAACAGTTAGTCCGGCTTCTTCTCCCTCCTCATTTGGGATAAAATCCATAAGGGCCGAAATCTCACAGTTGAGATGCTGCTGCCTGCGGCCAACAAATGCTGGAGACTCCGGATCATTCAAGGTACAAGATTGACCATGGAGTGTTAACCAACCAGATCGTTCTGTTAAGGACCAAGAGCCAGCAGCCGGATTTCGGTAAAAATTCCAATCCGCCGAAAGGGAAGCGCTATCAAAATTATCCTTCTCTTGCCATTGCTGAGGTTGATTTAATGAAAGGGAATCAGCTTCATTTTCCACTTCTGCTCGGCCTTGATCTCCAATAACCGGCCATCCTTCCTCTGTCCATTGGACTGAAGCAAGATTGGTTTCTCGCCCTAGGTGGTGGCGTTTTGGATAACCAACTGGTCTAATGCCTAGAAACACAGACCACCAGCTGCCATCGATTGCCTGAACCAAATCGGCATGCCCGGTGGCTTGGATTGGTTTATCTGTACTACGGTTTGACAAGATCGGGTTATTGGGGTTGCTCTCAAAAGGCCCGTAAGGACTTCTGCTTCTTGCGATCGTTACCATATGGCCATATTCTGTACCGCCCTCCGCAATCATAAGGTAATACCATCCATTTATTTTATATAGATGCGGACCTTCCGGGGAACTGCCACCTGTTCCTTTCCAAAGTAACTGACGCTCAGTTTGCAGCGTTCCGGATTCAATATCGAGCTCAGCTTGATAGATTCCCGCCGGTTCAGCACTTCCAAAAGCACTTGTTCCACTTATATAAACCTTTCCATCATCATCGAAGAACAAGGATGGATCAATCCCTCCCCATCCCTCAATGAATATTGGTTCGGACCAAGGACCCTCTGGATGTTCAGCATATACATAGAAATTCTTAGTTGTTGAGATATTGGTTGTAATCACATAAAAACGTCCATTATGAAAACGGATTGTGGGGGCGAATATTCCTTGTGAAGGCCCCGATCTATGAATACGGGTAAGCGGCAGCTGACTTTCGCGTGTCAATACATGACCAATTTGCTTCCAATTCACTAAATCTTTACTATGAAAAATCGGTATTCCGGGAAAATATTCAAAGGAACTGGTAACTAAATAATAATCTTTTCCCACCCTGCAAACACTTGGATCCGGATGAAATCCGCTTATGACTGGATTAGTATATTTCATGTTAATGTCACGTCCGTTCTTTTTAGATTTGAAATCCTATTTTTAATAGTCTTTTCTACTTTAAAGATAGAATATATGAAAGCCCTTTCCCACTGTAAATACGACTAATTATTTTCAAATTTCCGACTTTTTGTTAACTTTAAATGGCTCAAATGGCCAAAAGCCAAACACTTGTTGTGTTTGGCTTATTACTCTATAACAACAAAACATCATTTGCTTCTTTGACCTTTTTAAACTGTGGTCTTTCCTTATATAAATCATTTGGGTAATGTAGGGCGTACATCCATTCTTTTGTTTTAGTTTGGAACAGCATTCCGTGCCCGCCGTTTTCACCGTAAAGCGGCGTCTCCAAGTGATGCCATGTCCCGTCGATTTCTCCATTATCTGAATAGGCAATTCCAACCGAATATCCTTTTGCTCCCCAACTAGACCAGAGCATAAGTAACTTCCCAGAATTCGTCCGATACATACATGGACCATCAACAAAATAAACATCCCCATCCATTCCGAATTCCTTTTTTGCAAAGGGAATGGGAACGGACCATGGTGCTGCTGAAGCTTCAAATAGCATTCTTGGTTCCCCTACAGGGGTTCGTAAATCCTGAGATAGTTCAATCGCATGCATTTCACCATTCGGATTATCCTCGAATGAGTGCCCAAAAATCATATATGGCTTGTCGTCATCACTAAAATATAGGGTTCCGTCCAGACAATTCCAGTTTTTTGGTGTAACTGGACCATCACTATGAGGCCTAAAGGGTCCGGTTGGTGAATCAGCTATCAATATTTGGGTTCCCAAATTTCTAACTGCTGATCTAAAAGAAGCTACTAAATAAAACGAGCCCTTATAATAGTAGCATTCAGGTGCCCAATAGCATCTGTCAGCCCAGAAGTCCCCATAATTGTGGAAAATTTCTATCGGACCTTTCCAGTCTTCTAAGTTTTCGCTTACATAGCAGTCAAAGCCATCTGCAAGCCCCCAAGTGGTGGCACTCCTTGTCCCATAAAGATAGTACTTTTCCTCATGATATAAAATGTATGGATCCCGAATATTTATATCACTAGTTTTCATCCATCATTTCTCCTGTCTCGTCCTTTTTATGAATGACTATCAATTATAGATTATTGAACCATCACTTTTATTTTGTTTAGCTTTACATCTAACTCGTCGAGAACTTCTGCTGAAATTGGCAAGAACGGCATATGGGACAATTCCCTTAGAGATTGATGGCCTATATTGGAAATCATTTCCTGAGGAAATGCTGCAACTTGAGGTACTGAATCTGCCAATACAATTTTCACTTTATCATTTCCAAGCAATTCACTTAATGGCATTTGTGTACTGTAGTATTTTAAATAGTCAGCCTCCGGTGTATAGAAAAATTCCCAGGTTCCACTGTTTAGTTCAACATGCACCTGTTTATCGGATTGACTAGCACTAACTTCTACTTCGTTTAAAGACCTTCCATTTAGAAGGATGTTTTCTAGCCTCGCATCAGGTAATTCAACTGTAGCCGTAGTATTAAAAGGAATAACAAATTTAAAATTCAACTGTCCGTCTTCATTTAGTTCCCACTGACTTTCGTATAAACCTGCTGATGAATCCAGTGTTGCCTTTGCATACTTTAATCGGTAATCAGGCTGTGGCGCTAATCTTACATGTCTAAAGCCTGGCTGATCTTCAACAGGGTTGATTCCTGCCACGTTTCGATACATCCATTCCACAATCGAACCATATGCATAGTGATTTAATGAGTTCATGTCGGTTCCACTAATCTTGCCGTCCGGTAATACAGAGTTCCAACGTTCCCAAATGGTTGTTGCTCCCATTGTTACGGCGTATAACCAGCTTGGATAATCCTTATTTAAGAGAAGTGTATAAGCTAAATCATTGTTTCCGTTCTCTGACAACACTCTGCAGAGGTAAGGTGTTCCCACAAATCCTGTCTTTAAATGGTTCTTATCCTTTTTCAATCTTTGACGTAAATCATTAGCTAATCTTTCACTATGTGCTTCTGGAACAAGATCCATAAATAAGGCAACAACAAATGCTGTTTGATTATTCAGGGCGAGACGTCCTGTAGAAGTAAAGTATTCTGCTTGGATTGCAGCTCTTACTTCATTTGATAACTGTTCGTACTCCTCGGCAATTCCCTCCTTGCCTAGTACCTTTGCTGCCTTTGCCACCAGCATAGCCGAATAGTAATAATAAGCTGATGAAATAAAAGCTGTTTCTGTTCCACCCATTGGAGAATTGGGATCATCCCCATCCAATGCCAGCCAGTCACCAAAATGGAAGCCTGTTGTCCAAAGCCTTTTAGCAACAGAAGCTTCGTCTGCCCTTTTAATAAAATCAACCCAGCCCTTCATACTATCGAATTGCTGTTCAAGGATCGCTTTATCACCATAGTGAAGATAGACATTCCACGGGATGACAGTAGCTGCCTCTCCCCATGCACTTGAACCGCCGCCTTTAACTGTTGCCATTGGGACTACCATTGGAACCATCCCATCTAATGTTGATTGTTCCTGAGCAAGGTCATAACCGTATTTACTAAAGAAAGCGTAGGTATCCATATTGAAGGCAGCTGTTCCTGAAAAGACTTGAGCGTCGCCAGTCCAGCCCATCCGTTCATCACGCTGAGGGCAATCTGTTGGTACATCTAAGAAATTCCCTTTTTGCCCCCATAAAGCGTTCAAGAATAATCGATTAACCAATGGATTACTAGTTTCAAAACTTCCCGTTTGATCCATATCCGAATACAAGACACATCCTGTGAAATCATCCTTATTTACTTCCCCGTTCCAACCGGATACTTTCACATATCTAAATCCATAATAAGTAAAATGCGGCCTTACCGTTGATTCTTCTCCATTGGAGATATACCTGAACTCTGCCTTTGCCGTCCGCAGATTGTCCTGATAAAAATTCCCTTCCTGCAGTAGTTCCCCATACTGTAAAACAATTTCAGAACCCTTTGGAGCTTTGGTTTTAAATTGAACCCAGCCAACCATATTCTGGCCCATGTCCAAAACCGTTTCTCCAGCTGGAGTTTTGATCACGTCAATCGGCTTTAACTCTTCCTTCACTACTACCGGCAGGCTCAATCTTGCCTTTAGTCTGTCGTATCCTGGGTCAAGCATCTTAACATTGTACGATGTACCATCAGTAAAGGTTGTATCGTAAATCTCACCATCATATAAACCACTAAATAGAATATTGCTCTTTCTGGCTTTCCATGATTCATCCGAATGAATGACGGTCGTTGTTCCATCTGCATGGTTTATAACAATTTCACATAGAAGGGCAAATTGATCACCATAAACTTCCGTTTCTCCGCCTTCAAAACCAAAGCGGCCCTTGTATAATCCATTTCCAAGACTAACTTCAACTGAGTTTTGTCCCGTTCTAACTAGATCAGTAATATCATAGGTCTGGTATTGCAGCCATTTGTCATAGGCATTGAAATTTGGAGCCAGGTATTCATCCCCAGCCTTTTCACCGTTAATCTCCATTTCATATAAACCTAAGCCACATACATAGGCACGGGCAGAAACAACTTCCTTTGACAGTTCAAAATTCCTGTTTAAAACAGGGTGTATTTCCTTATCAAGTTCTGGTGTAATCCACTTTGCCTCCCAAGGTTCTGCCATTTTGGCCGTTTCAAACCAAGCGGTGTCACTAGCGGCCACATCCCCATTATCCGCCCAAACCGTCACTCGCCAAAAGTAGCGCGTACAGGGCTCCAATTGAATAGGAAGTTCAAAAGCAAGACTATCAATCTCCGGACTCTTTCCACTATCAAATACTATAACTGCAAATTTTTCATCAAGGGCAACCTCAATTTGCGCAGCTGTTTGTTTTTTAGCGGTTGTGTCATTAGTGACAAAAGATAAACGCGGCTTTCCTAAATCAAATCCCAGTGGGTTTGTAATACGGTTTGTTTTCAAATTTTTTATTTTCATGTTTTCATTTTCCTCTCAATAGGTAGTCACAAAACATGTAACTATTTAAAAGATTAAACTGATATTTCCATAAATTTATTTTAGCAAACGCTTTTATATTATTTAATATTGAAAAGAAAGATTAACATTGCTCAAATCAAAGATAAAGGGAGTTAGGAAACCAATTAAGAGGAGCAGCACTCCATTTTGAAAATGGAGTGCTTTCTCTTAATTAAAATCTAGTATCCCATTTCCCACAGAACGGATCTACTGGACTCTTCCCTTTAAATTCAGACTTACCTAAAATTTTGTCCATAATTGCTTCAACCACAAATTCATTAGATGAATAAGCATTGATATAGGTCCTCACCATTGGAACGTCCTGAAGGTGGTACGGGTTTGCAACCGATATAAATAATGTAGGAATATCTTTTACAAACCATGGAGCATTGGCATTCAAAGGCTGCTGCCAATTAATTCTAACCGTTGTTTGGTTACTTGCTGTTTCAAGATTCGCAACATAGATGATAAGATCATATTTCTCTTTAAAATCGTTCACACTCATAAACAACTCTTGAAAATTAACTTGCTTATCATTATAAAGTTCTATTTGGAATCCAGCATATTCAAGAGAGTCGATGAACGGCTGGGTGACAGAACCGCCTTCCTTTAGGCCTCCTTCATGATCACCTAATACATACAGACGAACCCTCTTATACTTTTCAGCATTTATAGGGAGTAGTTTTTGTGTATCCTTTACTAATGTAATGGATTGGTCTGCACATTCTCTTGCCCAATCCTTATGTTCTTCGCACTGTAAGACCGATAATCCCGCTTCCCCGGGTACTAAAGTGCCCATTTCCTTTTGTACATGCAGACCTAGTGATGCTTTAAGAGCAAGTACTCTAGTAACAGCTTCATCTACTCTTTCTAAAGTTAGAATACCTGTTTCAATCCCTTTTAACATAAACTCATAATCTTCTTTTATATTACGGTTAAAGAGGAACATATCACAGCCTGAAGCAATTGCCTTAGGTACAGCAATCTCTCTTCTTTCTGAAGTAGTGAACCCTAACATAGGGGATGCATCAGTCACAATTAAACCATTAAAACCTAGATTTCCTCTTAATAGACCATTGAGTAATTCTGGTGCAAGTGTGGCCGGCATGATTTGTTCATCCTTAATACCTGGCATTAGTTTTCTCGAATACTCTGGGAGAATGATATGTCCTGCCATTATCGATTTAGATCCACTGTCAATCATCTCTTTATAGACCATCCCAAAGGTTTGATCCCAGTCCTCAGTAGATAAGCTGTTTACGGATGCTAAGAGATGCTGGTCTCTGTCATCTACTCCATCCCCTGGGAAGTGCTTGACTGCCGCTGCAAGTCCGCTTTCATGAATTCCCTCCATAAAAGCTTTAGACATTTGAGCAACTCTGATCGGGTCAGACCCATATGTTCTTACATTTGTGATTGGATTTCGATAGTTCATATCTATATCAACAATCGGTGCAAAAGCCCAGTTACACCCAGCTGCCCGTCCTTCACGGCCAGCAACTAATCCTAATTTATAGGCCATATCTTCATTGTCGGTTGCGGCCACCTGCATTTGTTTTCCGAAATAGGTGCCATCTGTAGCAATGCCATTTCCGCCAGCTTCTAAGTTAGCAGAGATCAATAAAGGAACTGGAGAAAGCTCTTGTAACAACCGGTGTGTTTCCTGTATTTTTGCGCCTGTATCCGGCCGGTACATGATGCCCCCAGGATGATAATTCGCAATAAATGGTTCTAACTCTTCTTTATTGCCTGAACCGCCAATCGGACAAAATAATTGTCCCACCTTTTCATGTAAACTCATCGATTGCAGAGTTTCTTCCACCCACTCGATATCTTTATCACTTAGGAAGAAGGGTTTATTTTTTAAATGGGCTAGACTCTCATTAAGTTTTAACATGGTTTTCAACTCCTAATCTGATTAACTTCTAATAGCTGGTTTATATCTAAATTGGTTAAATCTTGAAATTTCATATCTGCATTTAAACAATTAGCTGCGGAACCTATACCGACCGCCTTCATCCCAGCAGCCTTTGCCGCATCAATTCCCGCTTGGGCATCTTCAATAACAGCACACTCTTCAGGTTCCAAGCCGAGCATTTTTGCTGCTAGTAAAAATACCTCTGGATCTGGCTTACTTTTTTTAATACTGTTTCCATCTGCAATCGCATCAAAATTAGCTGCCAATCCAATTTGATCTAAAATAAAGGGAGTATTTCTGCTTGAAGAACCGATAGCGATTTTTATATCCCTACCTTTTAAACCTATTAAGAGATTGATAACGCCTGGTAAAATATCGTTGGGTGATAACTTGTTAAGCAGTTCACAATAGATCTCATTTTTCCTCTGTGCAAGAAGAAGTTTCTCCTTTTCACTGTAAGCTTTATCCGAATGACTCAGAATAATATCGAGACTTTCCATTCTGCTTACACCGCGAAGTTTTTCATTTATTTCTCTATCAAAATATATATTTTCTTGATCACTGATTTGTTTCCATGCTTGGTAATGATATTCGTCAGTTGAAACAATCACACCATCTAAATCAAAAATGACTGCTGATATTTTCATATGTTCCCATCCTTATACCAATAGTAAGCGATGTTGCAACTAATTGCGGCACCACCTGAAAGCGTTTCCTATTACTATTACTATTATTATGATATAAAAAACAGCCTTAAATCGCTTTCCCCTTTTTGGCTGAAAACAGGACGATATTTGTTCTAATTTTTATTTCAATATGTTCGTAGATTAACAGAGAATGAAAAAAAGAGCCCTTAATAATAAGAGCTCCAGTCAACTACACATTGCATATAGTCATCTTTAATAATTCAATCCCACCTGTAAACAACCAATTATCGGACCTTTTCCTTTTGCGGCCTCATGTCTTGCTGCCATCATCCATTTTTATAAATAGATTAACCATATTATTTTAATAGTTAAAGCTTCTCTCCATCAGTGGCTATAACATCTTTGTACCAATGGAAAGATTTTTTCGGTGTCCGTTTTAATGTACCATTACCATAATCATCTTGATCTACATAGATAAACCCATAGCGTTTAGACATTTCTGAAGTACCAGCACTGATTAAATCAATACATCCCCAAGTGGTGTATCCAATTAGGTCTACTCCATCCTGAATGGCAGCTCCCATGGCTTTTATATGCTCACGTAGATAATCAATTCGGTAATCATCTTGAATTGAACCATCTTCTTCTACCTTGTCATACGCACCTAAGCCATTTTCTACAATAAATAAAGGCACTTGATAGCGGTCATACAATTTCTTCAATGTGATTCTTAGGCCTGTAGGGTCAATTTGCCAGCCCCAATCAGATGTTTCTAAATAAGGGTTCAAAATTCCACTCGAAAAGTTCCCTTTTTGTTTCAATTTTTCAGGATCACCGCTCGCCACCATTGTCATATAGTAGCTAAATGATAGGAAGTCAACTGGGTGTTGCAGCAAGATTTCTTCATCACCAGGTAACATCTCAATTTGGATGTTATTTTTCTCAAAATAACTTAACATATGGCTTGGATAATAGCCTCGAACCTGTACATCTGTGAAGAATAGATTCTTTTGGTCTTCTTCCAATGCGACTAGTACATCGGCTGGATTACATGTTTCTGGATATACTTCCATCCGAGCCAACATACAGCCGATTTGCGAACCAGGAATGATTTCATGGCAAGCCTTAACTGCTCTTGCACTAGCTACAAATTGATGGTGAAGCGCTTGATAAACGGCCTGTTCCTTATGCTCCACACGATCAACTAGAATACCTGAACCGATATACGGAGAAAATTGCGAGATATTGATTTCATTAAATGTAAGCCAATACTTCACTTTATCTTTGTAACGATTAAATACGGTTTCCGCATAATTTACAAAGAACTCAACTACGCGACGGTCCGTCCAGCCGTTGTATTTTTGAACCAAGTTTAGAGGAATTTCATAGTGTGATAAAGTGACCAAAGGCTCGATACCATATTTTTGCAATTCATTAAATACTTTATCATAGAATGCTAGACCTTCTTCATTAGGCGTTAACTCATCGCCATTTGGAAAAATACGAGGCCAAGAAATAGACATACGGAAGACTTTAAAGCCCATTTCCGCAAACAAAGCGATATCTTCCTGATAACGGTGGTAAAAATCAATTCCGCGTCGCTTCGGAAAATTTTCTCCATCCTGTAAGGATAATAATTCTTTTAATTCTTTTTCGCTTCTGACATCCATCTCGATATCGTTTCCGCGTTCCTCTTTTGGCACAAATTTGACCATATCGAAAATCGATAATCCTTTGCCGCCTTCATTATACGCACCTTCTAATTGGTTTGCAGCGGTTGCTCCGCCCCATAAAAAGTTTTTAGGAAATTTAAAATTTGCCATTATTTTTACCTCCAAGTAATGTATAGGATTTATGGTTCCGGCTTTGAGACCGAAACCATATTTTTATTAATTAAGCACTAATATTCTCTCATTTGTATTAACTCGACCTGTTTTTACCACATTAACTTCTTTATAATCAGGAGTGTTTGTAACAACAACCGGTGTAACAACTTGATAGCCAGCTGCTTTAATCGCTTCAACATCAAACTCCACCAATAAATCTCCTGCTTTTACTACATCGTCTTGTTTTACATGAGCAGTAAAGTACTTTCCGTCTAATTCTACTGTATCCATGCCCACGTGAATAAGGATTTGAGCACCGTCTTCAGCTGTAAGACCGATCGCATGCTTGGTTTTAAACAAGGTAGTTACTGCACCATTCACAGGAGCAAATACTTTTCCTTCGGATGGGTTAATCGCTACGCCTTTACCCATGGCTTCACTTGCAAATACTTGGTCTTTTACTTCAGATAAAGGAACAATTTGACCTCTAATAGGGCTTACAACTCCTACCGGACCATCTGCTTTTTTCACTTCTACTTTTTTCACTTCTACTTTTGTTTCTTCTTTTTGAGCAGTGTCTTTGAAGCCAAAAAGATAAGTTAAGACAAATCCTACTACGAAAGATACTAAAATCGCAATCATAGCACCCCAGAATGCTGTATCAAGTCCTGCACCTGGTTTGATAAAACTTGGAATTGCGAAAATTCCCATTCCACCAAACATCCATAATTTACTTGCAAAAGCACCGATAATTCCGCCACCAATTCCACCAGCGATACAACTCATAATAAAAGGCTTTTTAAGCGGTAATGTAATACCGTAAATCGCTGGTTCTGTCACACCGAAAATACCTGAAATGAAAGCTGGGATGCTTAGAGATTTCAACTTCTTGTTTTTTGTCTTTAACATAACACCTAAAACAGCACCAGTTTGAGCAAAAGATACGAAAGTGACTGTAGCTAAAACTGGGTCGTAATGCATAGATGTAATGTTGTTCATTGCAATTGGAACAAGTCCCCAGTGAAGACCGAACATAACGAACACTTGCCAGAAACCACCAAGGATTAAACCAGCCACAATTGGACTTAATTGATAAATCCAAATGGTTGCCGCACCTAGTAAACTACCAGCCCATGTTGCAATTGGTCCGATGACTAGGAAGGTTACTGGAACCATAACCATGATCGTTAAGAATGGAACTAGGAATGCTTTTACTACATCAGGAACCACTTTCTTGAATCCTTTTTCTACCTTTACTGCAAAAAATGCTGACAAGACAATTGGAATAACACTTGATGCATAACTCATTAAGATAACTGGAATTCCTAAGAATGTGATATGAATATCAGACTGGAATAACGTTCCTTTAAATAAGGTATAAAGGGGTTTTCCTGCTGACAACGCTGTTAGCCCTGGATGAACAAGTGCTGCGGCGATTGCCATACCGACAAACGGGGTTCCACCAAATTTTTTCATGGCTGTGTAACCTAGGAAAATTGGTAAGAAGTTAAACAATCCATCTCCTGCAATATTTAGCAAGTTATAAGTTCCCGATGTTGCTTCTACCCAATGTAAGGCTAAAATCAATGCAGCGAAACCTTTTAGCATACCGGTTGCAGCAAGTACGCCCAAGATTGGGGTGAAAACTCCTGAAATCATGTCGATGAATTTAGCACCTAATCCTACTTTTTCATCATTATTTGAAGCGCTTTCACTCACTCCGCTAAGACCTCCAACTTCTAATACTGCAGCATAAACATCTGGTACGTGATTTCCGATAACGACCTGGTATTGTCCGCCACTTTTCATGACCGTAACAACACCATCTAGATTTTTAATTTCCTCTGTTTTCGCCTTGCCTTCGTCTTTCAATTTGAAACGAAGTCTTGTAACACAGTGGAAAACACTGTTGATATTTTCTTTTCCGCCAACTAATTCAAGTATGTCTTTAGCTAACTTTTCATACTTCATGTTCGTAACCTCCATTAATATAAAATAGAAAGAATGATAGAACCCGCGGGAGAATAACAAAAGACAAAAAGACAGGCAAAACCAAAATCACGGACCTTTCGAGCATCATACTCAAAACGTTCATGTGATTTAGGTTTTGCCTGCCTGACCAGTAACAATCCTAGTAATATTTTGTTATCGCTTTCATGTTAATAATATACTATCATACTAAGAGAGTTGTCAACGCTTTCTTATCTTTTATTTAATAAACTTTTTATGAATTTCGAAATATCTTTTTAGTGTTATATTTTCCTAATTGCCTTTGCTATCTCGATACACAAATCCTCTGCCTGCGGAACATGGCCTAATTTATCAATAAAGGCATGGGTCATCCCTTTATAACGGAAACAAGTGGTTTCTACTCCTGCATCCAGAAGCTGCTTTGCATAAAACTCTGTATGAATGCGCAAACCGTCAAATTCTGCTCCTGCTAGAATCGCTTTTGGCAGACCTGCATGTGATTCGGCAAGCATTGGGCTAACATATGGATGATTGACATCTTCCTTATCAGAAATATAAGCCCCTAAAAAAAGATTATCTTCAAATTTTGAAGGTCTTCCAAGTGAAATTAGCCCATTGATGATGTCCTTGTGCTCCATTGACTTTTCAAAAAAGTTCTCACTCCACTCATATCCTTCAACCTTGGCATCCGCTTGTGTAATTGCCGGATAAATCAGTACCTGCATCGCAATTTTGGGTGTTCCTTCATCTCTTGCTTTTAAACAGACTGCGGCTGTATAGTTTCCACCCGCACTATCTCCGCCAACGCAGATTTTATCAGGGTCAATGCCATAGGCTTCTGCATGGTCATAAACATGCTTGACTGCATAATAATTGTCATTTAAACCATTAGGAAATTTCTTCTCTGGAGCTAAAGAATAGTCTACGTTAAATACAACCGCATCTGCTAATTCAGCTATCAATTTGCAGAAGTTTTCAACCGTATAGACGCTGCCGCCAATCCATCCGCCTCCATGAAAAAATACAAAAGCAGGACGTTTCGGATTCTTTTCAGATTTTCTTGGGTAATAACGCCACAAGCCTACTGTATTTCCGCTATCTGTAATCTCTTCATATTTTGTATGTATTTCTACTGTGTTTAAATTATAGTTAGGGAATCCCATGGTTTCCCTCATGATGGGAATCAATACTTCCATTGGCGGCATGGCTGCAGGTTCTTCCCCATCTAGCTTTCCTGCCCAATGATTATCCATAAGACTTAATTCCTTAGGATCAATAAATCCTGGTCTCTCTTCTCCAGGGCTTGGTTTTACGATAATGTTCACTCCGTGATTTTCGATAATCGTTGTTTCCTTTTGTAATTGGTCGATGGCACTTGTTTCATATTTTCGCATGTTTAAAAAACTCCTCCCTAAAGTTCTAAACATATAATCTTTCAATCTAACCTATTAAAAGCCTCCCATTAAATCTGGATATAAGAATATGAATGTTAAACTAAATGACTAAGTGTTCTAATACAATCCCACTTATAGAAAGCGCTTTCTATTATAAGTTTTATAATATACCTAATTTTTGTATAAAACATCCCTTTTTTTGACTGAAAATAGGCAAATTTTTGACCTAAACAATTATAAAACTTAATAATAGGGTGGTGTCCTGATTCTATTGCTGCTTGATTCAAAGATTATGGTTAATTCAATAATTCTTTACTTCCAATTTCTCTATTCAAAATTACTTTTTTCTTTTTTAAGTACATGATAGACTTCTTTTAAAAAAGGATTTTGGATAGATGAAAAAAAATTTATCATTTATTGAAGAAATAGTACCTTTGTACTTCCCAATGGATAACTGGGAGATTGTTCCCGGGCCAAGTGGGGAAAACAATACAACCATATTTATTCTGACAAACAATGAGCAATACGTACTGAGAATTTACGAAACCCATCAAGATGAAAACAAGGTAAACTATGAACATGCTGTATTACTAGCATTAAAAGAACGCCCTCTTTCCTTCTCCATACCAGTACCAATGAGAACAAAAGATGGGCAAACCATTGTCAAAACAGAGTCCGGATTACTTGCAGGATTGTTTAGATTTGTCGATGGGATGAATCCCGCCCTAGAGGACTTAGATCAAATATATTCATTTGGTAATGTGACTGGTCAACTTACTGCAGAACTTGCCGAGGTCAGTATAAATCAACTGCCGGTATATAAACCGTATTATGATATGGATAGTACACACCCAAGATGTTCTTTGGATCAGATTAAAGATTTTTCACTAACTCCACCAGGGGACTTTGTGGAGTTAACTCAAGAATTATTAATTATCTACAAACAACTAGTTTCATTTCAAGACAGAGTTCCATTTTTAAAAAGGCTTCCCCACCAGCTCGTCCATGGAGATTTAAATGCTTCCAACATTCTATCGGGAGGGGATGAAAAGATTTCCGCCATTCTTGATTTTGAATTTGTTACACATGATTTACGAGTGATGGAAGTGGCTGTTTCTGTTTCCGATTTTATAGACGATGAAGAGGATGAGACCATTATTTTTAAAAAGATTACTGCCTTCCTAACGGGGTATGGCAGTAGGATTCAGCTGACAGAAGGAGAAATTCATGCCCTTCCGCTTCTAATCCAGCTTCGAAGTTTAGATGTCTTTATCCATTTTCTCGGCCGTTATTGGGACGGGGTTGACTCTATTGATACCGTCAAGAGGTATATTCGTAAGGCTGCACAAAGAGTTTCTTGGATTTTAATACATCAAGACAAGTTCATCAAATTCTGTGAAAAATAGTTATGATATGTTAATCACCTAGAAAATCCTTGTTCAACTTAGGTAACTTCATCAATAAAAATAAAGCTGCTAGTAAATGGCAGCTTCTACCAATAAATGGTTATTGAATACTCTGATGATTAATTTTATTGGATGACGGTCGTCAATAAGCTCTCTTGACTACCCTGCTGGTCCATTTACTTGAGCGACTGTCGTCAATAAAGTCCAAAAATACACCCGTAAATCCTCCTGCTTCTTCAGTCGACACCTGCCAAAACATCCATCAATCATATGCCAGAAATATATATATATCCCTTTATATGTTTACACGTAAGTTTTTTTACGAAATTCGGTAGGATTTAATCCAGTCCACCTTTTAAATTGTCTGCTAAAGTGAGAAAGGTTTTTATAACCTAAACGATTTGCAATCTCTTTTAAAGATATTTCAGGTTGTTGGAGTAAAATTTTAGCCTCTTGCAATTTTAGATCAGATAAATATTTACGGGGAGACATATGGTAAATTTTCTGAAAGACTTCTAATCCATAATTGGGGCTTATCCCAAGAGAAGCAATAATCGGTTGTATGTGAATTGTGTAATCTACATTTTCATTTTTCTCTATACATCTTTTTTTAAAGGTCCACTTTATTGCTTCAGCAATTTCTTTGGCATATTTTGCTGTAGTCATTGATTGATTTGTTCCTATGTCCGTGTTTAGTGGCTGTATATCTACCAATACTTCTAATAACTCAAAAAGGACAACTTGCGCTCTTAATTTTGCTTTAGAAACCAATATTTCTGGTTCATCCAAAATGTCAATCCATTTTTGAAGACATTTTTTTAGCCTACTATGATATGAATTGGAAGGTTTATAGACCCAATCACAGTTTTTCATTATTTTCATTCGTAAAGAAGGTTCGTCTATATCAAAATGAGCACAAAAATAGGTCATAGATTTAGTGGAGATACATTTATTGATATGCTCAAAGCCAGGAGGGATAAGGAGAATATCATCACTTTTTAATATATGTTGTTCATTTTCGATAAATGTTTCTTGTGCACCATCTAATACAATTAATATCTCGAAAGCATGGTGAAATTCCTTAGTCATTGACCAATTTGTATAAACCGTTTGTTTGTGTGCACCAAAAAAACGTATATTCCAATCAATACGCGGGAGAATTTGTGTTTTATTACCTACAAAACTATTTATATTATTTTCCATTTTTTAAGTCCCACCTTTGATTTGGGTAAATTTGTCCGTCATTGTACAATCGCATTTTCAGATTAATAGTTATTATAATATAGCTATAAAACAGGAAACGCTTTCGTTGTTGGAATGATTACACCTAGATTACCGATCATTTAGCGAAGCGTATGTTTATTATAGTCAAAATAGAAAACGGTATCAATCTGTTGTCTAAGGTATTATGGCTTCTTAGAAAAAAGGGTAAATAAGGAGGGGGTAAAATAGAAAGCGCTTATATTGAACCACCGACTAAAAAAAAAACCATTAGGCGGCGAAAGGAACTAGAGAAATGACAATCATTAAAAATCCAATTATTCCAGGTATGGCACCAGATCCATCAATTATTCGGGTCGAGGATGTCTATTATATCGCAACATCCACTTTTCATTGGAACCCCGGCATACAAATTTTTAAATCAATGGATTTAGCAAATTGGGAGCTAATTAGTTTCGTATTAAAAAACGGTGAAGTCAATTTACGTGGTACGAATACACCGGCTGGTATTTGGGCGCCACACTTATCCTATGATTCTTCCACGAACAAATACTGGTTAGCATTTTCTCACATGGTAAATATGGCAGGTCGTGAATTTAACGCAGACTCATATGCAATGTGGGCAGAAGATATAAATGGACCTTGGTCAGATCCGATTTATCTTACATCCATAGGTTTCGACCCAGCTATTTTTCATGATAAAAATGGAAAACATTACATTTCCATACTTGAATGGGAAACACGTCAAGGGTATCAAGCGCCTGGACATATTGTAATTGCCGAGGTTGATTTAGATAATGGGGGGATTATTGGTAAATGGCACCGAGTAACGCAAGGGTTCACCAGTCGTGGATGTGCTGAAGCACCACAAATATATAAGCATAATGGGTATTACTATCTAATTATAGCTGCTGGTGGGACAGGCTATGCACATGGTGTAGAGATTGGACGTTCGGAGAGTATTTTTGGGCCATATGAACCTCATCCATCAGGAGAACCGATTATTACATCTTCACCACGACATCTATTTTCACTTGGTGATCCAGATGCGGGGCATTTTGAAATGTTTAATCCAAATTCTACAATGCAAAAAGCAGGTCATGGTTCATTAGTTCAAACCCAAACAGGCGAATGGTATATTGCTCATTTAATGTCTCGCCCAATTGATGGAACTCACTTAAATCCATTAGGACGTGAAACGTCTATTCAAAAAATGAAGTGGACGGAAGACAGTTGGCTGGAAATGGAAGATGGATCAAATTTAGCAAAGATGGAAGTCGAAGGTATGGAGGGAGTTAAATTATCTACTAGATTATCTCATGATGTATTTGATCATTTTAATAACGAAAAATATGATATACATTTTATGACTCCTTATCGAAATCAAGTGGTTGATTGGGTGAATACGATTGAGCGTCCAGGATATCTGCGTATTCACGGCGAGAACTCTTTCTTTTCACAAGTAAATCCTGCAATTATGGCAACACGAGTGACATCATTTAATTATGAATTTCAAACAAAAGTTGAATTTCATCCTGATCATTACTCAGAAACTGCTGGTATGGGGCTTTACTATGATTCGAATAATTGGATATATGTCCACTTAACTCATTCAGAATCATTTGGTGGAACAGTTTTAAGTTTACTACAGGCTAAACAAGGAGAACGTATCGAATTTGTTCAGAACAATATTTCAGTACCTGAAGGTGTAGTAGAATTGAAGATTGTCTACAATTCAGGTATAGCTGATATCTTTTATCGTTTGAGTGACAACTTGGATTGGCATTTATTTGTAGATCATATCGATGTTCTTTATCTGTCTGATGAAGGCGTTAACGGGGAACCAGGTGAAATTGGTGGGTTTACAGGATTGTTTAATTTTATAGGCTCAGTTGATTCTCATCAGCATGACTCATTTGCAGATTTTGATTACTATTCAGTAAAAAATTACTAGTTTCCAGAGAGGAAGTTTTACATGGCTATTCCATTAAAACATACAACCGAAACAACTGAAACATCGGAGGTCCACGTGAATACAATATCACTAAAACGTTTAGTACCAGGATTAATTATTGGACCAGCTTCCTGGCTTGGACCCTATATTGCATGTGTAAGTTTATTTTTACCAGCTTTGATTCAGCATCTGGATGCCGATAACAAAATTAAATTAGTAGCATTATTTTCATCAGTAGCGATGATTACCGCAGCGATTTCAAATATGGTCGCTGGATATCTTTCTGACCGTACAAAGTCTCGTTTTGGGAAACGAACGCCTTGGCTAGTCTCCGGAGCATTCGTATTTATGTTGGCAATGATTTTTGCCTCCATAAGTACTACTATTCCTTTATTGTTACTAAGTTGGATGCTAGGACAGGTTGCTTTAAATTTCATTGTAGCACCAATGGTTGCTTGGTTAGACTTAGCACCTGAAAATGGTAAAGGAATAGCCTCAGCTGCTTATGGCGGCTTAGGTATGGCGCTCGGCAATAATGGTTTTAATATTATAGGAGCTATTTTTTTAGGGCAATACCGTTTAGGTTTTATCATTTTTGGTATTATTACATTTATTGGCACATTGATTACAGCATTTATTGTCCGTGAGCCATCAAACTTGAACGAGAAATTAGATATATCAACATCAACAAAAAAAGGAAAATTGTCTATAAAAGAAGTATTAACAATTTTTCCAAAGTGGTCTGTTGGCCATGATTACTATTTGGCATTAATCGGAAAACTCTTCCAAGGGATTGGAAACTTTGCTGTTACAGGTTATCTATTATTTATAATGACAGATTTTTTACACAAAAATACATCTGCTACACAACATTCTATACAATTAATTAATTTAATAATGTTGATATTTGGTATTGCTATGGGATTTATTGCTGGGCCTATTGCAGATAAGTTCAAATTATTAAAATTACCAGTAGGCTTATCTACTATTTTATTAGGTATTGGTGCACTATGCATTTTCTTTTTACAAAATGAAATTGGTATAATTATTTATGCTTTTATGGCTGGTTTGGGAATGGGAATATGGAATTCATTGGATAACCTTTTAAATTTGAAAGTTATCCCTGATAAAGATCGCGTTGGATTTTTCCTAGGAATTTACAATTTAGGAAATACTGTAACTCAAGCTATTGCCCCGGTTATTGCTGCATTTATGATTTCAGCAATAGGATTTTCATCCATTTTTATAATGTCGTTTGTTTTCTCGATAATTGGAGGGATATCAATCCTTTCAATTAAATCCGTATCTAGGTAGATTCTATTGTAAATTCACCAAAAGATCACCTCAATGAACTGCCCCTAAATGTTAGTAGTGTGTCTAACATTTACGGGGCAGTTCACAATGGTGCTCTTTTAATAGAGATTTATATAGAATACTCAAACCGATCAAAATAAGCAGGAGTCCCCTTTTTCTGTCCATTTCCTGCGGCATAAAGTCCGAAATATACTCCAGTGAACCCGCCGGCCACTTCAGTTGATAAAAGCGAACATTCTCCTAAACCTAAAATAGTAGATTCCCCACTTGGCTGTTGAAAGGAAAATATATAATTTTTTGCATCTGCATCAACCGTTAGAATTATCGCTTCTTCTCCATATTCATGCTCAGACTCAACCTTCCAAAGAGAACCGATTCTTCTTCTTACAAAGACCTTCTTTACACCACCCCGAGTACCCAAGGCTATTTCATAGTGGAATCTCTCGTTCATAAAGACTGTTAATCCAGCCTCTTCCCCCTCCTCAGTTGGAGAGAATTCAAGAATTGTAGAAACTGTACATTCAAAATGCTGCTGCCTACGACCTACAAACGCTTGAGAACCTAAGTCATTTAAACTAGTTGAAGACCCATATAACGTAAGGAAACCCGGCCTATCAGTTAAAGACCAGCTTTCTTCGCTAGGGTTGCGCAAGAAATTCCAAGAAAAATCTAAATCTGTCTGATTAAAGTCATCTTTGCAACTTAGCTGTTCTTTGTCACCTAGCTTGAGTGTTCTTCCGTCCATTTCTAATTCGACTTGAGCGCCAATTATCGGCCAGCCTTCGTCATTCCAATCCACTGGTGCCAAAAAGGTTTCCCTGCCAATATAATGATGCTTTCCGCTAAATGGAATGGGGGCAGGACGTATTCCCAAAAATACCGTCCACCAACTGCCATCTATATACTGTACTAAATCAGCATGTCCAGTAGCTTGAATCGGACTTGCACTGCTGCGATGAGTAAGAATTGGGTTATTGGGATGACTTTCAAAAGGACCAAAAGGCTGATTGCTTCGTGCCATGGTTACCATGTGTCCGTATTCTGTTCCACCTTCAGCAATCATCAAATAATAAATGCCGTTTATCTTATAGAGATGCGGTCCCTCGGGATGGGCCCCGCCTGTCCCCTGCCATATTAGGCGGCGCTCAGTAAGAATCTCTCCTGTATCAACATCAATTTCAGCCTGATAAATCCCTGAAGGTTCTCCACTAAAGATATCTTGTGTTCCTGTTAGGTAAACCTTTCCATCTTCATCAAATAATAGAGAGGGATCTATTCCAGGCCAATTCAGCCAAATTGGTTCTGACCAAGGGCCTTCAGGGTTTTCAGTCCATACGATAAAGTTTTTTCCGATTGTTAGATTCGTTGTAATCATATAATAACGGCCATTATTATATCGAAGTGTTGGAGCAAAAATCCCCATGGAACTCTTTGATTCGTGTAAAGGTAATTGACTATCACGAGTTAAACAATGACCTATTTGTTTCCAATTAGCAAGATCCTTTGAGTGAAAAATCGGTACACCTGGAAAATATTCAAATGAACTTGTGACTAGATAAAAATCTTCTCCTACTCTACAAATACTTGGATCTGGATGGAAACCGCTGATAACTGGATTTTGATATTTCATAACCGAAATCCCTTTCTTATTCATAGATTTTTGTTTATTAGGGATTAAATAATAACCCTTTTCGAAAGATACTTAATTCTTACAACATCACCATATACTTTTCCAAGTCTATAAGAAGATTTACTAGAATTTGGATAGGAACACTAGATTTTCTTCAAACCTGTCCGATATGGCTTTGGGTTCGGACAGATACACCTGTTTTTTCTTCAGGCCTGTCCAAAGTTGCTTCAGGTTCGGACAAATACACCTGCTTTTACTTCAGACCTGTCCGAAGTCGCTTCGGGTTCGGACAAGTACGCCAGCTTTTTCATCAGCCTGTCCAAACAATTCAACTATCTGTTTAAGTCTATTCATTTACAACATTATTCCTTGAAATATCCCCTAGAACAAGACCGCTTTCTTTTACTACTCTCTCTTGTGTTTCACGGTTGACCCCAATAATCCCAAAATGCGGATCATAGCCAAACGTCCATTCATAGTTGTCAAAAGTGGACCAATAAAGATAACCTAAAACTTGAATTCCTTCGTCCATACACGCATGCAGCCCTTTAAGTCCTCGTTGGATAAACTCAATCCGACGGCTATCATCATCTGTTGCGATGCCGTGTTCTGTTACCAACACAGGGATATCTAACTCTTTGGCCACATTTCGGATAGTTCCGGCAAGTGCTTCCGGATAAAATTCATATCCCATTGCTGTTACTTCTGTTCCATCACGCAGCGGAACTTGTCCCTCTGGACCATATACTTCACGGGTGTAGTTCTGTATACCAATAAAGTCGTCACCCTCAATGACAGATTTGAATTGCCCAAAATAATCATGCCATACTTTTGCAGCCTGCTCCTCCCCATCCTCAATAGCCTGGATTTCAGGTAACGCCAAGGAAAGACCCACTTTAGTGGATGGATTCACTTTTTTCATCGCTTCTCTTGCTTTCCGGTGGGCATCGATCACAATTTCCAAAGAAGCCTCATCAGAAGCCATATGGAAAGTAAAATATTGATCGATGGTTGTACCACATTTTGCAGCAGCCGATTCACGCCAGCCTGGAGCTGTCCATGACTTGGCATCCATCCCAACAGGCGGCATAAAGTTCATATTAATAAACAATTCTTTTAACATAACAGGCAAATTGACTTCATTCATTGTTAAGACGTAAGGAATATCCTGACCAAATTCCTTGAATACAACCTCGCAATATCTCGCAAATAGATCTGCGGTTTCAGGATTTTTCCAACCGCCTAGTTTCATCAGCCACTGTGGAGACGTAAAATGCATCATGGTGACGACTGGAGTGATGTTGTTGTCATAACATACCTTAATGACGTCACGATAATGATCCAATTCCTCTTGTGAATATATTCCTTGCTCCGGTTCAATTCTCGCCCACTCAATCGAAAAACGGTAGCTGTTTAAACCTAAGCTTGCCATCAACTCAATATCCTGTTTGTACCGATTATAGTGATCGACGGCATCACCCGAATAATCTCTGTAAGGAGACCCTTCTGAATATTCTTCAGCCCACATATCCGATTTATCATTATTTCCCTCTACTTGGTAGGCAGATGTAGCTGTCCCCCAAAGGAAGGATTTTGGAAAAACATATTTCAATGATAATACCTCCTGATCTCACTTAAATTTCATCTCTTATAAATTAATAGTAACTATCAATAACTCAAGATATAATGTTAAAAAACGAGGTATTGATTGCTCGAATCATAGTTATTAATATTTAAAGTAAAAACTGAATTATTTGATTTGGTAAATAATACGCGTTTACTAAAGATCATTTTTCCAAGTATGTGTTAATATATTGATAAATCCATTAAGCAGACAAGGTACATATTAATAGATCTCGAAGTATTTACATATTTGGAAGGAGAACACTGAATGGACACAGAAATTCTCGTTTGTGGTTATTCTTACCATAAGAAACCGTTCATCCTTAAAAATCGAATACTTGACACTTTTCTTTTCAGACTTCAAGTCCAAGGGAAGTCTATGGTCCGTATAAACGGAAATAGTTTAGATATGAACCCTGGAAATCTATTACTCTTGAAACCTGGTGATTTATATGAGTTAAAAGTGGATGGAGAATCGAGAAGCGGCGATTATTTCATATTATGCAAAGGGACGTGGATCCAGCATTGGTGGGAGAGCTTTGAACCACAACTATTTAACCGTATTCCCTTGGATGAAAGAATCCTTTCTTTATGGAATCACCTCTATTTGGAAAATCATCAAACACTCATACCTGATGACCAACTTGTGGATTATTTGTTACGTTCCTTGTGCTTGTCACTAAAACGAACCATTGAAGGAACAAATGCGGTTCACAAACAACCAGAGCCTAATACAAAGTTCGTAGCTGATTTAATTAAAAGATATATTGAAGATCACTTTATGGAGCAATTCAGCATTAAAGATTTAGCTAAAAACGTGGGATTGAGTGTTTCTCGAGCAAGTCACCTTTTTAAAGAGACATACGGAACGACAATTATACAGTCTGCCATAAACATGAGGCTCAAATATGCCATTGATCGCATGAAGTACACCCCAATGACTTTGGAAATTATTGCCGAGAGTTGCGGTTTTGGAAGCTATTCTTATTTTCACAAGGCCTTTAAGAAGAGATTCGGAACTTCCCCTAAAGAATATCGAGACATGTTTGACCAAGGTGATCACAATTATAATCAAATGCTAACCCGAATCACTTCAGAGCAGTTTACTAATGATTAATTAGAAAAATTGAATCTTAACGGATCCTGGGTCCATCTCCTTTAACAAAAGGAAATCTCGGTCGTCTAACCAACAAAAAGAGGGGAGACATCCCCCCTCTTCCTCCTGGGATTACAAATATACAGGTTTCCCTGATCTGGAAGACTCGTAAATAGCTTCCAGAACTTGTGTTACGACTAAAGCCTGTTCAGCTTTGACAAACAATTCGCCCTCACCTTTTAGCGCTGCAACCCATATTTCATGTTCTTTGGACGGAGGAGTATCTCCACCTCCAAATCCAGGAATAAATGGATTGACTTTTTCTCCTACTTTTGTGATGGAAGGTTGACCGGCAACTACATGATTCAACCTAACTCCATCATAAGTATCGAGACCGCCTTTCGTTCCGCAAAGCAATACCATCCCCGGATTTGTTACAATATTGAGTGCCCACGAAGCTCTCAGGTTGATAGTTGCTCCATTCTTCATTTTAATAAATCCCATAGCAGAGTCTTCTACATCATAGGTCTCATTATTCCATGGATCAGGAGACCCATCGCGCCAGCTCACCTGACCCTGATGTTCAGCATCCAGCAGTCTACCTAACTTCTCATAGGAACTGCCGACAACGTAGTCAACCTCGTAGTTATCCATCATCCATAGAGTGAGGTCAAGGGCGTGAGTGCCAATATCAATCAACGGGCCGCCCCCTTGTTTAGACTTATCGGTAAAGACGCCCCATGTTGGAACTCCTCGGCGGCGGATACAAGTTGCTTCAGCATAGTAGATATCGCCAAGCCATCCATCATCAACTACCTTCTTGGCGATAGCATTTTCATGGAAATGACGGTACTGATAGCCAATGGTAAGCATTTTACCTGATCTGTCCCTTGCCTCCAACATCTTTTGTGCTTCCGCAGGGTTAATCGCCATTGGTTTTTCACATAGAACATGTTTTCCTGCATCAAGCGCAGCTACGGTTATTTCACTATGTCCGACGTTTGGAGTCAGGACATGGACTGCATCAATAGACTCGTCCGCAAGAAGTTCACGGTAGTCTGTGTAAACTTTAGCATCCGGGGTTCCGTATTTTTTGGCAGCCTCCTCAGCTCTTTCAATCACAAGGTCGCAGAAGGCTACAAGGTCAACTCCCTTTTGTTGTGCCATTCCAGGGAAATGCTTCAGCTTGGCAATATCCCCACAGCCGATAAATCCGATTTTAACGTTTGCCATCGTTTAATCTCCTTCACATTTTCACTAGAAAATGAGTCTCGTTTTGTTCATCTTTTTGTTTAAACTTACACACTTTGTGTATTTAAATTAATTTTTTTCTGTAGAATTTTAAGGTCCTTGGCCACACTAGCAAATTTATTGGATTCAGCATATTCATTTTCAACAATGGTGTATTTAACGAATCCCAATTCATTAACCTTTTGATATAACCTGTCCAAGTCTAATGGAGCAATATCTGGAAGTGACTCGGAATCATGAAAATAAGGTTTATATATCTCTGGGAGTTCAAACTTTGGGGTTTCAAAGCCATCTTCAGGTACAAATGGATACAGTTCTTTCTGATGAATCACGTCACAACGAGCACCTAGCCGCTCCATCAAGCCAATCGGATCAACCCCCGCTCTATGTGCCCAAAGGACATCCAATTCAAAGAATACATGATCGGGATCTGTGTTTTCGATTAGAACATCATACAAGGTCTCTTGCTCATTGATTCTTCTAAATTCAAAATGGTGGTTATGTAAATACAGCTTTATCCCGTTTTCCCTCGTCTGTTTCCCTATACGGTTTAGCTGTTCGGCTGTCTCTAATGCTTCCTCCCGAGATAACATAAACGCAGATGGGATCGCAATCCATTGGCACCCAATCTCGTAATTATATTTGATTATACGATCCCAGTCATTATCCAATAGACTTTGCCCTGGGGAACCTCCGCCATCGTGTGCTCCAATAGGTGTCATATTCAATTCTTCCAATTTATTACGTAAAGTCTTCGCTGATACCGTATCGCTAAATCGTGAATAGTTCTTCATATTCGTCGCAATCAATTCCACGTTCTTATAGCCAATAGCTGAAATTTCCTCGAGAGTACGAAAATAATCTGTACTCAACTCATCTTTTACTGAAAAAAGTTGAAGTCCAATGTCAAGACTCATAATTTCTCCCCCTATACATCAAATATAGTGTCAACGCTTACATTCTTCATAATAGTTAGAAAATTTTTATTACTAGGAATGTATGTTGGTATAATAACATAGGTATTTTATTTAAGTACATACTCATAACTTATAAAAACATCTCCTAAACTGCTAAAAGTCAAAAGTAATAATCCTAAAAATTAATAAACATCCACTCAAAACATACATCATTTAAATGATAGATACAGGTATTAGTGCCTCTTTGTACTAATCGTAAGAATATGATTATAATAAAATTAAGTAATTGATTACTCTAATTATTAATCATAGGGAGTACTTATGGATCGAATAGAACTTGAAGGTTACTTAGACACCTATCATTTAGGGCCAATTGATAAAGAAAGAGTTTTAAAGGAGTATAGTCCTCATACTGTAATGGTAAATGGTGAACCTGTTTATCTTTTTAATAGAGCCTTTGATATAAACGATTCACCCATTGAGGAGAACATATCCATCTCTCAGCAGCCCTTTGGCTCAGATATTCCTCTTCACATGCATGATTACATAGAGATGATGTTTGTCCATCGAGGAACTTGTACTGTTCTTATTAGAGAAAAAAAGATCCGACTGAATCAAGGAGAATTAATTATAATTAACAATGAAGTACCTCATAGCGTAGCTGCCACCACCAAAGAAGATATTGTTATTAATATCATCTTGAAACAGGACTATCTTTCACCGAGCTTTTTAAGAAGATTGTCACAGAAAAGCATTATCTCTCAATTCATGATTGAATCACTCGTCAGTCATCGGAAGCAGAATCAATTCTTGATTTTTAAACCTAAAGGCATTAAGGTCACGGAAATTATGGAGAATATAATGTGTGAATTTTTTGAACGTGACTTTTATTCTGCAGAAATTATCAATTCTTATTTAGTCGTTTTATTTTCTACATTAATTCGAACCAATAATATTCAGACAAGATATGAAGCCGTGGACAATAATAACACAGTTTCTTTACTTGATTTTTTAAAGTATATTGAGGAAAATTACCAGGACTGTTCTCTAGTTGAAATGGGGAAGACTTTCGGCTTTAATCCGAGTTACCTCTCTACTTTGCTTAAAAAAGGGACAGGAAAATCATTCAAAGAACTCCTTCAGATTCAACGACTGAACCAGGCTGCTTTGTATCTAGCTAATTCTAATTTACCTATTCCTGAAATTGCCCAGGAAGTAGGATATTCTAGTGTTACTTTCTTTTATAAAAAGTTTAAAGAACTATTTAAGGAGACCCCGCATTGTTATAAGGAAAAGCATAAACAGCAAGGGCCATAGCCCCTGCTGTTTATTTGACTATTACTTTTCCAACCATTCCTTCTTGAAAA
>NZ_JBALPZ010000128.1:62289-62893 GCF_036965645.1 Neobacillus drentensis
TTTTTTCTTTTCCCGCCTGGACTTCGGCATCAATTCCCAGCTTTTCCACTGTAAAAGTGTGCTCTTTCCTACCTTTGTTTTTCAATATCAAGGTTGTTGGTCTTCCATTAGGAATAGTTATAACTTTCGGATTAAAGTAATCATCGTTCAACTCGACCTCAGTCGCTTTCACTGATTGTATAGGCTTTGTTACGGCAGTAGATTCGGCAAAAACACTAAGTGAGCCTGGAGTTGCCATAAACACAATCATCATAAGCAAAACGAACAATCTTGTTAAGTATTTTTTCGCAACCATTCGTATCCCTCCTTTCCTAAGGCTATTTTTTCCATTTCATAAAATTTTATCACTTTAAATTTGGTTCTAACTTGCACAAATTGTAACTCCTTATTTGAAACAGTGATGAAGAAAAAGATCGACTCTAGTGGCAATCTTCTGGAATCCATTTCTTCTTAAAATTCCCCCCCTTTCGTTGAAGAAGGAACAACAATATTCATTAACAAGTCTTAAAAAAAAAGAGCCTGTATCGATAATTACTTGGTAATTAAAGATTCAGGCTTTTGTTTTCACTATCCATTAATGTTTAAATATATTTAACATATTGGA
>NZ_JBALPZ010000129.1:0-8711 GCF_036965645.1 Neobacillus drentensis
TTAGTTTTCAAAGAACAATATCTCATAAGCGACAAGAAGTATCATAACACATCCATCAAAAAAGTGTCAACCCTAATTTTTATTTATTATGGTGATGACCTTTTCCCGAAGAAGCTTTCTTATAATATCACCTCTATGCACTAATATCTACATGAAAAATTATCCAAATTAACATTTCTTCATATTCCGTATAAATCCTTCATAAAATGGACAAGTAAAGATTGTCCTAGGGGGTTATATACTTGGCAGGAACTATTAAACAATTAGCGATAGAATCATTTAGATTATGAGAAGAACACTTTTTACGTATGGCTGCTTAATATTCGGAGCCTGCCTGCAGGGTATGTCGATGTCTTTATTTTTATTTCCTCACTCTATTCCATCTGGCGGTGCTGCAGGAATTGCGATTCTAATGAATCACTGGTTTCATTTATCATTAGGATTTTCCTTGTGGATCGCTAATATAGTCTTTCTGTTTTTTGCAATCCGTTATTTTGGCTACACTTGGACCTTTAAAACCATTCTATCTGTTGCCACCACATCGACAACTGTTAATTTCATAACTTTGCATATCCCGCATATACATGTCCATCTTTTATTGGACTTGATTGCTGGCAGTGCTTTTTTCGGAATTGGCGTAGGGATTCTCATTCGAGCTGGTGCATCAAGCGGCGGAATGGTTATTCCGGCTTTAATGATTGCTACCTACAAGAATTGGAGCCCAGGTAAAGTGATGATGGGAATCAACTTTTTAATCTTCTTATTAACCGCCTTAGTTATCGATTATAAAATTGTGATTTTCGCGATTATTTGTCAATTTTTTTCAACCAATATTATTGATTATATATACGAACTAAAAATCCATCAGATTAGCTTTTTAACCGCTAATTGGCGTAAAAGATAAGAAGATCCGCTATAGAATNNCTACAGATTGTTCAATTGTCATCTTATCGGAATCAATCATAATTTCTGGACAAATTGGTGCCTCATAAGGTGATGAGATTCCTGTAAATTCTGGGATTTCCCCTTTACGTGCCTTTTTATACAGTCCTTTAGGATCGCGATCTTCACAAACCATTATAGGACAATTTAGGTAGACTTCAATAAACTCACCGGGTTCAAACATTTTGCGGACAAGTTCTCTATCGTCAAGGAAGGGGGAGATAAAGGCAGTACATACAATCTGACCACTGTCGACAAACAGTTTTGCCACTTCCCCGATTCTACGGATATTCTCTTTTCTGTCCTCTGGCAAAAAACTTAAATCGCGATTTAATCCATGACGGATATTATCCCCATCCAATACATAGCTTCGATAGGATTCCTGAAATAACATATGATCAACCGCATTAGCAAGAGTGGATTTTCCTGCCCCAGACAAACCGGTAAACCAAAGAACGCAGCTTTTATGACCATTTAATAGGAGACGGTCTTTTTTTGTAATCGTTGTGTGATGCCAAGTGATGTTGCCTCTTTTATTCATTCTCCTACACCCTTTTGTTGTTTTAGCAGCCTAGCCTATACTTGAATTTTCATTTATATAGGTTTCTTTCATACCCTGGATAAGGATTTCTACTACCTCAGGACGACTAAATTCTTTTGGAGGATGAACGCCATTATTCAGCATTCCTCTAACCGCCGTCCCCGATAAAATGACATGATACCCTCGATCATGAGGACATGTTTTTGCAGACGCCATGTTTTCGCATTTTTTGCAGTAGAAACTATGTTCAAAGAAAAGTGGTTTAATTCCTAGTTCTTCTTCTGTAAAGTGACTGAAGATTTTTTGGGCATCATAGGTCCCATAATAATTTCCAACCCCCGCATGATCCCTGCCGACAATAAAATGCGTACATCCATAATTTTTCCGGACAATAGCATGAAAAATGGCTTCTCTTGGTCCGGCATAACGCATGGCAGCTGGAAAAACCGACAAAAAGACCCGATCTTGCGGATAATAATTTTCGAGCAATACTTGATAGCTCTTCATCCTAATTTCACTTGGAATATCATCGGCTTTTGTCTCACCGACCAACGGATTTAGGAACAAACCGTCAACGATTTCTAAAGCTGATTTTTGAATATATTCATGAGCCCTGTGAACAGGATTTCTCGTTTGAAAACCGACTACTGTTTTCCAGCCTAGCTCTTTGAATATCTTCCTAGTTTGCAAAGGGTCTAAATAAAAGCTTTCGAAAATGGTCTTCTCTGGTCTTTTAATAAGGGTAATCGGACCAGTTAAATAAATCTCCGGCCGTTCAAACAATTTCTTTACACCGGGATGGTGAGGATCAATGGTTCTATATACTTTGTCGGCTTCCATCTTTTTATCTGGTCGAAACATCTCTTTTACCGTCATGACCCCATAAATGGTATTATCATGTATTAGGTTGATTGTTTCTCCTATTCTTATTTGTTTTGCTTTTAGAGGTTCGACCGCCAGCGTAATCGGGATGGACCATGGAAGTCCGTTAGATAGCCTCATATTCTGTACAACAGACTCATAATCGTTTTTTTCCATAAAACCTTCGAGCGGACTATAAGCCCCATTGGCGATTAATTCTAAATCACTTAATTCTAATTTACTGAGTTCGACAGAGTTTCGAATATTTTCCTTAGAAAAATGAACATCCAGCCGATTAATTAATTTGCCGCCATGCGGCATACTCTCACCCATATCTTTTTTCCTCCCTAGACCTCCCAATTATCGGTCAGCACGTTATTTGATTTGTTCTTTATCCCTCGTGGAGGCCGCATTCTGTTTTGGTATTTCCAGCCCAGCGACCTGCACGAAGATCCCCGGTATCGGAAACAGGCAGGGTACACGGTGCACAACCGATACTTGGATATCCTTGATCATGCAGAGGGTTATATGGAAGATTATTTAAGGTAATATAGGTCATGATATCTTCCCAGGACCAATGAATAAGAGGGCAAATTTTTATCTTATGAAATTTATCATCCTTATTAATATATTGGGTATTTTTCCTGGTGAGAGATTGGTCTCTTCTTAAACCGGAGATCCAGGCCGAAACATTGGATAAGGCTTCTTTTAAGGGGACAACTTTTCTCATGTGGCAGCATAGATTGGGATTATGTTTCCATAATTCATCTCCATACCATTTTGCTTGATCCTCTAAGCTTGACTTTGGTTTTAGCATCGTAATCTCGAGTAAAGGGTAACGTTCCTTTACTTTTTCAATTAATTCATACGTTTCGGGGAAATGCAGACCAGTATCAAGAAAAATAATCTTAGCTTGTTTGTTAACTTTAGAAATTAAATCAATTAAAACAATCCCCTCAGCACCGAAGCTGCAGGAATATACTATATCATCCCTATACTCCTGATAGGCCCATTTTAAAACGTCTAGGAAATCCGGTTTATTGTTTATAAAGGAGGCTACTTTCTCTTCATCCCAATTTTCATACGTTAACAGTTCAGACAACCCTTAGCCCTCCATTTCATTCACTCATTTCTACATCTAAGGTAATACATTGATTGTTCTCGACAATTATTTTATTCATATTGTTGATGTCACCATAGTTGACATAGGAGACAAACCCTCTTATCCACGAACCATGCCCAAAAACTAAAACACTGTGGCAATCTTTATATTTTTTTATAAATAAGGCGATTCGGGCCTCAAGATTCTTTAAGCTCTCTCCTAGAACTAATTCCTTGGGATTCTCTACCCACTGTTCGCCATACTTCTCCATGAGCTTATTCTTCGGAACTCCTTCAAAAGGACCAAAATCTAATTCATCTAATAGTCCCTCTGTTTCAGGCTGATAGCCATATACGCGTGCTGTTTGATGGGTCCGTTTCAGGGTACTTGCCAATACCAAATCAAAATGCTGATGTTTGAGCCTTTCTTTATTCTGATTAATTTTATTGGCAAACTCCCCTGAGACAGGAGCAAGGTCTATGTCACGTCTACCTTGAAGCCATGTTTTTTTATTCCATTCTGTTGGAAGGTGCCGAATTAGGGTGATAATCATTTTAGGCCTCCAAAAAAAAGGTTTCACTTCTAAGTCCACGGCGCTGCGATTCCAGAACGAGTACATCCTGAAGTCTCACATTTCCTAAATTTACGTTAGGACCAATTTCTTTTATAAAATACATTTGATGTTTCGCTGACGGAGCTTCAAAGATAATTTTACGTGTATCTAGATCCTTCAGTAATTCCTGAACTAAATTAGATTTAACAGCACCGCATTTTTCATATATCCCAGATGTACCAGAGTCCCGGCCTTCTGTAATTACATAATCACACCCGGCATTTAAAAGCAGCTGCATTTCTTTTTTCCAGTCAGAGATGGGCATTTCATTATTAGCATCTTTGGATCCCACCTCGGCAATGACGTGGAAATCATTCTTAATTTTTGAAATCAAATCTAAGCGTTCTCCTAAAGGAATATCCAATGTACCATTTGAAATCTCCAGCCACTCGATTCCTAAGTCATTTAAATAGGCTAGATACTCGGGAATTTTATTTTGGTAATAGCATTTTTCAAATAAAGTTCCTCCGCAATATGGCTTAATGTTAAATTCTTTATAAAGATTTATTTTTTCCCTTAAATTAGGGGTAACATAGGCAGAACCAATACCAATCTTGGCTATATCAATGATGTCACCAAAATCAGATAAAATATTTTTTAACTCCCCAAGCGGGGTTCCGAAGTCGATAACAGAAGTCAAACCATAGGTTCGATTCCCCTTAGTCCTTTCCGGTAATGTTAAAAAATTCATAGGCAATGCGCCTCCTCTATTTTTCTAGGATAGATTATTCAATAACTGGGTGAATGTGTATATATTGGGCTATTACACCTGTAATTAGGCATTTGTCATGTATAAACATCCATCAAGAACAAACAATAAAAAAGCTTAATTTTATAGTTAGGGGTGTACATCCTTGCCAAAGCAAAAACATAAAGGCTTAACGATAGCAGCCATCGGTTCCATCCCGCTGATTTTAGTTCTGGGAAACTCGATGCTAATCCCTATCCTCCCGAAGATGAAAACAGAACTAAATGTAACCCAATTTCAGACAAGTTTGATTATTTCAGTATTTTCGATTGCTGCAGCAATCTCAATACCCATATTAGGCTATTTATCCGACAGATTTTCTCGAAAGGCTGTCATCATTCCTGCACTTATTTTGTACGGCAGCGGCGGATTATTAGCTGGAGCCGCAGCGGCTTGGTTTTCAAATGCCTACACATGGATATTGGCTGGAAGGATTATGCAGGGAATGGGTGCAGCAGGAACAGCCCCCATAGCGATGGCTTTAGCAGGCGACTTATTTAAGGGCAGCGAACAAAGTAAGGTATTAGGATTAGTAGAAGCCTCTAATGGGTTCGGTAAGGTAATCAGTCCGATTATTGGATCGTTATTAGCCCTGCTCTTTTGGTATGCAGCCTTCTTTGCCTTTCCCATCTTTTGCTTACTATCCGTTTTGTTTACCATCTTTTTTATTAAAGAGAAAAAGGCGGAGAAGGAACCTCCGCCAGTTAAAAAATATATTAAAGGCCTTGTCTCGGTGTTTAAAACGGAGGGCCGCTGGTTGTTTGCCGCTTATTTAACAGGAGCTTCCTGTTTATTTACGTTGTTTGGCATTTTGTTTTATATCTCAGATATACTCGAGAAAGACCACCATATTGACGGCTTGTTAAAAGGGGCTATATTAGCAATACCGCTTTTATTTATGACCACTACATCCTATATCACAGGAAGTAATATCGGAAAAAAAATGAGTCTCATGAAAAAACTAATTGTTATTGGTTGTTTATTAATGACAGCTTCTTTTGCATCTCTAATATTCTTTACTAAATTATTACCTTTCTTTGCAGTACTGGTTGTCAGCAGTATCGGCACCGGCCTAGTACTGCCATGCATTAATAGCTTCATTACTGGTTCAGTTCCGTCTGACAGAAGAGGATTTGTCACCTCATTATATGGATCAGTTCGTTTTTTAGGGGTAGCCATCGGCCCTCCCATCTTTAGTACTTTAATGGAATGGTCTAGATCTGGAATGTTTCTTTCTACTGCAGGATTAACGTTATTATGCGGCATTCTTTGCATGATCCTGATCCATGTCGCTAAAAAGAAACCGACTGAGGAAAATGATTCACTATTTGAGAAGCTCCAATTTACGTAACACCCCCTAATCCTAACCATAGAATTTAAAGGAGAAGATTTCATTGCAAATTTATTTTTCACCCGAGGTCATTACCCCGGAATATCAAGTTTTAAATGTTGTGGATGGAAAAAACAAGGGAGTCGGGAATGTGGCCTTCTTATTTGCTGAAAAGAAACTTTATGTTTACGGCATTTTAGAAGAGGAGGAAGTGGGAGCAGACTTTAAAGATTTAATTACCCCCTATATTAAAGGACTAGCTAAGGCTAAGCCAGGACTCGATATCTTCTCTTGTTTGTATGTGGGTTGTAAGAAAATTAAACTGAATGAGGAAGAAAAATAATTAAGATTCCATAATCGGCTGACTCAGAAAAAGAACTGAGTCAGCCTTTTTGGGCATACTAATTTTTATTAGCGGGTTTAAACTAATTTACTATTCCCTTTTTAAAATGCAAGTAAGTTAAGAAAAAAACATGTCCTTCTCTTGAAAATATCAACATATAATGTGGTGAAAATGATATTTTCGGGGGGTAGCTATGTTTATAATCTTAGAAAAAGCAGTGTTGGGAATGGCCTTTTTACGATTATTATCTGGAAGTATCGAGATATTTGCAGCTATTTTAATGCTTAGATTTAATTCAGTTGAAAAAGCTTTAATGATTAATTCCTCACTTGCCCTTGTGGGTCCTATTATATTAATTTTAACCACAACAATAGGTTTAGTAGGCATCGTTGGAGATATATCTGTCATGAAAATCGTCTGGATTTTACTTGGGGTTGCATTTATATTAATAGGAGTAAAATCTTAATGAGGCCATTCTCCTTTGCCTATCTATGCAAAAAGCCTATCAGATTCGATAGGTCTGATAGGCTTAGTCATCTTGTCTTGAGCGGTCCTGTGGGTTTAGCATGTGTCCTCGCATATTACTATAGGGAACAGGTGAGCGGAGAAGTACTAATTTGAAATCAAGGGGATTAAACGGCATAAACGGATATAAATATGGAATATTCATCGTCTTGGTTCCGACTAGGAGTAAGATCCATAATGTAATCCCGATCACTAAACCCGGTACTTGGAGTATGGCGACCATGATTAAAAAGAAAACACGGAAAATACGATTAGCAAGGCTTAATTCATAACTAGGCGTTGCAAATGTTCCAATAGCAGCCACCGCAACGTATAGCACTACCTCGTGGGTAAAAATCCCGACTTGGACCGCTACATCCCCGATAATGATAGCAGAGACGATACCAAGGGCGGTAGCAAGAGCATTAGGGGTATGTATGGCCGCCATCCGTAAAATCTCAATTCCGACTTCAGCAATAAGAAATTGCCAAATAAGAGCGATTTCTCCATGATCCTTTACGCCAATGAACTTCCATCGTTCAGAAAGCAGCTGCTCATTTGTTGCATAGGTATACCAGATAGGTAATAGAAACAAGGAGGCGGTAACTGCAATAAATCTTGCAAATCGTAAAAAGCCACCTACCAAGGGCTTCTGACGATACTCCTCAGCATGCTGCAGGTGATGCCAATAGGTAGCTGGACAGATCATAACGCTCGGTGAGCCATCCACAACAATAAGGACATGCCCTTCCATTAAATGAACAGAACTTGTATCAGCTCTTTCCGTGTATCTAACTAATGGGTACGGGTTATAGTTTCTGCCAAATACAAATTCTTCTATTGTTTTTTCACCCATGGAAACCCCATCTATCGAAATATCCTCAAGTTTTTCTCTCAGCATTCTTACGTTTTCCATATCCACAATACTGTCTATGTATACTAATGCTACATCTGTCTTTGAACGATTTCCTACCTGTACATATTCCATGACTAATGATCGGTCTCTTACCCGCCTACGGATTAGTGCAAGATTAAATACTATTGTTTCCACGAACCCATCACGCGGCCCCCGAACAACTCGCTCAATATCAGGTTCCTGAGGGGAACGGATTGGATATTCCCTTGAATCAATCAGGACGACTTTACTGCCTTGTTCAACAACTAATGCAGTCTGTCCAGCAAGAACTTGAGCTATTACTTCCTCTAAGTCAGGTGTGATTACTACTTCAACATGTGGTATAAATGTTCTAACAAGCTCATTTATGGGATCATCTTTAAATTCCTCTGGTTTCCGCTTTTCAATCTCCTTCATGATTAAAAGCAGGATATTCGCCTGGGCGAACCCATCCACAAGGAACATGCTCATCTTATGTCCTGCATAATCAATTTTGCGGTGGATAATATCAAAGCTTTTCCCAACGCGCAGCTCGTGTTTTAAGTATTCAATGTTTTCTTCATACGATTCCTTAACCGGAATTTGTATCCCCTTTTTTCCCAAACATGCCAACTCCCTAAATAATTCATTAGTGGTATTTTGCGGAAAACAGAAGGGTTATATACCCCTTTCTTTTTATTCTCTTGGAAAAGCAAAAAAGACAATCAGCTAAGATTGTCTTTTTTTGTGCCTGGCAACGTCCTACTCTCACAGGGGCAAGGCCCCAACTACCATCGGCGCTGAGAAGCTTAACTTCCGTGTTCGGTATGGGAACGGGTGTGACCTTCTCGCC
>NZ_JBALPZ010000130.1:0-8961 GCF_036965645.1 Neobacillus drentensis
TTTGTTTAGTTTTCAAAGAACAAATTTGGAGCGGGTGATGGGAATCGAACCCACTACATCAGCTTGGAAGGCTGAGGTTTTACCAGTAAACTACACCCGCATATAATATTCTGAATGGTCGGGAAGACAGGATTCGAACCTGCGACCCCTTGGTCCCAAACCAAGTGCTCTACCAAGCTGAGCTACTTCCCGTTAAAGTGGTGCGCCCTGAGAGATTCGAACTCCCGACCTTTTGATTCGTAGTCAAACACTCTATCCAGCTGAGCTAAGGGTGCTTATTTTTAAAGCAACTTTTAAAGTATATCAAATCATTTTTAATTTGTCAACAACTTTTTTGGTGCGGCCGAGAGGACTTGAACCTCCACGGGGTTGCCCCCACTAGGCCCTCAACCTAGCGCGTCTGCCATTCCGCCACGACCGCATATGAATTAGCGACAAAAATAATCATAACATCAAACACTAATTAATTCAAGAGGTAATTTGTGGTGCGGGTGAAGGGAGTCGAACCCCCACGCCTTGCGGCGCCAGATCCTAAGTCTGGTGCGTCTGCCAATTCCGCCACACCCGCATATGATAATCGAATGGTGAGCCATGAAGGACTCGAACCTTCGACCCTCTGATTAAAAGTCAGATGCTCTACCAACTGAGCTAATGGCTCATACTTTATTAAATAAAATGGCTGGGCTAGCTGGATTTGAACCAACGCATGTCGCAGTCAAAGTGCGATGCCTTACCGCTTGGCTATAGCCCAGTATGATTAATTAGATTAAGAAACAGGAAATGAAACAACGTCACTCCCCGTCCCTGATGACCCCTACGGGATTCGAACCCGTGTTACCGCCGTGAAAGGGCGGTGTCTTAACCGCTTGACCAAGGGGCCAATAATTTATATGGCGGAGAAGGAGGGATTTGAACCCTCGCGCCGGTTACCCGACCTACACCCTTAGCAGGGGCGCCTCTTCAGCCTCTTGAGTACTTCCCCATATAAATGGCTCCGCAGGTAGGACTCGAACCTACGACCGATCGGTTAACAGCCGATAGCTCTACCACTGAGCTACTGCGGAATAATCAAAAATCTATCTTCTCAATAAGGCGTTTGCCCTACCGACTCTTTACATTATAATGACCTGAAACTATAAAGTCAACATTAATTTTACATAAAACATTATTACCGAATTTCCAAAGAATTATAATTGAATTTCCTCAACTTTTAATAATTTCCCTCTACACTTTCCACACACATACCTTGAAGTATTAATACTTCTTTTTCTTTGATAGGTTGTCTTACAGTTTATACATTGATAAATAAGTACCTTTTTTGCAGTACGTTTAACACTTCTTTCAGGAAGCTGATTACAAAAACGCGGTGCGCCCACCTTCTTTAATAAGAACTTAAATTCAGGGTCCTTGTGCTGGTATCCTCTACCTTCGAGATGAAGGTGATAATGGCATAATTCATGCTTTATAATACCGATTAATTCTTCTTCCCCAAGCTGTTCTAGATACTTTTTATTAATTTCAATATTATGTGTACCTAAAAGATATCTCCCCCCCGTCGATCGTAACCTTAGATTAAACAGTGCCGTGTGTTTAAACGGCTTCCCAAAGTATTCATGAGACAGCTTTTCGACTAATATTTGAAGTTCCTTTTGATCCATTTTAACAGTTCCCCACTTTCAAGCGAACATGACAACCTATTATAGCATATATTGTATATACCCTTAATGAATGATGTACTTTTCGGGAGGTTTTACACTATGCCAACTTGGTTGCAAAACCAAATGAAAAGGGCTTTCTATGAGAAGGACCGCTATCAAATTAAGCTGCTTAACCAGTGCTGGTTTTTTTACAGAAAAAAACACTGCTCCTAAAAGCAGTGTCCCTCTAGTTACAGTGCCTATAGTCTCCGAACCTTTCTCTGACTATAGGCACTTCTACTATTTTAAGATGGCGGCAGCATAGTTAAGGCAACACGGCCCTTTTTCATATCTACAGAGTCCACCCAAACCGTTACCACATCACCTACTGAAACAATGTCCAAAGGATGTTTGACAAAACGATTGCTGAGCTTTGATATATGAACAAGCCCATCCTGTTTGACACCGATATCAACAAACGCACCGAAGTCCACCACATTCCGGACTGTGCCTTGTAGTTCCATTCCTGCTTTTAAGTCTTCTAGCTTTAAGACATCTTTTTTCAGAAGCGGGCGAGGTAAATCATCACGGGGATCTCGTTCTGGTCTTACTAAAGCATCAATAATATCCTTCAGAGTTAACTCACCAACGGATAATTCCTTAGAAACGGCCTTTAAATCAAGTCCGTTTAGTGCGGTTTTTAACTCTTCTGAACCTAAGTCATTTGCTGTAAAACCTAGACTTGTTAATAACTTTTTAACCTCATCATAGTTTTCCGGATGTATTCCTGTTCTGTCTAACGGCTGCTTACCATCTAGCACACGAAGGAAACCGATGGCCTGTTCATAGGTTTTAGCCCCTAAACGAGGTACCTTCTTTAATTGCACTCTGCTGGTGAACTTCCCTTCCTCCTCCCGCTTTTTAACAATATTATTGGCTGCAGTTTTGTTTAATCCCGCCACATACTGAAGTAGGGAAGAAGACGCGGTATTCACGTTCACCCCAACCTGGTTAACAGCCGTTTCTACCACAAAATGCAGCGACTCGGAAAGTCGCTTCTGGGCAACATCATGCTGGTATTGACCAACCCCCACTGATTTTGGGTCAATTTTCACCAATTCCGCTAATGGATCCTGCAAGCGCCGTGCAATGGAAACAGCACTTCTTTCTTCCACTTGGAAATTCGGAAACTCTTCTCTTGCAAGATCGGAGGCAGAATAGACGCTAGCGCCTGCCTCGTTGACGATAAGATAAAAGATTTCTTTATCCATCTCTTTTAAAATATCAGCAACAAACTGTTCTGTTTCCCTTGATGCAGTACCATTACCGATCGCGGCCATTTCCACCTTATATTCTCGAAGAATGTTAATAAACTTCTCCCGTGCTTCTTTTGTTTTTGATACAGGTGGATGCGGATAGATAACATCAATCTTTAATACCTTGCCCGTTTCGTCTACGACCGCTAATTTACAGCCTGTCCGGTAAGCCGGGTCTACTCCTATCACCACTTTTCCCTTTAAAGGAGGTTGAAGGAGTAAGTTTCGAAGGTTTTCCGAAAAAATATGTATAGCTTGTTCCTCTGCCTTTTCCGTTAACTCAGCTCGAATTTCCCGTTCGATGGATGGCTGAATCAACCTTTTATATCCATCCTCTAGCGCTTCTTGCACAAGCGGGGCAGCAGGTGAATGCGGAACACGAATCCACTTTCTCGATAGATAAGTCATGATTAATTCTGCATTCATCTTAATCGAAGCACGTAAAATGTCTTCCTTTTCCCCGCGATTTAAGGCAAGAATCCGGTGTGGAACAATTTTATTAACCGGTTCTTCATATTCGTAGTACATTTCATAAACATTCTTTTCGTCTTTTTCTGCCTCTTTCACAACTGATGCGACTGTGCCAGTTTTAAACGTTTCTTTACGGATCCATTTACGGCCTTCCGCATCATCAGAAACCATTTCTGCAATAATATCCTTTGCACCCGTAATAGCTTCTTCAATTGTAAGAACTTGTTTTTCCTCCGAAAGAAACTCTTTTGCTTTTTGATCGATGTTCTCTTTTGGAAAGGTCATCAGCCACTCCGCAAATGGTTCTAAACCCTTTTCCTTAGCCACGGTTGCTTTTGTTCTTCTTTTTTGTTTATAGGGCCTATATAAATCTTCAACCTCTTGGAGCTTTTCAGCCTTCGTAATGGCCTTACTTAAATCTTCCGTTAATTTTCCTTGTTCCTCAATAATTCGCAGGACTTCTTCTTTTCGATGCTCTAGATTTTGAATGTACTGCCAGCGTTCTAAAATAGTCCGAATTTGCACCTCATCAAGGGCACCGGTCATTTCCTTTCTATAACGAGCAATGAACGGAACCGTATTCCCTTCATCAAGCAATGAAATAACACTTTTCACCTGTTTATAGGAGATAGCTAGCTCATTCGCAATTTTACCTAAGAGCTGTTCATCTTTCACAACTGTATCGTTCACGAAACAATCCTCCATTCTTCTTTCATTTCATTGTATCAAATTAGATTAATGGTTTCATCAAAGGCCTTTATCTCCTTTTGACAAAAAGAAAAGCAAGCTAGGATTAGCTTGCTAATTTGCAGAAAAATCAGAGGCAGGTTATGTATGAAAAAACGCTCTTTTAAAAGAGCGTACTTTAAACTAGAATTCGATGAGACCTAAACTTACCTGTAAGGCTTCATCCACTTTCTCCATCATTTCGTCATCGAGATGGGTGATCTTATCGGTTAACCGCTGCTTATCAATTGTACGAATTTGCTCTAACAGAATGACCGAATCACGTTCAAATCCGTAGCGCTTCGCATCAATTTCTACATGAGTAGGAAGCTTAGCTTTTTGAATTTGAGCTGTAATCGCTGCAACAATCACTGTGGGACTAAACCGATTCCCGATGTCGTTTTGGATGACAAGTACTGGTCGGACGCCGCCTTGTTCAGAACCAACAACTGGGGATAGGTCCGCAAAATAAACGTCACCACGCTTGACAATCAAAGGATTATCCTCCGCTTACAAGACGTTCAACTGTGTGTTCTGCCTCATATTCTGCTAAAAATGCTTCTGATGCAATTCTAAGATTGATCTTTGCCATTTCCATGTATCCACGTCTCATCGACTCGCGAATTTGTCTCTTTTTCCGTTCGCGTAAATACATTTTGGTTGCTTGGTAAATAAACTCACTGCGGTTTACATTTTCTTGCTTAACGAAACCATCTAACTCAGTTAAAAGATGTTGCGGTAACTTTACTAAGATTTCCGTAGTTGCGCCAGTTTCAGACACAAACATACACCTCCACCATCACTACACACCATTTTTATCTAACCAGAATTACATTCTGATGCTTAAATTTAACTGCACTTCTGTTTACGCTCCTCTGCGGTAAGCCATAAGCGAACATTAAATTTAATATCTGTACCATATTTAATAATAACACTAATCAAGCCCAATTCATAGACTAAATATAATTCTACTGTATTATAAGCCAATAAAAGATGCTTTTATGCACAATTTACCGCAATAACATAAATATGTTTGAATTTCTGTATTTAAGCCTGTGAATTACTAAGCAGATCATTTTTTATATCGACAATTTTGCCATTTTTTTTATAAAGCCTTGGAACACGATTGGTAATAATGCATGGAACTTCATAATTAATGGTTTCAAGCTTCGCCGCAATTTCATTGACAGAAATGAATTGCCCGCCCTGCCGGCCTATTAATGTAACAGTTGTTCCAACTGGTAATTTACCAGGTAGTCGTATCATACACTGATCCATACAAATTCTCCCGACAATGGGTGAACGCTTTCCGTCCACTAACACCTCTTGTCCTTGCAGCCTCCGAATCCATCCGTCAGCATACCCAATCGGGATGGTGCCGATCCACTCATCTTCCTTACTTTCGTATGTGGCCCCATAACTGACCTTATCCCCTTTTTGAACCTGCTTCACATGGACAAGCCGTGTTTTTAGTGAAAAGGCCTCCTTCAATGGGAATGGAATTTCTTGTTCCATTTGAAGAGATGGCGTAAGACCATACATAGCGATGCCAAGCCGAACTGCATTAAAATAGGCATTAGGAAACCTGATTGCTGCCGCACTATTACTGGAATGAATATACTTCGGCCGCTTCGTTAACACCTTTAACAAATCCTCAAATCGCGCTAATTGCTTCTGAAAATAACTATTATCTAATTCATCTGCTGTGGCAAAATGAGTAAAAATTCCTTCAAAATGAAATTGTTCATTCGCTAAGATTAATTGTTCTAGAGATGATAATTCATCACGGCTGCGGACGCCGATTCTTCCCATTCCTGTATCTACTTTGATATGCAGGGAAACTCTTTCACCCACTGACAAATGTTTTTGCGCTTCTTGAAGCCATTCTTTTTGAAAAACAGTAAGGGAAATATCGTACTTGGCTGCCACTTGAACATCCTCAGGTCGAGTTGCTCCTAGAACTAAAATAGGAACCTTGATTCCTTTATGTCTAATTGCAACCGCTTCATCCATAAAAGCTACTGCGAGAAAACTTGCTCCTGCCAAAAGGGCTGCTTTGGCTACTTGAACATCACCATGACCATAGGCATTCGCTTTTACTACAGCAATTATCTCCACTTGGTCTGGTAAATGTTTTTTTACCGAGGATACATTTTCTGTGATACAATCCAAATCAACTTCTGCCCATGTATCCCGATAAAAATTGACTTGCTTTTCCATCTGTCCACATCCTAGTTAAAATGCATTTTTTTATTTTACCACAAAATTGGATTATGATAATTTTTTTTAAGCGGGTGGCCGCTTTTTGGTTCAAAAATATCATACTACTTATAAACGTCAAAAAACAGGCACAAGGCCTGTTTTCGTTAGATTATTATTTTACGGAGTCATCTTGAAGAGATTTCGCTATTTCTACCATCTCATCCCTAGTCAGGTTATTCGATGCAACCATATAATCGACACCGCCTTGTGACCATGAAAGTGAATGATCTGACAGCGCCCCAAAAGTTGCACCGAGATCTACGATATCACCCTCCATTAGGGTCGGATTAGCAGAAGCAGCCTTTGTTGATACTTTCTCCTGAACAAGTGTATAGGATTTTTTTCCGTCATACGTAAGGACAACCCGCTTACCATCCTCAATTTTGACTGTCTTTTCTTCCAGTAACTTGGTTCCCGTTAACTCATAGGTTGGATATTTAATTGTGAATGACTGATCTTTGTCTTTAGCGCCCGCCATTGCTGGTAGATTCAACTGTGCCCGTGTCATATTCTTTTTCATATCGAAATCGTCTTTATTTAAATCAGCATTAAATTTCACCTTTGAAAATTCAACTGTTACAAGGGCATTTCGGTCAGGGTCCATTACTTTGACAACAGCAGGCGATAAATCGCTTTTATTCAGCTTAATTTCCTGAAATGGCAGCATACTATTATTTTGATAACGTGTCTTCGTTTCAAAAATATAATAATCTTTTGTTGAGGAGAACTTAGCTTCTTTATCCGCAACAATATCTTTTATTAAGGACTCATACAGATAGGCTTGGCTGCTATTTTGCGGCCAATCACTTTGAAAACGGAAGCTTTTATTCAATGCTGGCGTCAAAACAAATACGCCCTCTTTATTTCTTAGGATCATTTGACTTTGGTCTTTCTCAGCATTTTTTAAATTTACACGGTAAAATGTAGGATCTTTATGCCAAATCTCAACGTTATACACCTGAGAATCTGAGCCCATTTTCAGTGTCATTTTCGCGTTCACTTTATAGCTGGTTAAATCACTCTGCTTACTCCTTAGCTCCTTTACCACATCGTCTTGTGATTTTGACCCACAGGCAGCTAGCAAGAAAATGACCATTAGCCCTGTCATAAGCAGTAAAAACTTTTTCCTCATCCCTTCAACCCCTTCTTGTGTCATTCATATGATTATCAAAGAAGAGAAAGGCAGGAATCAGGCTTATAAACCATAGCTGACCTTGTCTCTCCTATTTCCCTATGAATATATGAGACAACCTCGGGGATTATTCATATCCAGAGCCAAGCCCTAGAAAAATTAAAAGCTCCAGCGCTTGAACAGACGCTAGAGCTAGAGAATCCTCAAATCATTTGAACCATCTTCTATTTTTCTAATACCACTTGCGCAACAGCATATTCCCTGCTATGAGAGATAGACAAATGTGATTGGACCTCTGGTTTCCGAAAAAACGGTTTTCCCAAGTCATCTGTCTCAATCTCCATGTCTTGAAAAGATAGTTCCTTTCCTATTCCAGTGCCAAATGCCTTGGAAAAAGCTTCTTTTGCCGCAAATCTTCCTGCTAAGAACTCTACTTTTCTTACCTCAGATAATTCTTCATACCTTTTCTTTTCGTTAACGGTTAAGATCCGATCAACCAACTTGCTTTGTTTGTTAATCAGTCCGCGGATTCTATCCAGTTCAATAATATCAATGCCAATTCCCTTAATCATGGTTTTACCATCCTTCTATTTTATTTACTTTTAGCATAATAGTGTACAAGACCAAGAATCTGTTTATGATGTAATGGAGAGGAGTGATTCCAATATTCACCAGAACTGAAAACCTTCGTGAATTTATCCGCTTTTATCCGATGGTCTCTATTATAGTGGCAATTCACTTGGTATTATATTTTTTAACCATTCTGCCGATCTTTCCAAACAATTGGTTCTTTGAAAATTTATCCGGTGTTAATCTCTATATAATGGAAGGAGAAGTATGGAGGCTGATTACCCCAACATTCATGCATAGCGGTTTTTCTCATATGCTCTTTAATAGTTTCTCCCTCATTCTGTTTGGACCCGCACTAGAACGTATGTTGGGGAGCGCCAAGTTTCTCGTCATCTACCTTTTCTCAGGACTTATTGCCAATGTGGCTACTCTACTTTTTGAGCCGTTAACTTACACCCACGTTGGATCAAGCGGGGCCATCTTTGGATTATTTGGCTATTATATAGCTATTATCATCTTCAGGAAGACCATGATGTCTCAGCAAAACAGTCAAGTTATTCTCATTCTTTGTGCAGTTAGTTTAATCATGACCTTCTTACAGCCAAATATCAATGTAAGCGCCCATCTGTTTGGATTATTGGGGGGCTTCTTAATGGGGTCTATCCCTTACTTTAATAAAAAAGACCTGTCAGATTCTATTCAGACCACCACATCTTGGGCAAGAAGTCAAAAGAGAAACGTATCCTTCCAATCTCCAATAAAAATGTTAATCTGGTCAACGATTATCATCCTAGTGATTTTAGGACTTTGGAGATAATTTACCACAGCATAAAACAGGGAGTAAACA
>NZ_JBALPZ010000130.1:9003-31120 GCF_036965645.1 Neobacillus drentensis
CCATATGATTACAAAAAAAATATCAATAAATCATCTTTAAATCTATATTTATTTATGATAATGTATAAAAATAAAAAGTATTTACTGCAACATTTATATAAAGCGAAGGATTTCCTTCTTTTGGAAAGGTGGATAAGATGGAACCACTTCCTTTTAAACAATTACTTAAGGATCGATTTAACCAGTTATCGGCTGGACAGAAAAAAGTAGCTGCTTACCTAATTGAAAATTTAGATAAAGCTGCTTTTAAGACAGCTTTTCAAATCGGCCAGCAGGCATTGGTTAGCGAGACAACGGTCATTCGACTTTCATACGCATTAGGATTTCAGGGATTTAGCCAAATGCAGGAACTCATTCAGCAGCAGATGCTCTTGCAGAATCAAACCGCAGCGGCTGCCGATTCCATTCAATCTACTGATAAACATGTTTTTACAAAGGTGATAGAAAACCAGATTGATATATTAAGAAACATGCTAAATTCGGCTAACACCCAAGAGATTTGGAAAGCAGTTGAGGCGTTAATTAAGGCAGACCAAATTTTAATTACAGGCCACCGCATTTCTCATGCGGCCGCCTATTGGTTCTCCTACATGTTAAGTACCATTCGAGACCAAGTCCATTTATGTTCAACGTCAGGTGACTTTTTCGAAAAGTTTTGCAATCTAACCAAAGATTCAGTTGTTGTCGTGTTTTCATTTCCACGCTATTCCAATGAAACCATAAAAATTGCTGAATGTGCAGTAAGCAATGGAATTACCCTCATCTCGATAACCGACCGCCTGCTATCTCCTGCGGGCCGAATTTCCGACATCATACTAACTACTGAAGAAAATGCCGAGACCGGCACCAACTCCATTGCTTCAGTTATTAGTTTATTAGATTTAGTAATTGAGGGGATCCAAGAAAAAGATAAGGAAAGAATTTTATCATTCCAGCAAAAACTAGAACAGCTCTATACAACATTCGACGTATTTAACGAATAAGTTTAGAAGCTTTAAGGGGTGTATAGATTTGAATCCGCTAGACTTTATTGAACAGCATAAAGACGATTTACTAACAACCTATCAAGACCTTCATTGCCTAGCGGAACCTAGCTGGGAAGAAGAAAAAACATCCGGCTGTATTGCAGACAAGCTGCAGCTGGCTGGCTTCAAAGTAAAAAGGTTTAAAGATCACTACGGAATAATTGCTGAAATTCAAGGAACCACTGACCAAGTCGTGGCACTGCGTGCAGATATGGATGCACTAGTCCAAGAAGTGAATGGCGTAGTTAGACCCAATCACTCTTGTGGTCATGATGGTCATAGCACGATGGTTCTATATACGGCACTTGCACTGGCAGCTAGCGGACTTAAACCAAAACATACAATAAGGTTTATTTTTCAGCCTGCCGAAGAAAAAGGAAAAGGCGCGCTAAAAATGATGGAGGATGGCGCACTTGAAAATGTCAGCTTATTATTTGGCACCCATGTACGGCCAGTAAGTGAACTTCCCTATAGGAAGGCCTCTCCGGTGATTATTCATGGTTCAGCTGGAACAATTCGGGGAAGTATAAAGGGACGACAAGCACATGCAGCCCTGCCTAAAGAAGGGATCAATGTGATTGAGGCGGCTTCCCTTTTAGTGCAAGAACTGAAAGAAATCGACTTATCCACTGAGGTCCCCTATTCAATAAAAATGACACAGCTGACAACAGAAAGTGAAGCCACAAATGTCATCCCTGAAACGGCACATTTTGCTCTCGATGTAAGAGCACAATCCAACGAAGTTATGTCCCTGTTAAAACAGAGGGCTAAAGCTGCGATGGAATTAGCAGAAGAGCGGACAGGAGCATCCTTCACCTGGTCTATGGAGGAATTTGTTCCGGCCGCTGTTAAAAACGAAAGAGCCATAAAAATAACAGAAAAAGCGATTGGCGAGATCCTCGGCAAAGAAAATGTTGTTCCGGTATGTATTTCGGGGGGCGCAGAGGACTTTCATTTTTACACCGCTAAAAATCCCGGCCTAGCGGCTACAATGATTGGTTTAGGCTGTGGGTTAACGCCCGGTTTACATCATCCGGACATGAATTTCAATCTTGATGCACTCATATATGGATCGAAAATTTTAATACAAACCTTGTTAACAGCATTACAAGAGACTTAAATAAACAAACAATTAGGAGAGATGTGCGATGGAAAACTCAGCACGTAAAATAGATACAACGATTGAGCAATATAAAGCTCAAGAACCATTGGAAAGAAAGTTAAAAACAAGACACTTATCGATGATTGCCATCGGTGGAACAATTGGTACTGGATTATTTTTAGCAAGTGGGGCAACGATTGCGGATGCAGGCCCTGGCGGTGCTCTTGCTGCCTACTTAATCGCAGGTATTATGGTTTATTTTATTATGACAAGTTTAGGAGAAATGTCGGCGTTTATTCCGATTACCGGCTCGTTTAGCACGTATTCTGACCGCTTTGTCGACCCGGCTTTAGGCTTTGCGGTTGGCTGGAATTACTGGTATAACAACGCCATCATTGTTGCCCTTGAATTATCAGCTTCCTCGCTGATTATGAAGTATTGGTTCCCTGATGTTCCTGGGGTCGTTTGGAGCGCCATATTCCTTGTGTTGATTTTAGGATTAAATATATTATCTGTTAAAGGTTACGGTGAATCTGAATTCTGGTTTGCCATTATTAAGGTTGCTACGATTATTATTTTCATTGTGTTAGGTTTATTAATGATTTTTGGAATTATGAAGGGGCATACTGGCGGATTTGAAAACTTCACGAAAGGCGAAGCACCATTTAAAGGCGGATTCCTTTCAATTTTAGGCGTGTTTATGATTGTAGGTTTTTCATTCCAAGGAACAGAGCTTGTCGGGGTTGCGGCTGGTGAAAGTGAAAATCCCGAAAAGAACATGCCAAAAGCAATCAAACAAATCTTCTGGAGAATTTTATTATTCTACGTTTTAGCGATTATTGTTATTGGTGCTTTGGTTAGCTATAAGGATCCCTTATTATTAAGCACAGATGTGAAGGACGTAGCCGTAAGTCCGTTTACACTAGTATTTAAAAATGCAGGTCTTGCTTTTGCTGCTGCCTTAATGAATACCGTTATTCTTACCGCTGTCCTTTCTGCAGGTAACTCTGCCCTTTACGCTGCATCCCGTGTGCTATGGGTATTGGCAAAGGAAGGGAAAGCTCCCGCGTTCTTAAAGCAAGTAAGTAAAAAAGGTTTGCCTACGAATGCTTTATTAGTTTCAACCCTAATTGGTATGTTATGTTTCTTAACCTCCCTGTTTGGTGATGGTACAGTTTACGGCTGGCTATTAAATGCCTCAGGCTTAGCAGGATTTTTATCATGGTTAGGAATTTCTATCTCACACTACCGTTTCCGTAAGGCTTACATTGCCCAAGGAAGAAGTTTATCTGATTTACCATACGTGGCAAAATGGTTCCCGCTTGGACCAATCTTAGCAACAGTTTTATGCTTAGTAGCGGTTTTCGGTCAAAATTACGGCGCCTTCTTTGGTCCCAAAATTGATTGGTACGGAGCTTTGGTATCTTATATCGGCCTTCCGCTTTTCCTCTTAGCTTATTTTGGCTATAAGGTTGTGAAAAAGACCAAATTGGTTGCATTACAGGATGCGGATTTCAGCCGCGAATAAATAAAATGGGGGAATTGACATTGAATACAAAAGAAATCGAAATTCGTTCCCTATACACGATTGCAGAGCTAGAAGAAGTACGCAGACTTGAAAGTAACATTTGGGGGGAGTCAGACTCCATTCCCACACACCAAACCATTACCGCCGTCAAAAACGGCGGTTTAGTGCTTGGTGCCTATTGCAGCGGACAGCTTATTGCATTTCAATACAGCTTCCCAGGCTTTGACGGCCAGTCTGTCTACCTTTGCTCACATATATTAGGGACTGATATACAATTTCGTAATAAAGGGATCGGTGAAAAATTAAAGTTAGCCCAACGTGATGAGGCGTTAAAGCTCGGTTACTCCCTTATTACTTGGACGTATGATCCTCTTGAAAGCATTAATGGATATTTGAACATCGGCAAACTCGGCGGTGTGGTCTCCACCTATCTCCCAAACTGCTACGGCGAGATGGAAGATTTGTTAAATAGCGGACTACCATCTGACCGCTTTCTTGTCGAATGGCATATTGGTGATGAAAAACCTGCGGATACTTTCGGGAATGCCTTCGACCAGGACTTTGTTTTAACGAACTCGCTGCTTCAGTGGGGTGTAAATAATAAAGGGCTGCCTGTTGTATTGCCTTTTACACTTAAAGACTTACATAATGATACGGTTCAATTTGTGCCTGTTCCAAAAAACTATCGGACGATTCGCGAGACAGACATCAGGCTTGCCAGCGACTGGCGAATGCAAACTAGGGACGCTTTTTCTGGGCTGTTCAGCCAAGGCTGGCAGGTCAGTGGTTTTAAAAAAATCAGCAATCCGGAGATTCCGGTCAATTTCTATATTCTCACTAAGCAGTAACCTGAAGATTTAAAGGAGACTTTTGGTATGAAGATTAAGCAAGTCATTTTAAGACATCTAAAACTGGATTTACTTTACCCTTTTACAACTAGCTTTGGAACCGAATATGATAAGGATTTTATTTTGGTAGAAGTCCAAAACGAGGACGGTCTCTCAGGGTGGGCCGAATCGGTAGCGATGCTCGATCCACTTTATAATGAAGAAACGGTCAAAACTAATTGGCATATTCTAGAGGATTATTTGATCCCTATCGTTTTAAAAAATGACATCCAGCATCCCGATGAGCTGTTTGAAAAGTATTTTGCTCACCTGCGTGGGAATTATATGGCGAAGGCAGCAATTGAGGGGGCTGTTTGGGATTTGTATGCAAAAGAGCAGAATATTTCCCTTGCCCGTGCCTTAGGCGGTGAACGTTCCAAAATTGATGTTGGTGTCAGCATTGGAATCAAAGATTCCATTGAAGAAACCATGGAAACGATTGGTGAACGCCTAGCGGAAGGCTATAAACGGGTTAAATTGAAAATCAGACCCGGCTGGGATGTCGCTTTAATTGACCGGGTTCGCCAGGAATATCCTGATATTCCGTTAATGGCGGATGCCAATTCTGCATATACACTCGAAGATATGGACCGCCTGACTGCATTAGATGATTATCAGTTAATGATGATCGAGCAGCCCTTGGCCCATAATGATATTATTGACCACGCTGATCTACAGGCTAGGATGAAGACGCCGATTTGTTTAGATGAGAGTATCCATTCTGTCGAGGATGCACGAAAGGCCTTGAAGCTTGGGAGCTGCAAAATTATTAATATCAAGGTTGGGCGTGTTGGCGGGTTAACGGAAGCACGGAAGCTCCATGATTTTTGCCAAGCTAATGATATCCCTGTATGGTGCGGGGGGATGCTAGAGTCTGGGGTAGGCCGGGCTCATAATATTGCGATTACTTCTTTGCCTAATTTTACTCTGCCAGGTGATACAGCGGCTTCTTCGCTTTATTGGGCTGAGGATATCATTGAGCCTGAGGTGACGGTTAAAAATGGGGAGATTACGGTTCCGGTTTCTCCAGGGATTGGGTATGAGGTTAGTTTGGAAAAGGTTAATAAGTATACGGTTTATAGCCGTACTTATCGTGCTTAAGTTTGTTAATTAAGGGTGGCCCTTCGTAGTGAGGGGCCCCTTTTTTGTCTTTGAGGAATGTGTATTTTTTCTGAGGTGAAGGACAAGACCTTCAATTGCACCCCACATGTTGTCCTTCATACTCCTGATGAAGGACAGTACCGAGCTTGATACTTCGCAAATTGTCCTTCATGCCTTCGATGAAAGACAATACCGGGCTCGATCCCCCACATTTCGTCCTTCAATCCCCTACTCCACCTCAAAATTAGTCTGATCCAGCCACTTAAATCCCCCGCGCTCCTTTAAATCTCGAACCAATTGAAATAGCGCAGCATCTTTCTGTTTCGCTTCGATCATACAATGAATCTCCGGTACACTTCCCTTTACTTCATTCAAAAATGTTAGAAACATCTCCGGATCAACATGTTCAGCATGCGCTCGAAATTCCTTCTCCGATCGCGGGCTTGAAATATGCATCTTAATCGGCAGGGCGGAATGTCTCCAAGTAGTAACAATCCGTTCCCAATCTGATACCCAATCTTCTTCTTCATGGTTGGCAAGGTGATGATGGTAATCAAACACCATCGGAATCCCTAACTTCTCACAAAGATATAACGTATCCTTGACCGTAAAAGTAGTATCGTCATTTTCTAACATAATCATCTTTTGGATACTTGGCTTGATATAGCCCCAATTATGAATAAACTGTTCCAGTGCTTTTTCCTTATCCTCATACCCGCCGCCAACATGCAGGACACAACGATGCTCAGGATTCATCCCCATCCCCTTCAAAAGAGCCTCATGCATCGATAAAGTCTTAAGTGAGTTTTTTAAAATATCCTTATCCAATGAATTCAACACAACAAAATGATCAGGATGAAAATCAATTCTCAACGGATGCTCCTTTAAAAACTTAGCTAATTTTTCAAGTGGTTCTTTCAGAGGCTTGATATAGTTCCAATCTAGTAAATCCTCATGATTGGCGAGCGGGATCAGCCGTGAGCTAAAACGAAAAAACTGAATATCATTCCCCACATTATGTTTGAGGAGGCGCAGACAATTCTCTAAATTAGATTCAGCAATCCTTTCTAACTTCCGAATTGCTGCTTCACGGTCCTTTATTTTGGAGAATTGGGCAAACGTCATGGTTTGAGAGGGGGATGCATGCTGCAGTTCTACACTCATCGCTACATACCCAAGTTTTACAATCATATCTTCCACCTCTATTAAGTCTATTTTATTATTCTCACCTATCTATTTTTTTCAACTACAAATTATTTACTTAAAATAGGGAAATCTAAAAAAAAGTTTTGCGGAAAGAGTGAACACCACCATGCCCTTTTTTTCAAAGGTAAAAAAACAAGCCCCAACCAGCAATTCTCATGAACAAGTTTTTTTAGGAGAAGATTTTGATATCCGGTATAAATGGCTACAGCAGTCATTTAATCAATGCTCTGATATCACAATCTATGAATTAACCGCTAACCACACTCGTTGCGGGATTGTTTACTTACAAGCAATGGTTGATAAAAATTTATTTGATGAGCAGGTCCTATCCTATATCGTGAATGAGGATTTTGCCCCCTCACATCAGGAATTTATTCATAAATTACTTGAATTAAAATTGATTAGCGCTATGTCAAGCAGTGTACTAACAGATATGCAGAAGGCTGTGGAACTTGTCCTTGATGGAAATATATTAATTTTTTTCGAGGGCGACCCGCGGATGCTTGCCTTCCCATTACAAAAATTTGAGAAAAGAGCCATCAGTGAGCCGGCTAATGAAAATGTAATCAGAGGTCCTAGAGAAGCATTTGTTGAGGATATTCATACCAACATTTCCCTGATTCGCAGGAAGATCAAGTCGCCTTCCTTAAAAATGGAACAGCTTGTGTTAGGGGATTATACAAAAACAAAAGTAGTCATTGGATACCTAGAAGGAATCTGCAAGCCAGAAATCATCGAGGAAGTCAAACAGCGAATTGGCCGGATTAAAATGGATGGTGTACTAGGAAGCAGTTATATAGAAGAAAATATTGATGATTTCCCATTATCCCCTTTTCCGCAGTCGCAAAAAACAGAGCGGCCGGATGTTGTTTCTGCAGCTTTGCTCGAAGGAAGAGTTACTATTTTTGTAGATGGGACACCTATCCCTCTTATTGTACCAGTTACCCTTACTATGTTTCTTCAATCACCAGAGGATTATTATCAACGCTATGTTTTCGCCAATTTCGTCCGATGGCTGCGTATGGTCTTTATAGTTATATCGTTGCTGTTTCCATCCTTCTATATTGCGTTGACCACCTTTCATCCTGTGATGATTCCATCCGATTTATTATTGAGTGTAGCAGCTGCAAGAGATTTAGTACCATTTCCTGCAATGGTGGAGGCTTTTATTATGGAACTAACCTTTGAAGCATTAAGAGAAGCTGGACTTCGGATCCCAAAAGCAATTGGGCAGGCCATTAGCATATTGGGTGCATTAGTCATTGGGCAGGCAGCCGTTCAAGCAGGTATAGTCTCTGCGCCAATGGTCATTATTGTTTCTTTAACAGGGATTGCCTCCTTTATCGTACCTTATTTCGATTTCGGTTTTTCGATTCGTCTTCTCCGTTTTCCTATTATGATTTTATCTGGAAGTTTTGGCATTTTTGGATTGATGATTGGCTGTTTGCTCATTTATATCCATTTGGTTCACCTTCGTTCCTTTGGAACTCCATACCTTACACCTATTACACCAATACGCGCCAGTGATTTGAAGGATACCATATTAAGAGCTCCTTGGTGGTTAATGAAACGTCGTCCTTCATTCGTTGGCACAAAAGATTATAAGAGATCTAATCTTAATTATCCATTTGCAGAGGAGGATGAGGATTGAAGAAAGCCCTTATTTTCCCAATAGTTATTTGCATGCTTTTTTTAACAGGATGCTGGTCTAGTGTAGAAATAAATGACCGAGCGTTTGTCTCAACCATCCTAGTGGATAAAGGGAAGAATGGCAATATTGAAGTAACCTTAACCTTTCCACTCCCCAATCGACTTGCTACAGGTCAATCAGGCGGAATGCTGTCATTAGGGAAACCCTATGCAACCTTAACTTATTCAGGCACAAATATCTCACAAGCCTTTCATAAAATGCAGGTTGATTTGCCGCGGAGAATTAGTTTTGGACAAACGAAACTTGTAATTATTGGTCAAGAAATGGCCAGGGAAGGGATAACCAAGATATTAGAATTTATTATTCGTGAGCCCAGCCTTAACATCAATCTAGCTATGTTTGTAACACCCGGGAAGGCAAAGAGTATTATTAACATGATCCCAACCTTTGAGCGGTCGCAATCACGAATACTGTTAGGGTTCACTAAAAATGATATTGCCCTATTAACTACACCTAAGGACTTTCTTGAAACAGTAAATGGCGATATGGCCGTCAGTATTTTAAAAGTGGGTAAACGAAAAATGGTTAGTGAAAATGGAAAAAAAGTTGTTTGGGTTGGTACAGATGGAGTTGCCTTATTCAAAAATTACAAAATGGTCGGCAAGCTAACATCTCATGAAGGAAGAGGGGCCTTGTGGCTCCGAAACACGATCAAACGTGCACTGGTCACGATTCAATCACCAACAGATCACAAAGAAATTAACTTAACCGTATTGCAGGCAAAAGCAAAAATTCATCCTTCAAAAAGCGAACCATATACGTTTGATGTTCACTTCAATGTCGAAGATGACCTTTCGGAATCGGACTCAACAATCGATTTAAGTAAGGAGACAAATATTAAAAAATTAGAATTAATTGCAGAAAATGATATTAGAGAAAGGATAGAGGCAGCCTTTACTGCCTCTAAAAAAGCGGGTGCAGATGCCTTTCAATTTGGTGAATATTTATCATGGTATAAACCAAAGATATGGAAAAAATCTGAAAGGAACTGGTCGTCACTTTATCAAGACAAAGTAAAGCTTAATATCCATGTCGATATAAAGATAAAACGAAGGGGTACTGAGAATAATCCATTTTGGACAAAGGAACTAAGCCCATGATTATCATTATTTTATTTTTCATTATTATCTTTTTTTACGAATGGAATTACCTTAAGAATCGAAAACGCAAAAAAAGAACATTCTTCATTGTTTTAGGTATTATGGGTGTTTCTTTCTGTTATTGTATTTCTACACATCTTTTCAAATATAGTCTGAATCCCAATGAATTAATTGAAATCCTATTTAAACCACTGCAAGAAAAGATTATAGGTTAGGTGGGGCATAGATGAAAACTGAAGGGATCTGTCAACATCAAATCATCCATTTTTTAATTCTCTTTTTTTACTCAACATTCGTTGGTTTTTCTTCGGTCCAACTCGTTAAAATGGCACAATATGATTCCTTAATTGTCATTTGTTTCGGGGGGTTATGTGCAGTTGCTCAAGCCATTATAGGAATAAAACTTGCCAATCGAAGACCAGATGAATTTATTGTGACTTATGGAAAAGAAATCTTTCCTTACTGGATCCACCTCCTCCTTATGGTGGCAATGTTCTTTTTTTGCTTTCACGGCAGTGCCTTTATGTTAAGAGAGTATGAGGACTTCATTATCCAAGTCTATCTGCCGGAAACACCAAATTGGGCCATCGGAGTTCTCTTTGGTGCTACTGTTGCCATAATGGCTCGATTAGGTATCGTGACGCTATTTCGATCAGCTCAAGGTTTATTTTTTATCACCATCTTGGCCATTCTTTTAAACACTGTCTTTGTTGGAAGAGAGCTAAGATGGGAGCGATCGATTGCTTTTATAACCACTCATGATTTCCAAGGGATTCTACAAGGAAGTTACTTTATTTCGCCCTTTTTCAGCGAGATAGTCCTATTAATTTTTATCTTTCCTTATATTATGGATAAGGAAAAAACAAGAAGATCGCTTTTTTGGGCGATATTCCTTTCAATTAGTCTGATTATCCTCTATATTGGTTTTTTACTACTTCTTTTTGGCCCAAATTTAACAGCTCATTTAGCCTATCCAATACTAGAGATGGTTCGATTCATTAAAATTGCCGAATTTATTGAGAACTTAGATCCAATATTAATTGCCGTGTGGTCTACAATGGTTTATATCAAAATTAGTTTTTTCTTTTATTTAGCAGTTCAAATCCTTGCTCAGTTATTAAAACTAAAAGATTACAGACCCTTAACGTTTTCATTAGCAGCCGTGGTGGTTTCCATGTCAGTAACTATGGCGGAGAACTATGCAAGTCTTGTTAATGTTTATGAACACTCATGGCCTACCTTCGCCCTTTGTATAGAGTCCATCCCATTATTGTATCTTCTAATGGATACCCTTAAGAACTATGTAAAGAAGAAATCGATGAACCCAGTCGAGAAAAGAACATAAAAAAACATAAGAGGAGCAAGGACAATGTCCTTGCTCCTCTTATGTTTATTGATGATTATAACTTCTTGGCTTAGATGATTTACCGCCAGTTCGTTTTTCACCATTTCTTGGCTTTACCGGTGCCTTTTTTCGGTTACGGTCAGAGTTGTATGAACCTCTAGAATCGTCTCTTCTGCGGCGATCGCTGCGGTCAAATTGTTTTCTTTCCCGTTTTTGTGGAAGTGGAGCCTCTTCAGTCAATTTAACTGGAGTAGTATCCGGCTCTTTCGTTAACATTTTTAAAACTGCTGCTACAACCGTTGAAGCATCATTAGCTTCAAGTAATTCCTCTGCAGCTGCTTTATAATAATGAAGATTGTTGGATTCAATGGTTTGAGTAATTTTATCTACTACCGCACGTTGTTGACCTTCCAAAGCTTCATCTAATGTTGGAGCCTTCATACGTTCCATCTTCCGTTTAGTTGTTTTTTCAACAACTGCAAGGTAAGACTTTTCACGTGGTGTAATGAATGTCATCGCTACACCAGTTTTTCCGGCACGACCCGTACGGCCGATACGGTGAACATAGCTCTCCGGATCTTGAGGGATATCAAAGTTATAGACATGGGTAACACCTGAAATATCAAGCCCCCGTGCCGCTACGTCTGTTGCAACGAGCACATCAATTGCACCTTCTTTAAATTTGCGAAGGACTTGAAGACGTTTTGCCTGGCTTAAGTCACCATGAATACCTTCTGCTGTATACCCTCTTAGATTTAATGCTTCAGATAGTTCATCAACACGGCGCTTTGTCCGGCCGAAAATAATCGCGAGTTCCGGTGATTGAATATCAAGAAGCCTTGTTAACACATCAAATTTATTTCTTTCTTGAACTTCAAGGTAATATTGTTCAATTAAAGGAACAGTCATTTCTTTCGCTTTTACACGAACAATCTGCGGTTCCTTCATGAATTTTTCTGCCATTCTTTGAATTGGTCCTGGCATTGTCGCAGAGAACAATAGTGTTTGGCGCTCTGCAGGTGTTGAAGCAAGAATCGATTCAATATCTTCAATGAATCCCATGTTCAACATTTCATCTGCTTCATCAAGGATAACGGTATTAACGGTATCAAGACGCATTGTTTTACGATTAATGTGGTCTAATACACGTCCAGGGGTTCCAACAATAATATGTGGAGCTTTCTTTAAAGAACGAATTTGGCGGCTGATATCCTGGCCACCGTAAATTGGTAATACGCGGACTCTTTTTCCTGCGCCAATTTTATAAAGTTCTTCAGAAACCTGAATCGCTAATTCCCGAGTTGGCGCAATAATAATCCCTTGGATGGCATCCATTTTTACGTCAACTTTTTCCACCAACGGAATTCCAAAAGCAGCTGTTTTTCCTGTTCCTGTTTGAGCTTGCCCGATCAAATCTATACCTTTTAGCCCCAACGGAATCGTTTCTGCCTGGATTGGTGTAGCTTCCTCAAAACCCATTTTGAGTACAGCTTTTAAAGTGGCCTGACTTATGCCTAATTCTTCAAACTTTGTCAATGTTTTCATTCTCCTTCATCTATATAAAAAATATTTGGTATATAAGTGCTGAATATACAAACATACGCATCAAAATGCGGTAATTTCCACTTCTTTATTTTACCAAAAAAAAGACATTCTCCAAAAGAGTATGCCTTCAATCATCGTTCTTTAGACACGTTGATGAATATCATACCACTGTTACTATTAATTTGCAATAAGGACATCTTTTAAACCATCCTTAAACCTTAAACTGGCTTTTTCTTCATCAAAAATTCAAATACTTGAGAAAATAGGGAATCCCGTGCCTCACAGTGGCATATGAGATGCTTGGAATCTTTGATATAGGTGAGCATTTTCTGCTTTGCACTTATGGCTTGGAATAAATATTCAGCACTTTTAGGCGGCACAATCCCGTCAGATTCCCCTTGTGCAATGAAGGTGGGTATATTTACCTGATGCAATAGAGGTTTAATAAAAGAAACAAGTCTACGGAACTGCAAAGTAGCCGCAAATGGTGTCTCTGTTATTTTTCTTTTATAACGGAGAAATAATTCATTATCTTGTAAATTTCCGCGCAAGGAATCAATGATGATCTCCTTGATATCGAGTGCTAACTGTTTGGGGTTTACATAGAAAGCAGCAGCGCTTAAAAGGATCAGCTTGTCCACAGGGTACTTGGCGGCGAGATAACTGGCTATCATACCACCCATTGAAAAACCAATCAGATATACTTCGTCACAGGAATCAATTAGTTTTATCAATTCGGCTTCTGCGTGATTGATCCACTCCTGATACTGGACCCCCTTTAAAGAGGAAGGGGTACCATGCCCAGGCAGGGTAGGAACACAAAACTTCCAATCTGTTCGTTTCTTTAAATACTCTGCCAAGGGCTCTACTTCATAAGGAGCACCCGTAAAGCCATGAATAAGTAAGCAGCCAATCATATTCTCACCAGCCAATTCCCTTTACTTCTTTTGTAAAGCTTGAACAATTTCCTCTAATCTCATTCCGCGTGATGCCTTTACAAGAACAAGTGTCGTTTCATCAACATACATCTTTAATTTTTCAATCAGTTTTGACTTATCTCTAAAGGCAAATATCTTATGTTCACCTAGTGTCCGATTGGCTCCTTGGGCAATATGATCCCCTAATTCACCATAAGTGAATAGATAGTCAATTTTTTCAGGATTTAGTCCTGTACCTATTTGCAAATGGTATTGCTCTTCCTCCGGACCCAACTCGAGCATATCCCCCAGCACGAGAATTTTACGTTTGTATCCCTGAAGATTAGATACCAATTCAATCGCCGCCATCATCGATGTAGGACTGGCATTATAAGCATCGTTAATGATCTTTTCGCCCTGTTTTCCTTCAACCAGTTCCATACGCATGTTAGTTAACTTAATGTTAGCCAATCCTGCGTTCATTTTTTCAAAAGGAATGGAAAAATAATGGGCGATGGACATAGCAGCGAGTGCATTCAATATATTATGAGTGCCAAGCACAGGCAGCTCATAGACTGTCTCTGAAACATTAATCTTAAAGGAGTTGCCTTGCTCAATTTGAGTTATATCCTTAGGATAAAGGTCATTCGTTGTGCTTCGGCCAAACGTTTGGATATTAATATTCCCTTTGTATTGGAAAATACGCTCCATGAGTAACGGCTCATCCCCATGAAGAACAGCAAGTCCACCATCACGCAGCCCTTGAAGAATTTCAAGTTTCGCTTCCGCTATACCTTCCCTTGAACCGAGGTCAAGCAAGTGAGATTCCCCGATGTTTGTAATCACTACGGCATCTGGGCAGGCAAGCTTGGTCAAAAAGGCAATTTCTCCTCGGCCACTCATTCCCATCTCCAGCACTGCAATCTCTGTGTCTTCATTTAACCCTAAAACGGTTAAGGGCAGTCCCAGGTGATTGTTATAGTTCCCCTCGGTCTTTTGAACCTTATACTGTGTTGATAAGATACTGGCTGTCATATCCTTAGTGGTTGTTTTACCATTACTTCCAGTAATACCGACTACTTTTACCGACAATTCCTGGCGATATTTACGTGCCATCTCTTGCAGGGCAGCAAGACAGTCCTCAACAATTAAGATTGGCAGCCCTTGCGGCGGATTTGGAACATCTTTTTGCCAAAGGGACGCGGCTGCCCCTCTTTTGATTGCTTCCTCTACATATTTATGTCCGTCGGCATGTTCACCTTTAAAGGGTACGAATAAATTTCCCGGCTGAATTTTTCGCGTATCTATGGTAACTCCCTCAATGACAATACTTGCGAAAGGGGTAATATCATTTAGGGCCATGGTCATTTCTGAAATCTCTTTTAAAGAACGTTTAATCAATTGGATACCCTCCTTCTTCTATTTGCTTTTTGTAAATAGAAACGGACACGGCATCCCAAGCCGTGTCTCTGGTCTTTTATTTAAAACGTATACTTAATCTGTTGTTTCTCCGCATGTCTTTCTTGTGCAAGCTGAACCAGACGTTCAATCAGCTGTGGATATTCTAAGCCTGTGTGCTTCCATAATAGCGGGAACATACTGAAAGGGGTAAAGCCAGGCATCGTATTAACCTCATTAATTAAGGCCCTGCCATCCTTTGTTAAAAAGAAATCCGCACGAACTAGGCCGGAACAATCAAGAGCCTTAAACGCTTGAACAGCCATCTTTTTCATTTCAGCATATTCTTCCTCGGTAATCTCTGCCGGAATAATTAATGCTGTTTCACCATCTTCATATTTCGCTTTGTAATCATAAAAATCCTTCTTTGGAACAATTTCACCGGCAACAGAGCATTCTGGCTCATCATTCCCAAGGACAGCAATTTCAACCTCACGGGCCACGACACCCTCTTCAATAATGACTTTACGGTCAAATTGGAAGGCTTCTGCGAAGGCTGCATCTAATTCTGCACGATTGGTACATTTGCTTATTCCCACACTGGAACCAAGGTTTGCTGGTTTTACAAAGCATGGATAACCTAGCTGCTCTTCGACACGAGCATAGGTCTCATCCTTAGCCTTTGCCCACTCACTTTTAATAAAAGAAACATAATTTACCTGAGCGAGCCCCGCTTGTGCGAAAATATTTTTCATCAAGACTTTATCCATTCCTGCGGCTGAAGCAAGAACACCATTTCCTACATATGGCAAATTAAGCAGCTCTAATAAGCCCTGGACGGTTCCATCCTCACCGTTTGGTCCGTGTAACAACGGAAAAATAACATCAAGCGGTTCAGACCCTTGTTGACTTGCTTGAAAAAGTGCAGGAGCAAGTGACAGGGGTGATAATTGAGGTGCGTTTGTAAATTCAAGCGCTTGAACATTTTCAACCGGCTCGATTAACTGCGGCCCCTTAATCCACTGTCCTTCAACATTTATGTAAATAGGATAGATTTCAAATTTTTCAAGGTCTAACGCTCGGATCACTGCAAGCGCTGTTTGTAAGGATACCTTATGCTCCGCAGATTTCCCCCCATATAATAAACCTAATTTTGTTTTCATTTTTATTCCTCCAAGTTCTCATTCACGTTATATTTTAACACTTTACCAATTAAGAAAGGAAATATAGGCACTATGTTTTTTAATGTTTTTTCTTGTTTACTATTTTATGATACCTAGTGCTTGCTTCAATACCACTATCCATATTTTCTCACAGTTTCTATCAATCAGCCCTGATGTTTAAGACGCTTTTTTAGTCTATATAGATTCAAAAGAAAAACAGTCCTGTGATTGGGACTGTCATTGCATCTTAAAGAACATTGAGTTTCCACTCTTTTGTTCTTTTGTCAAAAATTAATTTGGCGTGGTACGGCTTATTAGAAATTTGTTCGTACTCTTCATACATATCATCCATATTGGCAAAATCGCCCATGACCCAGATTGGAACTTCAATACGCGTCCGCTGATGCTCAGCATCACGTAAAGAAATACAAATTCCCTCTTTCATAAATGGCGTTAATGAGAGCAGAAATTCTTTATTAACCTGTGGGTATGTCCGTTTTTTCCTAATTCCAAGGATCGATTTTTCCAGCTTTAATTCTCCAAGTTTGCCTGCAATCACTTCACTTAGCAAATGGAAAAAGTCTTTAAAGCTTCGATAATAAGTTTTGTTAAACCACCCGTCATCATTAGCTAAATAAACAAACCGATTGCCAAGTTTATTATAAAAGGGCAGCCTTAAATGCTGCTTCTGATGTCCTAGGTATAATAATTCAGCTAATTCCTGACCAGAAAGTTCATTCAATACCTCTTCCTCGGTAAAATCAATCCAGCAAAAATTTCCGTAACCGTACACATCCTCTGAAGCCAGCTTATCTATTCGGTCGTCTGGACAATATTCGAGCAGTGTATGCATATTAAAATCAGCATCATCAAAACGGTGCTTCAGTAAAAGCAAATGATTTAATGAACCTGAAAAAGCAGCAGCAAATTCGCTGAATTCGATACCATAGGTCATTACATACTGGTCTGATTGATTAAGATGTACATAGATGAGATCCCGTATGTCTTGATGATGCTTTTTCAAAGCCAAACTCCCCCGATCAACCACATGTAATATGTTAACGGAAAGTTTCCATGAAACTTCCAATTTCCCTTTATAATCCTTCCTTATTTTATCAAATTATAGGCCTAATAGCATATTTCATTTCTTTTACAAAAAATTTTCATGATTTACACATACTAATTTTATATATCCTACTCCTTATTATTTGTTCATCTACCATTTTTAACAGTATTTTTTAACGGCACCCACAGAAAGGGGCAAATAAATATGATAAAAGATATGACTGCAAACGAAATCAGCCTTTATATTATTAAAACCCTAAAGGAAAATAAAAAAGCGGAATTTGAAGCCATCCTCGAGGAGCTTCAGCCCTATGATGTGGCTAAAATTTATGAAGACCTGCCGGAAAAGCATAAAGGGAGATTTCTGCTTTTTTTAAACACAGATGTCCTGGCAGATTTGATGGAGGAGCTTGATAAAGAGGAGCAGCTCGAATTATTAAATATTCTTGGAATTGAAAAGACCAGTAAAGTGTTGGACTTGATGGACAACGATGATCTGGCCCTGTTGTTACATGAATTGTCTCCTGAGAAGAAGAATTCGCTGTTATCAGGAATGAAAAAAGAGGAATCCAGTGCGGTTCAAGGTATTATGAATTATCCGCCGGAAACAGCCGGTCGAATTATGACAAACCGCTTCGTTTGGATTCGGGACTATTTTACGGTAAGGGAAGCCGTAGACAAGTTTAAAGTATTTGCTGAGTTTGCAGAATCCATTAACTATTTGTATGTGATTGATGAGGCCCGCAAGCTTGTGGGTGTTGTCTCTTACCGCGATTTATTGCTGGCGGAACCGGATGAAAAGATTCGTGACATTATGTATGAACGGGTGATTTCCGTTTCGGCTGCCACTGACCAGGAAATCGTAGCCCAAACAGCTGAACGTTATGATTTCTTAGCCATCCCGGTTGTGGATGAAAACACTGTCTTGGTTGGGATTGTGACGGTCGATGACATCATTGATATTTTCATCCAGGAGGCTAATGAAGATATTGAAAAATTATCAGCATCAGGGAAATCAATTGATTTTGAAACAAAAACCTTAGTAGCTGCCGCGAGGCGTTTGCCATGGCTGATTTTATTATTATTTATCGGTGTTATTTCAGGAAGAATCATCAGTAGTTTTGAGGAGACTCTGCAGCGCGTCGTGGCACTCGCCTTTTTTATGCCGATGATTGCCGGGATGACTGGGAATACCGGGACCCAGTCGCTTGCGGTAGTGGTGAGGGGGCTGATTACACAGGATATAAATCGAAGGGTTATCACTCGCTTAATCGCACGGGAACTTGGTGTTGGGATTACAATTGGTGTGACTTGTGCGATTATTATTGCCATTATCGCCTATATTTGGCAAGGTAATTTAATTTTGGGAGCTGTCGTAGGTTCCTCGCTCTTTTTTACACTGATTATCGGCACCCTCGCCGGTACGATCATTCCATTGATCTTATATCGTTTGAAGATTGACCCGGCTGTGGCGTCCGGACCGCTGATTACCACTTTAAATGATATTTTTTCACTGATGACTTACTTTGGGATTGCAACTATGTTTTTGAAGCATTTGATGTAAATACATTGTTAAAATGAAACCTTTTGCTTATCTAATCGTTAATATTAGAAGTCTCTCTACTGAATAAGACATGTTTTCTGCACTCCCACCATATTTATTTCAATATGAGACAAACTGGTATAAAATAAGAAACATAATTTGTTAACAAGAAATAAGCGAAGGTGAACTATGACAGACTATATTAACTCAATTTTGGAATTTTTTTCGCAGTTAGGCTACTTTGGGATTGCTTTAGGACTAATGATTGAGATTATCCCAAGTGAAATTGTTTTAGGCTATGGCGGCTATATGATTTCCCAGGGACATTTGAATTTTGTCGGTGCGGTCATTGCCGGAACGATCGGTGGGACGATTGCCCAGCTATTTTTATATTGGGCAGGTTATTATGGGGGAAGACCGTTTTTGGAGAAATACGGGAAATATGTCCTTATTAAAAAGAAACATATTGATGTCGCTGAACAATGGTTTGAAAAGTATGGTGCCGGGGTCATCTTCTCTGCTAGGTTTATTCCGGTTGTGAGACATGCGATTTCCATTCCTGCGGGAATAGCTAAAATGCCTGTCAGCAAATTTACTTTTTACACAGTTGCTGCAGTATTGCCATGGTCGATCCTCTTTTTATATTTAGGCAAGGTGTTAGGGAGCAATTGGTCACATGTAAAAGAAGTGGCACATCCTTATGTATTACCGCTCATTATCGCGGCTATTGTTTTAGGAGCTATCTATTATTTAGTCAAAAGAACGAAGAAAACCACCGATTAATACTCGGTGGTTTTTCATGTCGACTGCTTTGAGAATTTCGCTTGGGCCCAGGCATCGAGTTTTTTTACATGCCGTTTTCCAATAGTGAAGCCATACAAAAGCAGCAATAAAATAATCAGCGTAAACAGATCTATCTTTTTTGTGGAAATGAAATTAATAATCCCCATTAGTACTTGTGGAATCACGCCTGTTAGAGCGAATAAAACGGTCGCCACCTTAAACCAAAAGCCTGATTTGAGTCCATACCGTGCATATAGGAGAAAAAAGGTAGACGCCCAGGCAAGTATTTCAAGACTGACTAAAATCACCCATTTATTTTCAAGAAGAAAATTCAAAATTAAAACCCCCTATCCCATAATAAAAAGCCTGAGAGAAAATCGCGTCATGACGCATTTCTCCCAGGCTTTTCTCCTTCCGTGTATACAGCAGCAAAGGCTTCTGTACGTTTTCTCTCGGACCAGCCTGGCATTCTGCCACGGAACCCTAGAAAACCTTCTATATATAATATTTTTTAGCAAAGCGGACATTCCTATTTTTTAAAATGATAAGGAAGTGTCGCGACAATAACCTTCTTTTTAAAAATCAAGTAAGCTCGAATTAATAAGCTTGATTGATTATGGAGTATATTGTGCCAGCTCTTTTTTGTAATAAATTGCGGAATTAACACCGTAACACGATAATTATTTTCACTTGCTTTATGCTCAACTGTATCTATAAACTTCGATAATGGGCTCAAAATGCTCCGATAGTGTGAATGTAATGTAACTAATCGAACATCAGGCTGCCATTTCTCCCATTTTTCCTCAAACCGCTTCTCATCTTCTCGATCAAAGGAAATATAAACAGCGAAGATTTGATCTGTTAAAGATTTAGCATAATTTATAGAGTTTTCAACGACCTTTGTTATTCCTGCAACCGGTACAATAATAACATTCCCTTGAACCGGCATCGCTTCATCTTCTGGATGAATTCGCAGCTGTTCCCCGACTGCCTCATAATGCGAATTAATTCTTTTAAACATGAGGACAATCAGCGGCAAGAATATAAAGACAAACCAAACCTGGCTAAACTTTGTAACAAAGAAAATAATTAAAACCGTTAAAGTGATCAAGGCACCAACTAAATTGGCACTTAACTTCGCTGCCCAGCCAGTCGGCTTTCCGCGAAGCCATTTAATAATCATCCCCATTTGCGACAAAGTAAACGGAATAAATACGCCTACCGCATAAAGCGGGATTAAGTGTTCTGTTTGACCCTTTGAAGCGATAATTAGAAGGATGGAAGCGACTCCTAAAGACACAATCCCATTGGAGTAACCGAGTCGGTCTCCCCGGATCGTAAACATCCTTGGCATGTACTTGTCCTTTGCAAGGGCAAACGCCAAAAGAGGAAATGCTGAGTAACCAGTATTAGCGGCTAGCACCAAGATTAAGGCTGTTGTTCCTTGAATAAAAAAGTAAAGATAATTTCGTCCAAAAGTTTCTTTAGCAATTTGGGAGACAACTGTTTCATCAGCCTTCGGAGCTATTCCATAATAATAGGCTAAGAATGTTATTCCGGAAAATAATAAGGCCAACAGTGAGCCCATTAAGACTAATGTCTTCGCAGCATTTCTAGGTGCTGGGTCCTTAAAGGTAGGAATGGCATTGGAAATAGCTTCAACACCAGTTAGAGCTGAACATCCTGACGCAAAGGCACGTAGCAGAAGAAACAAGGTAATGCCCTGTACAGGTGCACCAATAGACGCATGTTGAACAGATGGGGAAACATCACCTGTTACTATTTTAAAAACGCCTACGCCAATTAATATGAAAAGACCAATCACAAATAAATAAACTGGATAAGCTAGAATCGAGGCAGACTCGGTTAACCCGCGCAGATTTAAAATCGTAATTAATACCACTAATACACAAGCAATGGAAACGGTATGTGCATGTAAAGACGGAAAAGCAGAAGTAATCGCATCTGTACCTGCCGTCACACTTACGGCCACCGTTAATATGTAATCGACTAATAAAGAGCCACCGGCAATTAAGCCAGCCTTTTCTCCTATATTTTCCTTCGATACGACATAAGCCCCTCCACCGTGAGGGTATGAATAAATAATTTGACGATAAGATAAAATGAGTGCTGCTAATAGGAATAAGACTCCGACAGCAATCGGAACGGAATACCAGAAGGCTACAACGCTAATGGTTGCTAAGACAATCAGGATTTGTTCTGTCCCGTATGCTACTGACGACAAGGCATCTGAAGATAAAATGGCTAACGCCTTTAATATACCTAACTTTTGCTCGCCTAACGCCGTCGACTTTAACGGACGCCCGATTAAAAAACGTTTAAAAGAAGAAAGCACGTGATTTTCACCCACCACTTTTTAATGTAGAATTACCGATTGATTTTATCATAACCGGGTTATTAATATGAAGCATTTCTTTAAAAAAACGTACATATTTGACATTTTATTGAACACTATTTTATGTAAGCGTCCATCATTGAAGAATGAATAGCTACCATTACTGTCTCCGTTTTCTAATGGAATCATCCATTTTGTTAGACAGAACAGAAAAGGTATGGAATACTCCATACCTTTTTAATTACCCATTTTGTGAGTACTTAAGCGATCCCGATATAAGAAAAAATAATAAAGAAGCATCGAAATAGCGATTGAGACAGCTGCCGTCCGATAAATACTACT
>NZ_JBALPZ010000130.1:31170-35398 GCF_036965645.1 Neobacillus drentensis
CCCTAAGCCAATTCCCAAGTCAAAAAAAGAATAAAAGGTTGCCGTGGCCATTCCCCTTCGATTTACTGGTACCTTTTCGATGGACCATGCTTGAAGGGCCGGCTGGACCATTCCAAATCCTAAACCATATAGCGCCGCTGCTGTATATAAGATGAAGCTGTTTGGAAGCCAAGCTAATAATATCATGGCCGCTAAAATTAGAAGTGTCCCCGGAATGAAAACAGCTTGAAGTCCTTTTCGGTCATACAACTGTCCCGCAAAGCTTCGCGTGACCATTAGCGCTAGTGCATAAAATAGGAAGTACAATTGAATTCCTGTAATATGCTTTTCCACTGTGTATAAGGGAAGGAAGGCAGCAATTCCACCGAAGGTCACTGTAATAAAAAACATCAGTATTGATGGCTTCAAGGCCCCTTTTTCATAAAGCTTTCTCTTTGTTTTTTCCTTGCCTGGGTTTGGATCCACTTTTTTATAAGAAATCCGGGATGATAAAATCAGCGCAATCAGTCCCAAGCCCGCACAAAGGAGAAAAAATGGTTTAAAGGAGATAATACCGGTTAAAGTGAGTCCAAGTGAAGGGCCAATCGCCAGCGCCAAATTACCTGACAGTCCGTAAAAGCCCATCCCCTCTCCCCGCCTTGTGACAGGGATTAAATCTGAGGCAATGGTACCTGACGCAGTCGTGGAAAAGCCCCAGCCGCCACCCTGTACTACCCTCATCATAAATAACAGGAAAATACTCGTTATGAAACCAAAGGAACCGACTGAAAGGACAAAGATGGTTAGACCGATTATATAGACAAACTTTCTACCTTTTGTTTCAAGAGCAACACCAGCATAAGGACGAAGCAGTAACGAAGAAAACGTAAAAATGCCGACAACAAATCCAATGAGTTGATCATTGCCACCTAGGTCTTCCACAAACAAGGGAATCGTCGGAAGTGTCATTTGAAATCCAAGAAAGATAAAGAAATTAGCCAAACAAATAAGTACAAAATCTTTTGTCCATATCTTTTCTTTCTGAAGCTGTTTTTCCATAAAGCCAATATTCTCCTTCTTAAATATGCTAAAAAAGCCGTTTCTACGGTCCGTAAAAACGACTTTTCATGAAGTATTATTTCGTTTTTGCCGTCTCGATTACTCGTTTCATTGCTTGAATTTGACCTAGATGGTTAGCCTCATGAAAGATGGCAAAATTGGTAAGCTCCCCAAAGGTTTCTTGACCTAGAAAAGGTGTTTTTAACCTTTCACTAAAGCTTTCTCCAGGTATTTCTTTAATCCTATTGATTTGATCTTTTAACTGTTCAATTAATTCCTTCAGAGATGGAACCTCTCCTTGCCAGTCAGCCGGTTTTGTTCCGGTTGCAAATAACTCCATGTAATTGGCTGGAAGATTAGTTGATTTTTTAGGAAAACCAAACATAAATTGTTCAGCAACCGTTAGGACATGCCCTACATGCCAATGAATGGTATTGTTGAAGCCCTCCGATTGTACATCTGCATTTGCCTCATCTACATTTTCTACATTTTTTATTAGAAAACTTCTTGTCAGCTCAAAACTTTTAAATAATAGTTTACTCATGTTATCCCTCTCCTCTCTCAAGATTACGCCTTCTATTTTATACTGTTTATGGAATATTATTAAACGAAACGCCTTACATTTCTTCCTGTGCAATTATTTATGTCATTAGGGAACCTTACTGTTAAAGGAGGGATTTTAATGGCGAGAAGAAATAAAATACTTGTTCCAGAAGCCCGCAATGGATTGGATGCCCTGAAAGCAAGAGTGGTTCAATCTGGAAGTCCTGAGAATGCTAAATTTGAAGCAGCCGAGGAAGTTGGTGTTCCTTTAAAGAAGGGATATAACGGCCAACTGACCTCTGAACAGGCAGGAAGGGTTGGCGGACGACTCGGTGGAAGCATGGTTCGCGAATTGGTGAAAATGGCGCAAGAAAATTTGAGTAAAAAGCAATAGTTAAAGGGAGCCGTTTGTCAAGGCTCCTATATTATTTTAATTATTATTTTAAAAAAAGTTTGACAAATTTGTGACAATTGGTAGAATATTCAGTATAAGGAGTTGGTGGATATGCATGAAAAATATGTAAAAAACTTACAAACTTTTAAAACGGCATCAACCTACGTTGGGGGATTCGGAATCATTTTTCTTTTGTTCAGTATTTTTGAAAACGGTTTCAATCTTGCGCTCGGATTGGGTATCGGATTAACCGCTGCTTCAGTCGTCCTTTTCTTACTTGGAATCTTTTTGGGGTTAATGGAAGAGTATACACTTGCCAGTAAACGGAAAGAACCTGTGACTAGTACATCAAAGCAATTTTTATATTAATATACACAAAAAGACTTGTGCATTATCACAAGTCTTTCCTTATTTTGTTCCCTCTCTTAACAGAAAAATTTTCATTACGTCAGCAATTTCCTCAGAACTCAGCGGGCTATGGTTTCTCTCCCAATCAGAGACGAGGGCTATGTACATTTTTAACAATAGAAAACTAATCACTTCCGTATTTCCAGCTGGAATAGCTCCTTTGGCCATTGCTGCTTCAATCTTTTGTCTTAAATATGCAATGATTTCATCCTCTACATGCTTCAACATTTCGGATACAGCTAATGTCCCCATCTCTGTTTCTTCTTGGACGAGCTTGATCATCAGCTGGTGCTGAGAACGAAAAGCTAATAATCGTGTCAGGGCCCGATGGACGTTTTCTGTAAATGGTAATCCCGTCTTGATGACAATCTCCGCCTCGGCAATCATCTCTTTTACTAACTTAGATATAATTTCTTCAAATAGTTCTTCTTTATTTTTAAAAAAGGTATAAATGGTACCCTTACCAACATTTGCAAGTCTTGCTACTTGGTCCATTGTAGTCGCTTTATAGCCAAATAACGAAAAAGACTTTGTCGCCGCCTCTACAATCATTGTTCTTCTGTCGGGAGCCATGCTACGACCTCCTATTTGACTAATTTAGTTCTGTGGTCATATTCTTATTTACTATAGCATAGTAGATGATTGGTTTCAAACGGATGAAAAATGGAACATTCAATAAACGTTAACGAAATATTCATCTTTGTGGACTAAATATTAATTGATGGTTTTATAAAATAAACTTATAAATTAGAAAGGTTGTGACATATGGCTTATAAGCCTCGTTTTGAATCACTTGAATTAAAGATTCTCGGGTATTTAAACAAACGAATTGTTTTATCCGAGAAAGATAAAAAGCATTATCTTAGCCTAAAAAAAGGATATGAGGGGGAGGTCATGTTTGATGTGCTAACCGAAAAACTGACGTGTGATTGTCTAATCCTTAATGATTTACTGTTAAAAGTAAATAATACCCTTTTTCAAATAGACACATTAATTATTACAGCAGATACTATTTATTTGTTCGAAGTGAAAAACTTTGAAGGTGATTATTATTATGAGTTAGATAGATTATATAAGAGGCCTAAAGCAGAATATACTAATCCACTACATCAATTGAACCGAAGCGCATCCCTGCTCCGCCAATTACTTCAGAATCTCGGATACAATTCCACTATTGAGGCTCGTGTCATCTTTATTAATCCTGAATTTACCCTCTACCAAGCTCCCCTTGACAAACCTTTTATTCATCCAACTCAAGTAAATAGCTATTTAAGAAGATTAGATATGGCTTCATCTAGCCTAACTGGGAAACATAAAATGTTAGCTAACAAATTAATCTCACTTCATATTGAGGAATCTCCTTATACTTTGCTTCCTCCTTATACTTATGATCAGCAAACCAAAGGAATTACTTGTGATTTATGCCTTTCTTTTGCTGTTACTCTTCAAGGGAATAAGTGTGCTTGTGAGGATTGCGGGCACGAGGAGATGGTCAGCTCTGCTGTTTTACGCAGCGTAAGGGAATATCAGCTTTTATTTCCCGGCAGTATTATTACAACAAACACTATTTTTGATTGGTGCAAGGTGATTGGGTGTAAAAAAAGGATTAGTAGAATATTAGGGAGGAATTATAAGATGGTCGGGGTTCATCAATGGTCTCACTATGATAAAGAATTTTAAATACTTTTTTGGTTCTTCAGTACTTTTTGAAGGGCCTTTTTTTCTAGCCCTTCATCTCCTTTATGAAGGACACTTTCTCTTTCCTCTTAGTGCCTTTTGTCCTTCATCCTCCTTATGAAGGACACTTTCTCTTTCCTCTTAGTGCCTTTTGTCCTTCATCCTCCT
>NZ_JBALPZ010000130.1:35448-35595 GCF_036965645.1 Neobacillus drentensis
CTTATTACCTTTTGTCCTTCATCACCTTATGAAGGACACTTTCTCTTTTCTCTTATTGCCTTTTGTCCTTCATCCTCCTTATGAAGGACAGTTTCTCTTTTCTCTTATTGCCTTTTGTCCTTCATCACCCTTATGAAGGACAGTTTC
>NZ_JBALPZ010000131.1:0-17688 GCF_036965645.1 Neobacillus drentensis
GTGAAAACCGTCGAACGATTATTTGAACTCGTTCACTATTTTGACAAACTTTTAAATCTATTAATTTTATAATAGTTTGCAACGATGAAAGAATAGGGAGTGTGATTTATGGAAAAGACTAATGTAAGTTTCATAGAACCAGTCGGAGAAGTCAGCCTTCATTCATCTAAATGGGATTTAGGAAGAGGATTACGGAAAATCCAATTAATGCTCGAGTCCTTTTTTATAAAAAAGGGTTATCTATTAGTATTAGTAGGGTTCTTACTTGGACGGGCCTTAATTTTGGCCAAGTTAACACCATTTTGCCTGCCATTCTTCGCTTCTGTCTACTTAATCAAAAGGGATCGGGCACCGCTTGCCCTGATCGGGCTGATCGTCGGGGCTGCCACTATATCTTTAGGAAATGCTGCCTTTACCTTTGCCGTGACTATTCTATTCCTAACAGTCTATCGAATGAGTGAAAAATGGCTGACAAATGAAGTTCGGTCCCTGCCATTTTTCGTCGGGATTATCCTCGGCGTTGGAAAATTAATAGAATCGTTTATTTTAACAAGGCAATTAACCCTCTATGATTTAATGATGGTAGGAGTTCAGACCAGTCTGGCCTTTATTCTGACTCTAATCTTTTTACAAAGCATTCCATTACTAACCTTAAATAAAAGAAGACAGCTATTAAAAACAGAAGAGATTGTTTGTTTAATTATCATGCTTGCCTCGATTATGTCAGGGACGATTGGATGGAAGGTCTATGATATGTCGATTGATCATATCATGTCGAGATACCTGGTATTGGTCTTCTCCTTTATTGCCGGAGCCACGGTAGGTTCCACGGTAGGGGTAGTGACCGGGCTTATATTTAGTCTTGCAAGTGTATCCAGCTTTTATCATATGAGCCTATTAGCCTTCTCGGGGGTTCTTGGCGGACTATTGAAGGAAGGGAAAAAAATTGGAGTTTCCATTGGTTTATTAATCGCAACTCTCCTAATTGGCATGTATGGGGAGGGCGGGGGCTCCATCTTACAAACGGTATTGGAAACTTTATCGGCTATTCTCTTATTCCTCTTAACTCCACAAGTCTTTACATCAAGACTAGCCAAGTATATACCGGGAACACCAGAACACACGGCAGAGCAGCAAAAATATATGCGCAAAATGCGCGATGTGACGGCACAAAGAGTGTCTCAATTTTCGAGTGTCTTTCATGCTCTATCAAAAAGTTTTTCTCAGATGGAAGTCATGCAGGAAGAAGAGGAACAAGACCGCGAAATGGATTACTTTATGAGCAACGTGACTGAACGGACCTGTCAAACTTGCTTTAAAAAGGAACAATGCTGGGCAAAGAATTTTAATACAACCTATGCGGCCATGGAGGATATTATTCATGAAATGGACCAAAATGACGGCAATGTCTCGCCAAGACTAGCAAGGGAATGGGATAAACTTTGTTCTCGGCCAAAAAAGGTATATGAAACTATTGGTCAGCAGTTAACCTTCTTTCAAGCTAACTTAAAATTAAAGAAACAGGTAAGGGAAAGCCGTAAATTAGTAGCAGAGCAGTTGCTGGGAGTATCAGAAGTAATGGATAACTTTGCAAAAGAAATTCAGCGTGAAAGAGAAAATCATCATAAACAAGAAGAACAAATTATGGAGGCAATTCAGGATTTTGGCATTCATATTGAACAGGTTGAAATCTACAGCCTGGAACCAGGCAATGTGGATATTGAGATGACAGTACCGTTTGGCAATAGCCACGGAGAGTGTGAAAAGTTAATTGCTCCAATGCTGTCAGATATCCTTGGAGAGACGATCATCGTAAACAAGGAGGAGTATGGAAGCATCCCTGATGAATTATGTAATGTAAACTTCCGGTCATCTAAGGCCTACACAGTAGAAACAGGTGTTGCACACGCAGCAAAAGACGGCGGGTTAGTATCGGGTGACAGTTATTCAACAATTGAGCTCGGACTAGGTAAATTCGCCATTGCCATTAGTGACGGCATGGGAAATGGAGAAAGAGCTCATTACGAAAGTAAGGAGACATTACAGCTATTACAAAAAATATTACAATCAGGAATCGAAGAAAAGGTAGCAATAAAGTCAGTTAACAGCATTCTATCTCTGCGCACGACGGATGAAATTTTTTCTACATTAGATTTAGCCATGATTGATTTGAAAAATGCATCTGCAAAGTTTCTAAAGATTGGTTCGACACCAAGCTTTATCAAAAGAGGAAATAAAGTGATTAAAATACAGGCGAGTAATTTACCAATGGGCATCCTTCAGGAGTTTGAGGTGGATGTTGTCAGCGAACAATTAAAAGCAGGGGATTTGCTGATTATGATGAGTGATGGGGTATTTGAAGGGCCTAAGCATGTGGAAAATTATGATTTATGGATGAAACGAAAAGTACAAGAATTAGAGACCGACGATCCCCAAGAGGTTGCGGACTTAATTATGGAAGAGGTTATCCGCTCCAGATCAGGTTTAATTGATGATGATATGACGGTGACAGTAGCCAAGATTAGACATAATACACCAAAGTGGGCATCGATTCCTCTCCAAAAAGTAAAACGCCACGCCTAACAGATTAATTTATCCTTCCCTCCAGTAAAATATGTATAAATCGATTCGATTTAGTCGAAAATGGTAGCAATACTGTAACTGGAGGGAGAAGGTTATGTACACAGGAAAGATTCGGCAAATTTTATTAATAACAGATGGCTGCTCAAATCAAGGTGATGATCCAATTGCCATGGCCGCTCTTGCAAATGAACAGGGAATAACGGTGAATGTCATCGGTGTTATGGAACATGATGTCATTGATGAAAAAGGAATTACTGAAATAGAAGGGATTGCTATGTCAGGCGGCGGAGTCAGTCAGATTGTTTATGCCGAAAGACTTTCGCAAACCGTCCAGATGGTTACCCGTAAAGCAATGAATCAAACGATACAAGGTGTAGTAAACCGCCAGCTTCAGGAAATATTAGGCCGCTCACAAACAATGGAAGATCTCCCGCCTGAAAAACGCGGGGAGGTTATGGAAGTTGTCGATGAATTAGGGGAAACTGTCGAATTAGAGGTTTTGATTCTTGTTGATACTAGCGCGAGTATGAAACACAAGCTTCCAACAGTAAAGGAGGCACTCCTTGACCTTTCTCTAAGCTTGAACGCTCGGACTGGGGATAATCTATTTTCTGTGTATGTATTTCCCGGGAAAAAGAATGATGTCGAAAAATTGCTTGACTGGACGCCAAAGCTACAGGTTTTGACAAGTGTCTTCTCCCAGTTGTCGACTGGTGGCATCACGCCAACAGGGCCGGCATTAAAGACGGCCTTATCAGCGTTTTCAGAAAAAAAACAATCTTTAAGGAGTCTGCTTTCTCGTGATGATGAATCATACTTTGAAGAATCAATGTAAGGTAAGCCCAGGGACCATCATCAGAGGAAAGTGGCATGTACAGGAATATACAATTATTAAGGAACTAGGATTTGGTGCAAATGGGGTGGTTTACCTTGCCAAGCATAAAGACACTCAGGTCGCTTTAAAAATGAGTGATAATGGTATGTCAATCACCTCGGAGGTTAATGTTTTAAAATCCTTTGCAAAGGTCCAGGGACACTCCCTAGGGCCTTGTTTGCTTGATGTCGATGATTGGCAGTGGAATAACAGCAAGATTTCTTTTTATGTGATGGAGTATATACAGGGGCCGGATTTCCTGTCCTTTTTACAAGCGAAAGGACCCTCATGGACAAGTGTGTTATTTTTACAGTTGCTGAACGACTTAGAACAGCTCCATCGAAATGGCTGGGTCTTTGGAGATTTGAAACCGGAAAATTTAATCGTAACGGGACCGCCGCCTAAAATCAGATGCATAGATGTGGGTGGTACAACCATTAAGGGACGGGCAATTAAAGAATTCACAGAGTTCTATGACCGCGGCTATTGGGGATTAGGCTCTAGAAAAGCAGAACCATCCTATGATTTATTTGCGGTTGCCATGATTATGATTAATACGGCCTATCCAAAACGATTTACGAAAACAACAGGTGGATTACAACAGCTAAAGGATGCCATTCGGCAAAAAAAAGAATTAATAAAATTGGAACCTGTTATTCTAAAGGCAATCCAGGGACAATATAGTCAAGCGAATCAAATGCGGGAAGATTTATTAAATTCAATGGTCGAGAAAAAGAATGCTGCTGCTCCTGCTAAGCCGCGAGTGAAAAAGCAAGATCCTGCTCATGGTAATCAAGCTGGGATGAAAAATACTCAGTCCGTCCCACTTTCAAGACAGAGCTATAGGCGGAAAAAGAAGAAAAGCGGCTGGAAGGAATTTTTATTTATCGCAATCGTTCTAGGTGTGTTATATGCTTGGTATACTTTTAATAATTTACCTTAATAAAATGAAACCATTTATTCTTTCAACCGTATAAATAGAAAACCTAATTTTCATTACCTTTATTTTTGATAGTTCATAAACAAAAGTGGTAAGCTAAAAAGAAAAGCGGATGCTCACGTTTAGCGGCGTATGGATTGGATCCGCTCCGAACGAGATAAAGGAAACACGGAGAGCGAAAGCGATCCGATGTTGACTTATCGTAAGGAGGAGAGGGCCAATACACTAGCCGCTGTGAGCTGGAGCTAGACAAAAGAAAAGCGGAAGCTCACGTTTAGCGGCTCCGAAATTTGCTTTAGAAAGTGTGCAATTTTATGTTGGAATCAAAAGTTGAATCCTTTTTGCGGCGTCATTCCTTTTCAATAGAAAACAAAAGGATTGTGGTAGGAGTTTCAGGTGGACCTGATTCATTAGCACTGCTTCACTATTTGTTGAGGGAAAGAGAAAAAAGAAATCTGTTCCTTATAGTCGCCCACGTGGATCATATGTTTCGTGGAGAGGAATCCTTTCAGGATGCCATGTTTGTAAAAGACTTTTGCAGGCAGCACAACATTCCTTTTGAAATGATTCAAGTCAATGTAACCAGAATCATGAATGAGACAGGTAAGAGTTCTCAAGTTGCAGCAAGAGAAGTAAGATATGACTTTTATCATACAATCATGAAACAATACCAAGCGCCATACTTGGTACTAGGACACCATGGTGATGATCAAATGGAGACCATGCTAATGAGGCTGACAAGAGGAAGCAGCGGGAAAGCGAGAGCAGGTATTCCATTTTTCCGGCCATTTTATGAAGGGTTTATTCTACGGCCTTTCTTATGTTTAACGAAAGAGGAACTGCAGCACTATTGTGACAAACATGGGCTTGTCCCAAGGATAGACCCAAGCAATGCAAAGGATGTTTATAGCAGGAATCGTTATCGCAAACAGGTTCTACCGTTCCTTAAGACTGAGAATAGTCATGTACATGAACATTTTCAACGGTTTAGTGAAGAGCTGCAAAGTGATGAGGAGTTTTTACTGGAATTAACAGTAGAACAAATGAATACAGTATTGACAAAAAGAGAAGAGGACAAAGTAACTATTGACATTAAACCATTTCTTGCAATGCCTTTACCTTTACAAAGGAGAGGTATTCAACTAATATTAAACTATCTTTATAAGGAAAAACCTGCATCTCTTTCTGCAATACATATTGATCAAATATTTTCTATATTACGGCATCACGAGCCGTCGGGAACACTTGATTTTCCTAATGATTTAAAGGTTATTCGCTCCTATCAACAGCTTTCATTTCAATACGAGCAAATAAGAACTGAACCATATTATTATGAAGTTAATAAACCTGGTACGATTATGCTGCCAAATGGAGACAGCATCACAATCGATTATATAGCCGGGGCAAGCCCTGAGGTGAAACCAAATACTGCTATTTTTAGTTTTGAACGAGTCCAATTTCCATTGGTTATACGAACCAGGAAAAAAGGAGACCGGATGACATTAAAAGGTATACAGGGCTCAAAAAAGTTAAAAGATATTTTTATTGATCAAAAAGTTCCAAGACAGGACCGTGAGATGTGGCCAGTCATTACAGACAGAGAGGGATATATTATTTGGCTTCCAAATATAAAAAGGTCTTCTTTTGAAGGTGTTGATCCAACTGCAGATAAGCATTTAAAACTAACATACAATACGTAATGATCTTCTAGGGGGCACATATTATGATGCAAGATGATATTGAAAAGGTATTAGTTTCAGAAGAAGAAATTCAAGAAAAGATTAAGGAATTAGCAGCTCAATTAACGGAAGAGTATCATGACCGATTTCCACTTGCAATTGGTGTTTTAAAAGGTGCCATGCCATTTATGTCAGACCTATTAAAGCGCATGGATTGCTATCTTGAAATGGATTTTATGGATGTATCAAGCTATGGTACAGCCCTTGTATCTTCTGGAGAGGTTAAAATTTTAAAGGATTTAGATACTTCTGTGGAAGGAAGGGACATATTAATTATAGAAGATATTATCGATAGTGGTTTAACACTTAGCTACTTGGTCGATTTGTTCCGTTATCGTAAAGCGAAATCGATTAAAATTGTTACATTGCTTGATAAGCCAACAGGAAGAAAAAGTGACATACAAGCTGATTATGCAGGCTTTATTGTTCCGGATGAATTTGTTGTTGGATATGGTTTAGATTATATTGAAAAGTACAGAAACCTTCCTTATATTGGTATTTTAAAACCGGAAGTATATAGCAATAATTAATAAAAAATAAACGTGGTAGAGTGGTTTGTGAAAGTCCTAAATTCTGAGAGTAATTCCTTGAATTAGCAAGATTTTCTATGATACTATTTAATTTAATTTAGTTTAGCTTTTATCCGCGGGAGGAGGTAAGAGATGAATCGGATTTTCCGTAATACCATCTTTTATTTATTAATATTTTTAGTCATTATTGGTGTAGTTAGTTTCTTTAATGGAAGCAGTGAGCCAACAGATAAAATCTCATATGATAAATTTGTGACGCAACTAGAAAGTGGTAAGGTTAAATCATTTTCCATGCAGCCTGAACGAGGTGTCTATGAGGTTCAGGGCGTATTTGAATCCGGTAATAAGAAGTTTATTACCTATATTCCTAACAGTGAAAAGATTCTCGATCGAATTGATAAGGCTGATTCAAAAGTGGAAGTTATGCCAGCTAAGGAAACAAGCGGGTGGGTTACTTTCTTTACTTCCATTATTCCGTTCGTGATTATCTTTATTTTATTTTTCTTTTTGTTAAACCAAGCTCAAGGCGGCGGAAGCCGTGTTATGAACTTTGGAAAATCAAAAGCAAAACTTTATAATGATGATAAGAAAAAGGTTCGTTTTAGAGATGTTGCTGGTGCAGATGAAGAGAAAGCTGAATTAGTTGAAGTAGTTGAGTTTTTAAAGGACCCTCGTAAATTTGCTGAACTTGGTGCGCGTATTCCAAAAGGGGTATTACTTGTAGGACCTCCTGGTACCGGTAAAACATTGCTTGCCCGTGCTACAGCTGGTGAAGCAGGCGTACCGTTCTTCTCAATAAGCGGTTCTGATTTCGTTGAAATGTTTGTCGGGGTTGGTGCATCCCGTGTTCGAGATTTATTTGAAAATGCAAAGAAAAATGCTCCTTGTATTATTTTCATTGATGAAATTGACGCGGTTGGACGTCAGCGTGGTGCTGGTCTTGGCGGTGGCCATGATGAGCGTGAACAAACCTTGAATCAATTGCTAGTTGAAATGGATGGATTTGGTGCAAATGAAGGCATTATCATTATTGCTGCAACCAACCGTGCAGATATTCTCGACCCTGCGTTATTACGTCCAGGACGATTTGACCGTCAAATTACCGTTGACCGTCCAGATGTTGTGGGACGTGAGGCAGTTCTAAAAGTACACGCTCGTAATAAGCCATTAGATGAATCTGTTAATTTGAAAAATATTGCAATGAGAACACCTGGTTTTTCTGGTGCTGATTTGGAAAACTTACTGAATGAAGCAGCACTAGTTGCAGCTCGCGGCAGTAAGAAGAAAATTGATATGGAAGATATTGATGAAGCGACTGACCGCGTTATTGCTGGTCCTGCAAAGAAAAGCAGGGTTATATCAGAAAAAGAACGAAAAATTGTTGCTTTCCACGAGGGCGGACATACTGTGATTGGTTTAGTACTCGATGAAGCGGACATGGTTCACAAAGTTACCATCGTCCCACGAGGGCAAGCTGGTGGATATGCCGTCATGCTTCCTAGAGAAGACCGTTACTTTATGACAAAGCCGGAACTGCTTGATAAGATTGTAGGTTTGTTAGGCGGCCGTGTTGCGGAAGAAATTGTCTTTGGTGAAGTAAGTACTGGTGCACATAATGACTTCCAACGTGCTACTGGTATTGCTCGTAAGATGGTGACTGAATATGGAATGAGTGATAAGCTCGGACCGCTTCAATTCGGTCAAGCATCAGGTGGTCAGGTTTTCTTAGGCCGTGACCTTCATAATGAACAGAACTATTCCGATGCTATTGCTTATGAGATTGATCTTGAAATTCAAAGTATAATTAAAGAGTGTTATGAAAGAGCTAGAAAAATTCTTACTGAAAACCGTGATAAGCTTAATCTTATTGCTACCACACTTCTTGAAGTGGAAACGCTTGTTGCTGAACAAATCAAATATTTGGTTGAGCATGGTCACATGCCAGATCCATCTGAACACTTAGAATCTGTGAAGATTGGACCCAAAAAAACAGATGATGTGAAGGTAACTATTAATACAAAAAAAGATGAGGCAGTAAAAGAGGAAAAATCCTTTTTAGATACCCCATCTGACGAAAATGATTATAAATAATCTAGGAAAGAGTGCTTCACTGAAGCGCTCTTTTTTTTCACGCACAAACTATTTATGATATGATGTTGCGTATGAGGAAAAGAATAATAATAAAAGCGAGTGATTGATTTGATTTTCGTATTTGATGTGGGAAATACCAATATCGTCCTAGGCGTTTATGATGGGGATGACCTTAAGTATCATTGGCGGGTTGAAACAAACCGCAATCGTACGGAGGATGAGTTTGGGATGAACATAAAGGCCTTATTTGATTTTTCAGGCCTTAAATTTTCTGACATTAGCGGCATTATTATCTCTTCAGTTGTGCCGCCAATCATGTTTGCCTTAGAAAGAATGTGCCAAAAGTATTTTCATGTAAAGCCTCTTGTTGTTGGACCTGGCATTAAAACAGGACTCAATATTAAATACGAAAATCCAAGAGAGGTCGGGGCAGACAGAATTGTGAATGCAGTTGCCGCTATTCATGAATATGGAAGCCCGCTGATCATCGTGGATTTTGGTACTGCTACTACCTATTGTTATGTGAATGAGGAGCGTCAATATATGGGTGGAGCGATTGCCCCTGGAATCGGAATTTCAACAGAGGCTCTTTATTCAAGAGCAGCTAAATTACCGCGGATTGAAATTGCTAGACCAGAAGGGGTAATTGGAAAGAATACCATTTCTGCGATGCAGGCTGGAATTGTCTATGGCTATGTAGGACAAGTTGAAGGAATTGTGAAAAGGATGATGGACCAAAGTCCCAAAAAACCAACTGTCATTGCAACAGGGGGATTAGCGGGCTTAATTTCACAAGAATCAACTATTATTGACATTGTCGATCCTTTTTTAACATTAAAGGGTCTTTCACTTATCTATAAACGAAACATGGGATAACCTAATGTTATTCAGCAAGAAGGGAGTTCTATACTATTGAAGGATTATCTAGTTAAGGCATTAGCCTATGATGGAAATATTCGTGCCTATGCAGTTCGTACTACCGATACAATTAGTGAAGCGCAGCGCCGCCATCAAACATGGCGTACGGCATCAGCAGCGCTTGGCCGCACGATGACTGCGGCCGTTATGATGGGAGCTATGCTTAAGGGTGAGGATAAACTCACAGTAAAAATAAATGGCGGCGGACCGCTTGGACCAATCGTGGTCGATAGCAATGCTAAGGGTGAGGTCCGTGGTTATGTGACAAACCCGGAGGTTGATTTTGAATCAAATGAACACGGAAAGCTCGATGTCCGCCGTGCGGTCGGCACTGAGGGTACGCTGGCTGTCGTGAAGGATACCGGCTTGCGGGACTTTTTCTCCGGACAGGTACCTCTTGTTTCTGGAGAGCTAGGGGAAGACTTTACCTATTACTTTGCAACCTCTGAACAGGTACCTTCCTCTGTCGGTGTCGGTGTTTTAGTAAACCCCGATGACTCTATATTGGCTGCAGGAGGATTTATTTTTCAATTAATGCCTGGAACACCTGATGCGCTTATTTCTCAATTAGAAGAACGTTTAAAGACGATTGAGCCAATTTCTAAATTAGTTGAGCGAGGGCTTACACCGGAGCAAATTCTTGAGGAATTGTTTGGAAAAGACCATGTAAAGATATTAGAAACAATGCCGGTCAGCTTTGAATGTAATTGCTCTAAAGAGCGGTTTGCAAATGCCATTATTGGCTTAGGAGCGGCTGAGATCACCGCAATGATTGAAGAAGATGGACAGGCAGAGGCACACTGCCACTTCTGTAATGAAAAATATCAGTATTCCAGAGGAGAATTAGAAGCCTTAAGGGAAGAAGCAAAATAAGTCTAAAAATGCCAGCCTTGCGCCCAAAGGAGAGACATTCACTTTGGGCGCTTACGCTTTTAAATGGAGGAGAAGAGGTTGGGGAAGAAGCAGCTTTGGATGATTATTGCAGCTCTTGTTTTTATAAACTGTCTGACAGTAGCCTTTTTCCTGGCAAGGGTGAACGAGGTAAATAGTTTAGCCACAAATGACGAAGTCGTTGCAAGTATAGGAAAGAAAGAAATTTCCAGACAAGAGTGGTTACATAAGTTAGAAACTAAATATGGAAAAGATGTTCTAAAAGAAATGGTCGACCAAAAAGTAATCGAGGAAATGGCCGCAAAATATAACATTAAGGTCTCCTCTCAAGAGGTTGAGCGTGAATTTCGAATGCTTCAGTCTTCCTATAATTCTTTTAGCCAAAACGGTCATCAGGATGAGTCCAAATGGAAGGAACAAATCCGCAGCAGTCTCCTCTTAGAAGAACTCTTAACAAAGGATGTTACGATCTCTAATCGTGAATTAGAAAGATATTACATAAAAAATAAAAATCTTTTCAGTGTTCCAGCAGCCTATCACTTATCACACATAGTGGTTAAAACAAAGGAAGAGGCTGAAACTGCGAAAAAAGAGCTTGCTCATGGTTCGAGTTTTTCAGCAATGGCGATGGAGCGCTCAATAGAGGAATTTTCCGCAAATGAGGGCGGGGATATCGGTTATATTAGTAACGGAGATGAGCGTTATCCTAAACAATATATCACGATTGCTAAGAAGTTGAAGACAAAGGATGTAAGCAAGCCTATAAAGGTGAAGGAAGGATATGCTCTTCTAAGATTGGATGGGAAAATCAATGGAAAGAGTTATTCGTTTGATGAGGTTAAGGACCAAGTCCGCCGGCAAATGGCACTAGAACAAATGAAAACGCCCGCTTCGGCTTCTATCTTTTGGGATGAGGCTAAAGTTAATTGGTTTTATGGGGATAAGGAATCTAATTAATGACACAGATGTAATTCTGTGTTTTTTGGTTTGTTAAGGGAAAGATAACAAAAAGGCGGCATTAAAAAAAGGCTAGGACAAAAGACTTACAATTAGGACAAATTCACTAATTATATTTTCAATTTATTTGAAATTTTTCAATCAAAATGATTGACAAGTTGGCTTAAAAACTGGTAAATTTAATAATATAATCCCAATAAAAATACTCGGAATAGAGGTGCTCTAATGGTTCGTGTTGCAAATTCAGTGGCTGAATTAGTCGGCCAAACACCAATTGTTAAATTAAACAGATTAGTAGATGAAAATAGTGCAGATGTTTATTTAAAGCTTGAGTACTTTAACCCAGGCAGCAGTGTTAAGGACCGTATTGGTCTTGCGATGATTGAAGCTGCAGAGGACCAAGGTTTAATTAAACCAGGAGATACAATCATTGAACCGACAAGTGGAAATACAGGTATCGGTCTTGCAATGATTGCAGCAGCAAAAGGTTACAAAGCCATCTTCGTTATGCCTGAGACAATGAGCTTAGAAAGAAGAAACCTTCTTCGTGCATATGGTGCAGAGCTTGTTTTAACACCTGGGCCAGCAGGTATGAAGGGTGCTATTGCTAAAGCAGAAGAGCTAGTTAAGGAACATGGTTATTTCTTACCGCAGCAATTTAAAAACCAGGCAAACCCTGAAGTACATAAAAGAACTACAGGTAAAGAAATTGTTGAGCAAATGGATCAGCTAGATGCGTTCGTATCTGGTATCGGAACAGGCGGAACGATTTCAGGAGCAGGTAGTGTTATTCGTGAAAAGTTCCCAGAAGTGAAGATTGTAGCTGTTGAGCCAAAAGATTCTCCGGTTCTATCAGGAGGTAACCCTGGTCCGCACAAACTTCAAGGACTAGGTGCAGGCTTTGTTCCTGATACCTTAAATACAAACATTTATGATGAAGTTATTCAAATTGGTACGGAAGAAGCATTTGAAGCATCTCGCCGTGCTGCTAGAGAAGAAGGTATCCTAGGTGGTATTTCTTCTGGTGCAGCGATTTCTGCAGCCCTAAAGGTAGCGAAAGAACTAGGCAAAGGTAAAAAAGTACTTGCGATTATTCCGGATAACGGAGAGCGTTATTTAAGTACACCACTTTATCAGTATGATGCTGAATAAAAAAAAGGAGGCGTTGGCGAGTTATTGCCGAAGCCTCTTTTTTTTGTGAAAAATATGATAAAATGTGAAAAAAACAAGCAGTGGGGGGAAATGGAATGAGATCAACTCAAGAACAAATCAAATGTGGACCCTATACATTGGATTTTTCTAAAAAAACCATTGTAATGGGGATTTTAAATGTTACCCCTGATTCCTTCTCAGATGGAGGGAACTTTAATCAAATAGAGCGTGCGGTTGAACACGCCAAGGAAATGGCTGCAAATGGTGCGGATATTATTGATATTGGTGGTGAATCCACTAGGCCGGGTTATACGGTGATTTCCGATGAGGAAGAGATTGAGCGGATTGTCCCGGTAATAAAGGCCATTTCTGAACAGGTGTCAATCCCAATATCGGTTGACACCTATAAATCGGAGGTTGCCAGACAGGCAATCGAAGCGGGGGCCAATATCATTAATGATATTTGGGGAGCTAAAGCAGATAGTAGAATGGCACGAGTCGCAGCTGATTACAATGTTCCGATCATTCTTATGCATAATCGTCATGACCGAAACTACAACTCCTTTATGAGAGATGTCTTAAATGACCTTTATGAAAGTATTACAATTGCAAGAAATGCCGGAGTAAGAGATGAGAATATAATCCTTGATCCAGGTATTGGTTTTGTGCGTGACTTTCAGGAAAACATATTAACCATGCAAAACCTAGAAAAGTTTGTCATGTTAGGCTATCCTGTGTTATTAGGTACATCAAGAAAGTCAATGATCGGACAAGCTTTAGATCTGCCCGTTAGTGAAAGAATGGAAGGGACGGGAGCAACGGTTTGTTATGGGATTCAAAAGGGCTGCCAAATGATTCGTGTTCATGATGTAAAAGAAATGAGCAGAATGGCTAAAATGATGGATATATTGATGGGGAAGGATGCTGTTATTGGATAAAATATATGTAAATATGATGGAGTTTTATGGTTATCATGGCGTATTTCCTGAGGAGAATCGATTAGGGCAGCGATTTATCGTGGATTTAGCTGTTTCTGTTGATTTAAAAAAGGCCGGTGAAACAGATGAACTTAAGTTTTCCGTTAATTACGGTGAATTGTATCAAGTTTGTAAGGAAGTAGTTGAGGGGAAACCCTATAAGCTCCTAGAGGCGGTCGCTGAAGAAATTGCAGCAAGTGTCATAAGGGCGTTTCCACTAGTAATGGATATTACCGTAAAAGTAATTAAACCAGACCCTCCAATACCAGGTCATTACAAATCTGTTGCCGTAGAAATTACGAGGAGAAGATAAAAGTGGAAAATACAGCATTTATTGCCCTTGGCTCAAATATAGGAAACCGTTATGATAATATAGTTAATGCCATTAATTATTTAAAAAGTGATCCTGCCATTCAATTGGTAAAATTATCATCTATTTATGAGACAGATCCAGTTGGATATGAGGATCAGGATTTATTTTTGAATATGGCAGTTAAGGTACAGACTAGTCTAAGTGCTATGGAATTATTGGAGTTATGTTTGAAAATTGAATTAGAGCTTGGAAGAAAAAGGGAGATTCGGTGGGGACCGCGGACGATAGATCTTGACATTCTGACCTTTAACCAAGAAAATATTGAAACAGAGAAACTAATTATACCGCACCCAAGAATACTTGAGAGGGCGTTTGTATTAGTTCCATTAGTAGAAATTGATCAAAACCTTAGAATACCTGGGGTGGATAAACCTCTTGACATATTGTTAGACGAACTACCAGATAAAGAAGGGGTCCGATTATGGAAGCGGAAAAATGGGGAAGACGTATTCGTGCCTATCGGAAGCTAAAGGGTTATACACAAGAAGGCTTTTCGAAGGAACTAGGTGTATCAGTATCGATTTTAGGTGAAATTGAAAGAGGAAATCGCTTGCCTGCGGAGGATTTAGTCGAGAGAATCGCTCATTCTTTAAAAATTAGTATAGAAGATTTAAAGCCAAGAGATTAAGAGTGGGGGAGTACCGAATGTTAAAAATAGGAGATATTGAGATAAAAAATCCTGTTGTGCTTGCACCAATGGCAGGTGTATGTAATTCTGCATTCCGTCTGACTGTTAAAGAGTTTGGCGCGGGTTTAGTATGTGCAGAAATGGTCAGTGACAAAGGGATTGTTTTTAAAAATGAAAAAACAATGAATATGCTTTATATTGATGAGCGGGAAAAACCACTCAGCCTGCAAATTTTTGGCGGCGAAAAAGATACACTTGTTGAGGCAGCGAAATTTGTTGATCAAAATACGAATGCTGACATCATTGATATAAATATGGGCTGCCCTGTTCCGAAGATTACAAAGTGTGATGCGGGAGCAAAATGGCTATTAGACCCTAATAAAATTTATGAAATGGTATCGGCTGTTGTTGATGCTGTAGAGAAGCCGGTCACTGTAAAAATGCGAATAGGCTGGGATGATGAGCATATCTTTGCTGTTAAGAATGCCCAAATGGTTGAACGTGCAGGCGGAAAGGCCGTAGCGATGCATGGACGTACCCGTGTGCAAATGTATGAAGGAAAAGCAAACTGGGATATTATTCGTGAAGTAAAACAAGCTGTTAACATCCCTGTCATTGGTAACGGGGATGTGCAAACGCCTCAAGATGCAAAAAGAATGCTTGAGGAAACAGGTGTTGATGGGGTAATGATCGGGAGAGCAGCACTAGGGAATCCCTGGATGATTTACCGTACAGTTCAGTATTTAGAAACGGGTAAGCTTTTAGGTGAACCATCGGCGAGAGAAAAAATCGACGTATGTATTCTTCATTTAGACCGATTAATTGCTTTAAAAAATGAGCATATTGCGGTCCGTGAAATGCGTAAGCATACTGCATGGTATTTAAAAGGCGTCCGGGGTAATGCAAGGGTTCGTAATGCCATTAACGAGTGCAATACGAGAGAAGACTTAGTTATTTTATTAAATGGTTTAGCGGCTGATGCTGAGGAAATGGAAAAAAGTCAGTTAATCGTAGGTTAATTTGACAGCCCTCACCCCAATTTCTATAATATCTTTGTTTACTGAATTGGAGCTGCCAGGTGCATTACTGGCAGTTTTTATGTATTTATAAACTTTTTTGATGTCTGAATTGCCATGTTTGTGTAAAATAATATAGTATGCAAAAAAATGAATAGCCTAAACCTGTGAATTGGACTATAAGCGTTATGCTTTCGTCAAAGGGGCAGGTGCTGAAGTTAGACAAGTTAATCGGCCAGTATTCTTTTAGTTTTACATAAAATAGAAAGTTATGGAGTTGAAGTAATTATGAGTCAGGAAGAATTGAACGACCAATTTCTGGTCAGACGTGAAAAAATGAATTCAATGCGGGAAAATGGATTAGATCCATTTGGCAAGCGTTTTGACCGTTCTCACAGTACAAAAGAATTAATTGAACAATATGCTGAATTAGAAAAAGAAGAAATTGAGGCTAAAAATATCTCTGTTACACTAGCCGGACGGATTATGACAAAGCGTGGTAAGGGTAAGGCTGGATTTGCCCATATTCAAGATTTAGCAGGCCAAATTCAAGTATATGTGCGTCAAGATGCTGTTGGGGAAGAGTCCTATAAGGTATTTGATTCAGCGGATCTTGGGGATATCATTGGGGTATCAGGCACGCTTTTCAAAACCAAGGTAGGTGAATTGTCTGTAAAGGTACAGGAATTTGTATTCCTTACAAAGGCACTTCGTCCGCTTCCAGATAAGTTCCATGGTTTGAAGGATGTAGAGCAGCGCTACCGTCAACGTTATTTAGATCTAATTATGAGTCAGGAAAGCAAGGAAACCTTTATTACTAGGAGCCGAATCATCCAATCGATGCGCCGCTATCTAGATGAACATGGTTATTTAGAGGTTGAAACACCGATGATGCACGCGATTGCCGGAGGAGCATCCGCACGACCGTTTATTACGCACCACAATGCTCTTGATATGCCGCTGTTTATGAGAATAGCTATCGAACTTCACTTAAAGAGACTGATCGTTGGCGGACTCGAAAAGGTATATGAGATTGGCCGTGTTTTCCGAAATGAGGGTGTTTCTACTCGTCATAATCCTGAGTTTACCATGATTGAACTTTACGAAGCTTATGCAGATTACCGTGATATTATGAGTCTTACTGAAAACCTAATTGCGCATATCGCTCAAGAGGTTTTGGGGACAACGACTGTTCAATACGGTGACTATGAAGTAGATCTTAAACCTGAATGGAAAAGACTTCATATGGTTGATGCCATTAAAGAATATACAGGGGTCGATTTCTGGAAAGAGATGAGCGTCGAAGAAGCGCGTGCACTTGCCAAAGAACATAATATTGAAATAACAGAACACATGCTCTATGGACATATTGTTAATGAGTTTTTTGAGCAGCGAGTTGAAGAAAAATTAATTCAGCCAACTTTCATTTACGGTCACCCTGTGGAGATTTCTCCGCTTGCGAAGAAAAATGAAGAAGATCCACGTTTTACAGATCGTTTTGAGCTATTTATCGTTGCCCGTGAGCATGCAAATGCCTTTACGGAACTTAATGATCCAATTGACCAAAGAGAGCGGTTTGAAGCACAATTAAAAGAACGTGAGCAAGGTAATGATGAGGCTCACGAAATGGATGAAGACTTTGTTGAAGCGTTAGAATATGGTATGCCGCCAACAGGCGGATTAGGAATTGGTATTGACCGCCTAGTGATGCTGTTAACTAATTCTCCATCAATCCGGGATGTTTTGTTATTCCCATTAATGCGTCATAAATAAGAGTTTAAAAGTGCCGGAGTAATCTGGCGCTTTTTTCTTGATTAGTTAGAGTAGAGAGAATATTTTTACTTTGAAAAAGGTATTGCAACCGTTTGTTAATGGTGGTATATTAATATCTGTTGCTGCAAGACAGTAACACGAAAGAAAAAATAAGCAAAAAAAGTTATTGACTTTAAGTTGATAACTTGGTAAGATATTAAAGTCGCCTTTGAGCGATGCGATATTGCTCTTTGAAAACTAAACAAA
>NZ_JBALPZ010000132.1:0-12548 GCF_036965645.1 Neobacillus drentensis
CACTCCCCTTCCTTCCTTAATCCATTTGCCCACAACCCCCCCCCTTTTAAGGAAGTATACCCAGTTTCTTCCTTCGCTTCTGTCAGAAAACACAAAATTTTTTTCAACATCACGTGACAGACATCGCAAATAGGATTAAAATCATCAATAAGTGAGAAAAGCGGAAGCGGCTTGACCAGGAGGAAAAAAGAAGTTCATTTTTTCCTAGGTGCCGAAACTGCCCAATAAATAAAGTTGAAAGAAATAGGAGGACATCCACATGCATCTCAGCAGTGAGGAAATTGAAATTTTAAAAATCATTGAAGAAAATAACAAATTACCCATAGAGTCCATTGCCCTAATGGCCATGTGCAGCGAAGAAAACGTTAAAGCGACCATCGAAAAATTAGAACAAGCACAAATCATCATCAGCTACCCAACCTTAATTGACTGGAGCAAAGTCGAAGGTCAAGAACACGTCGTGGCGATGATCGACGTGAAAGTAACACCAAAGCGCGGGGTCGGTTTTGATGAAGTTGCCCAGCGAATCGCTCGATTCCCTGAGGTAACATCCCTTTACCTTATGTCCGGTGCCTACGACCTTTCCGTCACCGTCGAAGGAAAATCGATGATCCAAATATCTCAATTTGTATCAGAAAAATTATCGACAATTGAAAATGTCATCTCGACGACCACCCATTTCATGCTAAAAAAATACAAACATGATGGCGTTATTTTCAAAAGTGAAAATGATGATAAGGACCGCAGGATGGTGGTTACACCATGAGGCACGAGCATGAGCACTATCTATCCCAAACCGCTAAAGAACTTCAGCCTTCCGGGATCAGAAAGTTTTTCGACCTTGCCGCAAGCATGGAAGGGGTCATTTCACTAGGTGTTGGTGAACCAGACTTCACCACTCCATGGAGCATTCGCGAAGCGACCATTTTATCACTTGAGCAAGGCTATACCTCTTACACAGCAAACGCCGGACTGCTCGAATTACGGCAAGAAATCACGAACTATTTAAACACAAGATTCGGGGTAGACTATAATCCCAAAAACCAGATAATCGTAACTATCGGAGCAAGCCAAGGTATTGACCTTGCCTTTCGCGCTATTTTAAACCAAGGCGATGAGGTCTTAATTGTAGAACCTGCCTTTGTCTCTTACGGTCCATTAGTGGCGATTGCCGGGGGGAAACCTGTTCCTGTTTCCACCTCTCCAGAGAACGGCTTTAAAGTAACACCGGAACAAATCGAGGCAGCAATTACACCAAATACAAAAGCCATTTTACTTTGCTCGCCAAACAATCCGACTGGCACGATGTTAACGAAAAATGAGCTAATAGCAATCGCCAGCATCATCAAGAAGCACGACTTACTGGTGGTTTCGGATGAAATTTACGCCGAGCTATCCTATGATGAAGAATTTTGCAGTATTGCCTCCATCGAAGGCATGTATGAGCGGACGATTTTAATCAACGGTTTTTCGAAGGGATTTGCGATGACGGGCTGGAGATTAGGTTTCCTTGCTGGACCCCTCGAATTCGTGGAGGTCATGTTAAAAATCCACCAATATACCACCATGTGCGCACCGCATATGCTTCAGCATGGAGCCATTGAGGCCCTTCGCAATACGTACGATGAAGTAATCTCGATGAGGAACAGCTATCGCCGGAGACGAAATTACATGGTGCAGACCTTAAACAAGATGGGTCTCGATTGCCACAATCCTGGCGGCGCCTTCTATGTTTTCCCGTCGATTCGCGCCACAGGCTTAAGTTCGGAACAATTTGCGGAAGAACTGCTAATGCAGGAAAAAGTTGCGGTTGTACCGGGGCATGTTTTTGGCGAAAGCGGGGAAGGATACATCCGCTGCAGTTACGCCGCTTCCATGGAACATCTCCAGGAAGCACTCAAACGAATTCAGCATTTTATCGAGTCAAAAGGCGTTTTTCCTGCTAAGGCAGAAGTGAACAAGGTAGAAGTTGAATAAAAGTTCATACAAAGCGAAGATGACGTGTGAATCCACACGTCATCTTCTTTTACTTGTCATGGGTATAGTTCAAAGTCGTTTTTTCTTTTCTTAGAGGTTCAACAATGAGGGATTGGTAAAAGTAATTAATAATGGCTACCACAAGACTTAGAAGGAAAAGCTGCTTGCGGCTCATTCTTACCATTTTATATACTCCTAGCTTTTCTGCTATGGTGGTCAATGGGTAAGAAATAAGTAGTCAGCGAAAATATTAGTCAACAGATATAGCCAGAATCTTTTGGAAGTTAATTTGAATATCCATAAGTTTAGGACCGTAAATGGACCAAATACGAAGGATACATCGGTTGCCAGCTTTGAAAAAATAGGATTTTTTACTTTCCACCATTTAAATTCCCGGGAAAGCTCGCTATTAATGCAATAATCAAGTCACTAAAGACAATAGTAGGCAGATACCGAATAAATGAAGATTTACCAAACTTAAATAAGGACATCCAAGGCAGGATTAACAATAAATACATTCTCCACTTTTTCAACATTATAAACCCTCTAACGTTTGGATGAAATATGGCTCAGGCTCTATTATCTAACCCATTCGTATTTTTACCTCTAATACCCTCGAATATCCATTTCGTTTTATTTATACTTTTGAAGGCAAAGAAAAAGGAAAACTCTGCGGCGAGTTTTCCTTTTCCTATAATTCCAACGTCATAAAAACACTATTAGGCTCTTCAATATAATCCGCAAACGGCTCACAATATTGAAAGCCAAAACTAGCATACAATCTTCTCGCCGGCTCAAAGGCAGCCATTGACCCTGTTTCCAGACTTAAGCGACGATAGCCGCGCCGTCTAGCTTCATCCAAAATATGCTCTAACATCCGTCTGGCAACACCTTTTCTCAGATGCTTGGATGACGTCCGCATCGATTTGACCTCACCATGCTGGTCATCCAATTCCTTCAACGCCCCGCATCCAAGCAACTCCATACCATCCCATGCGCTCCAAAAAGTAATTTCCGGTTTCCGCAGCTGATCAAGCCCAAGTGCATGGATACTCTCCGGCGGTGAATTCAATGTCATACCATGTAGATGCTCTCTAATCAATTCAGCGACTTCAGGACCAGTTAAATCATCCTTTTTTATGAACATAAAACGCCACCATCTCTTAAGACCGTATTCTTTTTAGTCCTCATACCCATTCGGATTATTTTTCTGCCATCTCCAAGAATCCTCACACATTTCCGCAATTCCCTTCGAAGCAGTCCAGCCAAGCTCATTTTTTGCTTTCGATGCGTCAGCATAACACACAGCAACATCTCCTGGTCTGCGGTCAACTATCCTATAAGGAATTTCTACGCCAGAGGCCTTTTCAAAAGCAGCGACAATCTCAAGCACACTATAGCCTGTACCCGTTCCAAGATTATAAGCCTCCACACCTGTTGCAGGAAGAATTTTTTCAAGCGCCTTTAAATGGCCAATCGCTAAATCTACAACATGAATGTAATCGCGGACACCTGTCCCATCAACAGTTGGGTAATCACTGCCAAACACTTGCAATTGCTTTAACTTGCCGACTGCTACCTGAGTAATGAATGGCATTAAGTTGTTAGGAATTCCGTTCGGGTCTTCGCCGATTCTGCCGCTAATGTGAGCCCCAATCGGGTTGAAATAGCGTAATAATGCAATACTCCATTCTGGATCAGATACATATAAGTCTCGTAAAATCTCTTCAATCATCAGCTTAGTCCGGCCATATGGGTTCGTTGCGCTTAGCTCGAAATCCTCGGAAATCGGCACCCGCTCCGGCATTCCGTACACGGTTGCAGAAGAACTAAAGACCAAATTTTTGACACCATACTGCTTCATCACTTCACAAAGAATCAGTGTACCAGTGATATTATTATGGTAATAGTGAAGCGGGATCGAGACGGATTCCCCTACCGCCTTTAAGCCGGCAAAATGAATGACTGCCTCTATTTGATTCTCAGCAAAAACCTTCTCAAGGCCTGTCCGATCTAGTAAATCAACCTCATAAAAAGCAAAATCCTTCCTCGAAAGCTCTTTTACTCTTTCTAAGGATTCCGGTTTACTGTTTGAATAGTTGTCAACAATGATGATTTCATGGCCGGCATTTAACAATTCAATACATGTATGGCTGCCGATATATCCGGCTCCACCTGTTACTAACACTGCCATATGATCTCTCCTCTGTTTCGGCTTTCTAAAAACTTCTAAAGTGCTATATCTTCTTATAAACTACATCTATATTACCAAATATTTTGTAAAATATATACAAAAAAAATAGGGGCACCATTGTCCCATTAACCTAAATATTAAGACTCTTCCTGACTAAAATATTTTTCCGAATAATCAATTGTTCCTCGAGAAACATTAGCCATTTAGCTTATATCAGTGCCGTCAGTATTACGGCTAGGAAAAAGAAGACCATCGTGCCAGTTCCCTGCCTGGAAAAATCGAAAGGCGAAAAAGAATGGATAACGGTTTGTATGCCTATGTGCTAATGGATGATCTTCTTTATATCGCTTGAAAGCTGATGAATATTGATGTTCTTATCACGAACATTCAGCAAAATCGCCATGATGGTATGATCCTTAAAAATTACATGCAGCGTTTCCCAGCCGCCAACTACACCTCTGCTAAAAACCTTATTGTCGTTAATGTAGACACCCTCTCCATATTTAGATAGGGATCCGGGTATCAGCATTTCCTGTAAACTCCGCTCAGTAAGGAGCTTTCCGCTTAGCAACGCCTCATCAAACAAACAGAGATCCAGAGCCGTAGAATAAATATCTCCACAGCCAAAAAGCTTGGCCATATTCAATATATTGACTGGCAGCACATAATCCCCCGCCCTTAAATAACCTTTCGAAGTATAGGGCATCTGCCTGTTTTGAGTCATAAATCCGGAATGCTGCATCGAAGCTTTGTCAAAAATATTCTTTTGTATATAGTTATGTAATGATTCTCCTGATGCTTTTTCAACGACCAGTCCTAACACGAAATAATTGATATCATTGTAATCCCATCTCTTACCGGCAGGAAATTTAACGCTAATCCCTTTGAACATATCTTTTGATTTTCCATGAAAGAATAGATTCTCCTCTATTCCTGACGTATGGTTTAATAAATGGATTAGTTTAATACGGCGGCCATTTGGGAAGTTAGGAATAAACGTTGATATCGAATCCTCTGTGCTCAACTTTCCTTTTTCCTGAAGCTGCAAAATACTTGTAGCAACCATCACCTTAGTGATGGATCCAATGGGAAAAGTGGTGGAAGGCAGGTTCACTCTCCCAGTAGCTCGATTGGCCAAACCAATTCCCTCGTTAAAAATCAACTTATCTTTCTTCACTACCGCAATACTGCCGTTGACATGTTTGGAAAGCAGGTATTGACGAATCCTCTGCTGCTCTTTTTGGGTCTCGACGCCATTTCTTGCACCAATTTTCGGGCTTATGGAACAGCTTTGAGTGATTAAGAAAAGGGCTATAACAAGATATTTAAATTTCATGCAATCACATCTTCCCATTAGTGTCCATGTGATTATTATGTATGAAAAGAGGAATAAATAACAAAAATATAGGGGGAAATCAGGCAATAAAAAAGGTATCAACATCTTTACGAATCGGCACCTATCTTAAACATCCAGCAATCATTAAGTCGAGAGGATTATTGGTTTCTTTCGGAATCCCTTAATCATCAAGCTTTACTTGAAGACTGTCTGGACTATGATTTAAAAACAAAATTACAAAAAAGATCTTCTATCATCTAATGAAGATTTCAGCATAGCAATAGCGATTAAAAAAAGAAGACAGCTTTCCTTTTAACGGAAAGCTGTCTTCTTTATATATTCATCAAATGATTTCAAAATTTGTGGGGCATAATAACTGAAAATGTCGGATAAAGGGGAGGAAGCATGTCTTTAACCATTTATTCCACCATTAGTTTGATCGCAGTCATTTATTGTACGGTACGACCCAAGATATTGAATACACTAGAACTAACGATGATTTTCCTTCTGGTTATGTACCTCGACAGCAATGTCATGGATTTGGTCATGTTAAATTCAAAAAGAATTGAAATGTCAAGAACAAGCGCGGACCGCTTCACGTTTTACCTTACATTTATCGTGTTATATCCGTTAATCATAGCCTGCAGTTTAGACCATCTTAGGAAAGTTCAAGCCAAGCTGGGTAAGATCCTCTTGATTCTATTGGCTGTGTCTGCCATCGTCGGACTAGAATCGGGTTTAAAATATTTTAAGGTGCTCACTTATAAAAACTGGAACTTCTCGTTTGATTTAGTTCAATGGCTCTGTACATATTCAATTACTTACTTCCTTCATCATTTATTTCGAAAATTAATCCTGAAGGAGTTGAATCGCTAATGTTACTACTGCCAGATAAATTTGACGAAAACGAATGGTTTATTATTATTTCCCTTATTGTCACTTATTGGTTAATCGTAAAGCTGCCAAAACGATTCCCGCTCACCATTACACTGCTGATCCTTTTTTTCGGTATGGCCTATGTGCAAGTAATCGACCATATCTTAGCAGGCTCAAGTTTTAATACGTATGATATCAATGACTATGGAAAATTTGAGTGGTTTGATTGGATTGGCTGGTTTATTTATCCGCCGTTTGGGTATTTTTTTATTTATTTCTTTGATAAGTGGTCAATTCGCGGGATTCGATTATTTGGGTACATTATGGGATGGTCAGTCATTGCTATGATCGTAGAATGGATCAGTCTAGAGTTTAATATGTTCAAATATTACAGTTGGAAATTCGCCTACTCCTACCCCGTCTATTTACTTACCCTATGTATATATCTCTTGTTTTTCCTATATGTAAACAGTACGTTTCAAAAATTAAAGGCATTAAGGAAGCCGGTTAACTAAACAAACCACCTTCTCTACTTGGTTAGTTTCTGGAAAGGCGTTGTGACTGAAAAAAAACGCGAGTATAATTAGGAAGAAGTTTGACATTAGTACCGCATATAGGAGGTATACATGAAACAGGAAAGTTCACGATCGATTGCCCTGCCGCTGACGATTTCGATTATTGCGATTTCGTTTTCGGCTATTTTTGTGAAGTGGTCAGACGCACCGGCATCTATTCTCAGTATGTACCGGATGTGGTTTGCCAGTATATTAATGCTGCCAATCGTTTGGAAAAAGCGTCATGAATTCCAAAAAATCGCGATAAAGGATTGGTATTTTTTATTTTTTTCCGGCCTTTTTTTAGCGTTTCACTTTGTTCTCTGGTTTGGCTCACTAAAATTAACAACGGTAGCCAGTTCCACGATTATTTTGGCGCTGCAGCCAATTGTTTCCTTGGTAGGAGGGTTCTTTTTATATAAGGAACGGACCACCCTTTCATCCATGCTGACTATGGGAATTGCCATCATTGGTGCGATGATGATTGGCTGGGGTGACTTCGGCCTGAGTAAAGGAGCGATTATGGGGGATATCCTCTCCTTTTTTAGTGTAATCTCGGTTGTAGGTTACCTGTTAATTGGCCAGACGACTGTTAAAAAGGTTTCTCATTGGCTTTATAGCTTTTGTGTCTTTTTCTCAGCAGCGATTGTGCTTACCATTTATAATTTTTCTGCTGGTGTTGAGGTTGTTGGTTATCCGGCAAAGGAATGGGGCATTTTTCTATTGCTCGCCACGGTTCCAACCGTTAGTCATGTAATCAATAATTGGCTATTAAACTATGTAAATGCCACAACGATATCGATGAGTATTTTAGGAGAACCTGTTGGTGCTACGATTTTAGCATTCTTCTTATTGCATGAACATCTAGCTGGCTGGCAAATTGTCGGCGGTCTGCTTGTTTTGGCTGGCGTCTTTTTCTTTTTGACCCAGAAGCAGCAAATGACTGTCCCGGAAGTGGTAAAGGAAGGAACATATTAAATAGGACGCTTAGGGTGCGTCCTTTTTTGGTATGAATTAAAATATGTTTTTATGACCGTAATTTAGTCTAATCAAATGGTTCATATTCGGCTCAGTGTATCATACAGCCCTTGTCTGTTCATGGGGTAGACTTCCTCGGACCACATGGTGTGATCAATCTCCTGTGAAATCCCAAATTCTTTGACTAGCTGTTCAATCTTTGTCCATTCTTCAATCAAAGCTTCAGCAGAAACCGGTTTACTAAAGAAATAACCTTGTCCCTCATCACAAAGATGCTGTTGTAAAAAGACTAACTGTTCCCTAGTTTCAGCCCCCTCTGCCACCACTTTCAGCTGGAGATGATGTGCCATCGATATAATGGTTTTTACAATCGTATCATCATTATTATTATTTAACAGCTCCCGTACAAAAGACTGGTCAATCTTTAACGTATCAACTGGAAACTGTTTTAAATAATTCAATGAACTGAATCCTGTTCCAAAATCATCAATACTGATGAGCACACCAAGCCGCTTTAATTCGTGCAGGGTGGAAATCGTATGTTCAAGATCCATCGTCATACTTTCGGTGATTTCAAGCTCTAAAAAATGCGGGTCGAGCCCTGTTTCGTTTAGTACTCTTTTAACCGTGGCAGCCATACTGCTATGTGAGAACTGGCGTGCAGAGAGATTAACTGAGATGACCATTGGCGGCAGTCCCCTATCCTGCCAGTGTTTATTCTGCTGACACGCTTGCCTTAACACCCACTCTCCAATGGAAATAATTAAGCCAGATTCCTCTGCTACCGGAATAAACTTTGCCGGCGAAACCATCCCCCACTGAGAGTGGTTCCAACGGAGCAATGCTTCAGCACCAATTATTTTTCCTGTTTTCAAATTAACCTTTGGCTGGTATTGTAGAAATAATTCATTTTGTTTAATGGCTTTATGAAGATCCAATTCCATTTTTAACGGATCAAAATTCCCTTCATACTTGATGCAGGAATAAAAGCGATACGTCTTCTTTCCAGCCTTTTTTGCCTGGTACATCGCAAAATCAGCATACTTAATCAGTGTTTCGACCGTTTCCCCATCCTCCTCGGATAAACTGATTCCGATGCTCGGAGAAGTAAAAACTTCCGTCGAATTCAACTGGAACGGTGTGGAAAAGGCTTCAAGGATTCGATTAGCCGCAGCATCTGCACGCTCCCGGTCCGCATCATTTAAAATGACGATAAACTCATCTCCACCCTGTCTGAAGATTAAATCTTGATCTGAAAGGGCTTCCCTTAAACGCTCCGCAACTTTTTTCAATAGCAGATCACCCATGGAATGACCTAATGTATCATTGACAATCTTAAAACGATCAAGATCGATGAATAGTATGGCGATACTTTTAATCATAATCGTTCCGTTTACTAGGAGTGACTCTAACATATTCCGATTAGGAAGACCGGTTAAATAATCGTGGTAGGCCAAATGCTCGACCATTTCCTGATTTTTAATAAACTCTGTAATATCTTTTGCAATTCCATAAACCCCAACGGTTTTCTCATCCACAATAATCGGGATAATGGTTACATTTAAACTAAGAATTTCCCCGTGTTTGCACTTAAGGCGAGTCACAATATTTTGCATACTTGCTGCATCTTCGCCACTTGATAAATGAAACAGTCTCAGCGTTTCATCCAAGTCCTCGTCATATACAATTTCCGTAAAGCTTTTGCCTAACAGCTCTTGGGGACTATAACCAGATAATGTCTCACACACTTTGTTAGCGCTTGTAAATCTCCCCTCTAAATCTAGAGAATAAACAGCGTCCGAATGGTAATCAAAAAGTGATTTATAACGTTGTTCACTCATTTTGATTTGCTCTTGAAGCTTCTTCTTCTCTGTGATATCGCTTCCTACAGCCATCAGAGCAGGATGCCCATTAAACATGATATTTGTCCCAACTGAATCTACAAAAATGGTTCTTCCATCTAACGTATTAAATCGATACTCACGCATAGCGACATTCTCATGTTTAGACAATCTTGAGAGGTTATTTATTAATTCTACACGGTCTTCATGATGGATAAATTCAAAGATACTTTTTCCGAGCAGATCATTCTCATCGGCAGCACCAAACAGCTGCATCGCGGCCTGATTGGCAAACACAATACGATTTTCTTTAAATACAAGAATCGCCTTTGGAGATACCTCTACTAAACTGCGGTAGCGGTGCTCACTTTCAATTAATTCCCGCTCTGTTTGTTTCCACTTGGTCACATCTCGGACAGACACCGTTATATATTTACCTGCTATAATCAAAAAGAGGATGATGAGTGTAAAAACAAAGATGACTTCCAAGATGATCCCCCCAAAAACTTCTATTTATAAAAGAGATATTATATATCTGACTATTTTCCTATAATGATACTTATTGTTAATATAGCAAGAATCAAGTCTGCTCACATTGATAAATTATTTCCATAGCCTATTAACTTACTAAACAGAAATGAGGCAATGATAGATGAAAAAGGCTGCCATGGGTTCATGGCAGCCTCGTTCTATTAAATTATGCATCCTGAACGATTGGCTGGTCAATGACATCACAGTCGGGCGCATTTGTTGCACTAATTCCGCTAATGGTTACAATGTGCACACCTGTATTATCAGACCCTGCGCCAAATGCGGTTTTTGAAGCACTTTTGGGAGAAACAAACAAAGCACCTCCAAATTGTACGATCCCGCCGCTTACGATATCAATCTTGACTGGGGGATTAAATGACATGGTTGAACATCCTTTACAGTTGGATTTCTTATCTTAATTTATGTCAGACAGGATTCTTGTGTGTCCGCGGGCATGAAGGAAGTGGGATGTTTTTTTGCCAAAAAAAGAGCACCACATTCGAATGCGGCACCCTCCACTTTCCATTTAGATAAACAAGCTAAGCAATAAGACAATTCCTAATCCGACAAGTGAGTTAATTAACAAAAGAAGTCCCCATGATTTGAGTGTATCTTTAATGGATAAATTAAAGTATTCCTTAAACAACCAGAAAGAGGCATCATTCACATGGGTAATGGTGTTACTGCCAGCAGCAGTTGCTAATACCATCAAGGCAGGATTGACATCAAATTGATGCATTAATGGACCAACAATCCCGGCTGCGGTAATCGCAGAAACAACACCTGTACCTGTCGCTAAACGGAGCAATGCTGTTATAAACCACGCCATAATAAGTGGTGAAATGCTTGTGTGTTCCATCATTTTGGCGATATAGTCACCAACGCCTGAATCTAAGATAATTTGTTTGAACGCTCCTCCTGCGCCAACGATGAAGATAACCATCGCAACGCCCTCAATGGCCCCTGAAAAGGATTTCATTACTTCAGGCATGGTCCGGCCAATACGAATACCAAATACGTATACGGCCGCTAAAACAGCAAGTAACATACTGATTTCAGCACTTCCGAAGAAGTTTATAACTTGATAGGCTGTCGAATCTTTTTTGATAAAAATATTTAAAATAGTTGCTGCAGTAATAATAATGGCTGGAATTAAAGGAACAATTAAACTTACAGCGAAACCAGGCATTTCTTCATCAGTAAACTCTTTTGATTTCTTTAATAATGGCGGAACCGGACGCTCCACATTACGCATCAATTTTGGAAAAATAATCCCCGAACAGATAATGGCTGGAATAACCACGACAAGACCCAAAATATAAACCATACCCATATCGGCACCATAGGCAGAAACAAGGGCCACTGGACCCGGCTGCGGCGGAAAAATACTATGAGCCATTGTGGCTGCGGCAACCATCGTCACACCAAGGCGTAAGTATGGCATTTTTGCTTCAACCGCGATACTGATTACCAGTGGAGCTAAGATAATAAATGCCACCTCGTAAAATACTGAGACACCGAAAATCGCACCGACGAGCAAGATCGCCCATTGAACATTTTTGACACCGAATTTATTTAAGAGTGTAGACGCTACTCGTTGTGCAGCACCTGAGTCCACCATCAATTTCCCCAGTACCGCACCAAATCCAATGACTAATGCCAAACTGCCAAGTGTGCCGCCAAGACCTTTTTTAATTGTTTCTATGACTTCTGGCAGTGATAAGCCATTCATGATTCCTACGAATATAGCCGCAATTAGGAGTGCCAGAACCCCATTCAGTTTCCATTTCATATTCAAAAATAAGAGTAATGCGACCCCCACCGCTACCCATATGATGGGTAATGAGTCTGTTAGTCCTTGCATTTTGAATCCCCCCCGATGTATGTATTTCTTTTACTGCAACCCTTTTCAATATTCCATAAAAAAGAAAAAGAAAAGATTCGCATATTTAATTTGTTTACTAAACAAATTACATTTGTAAGGTTAATATAGAATGATACCGCTGTCAACTTAGAAGTATCAAACTTTCCTTTAGCGCAAAGCTCAGGTTGAATTAGTGAACTATTTGTGAAATCAAACTATTTATCCTACAATACAAAAAGGTTGTACCCCTCTTCTAGAGAGTACAACCTTTTTGTATGTGGCTCTATTAAACGATATAATTTCTTATACTATGTTAATTGAAGCGGAAGGCGCTCGACTCCTGCGGGAGTACGGGGCAGGGGAGACCCCACAGGCGCGTAAGCGCCGAGGAGGCTCC
>NZ_JBALPZ010000133.1:0-21214 GCF_036965645.1 Neobacillus drentensis
CAGGCGCTCACTTTCCGCGGACGTGCCGTGGAGCCTCCTCTGCCCCGTACTCCCGCAGGAGTCGAGCGCTTTCCAATCCAATCAACAGAGTATAAAAATTATCGTTTACACAGCCTTTAAGTAAAATAAAAAAATCAGACGGCTTATGCTAAACTCCGCCTGATAACCTCAAGAATGTCTGATATTTCTGTGTTGGTAAAACTACTATTTGAATTACTACTGCTAGACGAACTCCTACTATTGCTTGATGTGGTTGATTCAGAAGAAGAACCGCTTCTACTACTTGTTGTGGTGCCCCCTTGATTATCTGAACCTGTACTTGTCTTTGTGATTGATATCGGAGCAATGGTAACAGCCCCACCAAAGTTAACAATTCCCCCAGAGATCGTTCCAATCGTGATCCCATCTTGATTGTACGCTGCCATTATAACACTCCTTCCCTTATTCCTTATTATATGTACAAGGTTTAGTGCTTGTTTAAGCATCTTCATCAATTACAAGAAAAAAATCACCCGCCATTCGATGCTGGGTAACCAAGGTGTGGAATGTCGAGGAATGGTCACAATTATCAATCTAAGAAAATATTTAAAACTCCTGTGCGAAAGCAGGGGTTTTTCTTATTGTGACTGGGCATTTACGGTTTGAGGTCTTTTAAATATATCGAAATAATCGATTGAAAAAAATAGGACAAATAGATTAAATGAATTTATCCAACAAATTTCTTTCTTTATAATGAGAAAGGCTATAAGAAATAACTATACTAAGAGGTGCGGACATTTATGAAGAAATGGCTTTCTATGTTATTATTAGTTATCCTCGTCTTTTCACTAGCTGCATGCAGCAGCCAAAAAGATGAAAAAGCAAGCGATAGCAAAAAAGAAACAACTACCAATACAAAAGAAGTTTTTAAGATCGGTGCGATTCCTGACCAGAATGCGTCAGAACTTGATAAAGGCATGACGGCAGTAGCGGATTATCTTAGTCAAAAAACAGGAATGAAAGTAGAATTTGTTCCATCTGTTGACTATGCAGCGCTTGTAACAGGGTTTCAACGCGGTGAAATTCATATGGCTTGGTTTGGTGGTTTAACAAGTGTTCAAGCCATCAATCTTGTACCAGGTGCTGAATCTTTTGCGCAAAGACCAAGAGATGCTGAATTCCACTCTGTATTCATTACTCAACCGAATTCAGGTATTACCAAGCTTGAAGATTTAAAAGGTAAATCGTTCACGTTTGGCAGTGAAAGCTCGACATCTGGACATTTAATGCCACGTTATTACTTAACAGAAGCTGGAATTGACGCGAACAAAGACTTTGATGGAAAACCAAACTTCTCTGGTTCTCATGATACTACATATAAATTAGTAGAATCTGGGGCATTTAAAGCGGGTGCACTAAACGAAGCTGTTTGGCAAGCAGCCGTTAAAGATAAAAAAGTTGATACAAACAAAGTAAAAGTATTCTATACAACCCCTTCTTTCTATGATTATAACTGGACCATCAACAGCAATGTGGATGATGTTTTTGGAAATGGTGCTAAGAAAAAGGTAGAAGATGCAATCCTATCGATTACAACTGATCAAAAAGAAATTACGGACTTTTTCCAAACCGATAAATTTATCGAAACTAAAAATAGTAATTACGAAAAGATTCAAAAGGTAGCAAAAGAATTAAACATTATTAAGTAGTAGGTGTCAGAGAAATGTCTTCAAAAAATATGATTGAAGCCAAAAATTTAACAAAACACTTTGAGCGGAAGATAGCCTTATCTTCCCTTTCTTTTACCATAAAACAAGGTGAATTAGTCGCATTAATTGGTCCAAGCGGAGCGGGAAAAACCACTCTGCTTAATTCCATTACTGGCCTTGTGCCCATTTCCAGTGGAGACCTTTTCATCGATGGCCAGCCCCTTTCATCCTATAAAAAAGGCAAAATCTTCGCCAAAAAAGTGGGAGTCATTCGCCAGCAATTTGATTTAATCGGTCCACTTGCAGTCATTCATAATGTCCTGGCTGGCAAACTTTCTGAATGGAGTACCTTTAAATCTCTTATTTCATTATTAGTCCCTCAGGAGAAAGAATCAGCAATTAAAGCATTAGAACGCGTCGGACTTCATGAGAAGGCGTATGAAATCACCTCGACCTTATCGGGCGGTGAGCAGCAGCGTGTTGCCATGGCAAGATTAATGGTCCAAAAACCGGAAATCATATTAGCCGATGAGCCAGTCGCTTCATTAGATCCTGCGAGAGCAGATGACATTTTATCCATGCTGACAAAAATTGTCACCGAGGAGAACCAGACGCTAATTACCAGCCTCCACTCTCTTGAATACGCCAGAAAATATTTTACAAGAATAATATCGATGAAAAATGGCGAGATATTTTTTGACCTGCCAACCGGTCAAGTGACCGATGACCTCTTAGCTGAGTTATATCAAATAAATAGCGGTGGTACCTTATGAAGTTAACCCGCTTACTTCGCTTGCATAATCGCTTTCTACTTTCTCTCCTGTTGGCAGCTATCTTTATCTGGAGTCTTTTTTCAGTACGGTGGAATGCTGATTTATTTCATTCCGGGGGGATTCCAACATTAGTCCAAATAATTGAAGGCCTTTTTCATCCTGATCTTTCCCCTGATGTACTCGTACTTGGACTTGAATCCGCGTGGATTACATTGGCGTATGCCGTTGCAGGAATGTCGCTCGCCATCCTGTATGCTTTTGTCGTCGGGATTCTCGCATCAGGAGTATTAACTTCTACGAATACTTCAAGATGGGTTTCTAAAGTGTTCTTTAGAGGTATTTTAGGATTTACCCGTTCGATACATGAACTCATTTGGGCATGGCTGTTTGTGGCAGCTGTGGGACTTTCCCCTTACGCAGCAATTCTTGCCCTTGCCATACCCTACGGTGGAATCTTGGGCAGAATCTTCGCGGATATGTTAAATGATGTCTCAAAAGAACCAATAAAAGCATTAAAAACATCCGGTGCCTCTAAACTCCAAACTCTTATATATGGCTACCTTCCATTGGTTTGGGCGGATATGATTAGTTATACGATGTACCGCTTTGAATGTGCGATCCGTTCCTCAGCGATTATGAGTTTTATTGGCCTTGGCGGCTTGGGCTATCAAATTCAGTTATCGCTACAGGATTTAAGATATGATCGGGTATGGGCGTTTGTGTTCTTTCTCATCGGACTTGTCATCTTTGTAGATTTATGGAGTAATTTTGTCCGACGCGCCTTAACCGAACGAAAGAAACAGCGTGGCTTTAGTTCTGGATGGAGATCTGTTTTCTTTACCTTATTGCTGATTGTTGGATCATGGGTATTCATTAAAATTAGTGAAAATGCGCAATTTATTGAACTGCTTTCTGAAAAAAATATGGAAGCGGCCAAAAGATTTTTCGGCGGACTTATTGGTATCGGAGTGGATCATCCGGCCTTTTTAGATGGAGAAAGCTGGTCCGCTGCCTTAAAGCTAACTCTTGAAACTCTAGAAATGAGTATTATGGCAATTGGTTTCGCGACGATTACCGCCTTCCTTACAGTGGTTCCTGCGGCTCGAAACATTGCCAATGGGAAATTATCTGGGGCTAAAAAATGGTATAATTGGCTGCTTTATGGCGTGGTCCGCCTCGCTTATATTTTTTCTAGGGCAGTTCCTGAACTTGTTTGGGCCATGATGATTATTTTTATTTTCAAACCGGGTTTATTGCCAGGTGCGATTGCTCTTGCCCTTCATAATTTCGGGATACTAGGGAAACTATGGGCAGAAGTGATCGAAGATATGGATTCCCGCCCAATTCGAAACTTGGCAACAGCCGGGGCATCAAAAGTAGAAAGCTTATTTTACGGGATTCTGCCGATTGTCATGCCTAGATTTCTGACCTATATTCTCTATCGATGGGAAGTAATTATGAGGACAACGATCGTTGTTGGGTTTGTTGGAGCAGGCGGTTTAGGGATGGACTTTAAGTTAGCCATGAGCTTTTTCAACTACACACAAATTACCTTGCTTCTCTTATGTTATATGATACTTGTAATAATTGCAGACTTTGCATCTGAAAGTACGAGAAAAGCAGTAAAATAAGTTCAAAAAACACATCTTAACAATAAGATGTGTTTTTTGTATGATCTAGCATTCACTAGTTTGAAGATATCAAATTGCTAGCATTTTTATAGTAATATGATATCAATGATTAGCTTGGGGTTTTCCTATATCTTTCAGCTGTTGTGCTTTTCAGACCAATATCTAAATTACAAAACTGATTTGTTCCATTTCGCCATTTTGTAAGCTTCATTTGTAAGTCGCTATCGCTTTTCCTTGCATACCATTTCCAATAAAGGAAAGAATGGGAATCATATGCTTGTTTTAGTCCATCTAAATCCTTTATTCTTATAAAGTATGTACTGTTTTTTTCATATTGGGGGTGAGTATTGTTGTTGGAAACAAAAAAGGCTTTACCTATATTATTTTTAGTTATGTTCCTGGTAATGGTTGGGTTCGGAATCATCATTCCTGTTTTGCCGTTTTATGCAGAGGAAATGGGTGCAAATCCAACTGAACTCGGACTATTAATGGCAGTTTATTCACTTATGCAGCTTATTTTTGCCCCTATTTGGGGGCAGGTTTCCGATCGAATTGGGAGAAAGCCGGTAATGATGCTTGGAATAGCCGGTCTAGCGATCTCCTTTTTCGTCCAAGCCATATCAACGCAATTGTGGATGTTGTTTGCGGCAAGAATTATTGGAGGAATACTATCCTCAGCAAATATGCCTACCGCGATGGCCTATGTTGCGGATATCACAACAGAGGAAAATAGAGGTAAAGGGATGGGGATCGTAGGGGCTGCAACAGGACTTGGCTTTGTGTTTGGTCCGGCAATCGGAGGTGTTTTTTCAAAGATCAGCTTGAATATGCCTTTTTATCTTGCCAGTGGGTCTTCGTTTATTACCTTATTTCTTGTATTAATCCTATTAAAGGAGTCGAAACAGAAAGGCAGCGACACGATACAGAAAAAACCATCTTTCTGGAAAGCGATGAATAGTCATACATCTATTCTCTTTTTTGTACAGTTTCTGATTTCTTTATCGTTATCTGGTCTTGAAGCAACATTTGCCTATTTCGCTGCTAGAAAAGCGGGCTTGGATTCCATTCAGCTTGGTTACATCTTCATGATCATGGGATTTGGCAGTGCTCTTGTCCAAGGTGGATTAGTCGGCAGATTAACGAAGAAATACGGCGAGAGCGTAGTCATTCAAGGGGGAATGATTGTCTCTGCAATCGGGTTTGGTCTAATCCTGCTTGTTCATAGTTTTACTACTGCCGCGATTTTCCTAACTATTTTTGGGTTGGGTAATGGTGTCATTCGACCAAGTGTCTCCTCCCTATTGACCAAGACCTCGTCTGCTGGACATGGACGGGCGACTGGTATATTATCTTCTTTTGATTCATTGGGCCGGATTATTGGACCGCCACTGGGTGGCTGGTTATTTTCTTTAACGATGGGACTTCCTTATATTTCAGGAGTTGTGATTACATTCGTTGCCTTAGTATTATTTGTAATTTTCCGTCCCCAGTTGAGTCCCGTTAAGGTAACGAACCTTTAATTAAAGAGGCATATGTTCGATGGACATGCATAAAATGGGTTTGAGGATTCAAAAGAAATGAGGAGCATATACATGAAAAGAAAAACCTTTATCAGTGTTTTTTTTGCTGTGATTCTCTTAGGCTTTTCAGCTTATCTTGATTCGCCCTACTCATTCCTGAATAAAAATTATGCTTATTCAAACGACCAGCCAGCCGTAGCGATACCGGCATCCGTGGAATCATCTACAAATGTACCCGAAACAAAAGAGAAACTGGTGAAACGTGAAAAAGAGGCTGGATATATCATCGAAACGTATGAGGAATATGAAGTCTATAAAGACAAAGACGGACAGATTGTAAAAAGTGAACCAACTGGACAAACAGATACCCTCAAATATTGGGACTATAGCAAGAACAAAGGGATCAGTAAGTAAATCCGCTTAGATTTTGAATGCACTGAAAAACCTAAGGTTATTAAGAATCTTAAAGTAACAACAAAGAAGGTATAACTCTCTTAATGAAGAGAAATTATACCTTCTTTTAATTAGACTAAGAAAAAGAATTCTGTTATTATCTTTTCATTTCTAACCCTTAATAAATGTTAATAGGTCATTATTTAGCCGGTCTGAATGTGTGATGTATAGTCCATGCGGGGCATCTTTATACAAAATAAACCGGTTCTTGGGTAATAACATTCCTGACTTTTGTCCGGAGATTTCTACCGGGATTGATCGATCTTTATCACCGTGGATAATGAGTGTAGGTACATTGATGGACCGCATCTCCTCGCGAAAATCCGTTTCTATGATAACTTTATTACACTCAACCACTGCTTTAAGCGATGTCTGCAGCATATCCCACCGAGTCCATTCACCTATTGAGCTGGTATCAGAACGATTGAAGTATGGCAGCTCATTTTGAAGTAACCAATTTGGAAAGTCTCGTTTCCACATTTCACGCACCATTTCTGCGACATCTTTGGATACACCTTCAGGATTATCCTCTGTTTTCATCAAAAATGGCACAATGGCAGCGACAAGCACTGCACGGTCCACCCGATCGTTGCCATGACGTGTTAGATATCGAATCACTTCACCACCACCCATAGAATGACCTACAAGCGTGACATTTCGCAGATTCAGGTATTCTATCAGTCCAGCAAGATCGTCTGCCAGGGTGTCGAAGTCGTATCCGGTCCCCGGATCATCGGAACGCCCATGACCGCGTCTATCATATGCTATACACCGCAAGCCCTGATCTGCTAAAAAAATTCTCTGATAATCCCACATTCTAGAACTTAGTGACCATCCAGAAACAAAAACTACTGGATTGCCTGTTCCCCAATCTTGGTAAAATAATTGCAAACGTTCTTTGGTTTTGAAAAATGGCATCGCCAATCCCTCACTCATTTTATAGATATTTTTAAGATCAAAAAATTCAGGACTGTCATTATGTCGTATGGCAATGAAATTATTTCACTTTTAGTATAAAGATCTGTATTAAGTCTTTTTAACCCATAGAACCCGAAGTTTCCCTCCTCAATTAAAGCCTCCCCGCTTGTTCAATAGGAATAAGGAAATGGAAAGTATTCGAAAACTTATGAACGAAGAAACATTTTTACGGCAGCTAGGAATGCTGGTAAATTATCATCATGCACAAAGTGCCCGGCATTATCTATTGTCACTAACTCGCTATTCGGTATAAGTTCCGTAACTTCTTTCAATTTATTATGGGGAACATGACTGGACCCACCGCCTATAATAAGAGTCGGCATGAAAATGTCTTTAAGACGGGCCCACCATTCGGGATTGGGGTCATTAAGTTGCCTTAGTATCGAAGGCACAACCAGCCAATCAAACGGCAGGGGACCAGGAGGTTTAGAAGGAATCTCAATTGGCTTATCTGAAAAAGGAGGTGGAGTGTCTTCAACAATTAACTTTTCTATCCTTGAAGGAAATCTTTCCGAGAAAAGATAGGATACAGTTCCTCCCATGGAATGACCAAGTAGCGTAAATTGATCTAAATTCATCGCATTTGCAAAATGAAGCAAATCATCGCACATCACTTCGAAGCTGTAAGTTCCAGCTTTTGCACTCCCGGCGTGTCCCCGCTGATCTAAAGCTAATACTCGGTATTTTTCTCCTAATGCAACTGCCACCTGATCCCATGATTCTGCACTTTTTCCCAGTGCGTGAAGTGCTACAAGCGGTGCTGCAGAAGGGTCCCCACTCTCTCGATATTGAAAAGTGAGTCCATTCAATTCAATTTGATTTACCCGTGTTTCCATCTCGCGCATCTCCCAGAGGGCTTCACCAGTTGAAACCCATTTTATTTCATTCCCCTACCTGCATATTCCAAGCGAATGTGTGAGTATTGCCTGCAATCTGCAACCAAGCTGGCATGATAAACGAAGATCTTTTAACTTAAGAAGTGCTCTCTATAATAATGGCTGACAATTTTCACTTTCCTTTTATGCGCTGCAAAATTCTTGAATGATCTGTTTTTTAATTTCTTCTATCGGAAACTCGTGTGGATACGTAGATATCATCAACATAATACCTTGAAGGACGGATGAAAAATATAACGACCGTTTCCTTGGTTGCTTTACTCCCAGCCTTTCAAATATTTTACATTGTACCTCAAACATTCTAGCGTTTTCTTTAATAATTAGTTTACTGTATTTAATCAACTCTTCGTCTGCCTCTGGCTGAGTTTGCAGATGCAGATAGAATCGATGGACTTCTGGGCTTTGATGGATATTATCAATCGCTTCTTCGATAATGTGTTTAAGTTGCTCACTGGGTTTCTCGAGAGTGGCTGCTCCTTCCATTACTTCTATTACTTCCCTTGTTCTAGCCTCGACCATTTCAGACAGCAGTTCTTCTTTTCCTTTATAGTAATTGTATAGTAACCCTTTAGAAATGCCCGCTTGTTTAGCTACATCGTTAATAGAGGTAGCATAATATCCCTGTTTAATAAATAACTCCATAGCGGCAGCTCGAATATTTTGTTTTGAAAGTTGGCGAATACGCTCATTCTCTTCAGGTGTTCGCGGCATTGTAAATTCATTCCTCCATAAAAGCAGTGATCTCTTCTTATAAATGTTCAAATATGTTAGTGTCAAAATAAGTTCGGTATAATCTATTTCACTTGAACACCCAGATACTCTTTACCATTAATGTCCTAATGAAAACACATCACACCTTCCATAATTTAACATATATTACAGTATTATTTTATTATTGAATGAACGTTTAGTCAATGATAAATTCCTGTTTGCTCAAATTAGATATGATTGAGGAATTAAAAACACCTACTCGATACTTGCGAGTAGGTGTGGATTTACTATGCGATTTGCTTATTTTGTCCCCTTGAAGAGAACCCGTTATAGTTTTTTGCAGTCTTTGTTATATGCATAATTGATAAAGTTTATACGAAAAAACTGCCTAGCTTCATCCCTAAAAATGCAAGTAAGATTCCACAGGTGTAGCTGATGGTTAGATATAGAGCAAGTACTTTCCCATGTTTTTTTTCATGTAACTGTATATTTTCCAATTTAAATGTTGAAAAAGTGGTAAATGCCCCCATGAAACCAGTACCCAAGAGTAATCGCCACGTATTTTCTATGTTTGCCCCAAAGATTAACCCCAACAAAAACGATCCAGCTAAATTGATTAACAAGGTAGCAAACGGAAAGGTAGTGGGATATCTTCCCTTAATCAAGTTGCTTAAACCAAAGCGGGAAATGGCGCCACAAAATCCTCCGACCGCCACTAAAGCTATATTCGTTACCATCATTTTTCACCTCTCTCTACTTCTGTTGATTCTTCTGTTTTCAAACCCAATCGATAGCCCATCCAACATAATAGAAGGCCACCCCAAAGACTGAGGAGCACATAAAGAATTGCTGTTCCCCACTTAGCCGCACTAATTAAATGAACCGTTTCAACACTAAAGGTAGAAAATGTAGTAAAAGAACCTATAAGTCCAGTATTCAATGCCGTAATAACATAAGGAGGTAAAGATTTAAATCTTGGTAGGAAGTTGGTAAACCAGCCTAATAGAAAACTCCCGGCCATATTGGTCACAAGGGTTGCTAATGGGAACTCATGAAACCACCACTCCCCAACGTAAATGCCTAATAAATAACGTAATAAAGCCCCAATAATTCCTGCAATCCCAACAAATAAAAAAGTCATTTTCTCACCTCAAATATAAACTTCCCAGAAATAAATAGACTCCTACCAGATCTTTTCTGATAGGAGTCATTAGCTCTTCGGGCATTTATGGCGAACTCCATCGCCATTTGAAATTTTATAAAAACATTTTAGCAAAAAAGTACTATATCTGCCAGTTGTTTATTCCCACTCACTTAAAAAGCTCCCAAAATGAAAAGCTCAAAAATTATTTGTCTTTCACTCGGAGAAGTCGTAAACCATTAAGCGTAACGATCAGTGTGGCACCCATATCAGCAAAAATCGCTATCCAAAGAGTTAACCACCCTGGGATCACTAATAACAAGGCTACTAGTTTAATCCCTAGCGAAAACGTGATGTTTTGTTTGATGATTAATAAGGCTGCTCTGCTTAGTTTAACCGTAAATGGCAGCTTTCCTAAATCATCAGCCATTAATGCAATATCCGCAGTTTCGAGAGCTGTATCCGTTCCAGCCCCTCCCATCGCAATTCCAACGGTCGCTGCAGCAAGTGCAGGAGCATCATTCACACCGTCCCCGACCATGGCTACCCGGCCATAATTATTTCTTAATTCCTTAATAAAGGTTAGTTTATCTTGAGGTAAAAGATCTGCTTTGATATCAGAAACCCCTGCCTGCTGGCCAATGGCATAGGCTGTTCCTTTATTATCGCCCGTTAACATGAGAGTTTTTTGGATACCTAATAAGTACAGCTTCTGGATAACGGATTTGCTGTTCCCTCTCACTTCGTCAGCAACTGCAATGAGTGCTAAGATTTCTGAATCAGTCCCCGCTGCCATGACTGTCTTCCCTTTATTTTGAAGTTCGTCTATAGTCAATTTTATATTCGATGGGAACCGATGTGATAAAATTTCATCGAAAAAGCTAGGACTTCCTACATAATACACTTTATTATTGATTCTGCCTTTGATTCCTTTACCTGTAATAGAAGAAAAGTCTTCAATGGCAAGGCTTTGATAAGATAAATTCTCTTGTTCAGCCTTTTTCATAATCGCCGAAGCCAGCGGATGCTGAGAACCGTTTTCTAACGCAGCGATCATGGTAAGAAGTTCATTTGCATTTGTATTACCTTGAGGCAGATAATCCGTTACAACGGGTATTCCCTCTGTTAAAGTGCCCGTTTTATCAAAGGCAATGGCTTGAATTGCTCCCATTTCTTCTAAATGAATCCCACCTTTGATTAACACACCATTTCGAGCGGCATTTCCGATTGCCGTCACAATAGAAACAGGCGTGGAAATAACAAGAGCACAAGGACAACCAACTACAAGGGCAGCTAGACCTTGATAAACCCACTTACTCCAATCTGCATCAAAAAATAGTGGTGGAATGACAGCCACTAACAAGGAAATAAACATAATGACTGGCGTGTAATATTTTGCAAAGCGATCTACAAAGGCTTGTGACGGAGCTCGTTCAGCTTGTGCCTCTTCAACAAGATGAATGATTTTTGCGATAGTAGTATCGTCCACATGTTTAGCCACTTTCACTTCAAGAAGTCCTTCTTCATTTAGAGTTCCAGCGAATACTTCATCATCCATTGTTTTAGAAACTGGAACAGACTCCCCAGTTATTGCCGCTTGATTAACAGTTGATAACCCTTTTACAACAATTCCATCCATAGCTATTTTCTGTCCAGGTTTTACAATTATAATATCGCCGATTCGAATATCATCCACTTCCACCGTAAACTCTTGATCGTCTCTTCGAATCAAGGCTTCTTTTGGAGCAATATCCATTAAGGAACGAATGGATTGTCTCGCTTTATCCATCGAGTAAGACTCTAGAACCTCACTGATGGCGAACAGGATCACTACTGTTGCCCCTTCTCCCCATTCACCAATCAAAGCGGCTCCGATAACGGCAATCGTCATGAGTGTCCTCATATCAAATTCAAAGCGGAATAAATTTTTCAAGCCCGTTGTAAAAAGACGGTAACCTCCTACTAAGATAGAAGCTCCATAAGCTAAAATCGAAGAAATACTATCTTCACCATTTATATGTGCTGATAGCCACCCGACCAGCAAGAAAATTGCTGATGCAATAACGGTAGAATGTTTTTTCATAAAAGGTTCTTTCTTCTCTTCAAAACGTTGTTTTTCAGGAACGACTTTTATATTTTCAAAAGCGCCTGCTTTCTCTAATTCCTCTATAGTTGTATCACCATAAACCGTAAGCTTTGCCGCACCGAAATTCACACTTGCATTAACAACACCATCCAGGTGCTGTACGTTCTTTTCGAACTTTGTCGCACAGCCTGCTCAGGTGAAACCTTGCACACGGTAAACCGTTTTATCATTTAATTTTTCAATAGAGTCACTCATAGGTTTTCACCTCCTTTTGATGCCTAAAAGCAACATGAATCGGTTGTCTGACATGTTCATCATCCAATGAATAGAAAACTAATTTACCTTCTTTTCGATTCATTAAGTCACCTCCAAACATTCAAAGATGTATTTGAGTATTAGTATATGAAAGGTTATTAAAACGGTCAAATGATTATTTGAATGTTTTAATTATTTTTTATGACAATACTTTTATGTTAGTATCTTTTCCATAATCATAACGTCAACAAAGCGTCCATCTAATTTACCTTGTTTATGAAATACCCCCACTTCTCTATACCCATTTTTTCTATAAAGACCCTGCCCCAATTTATTGAATGGAAATGTAAATAGAACAATCTTATAAAAATCATTTTTTATTGCTACTCGTTCTATTTCCCTTAATAATATCGAGCCAACTCCTTTTCCTCGGTAATCCCTCCTTATATAAATAGATAAATCTGCTACGCCTGCATAGGCACATCGATTGGAATAAGGATTCAATGACGCCCATCCAACAATTTCATCTTCATCTTCGATTACCATGACTGCAAAACGCTTGTTATGGTTCTTAAACCATTCCGTCATATATCCAATATCTTTTTGATCTTCCTCTAGGGTTGCAATCCTATCTTTAATCCCTTCGTTATAAATGTTTAATATCGCTTCTAGATCATCTATTGAAGCCACCCTTGTTTCAAAGCCTGCTCTCATTTTAATCCTCCCTAAACTTCATTAGTTTAAAATAATTATATAAAAAAATTTTCCAATTTAAAAGAAAATAAGTTGCATTTTGCAAATATTTTGTATATAAATAAATCAGAGGTGAAATAAATGGAAGACCTTAGAGAATTATTTCAAGTTATGTCAAGACGTTTTGGTTTTTTGAATAAAAACTGCTGCCAGGTTGGTGGTGAAGAAATATCTCTTGTACAGAGCCATATCCTTTACGAAATTCTTCGAAAAGACAGACCTTCTATACAGCAGGTTGCTGATACTTTAGGAATGGATATAACTACTTTTAGTCGTCAAGTTCAAACACTTGTAAAAATGGAACTGGTAAAAAAAACTCCTCTTCCTGAGGATCGACGGGTTTCACAACTTATCCTAACTCCGCAAGGAAAGTACGTGGCTGCAAGGATTGATGCAGAAATGAACCAATACCTAAAAGAAGTATTTTCGAATATGAGTGATTTTGAACGAGATATGGTTATTAATTCGATCAAACTACTAAATGATGCAATGTCAAAATCTACTGTATGTTGTAAACCATTAATTTGAGCAAGAATACTTGCTCTTTTAATAAAGATAAATACTTGTAAATTGCAAATAAAAAGGGGTGCTAATATGTATTTTAACGAAATGGAATTAAAAGTTTATTATGAAATGAGAAAAGAAGAAATGGAAAAGGCAGCATTGACTAGCAAATATCGAAAAAATAAGCCAAAAGCAAAACTATTTAGCAATTTCTTAAGTATGATTAAGAAAAATCAACAACAAAAGCAAATATCAATTTGTTGCGAAAAAATCAATATCCAAAAAGGATGCTGTGAAAATTGAGAAACAAGATGTTGTTCTTTGTTAAACATTAATCAAACTAAATAAATTTTGGGAGGAATTTACAATGAAATACGCACATGTTGGTCTTAATGTTACAAACTTAGAAAAATCAATTGAGTTTTATAGCAAACTATTTGGGGTTGAACCGTTTAAAGTAAAGTCTGATTATGCGAAGTTTCTACTTGAAACACCAGGATTAAACTTTACACTTAATATTCGGGATGAAGTAAACGGAAATCAAGTTGGGCATTTTGGTATTCAAGTTGAAAGTACTGAAGAAGTTATTGCCCAAAAGGACAGACTTGCAGCAAACGGAATTCTCTCGCAATTTGACGAAATAAATACAACCTGTTGTTATGCCCTCCAAGATAAATTTTGGGTTAAGGATCCTGATGGTAACGAATGGGAGTTTTTCTACACCAAAGCAAATATGGAGGAAATGAAAGCAAATGCTCCCTCCTGCTGCTCAACGGAACCGAAAGATGAAAAAGTAGAGTGTTGTGAAACAACAGTGCATTAAGAAACCCTTTACAGCTACGGTTCTTAACCATTTTGTTAATATAATGCTTGCAATTAAAACGTGATTATTTATCTGGTAAGCAGATTATATATCAAGATCCAAATAGAACCTGGTATATTATCGGCATTTTGTTTCAAAAATAGTTGAATTATTCTGCTACAGTTGCAGCTCCTTAGTACATTCCCATATTTATATGAAAAATGAAAGCCAAGAGTACTTTTACTCTTGGCTAATAGATTATTGTTACTCGCCAGTTTCGGCAAAACGATTAATGCGTTCTCCGATTTCGTCACGTACACGCTGGAAGAATGCCCACTTCTCTTCTTCTGTGCCTTGAGCTTTTGCCGGGTCATCAAATCCCCAGTGAACTCGTTTTACTTTAGGTGGTGTGATTGGACACTTATCTGCAGCATCACCACATAATGTTACAACTAAATCGGCATTGTTTAGAAATTCCGGATCGATTATATCAGAAGTATGAGCTGAAATATCAATACCTGCTTCCTTCATCGCTTTTACAGCATTAGGGTTTAATCCGTGAGCTTCGATCCCAGCACTGCGTACTTCCCATTCGTCACCTAAATGTTTCTTTGCCCAGCCTTCAGCCATTTGGCTTCTGCAAGAGTTTCCAGTACATAAGAAGTATAGTTTCTTTTTGTTTTTCATGTTGATTTCCACCTTTATTAAAAGTTTTAAACTGCATGTTCTTTAAAATATTTACGTTTAAACCATAATGCTACGTTGACCAATGCTAGCATTACAGGTACTTCCACTAGTGGTCCAATTACGGCCGCAAAAGCTGCTCCAGAATGGATTCCAAATACCCCTACCGCTACAGCAATCGCTAACTCAAAGTTATTACTGCCAGCTGTAAAAGCAAGAGTTGTGGTTACAGGATAGTTCGCTCCAATTTTCTTTCCAAGGAAGAACGAAACAAAAAACATTAAAACAAAGTATATTAACAATGGGATAGCAATCCGAACTACGTCTAGTGGTAAGCTAACAATAGCGTCCCCTTTTAAAGAGAACATGATGATAATAGTGAATAGCAGGGCAACTAGTGTAATTGGACTTATTTTAGGTATAAACACATTCTCATACCATTGTCTGCCTTTTGCCTTTACTAATGTAAACCGTGTAATCATTCCTGCGATAAAAGGAATTCCAAGATAAATGAAAACTGATTTTGCCACTTCTAACATTGTAATATTGACAACTGCTCCTTGGATTCCTATCCATTCCGGCACAATCGTTACAAACACATACGCATAAACGGAGAAGAATAACACCTGAAATATAGAGTTGAATGCGACCAATCCTGCTGCATACTCTGCATCACCTTTGGCTAAATCATTCCAAACGATAACCATAGCAATACAACGAGCCAATCCAATCATGATAAGACCAACCATATACTCTGGTTTATCAGGTAAAAAGATAATAGCTAATAAAAACATAAGAATTGGGCCAATTATCCAGTTTTGTACAAGCGATAAGACTAGGACTTTAACATCTTTAAAGACTCGGCCAATTTTCTCATAACGGACTTTGGCCAGAGGCGGGTACATCATTAGAATTAGACCAATTGCAAGGGGAATAGACGTGGTGCCAACCTGCAATTTGTTCATTTCCTCTACAAATCCTGGAAAGATGAATCCCAAGCCAATGCCTACTGCCATAGCTAGAAATATCCATATTGTTAGGTAACGATCTAAAAAAGATAAACGTTTCTTTTCTGTATGACTCATTTTCTCACTCCCAAACTATATTGAAGCTAACATCCGCATTGAAGTGTCGGATTTGCTTTTTCAATCCTCTTAATTTTATCTGTCTGGTCTGGTACATGTTTCAAAATATCTTCAATCAGTCCATAAAGCTCACTTCCATGATTAAGGGAATAATAGATCCACTGCCCTCTTCTTTCCTCTTTAACCATACCTGCGTCTTTTAATTTTCGAAGATGCTGGCTAATAGAAGGCTGGCTCATATCAAACACTTCAAGAAATTCACATACACAGCACTCACGTTGTTTTAATATACCAATAATGGTTAAGCGTGTTTTATCACCTAACATTTTTAAAACGTTAGCAGCTCTCTCTAATTCAATGATCGATGTTAACAAAACGGACACCTCCATAAATAAGTAAATAATTATATTCTTATTTAAAATTCATTATATAACTATTTGCTTATATTAAAACAATAAATAGTTGGATTCAAGTATTTCAATTGTAAAGTTAATGTAAATAAAAAAGATTGATAACTATAGCTATCAATCAAATAGTAGAGATTTCATTTTGCTCCGGTTGACTTTATGATTAGCGAGCGGCGTGTGCCTGCATATAATCGAAGGCGTAGTTAGCCATTGTTTGAATATCACTGTATTTTGACCTTTTATCCGATTTCATGACCACAGAGATGACTTCCATATTGCCCTTTTTTAAATATTCAACTAGTGTGTGTTGTGCTGCATCCGTAAATCCAGGTTTACCGGCAATGGCGTTTGGCATGATGTGAAGTAAATTATGAATTGTTTTTACTTGCATGCTTGTTTTAATCTGAGTCGTTTGGGTTGATAAGACCTTCAGTACGTTAGGATGTTCAATAGCTTCTTTCGTGATGAGGGCCATGTCATATGGTGTGGTGTAATGATTTGGAGCATGGAGACCATTAGGTGTAATAAAATGGGTGTTCTTTAATCCTAATTGTGCCACTTTCTGATTCATCAGTTTAGCAAATCCTTCTTCGCTGCCAGCCACGTTTTCAGCAATCGTTACTGCCACATCATTTGCGCTTAATAACAATAATGCTTTCATAGCGTCTTGTTTAGAAATCTTCTCTCCTGCTCTAATCCCCAAACAGAGGCATTCTTGAGCGGCTGCATTCCGGCTCACCGTTAACAGTTCGCCGTTTTTCATTTTTTCATCTAAAATAGTGGCTGTTAGCACTTTAGTCATACTTGCAGGATAAGCTTTCGAGTGTGCATTTTTGTTATAGAGAATCTCACCTGTCACAGCATTTATTGCGACTCCAAACGCACCTTTTATTTGTGGAGGTTCTGTTTCTGCTGTACTGACCGTAATAGGTGACATTTCAAACGTGATTAAAAGAACGAAGATGATCGCTGTAACGAACTTGCTTATATTGGTCATGATGTATGGACCTCCAGTTTGACGAACATTCACTTATAAAAATAGTATCCGTATTAATTAGTGCCATTATTACCAAAAAAATCAAGAGCCCATCAAGGCTCTAATGTTTCACCATATAAACAACCCAACAAACATGGCACTTAGGAGCGATACAGCAATTCCACTTACCAAAAGTTTCCAAACGTTTTTTCCGATGATCAGAGACTTTTCATCACCCATTATCGAGGCGATGGCCCCGTAAATCATACCCACTGTACTAAAATTCGCAAAGGAGGTTAAGAACGTTGTTGCCACGGCTACCGTATGTGGCGGCAAGGAATGAATATGCTTTTTAAGGTCCATCATTGCTACAAATTCGTTTGTGGCAAGCTTTGTTCCCATAAGCTGTGCAACATACATGGCATCATGTCCGGACAAGCCTAGAAGAAACGCAAACGGGCTAAAAATCACGGAGAAAATTTTTTGGACGGTTAGTCCATGGACAAAAAATCCCAAGATGCCGTTTACACAGGCCGTTAATGCTACATAACCCACGACCATCGCCATTATGACGATAACCATCCGAATACCCACAAGCATACTGTTCGAAATGGTAGAAAAGAAATCTTTTCGTTCTTCTTTGGAAGGAACGTATACCATATCTTCTTCTGTACCCACCTCGATAGGATTCAATATACTTGCCAGCAGTAAAGCATTTAAACAGTTTAACGGAATAGCAGCAAATACATATGTCCCAGGCACCATACTTAGATAAGCACCGATTATAGACCCGCTAATACTGCTCATGCTCATGATTCCAAACGTCAGCAGGCGGTTTTCCTTCAATACTAAGAGTTGTTGTCGAATAACGGCTAATGCCTCTGTATTTCCAAGAAACATCATTTGTAATGAAAAAAAGCTCTCTAGCTTAGGGAGACCTGAAATCTTGGAAATTCCCCAGCCTACTTTATCAATAATCCAGATTAAGATACCAAAATAAGTGAGAATATCAAAGAAGGTAATGATGAAAATGATTGGCATTAAAGCACTAAAGAAAAAATCAACGGATGGATTCGCCATTGCAGTTGGAAACACAAAAGAGATTCCCTCGTTTGCGCAGGAAATGAGAAACGTAAAAAACGAGGCAATTTGATTGATGATCCATGTCCCGATTTTTGTTGCAAGCATAAACCAGGTAATGAGTAGTTCTACTACGATTAAACTTAGGACAGATCGCCATTTTACCTTTTGCTTATTAGGAGAGCAAAGGAATACCAAACCAAATACAACCAAAACGCCTAGAATATTCAATAAGAAATACATGCCAACAACTCCCTATTATGCGTTCCCTTGAACTGAAGGTCTTCAATTTACCCGTTTCTACAAATCTGGAGTATGAACATAAGTGCTTCGGAAACTGGTTAATAAAAAATCACTAGTATCTAAGGAAATAGTTTGCATGTTTATATCCTAGTTTATTCAGTTTCTTTGCTATCCACGATTATATTGCTGGTAGAAACTATTTTGACAATTTTCAGTTGCTACGGAATAATTCATCTAAGTACTTTTCTATTGGTGCATTTAATTGTAGGCATAATAATGGGCTTTACGGTAAAAATTATGAAAAAATTGGTGGAGGTACAATCATGAAGGACAAGTTATCGAAGAATGAGCTAAATGAGATAATTGAAAGAAGAAGCACTGGAAAGACCAGTTTTGTTGAATTTTTGGATGAATTATCTAAAATCGGGATTGATCAATACCTAATAAATGTTGCCACAGGTCAAGCCATTTACAAGGGGGAGGATTCAGAGCTAAAAACCGAACCTCAAGTAGACTTTGTGATTGCCGATCACTTTAATAGAGATCAGGCATTAGAAGCAATCGCAAACATTACGCTACCTTTTTTAGACTTTTTAAGAGAGATGGCCAACGCAGGAATTACAACCTATACTGTAAAGATTCCTGAAAAAAAAGCTTTGTATTTGGGGATGAATGGTGAACAAATAGAAGAGCGGATTCAACTTTAAAAATCCAAATTTTCACAAAAAAAGGAACGCTGAAGCGATCCTCAAACCATTGTTATTACTACCAAATAGGAGATTACTTTGAGAATGATCTCAACTATTCCTGTTTAATTAACTCTTTCAAATACTGTTCGGCCAGCAACGACCGTTTTCAATGCCTTTGCAGTCAGCATGTCTTCTGATGATCCCTCAAATAAATCACGGTCAAAAATGGAAAAATCCGCTGCATATCCGGCTTTAATAAGTCCCCGTTCGTGTTCCTTACAAATGGCTTTGGCGCTGCCGATGGTATAGAGTTGGACTGCTTGGAACCGAGACAGTTTCTCTTCTGGAATGTATCCATCATGTTCAGTATAAGGTTTTTTCCGCTCTACCGCTGCATAAATAGTATATAAAGGATTAATCTCTTCTACCGGAGCATCTGTTCCCGCAGCACACATTAATCCTCGATCAACTAACTTTTTCCAAGCGTAGGCCCATTCCAGCCGTTCTTTACCTAATCGATCAATAACCCATGGGAAATCTGAAGGTACAAATGCTGGTTGAAGGTCTAATACAACAGGTAACCTTTCCAGTCTTTCTACTAAATCTTCCCTTAACACACAGCAATGGATAAGGCGGTCTCTCTTTCCGTTCGTTAAGGGATATTTTTCAATTATATTTAACACTTGTTCTGCTGCCGCATCACCAATGATATGAACAGCTACTGCTTCATCGTATTGCCGAGCTAGTTTCACTAATTCTTCTAATTCTTGGTCTGTTTGAATAAATAAACCTTTGTTGTTTGGTTGATCAGAGTATGGTTTAGATAAGGCTGCAGTGGTTCCGCCTAATGCACCATCTGCAAAAATTTTCATTGCGCCTGGTTCAATAAATGGTTCGTCATAAGTGGCATTTGTCAACATCATTTTTTCAAACACTGCTTTATGACGAAGCAATGTTACTCTGAAATGATGTTTCTCCCCTACAACCCGATGAAAGGCGGTTAATGGATTTGTATACTTCCCAAAATAGCTCATATCCTCGGTATGTCCACCGGTTAAACCATATGAAAGCATCTCATCAATGGCCAAGTTAAGAGACTTGGTTAGAGACTCGATGTACGCTTCACCTTCACGTGGAATGGCTTCTGTTACCGCATTTGTGGCTAGCTCAAATAACAAACCATTTAACTTACCTTGTTCATCTCGTCCGATTTCACCACCTGCTGGGGATTTACTCTCTTCAAAGATGCTTCCTGCCTTAAGCGCTGCTGTATTTCCCAAAATGACATGATGGCAGATTCTAGTAAGTAGAATTGGTTCTTTGCGAATGGCATCGAGCTCCTTAATAGTCGGAATCTTTTTAACTGTAAAGTTGTTTTCATTCCATCCTTCACCAAATAACCATTGATCTGGAGGTGTAGTCTTTGCTGCTGTTTTTACCAAATCTAGCATTTCTTCAGCTGTCGTGGCTTTCGATAAATCCAATCTGGTTAACTTCTCACCTTGAAAAATCATATGGAGGTGGCTATCCACAAAACCTGGGTACATGGCGGCACCGTCCAAATTTATAAACTCATCTGCTAATTTACTAAGATCATTAAATGTGCCTATGGCATTAATTCTGTCATCTTCAACTAGGATTGCTTCTACTGTTTCATTTTCCTTTTCCATTGTGTAAATTTTCCCGCCATACCATAGTCGTTTCATTAAACGTCCCTCTCTTCCCCTTTTTAATTTTGATTGATATTATAATAATCTGTTTTAACTGTACCGAAACTATACTTTTACAGTGATCATGTCAATTATATTCCAATAATTCTAAGAGTAAAAAGGGAACCTAATGAACTGCCCCGTAAATGT
>NZ_JBALPZ010000134.1:0-16759 GCF_036965645.1 Neobacillus drentensis
TACGTTGGCTTAGTCTCATATAGAAACTAATATTATTGTTTGTTGACGTTTTTGTTTGTTTAGTTTTCAAAGAACAATTAGTGACAGGAATAAATTCTATCATACCGTTAATCAGAATGTCAAATATTATTTTGAAATATTTTTTATCTGTTCAACGAGATTTAATATTATCAGATCCGTTCAACCTTGTCAACAACATCGTGATAATATTTTTTCAATGAGTAGTTTGCATATCCAGCATTCCCTCATCAGGATTACTATATTACTATCATAATCAACTGAAGTCAACCACTATTAGATAATTTTTTTAAAAAAGGCTGTGTTAAACTTGGATGTTGATTTCCGCTGCAGTCGCTCGCTTTCCGCGGGAGTGCGGGGGAGCCTCCTCGGCGCTAAAGCGCCTGTGGGGTCTCCCCTGCCCCGTACTCCCGCAGGAGTCGAGCTTATCCGATCCAATCAACATCGTTTCAAAATCAACAATAACCTTTAACACAGCCTAAAAAAGAAAGCCTGATTTACGAAACGTAACCAGGCAGTTTCACGATAAATGTACTTCCCTTTCCTAGTTCACTACTTACTCGGATCGTTCCTTTATGAGTTTCTACAATCCATTTTGCAATGGAAAGCCCCAATCCATGACCACCTATTTGGCGGGATCGGGATTTATCCGTCCTATAAAAACGTTCAAAAATCCGTTGATAGTCCTCTTTCTTAATCCCAATTCCTGTATCTTGAACAAAAATCCCCACTTCATTGCCTTCTTTTGAAAGCATAAGCTTCACTTCACCACCCTCAGGTGTGTACTTGATTGCATTGTCCAAAAGAATATAAAGCAGCTGTGATAGCCGCTGGGGATCACCTGCCACTTTAAAAGCAACTGGCGCGGATAACTCAAACAGAATCCGTTTGGAAGCTGCAATCGGGTGTAAGGACTCAATTGCTTTTTTAGCAAGGGGGGCTATATCAAACACCTCCGTTTTGAGCTCAATGGTATTCGAATCAGAACGGGCGAGGGTTAAAAGATCGCTGACTAAGTTCGTCATCCGTTTCACTTCCTCCCTCATATTAGCAAGTAACTTCCCTGACATTTCGTCTTTTTCAATCGTCATATCCATCGCATCAACAGAAGAAAGCAGGACGCTTAGAGGAGTTCTTAATTCATGGGATGCATCCCCGACAAATTCACGCTGCCTCTTAAAGGCCGCTTTAATCGGAATCATCGCCCGTTTAGACATACGCAAGCTTATAAATATGGCAACCCCCACAAAAACAATCCCTAACACAATCAGAATGAGAAGCATCCAGTGAAATAACCGATAGGCGAATGAGACGTCTTTACCTATAAATATTTGGCCCAAATATTGTCCTTTATAATAAACATCATGGCTGGCAATCATCAAACGAATATCCTGACTTTCATCAGGTGCACGGAATTCCCCCCTGCCCCTTCGTAAATTATCATTCATGCTGATAATTTCCTTCTGTACTTTCTGATGATTGGACATATGTTTGTTGACAAGGGATAGAAATTCCGGGCGTAAGCGGGGATTGGCCTCGCTGCCCAAGACTACTTCTCCATTAGTATTAAACACATAGTAAAAGGACTGATTTACTCCGGAAAAAATCACTTCTTGATTTTGAATGTCTCTAAGATCACTTTTTCTATTGCTGCCCACCAAATTTTCAATGTAACTCGCTTCCTGTGCAACTAACGTCTGCAGTTCCCTTTCCTGTGTATTAAGGATGACAAAATAAAGAACCGAATAGACAATTAATATAAATAGAAAGAGAAAAAGCATGAGAAGTCCGCTAAAATTGCGGGTCAGCCGATTTTGAGTATTATTGAAAACATCCTTATCGAACCGATTAAAAAGAATGGAGAGAAAATTAAGTTTCAAATTTATACCCCACCCCTCTGATACTTTGAAGCCTATCTTGCTTGTTGATTAAGGTTAGTTTTTTTCTAAGTAATTTAATGGTAGCATCAATCGTCTTCATCGTAACATCAGTATCAAGGCCCCAGACACGCTCGTAAATTAGTTCACGCGGCAGTACTTGTCCTTTATTTTGCACCAATAAATCTAATAGCTGAAATTCACGGGGACTAAACTGGATGTCAGTATCGTCGAATCGGCCCGAATGACTTGCTCTATTTAGGACCAATCCGTCTATCTCTGTTTCATCTTCAACAATAGGGGCAAAATTCCGGCGAGACAGCGCACGCAGTCTCGCTAATAACTCATCAATTTCAAATGGTTTGACCAAGTAGTCATCCGCGCCGGAATCAAGGCCTTCAATTCTATCTTGGACGGTATCTTTGGCCGTTAACATCAGGATGGCCCCCGAATACCCTTGTTTACGTAATCTCCGGCAAACATCCACACCATCACCGTTTGGCATCATCCAATCCATTATAATCACATCATAGTGGGCAGATGTTGCATAATAGAAAGCGTCTTCCCCTTCTTTGACCCATTCAACATTACAATTAGCTTTCTTTTTTAACATATATACTATTAAATCACCAAGGCGATCATCATCTTCTGCGAGTAGCACGTTCATCTTTAACAGGCTCCTTTTTCCTTAATATATCTATTATATATCCTATGGAAGAAGTCTTAAGTTTCGCTTAAAGATAAAAGAAGCACCCAAGCTGATGATTGGTGTGCTTCCCTTTTCATGCATATTATTTTACTAAACTAATGGTTTGCTCTTTTAATTTTTCAATTTCTTTGTTTAACTCATCATCTAATTTGGGCTAGTGTGATCGTCTTTATCCTTTTAAAAATTCCCATTTTATATAAACAAAAGAGAGCCCCCCACTTTCAATGGAACGGTACTCTCTTCATCGTTTTATTATGCAATTTCTCTTTCGGCTTTTAATCTTTTTCTTTTTCTATCTGCAGCAAGTACCTTCATGGATAGGTAGATTCCTGATCCAGTTAAGAAAATCATGGCAATGGCTGTTAAGTCAATTAACCATTTGATATTGGTAGTTCCGATTCTTCCTTCATGCAGCCCTTTGATAACACTCATTAGGGAACCTGATTGTGAGCCTTCGCCTGTAAAGCCGCCTCTTCCTCCCATCGCTGGAACCTGTCCATTTGTAGTACCTTGTGCGCTGCCTGTCGTTTGATTATTCGTAGTACCTTGTGTGCTGCCTGTCGTTTGATTATTTGTAGTACCGTTCGATTGAGCGGCAGTGCCGGACTGTGCTGTCTGGCTAGTTGACTGGCTTGAACCTGTAGTGGTGCTTTGTTGCGGCATCATCATACCTTGTTTAAAATTAGCTCCACCTTCTGTCTGTGACTGACCAATCAGCCATGGCTCATTCATAAGCAGGCCTGTAATAGACTCCATAAGAATAAATATCGAACAAATTAATCCAATCCATAAGTGTGCTTTTCTTGTTTTTTTCAAAGTCATTCTCCTTTTTAATTAATATTTTAGTTTCCTGATTTTCCGCTTGTTGTTCCTTGTCCGAATGTTGTTCCTTGTCGGCCGCTTGGAGCAAAACCTCCGCCTTGCATGCCGCCCATTCCGCCCATTCCGCCCATGCCCTGCATCATGCCTCCTTGCTGACCAGTGGTTGAACTGCTTGAAGACAATGCTGGTAACTGTACGGTTTGGCCTTCGGTTACTCCTTCAGTGATTTCCACATATTCGTCTGTTTCAATACCTGTCTTAACCGTTTTTTGTTCACCGGCTGTTCCAGAAGAACTATCTGTGCTGCCATTGGCTGATGCAATGATGACATATTTTTCATTATTGTCGTTTGTATAAATGGCATCTACAGGAACATATAATGCATCCGTCTTGCTGGCCGTTAAGATAGTTGCTGATGTACTCATCCCTACCTTTAGGTTAGTTGGTTTATCAATATGAATGGTTACATTAAAGGTGGATGAACCATTTGATGATGTTCCTTCTTCTGCAACAGCTGTAACTTTCCCAGTGTAGGTTGCATCAGGGTAGGCACTAACTGTTAAAGTTACTGTTTGACCCACTTTTACTTTAGGTATATCTAATTCATCTACCGAAACAACTGTTTGTAAATCGTTGTAATTGGTAAGATGAGCGACTACCATACCCTTGTTAATTCGATCGCCCGAAGCAACCGAGACTGTAGTAATAGTTCCACTAGTTGGCGCAGTAATTGGATCGCTATCATCCGTAAAGGTTATTAATTTGTCTCCGGCGCTCACTGTGACTCCTGCTGAAACTAAAACCTCATCAATTTCGTTGTTGTCTTCTGTTGCTTTAATATCCTCGGTAGTTACTGGTTCAACTGTTCCCGAACCACTAATTGTTACTTCTAACTTACCTTTTTGTACAGTACCCGTTCGAACCTGCGCAGTAGTGCTTGTACTAGCACTGCTTTTGGAGTGAAACCATTGATAGCCGACATACCCAACAACTAGTACACTTATCAATATCCAAATCCACTTCTTCATTTATCTAAACTCCTTCTATCTCGGAGCAGTCCGGACCCGCCCCAAGCATTTTTTTATTTCATGAGCCTATTATCATGTGCGTCCCTTAACTTATCCTTAATAAAAATTAAAAAAGTAAAAAAGTGCCTGACACCAATAAATGGTTTAGGATAGTGTTAATGTCATTAATGGTGTCAGGCACCAATAAATAGTTTAGAAAAGTGCTAATGTCGCTATTGGTGTCAGGCACCAGCTTATAGCATAAAAAAAGGATATATTATACAATTGACGTAAGAAATGTAAGGGTACGGCGGTGATATTTTTGTTTAGGTTATTATTGATTGAAGACGATCAATCGCTTTTTAATGAAATAAAAGACCGGCTATTGGGCTGGTCTTATGATGTATATGGAATTAGTGATTTCAGCCAGGTGATGCAAGTGTTCACGAGAGTTAAACCCGATTTAGTTATAATTGATATTCAGCTGCCGAAATTTGATGGTTTTCATTGGTGCCGAATGATTCGAACACATTCGAATGTTCCAATTTTATTTCTTTCTTCACGCGACCATCCGACAGACATGGTGATGTCCATGCAGCTTGGTGCGGATGATTTCATCCAAAAACCGTTCCATTTTGATGTGCTGATTGCTAAAATTCAAGCGACCCTTCGCCGCGTTTATAATTACAATCATGAACAAATAACTCTGAAGACCTGGCAGGCTGCAACGATCGATATTGAGAAAAACACGGTCAGCAGCGCGGACGGTACGATTGAGCTCACAAAGAACGAAATGTTTATCTTTAAAAAACTGATTGAACAAAAGAATAAAATCGTCAGCCGAGAAGATTTAATTAAAAGCTTGTGGGATGATGAGCGGTTTGTCAGTGATAACACATTAACGGTCAATGTTAACCGGCTGCGGAAAAAGCTGGACGAGCTTAACCTAGGACGATTTATTGAAACAAAGGTTGGGCAAGGATACATGGCAAGTGAAGAGGCGCAAGGATAATGATTAAAAACTTTTTAAAGGAAAGACGGAGCTGGATTGTTCTTTTTGTATGTTTACAGCTTTTAGTCCTCTTTTCAGGCTATATTGATTCCGCCATACAATTTATGCCCCTTCTCTATATTGTTTTTTTATCCACGCTTATTTTTGTGATCTTTTTGTGCTTTCGCTTCCATAAGGAAACGAAATTTTATGCTGCCCTAGCGGAATGGGAGAACAATCTTGATTTAACCAATATAGCTGAGGCGGAAAGCCCGTTTGAAAAAATTATTGAGGAAAGTATTGTGAATCAAACAGAGCTGCTGAAACAAACGGTTTCGAATAATGTGGTGTCTGTGGAGCAGGAAAAAGATGAGCTTTTATCTTGGATTCATGAAGTCAAAACACCTTTGACAGCCATGCATTTAATGATTGACCGTTTAGAAGAAAGTCCATTAAGAGCACAGTTATCTCTAGAATGGCTGCGAATCCATCTGCTGCTTGATTCACAGCTTCATCAAAAGCGCCTGCCTTTTATGGAGAACGATTTATATATAGAAGAGACTGACTTAAAAACCTTACTTTATAAAGAAATTAAAACACTGCAAACCTGGTGTATGCAAAAAGGAATCGGCTTTGAAGTGGAGTTAGACGCGGCTTACGCCCTAACAGATGCTAAATGGCTGGCCTTTATTATCCGCCAATTGTTAACAAACGCAGTGAAATACAGCGAGGCATCGGATATTATCATACGAAGTTTTATAAGAGATGACCGAACCAAACTGTTGGTTCAGGATTTTGGGCGCGGTATTGACCCAAAAGACCTGCCGAGGATTTTCGATAAGGGCTTTACCTCAACAACCGTTCACCATGACAATGCCTCTACCGGCATGGGTTTATATTTAACCAAGAAAATTTCCGAGTCTTTATTGATTCATATTGATGTCCTATCAGACCCCGGCGTTGGGACCACGTTCACGTTAACCTTTCCACGAAAAAATGAATTCGGCGCAATTTCAGGCGTGTGACAAAAATGTCACATGCTTTGCTGTTTTGTTCGGTTATTCGAAGGAGAAGTTAACCGGCAGATATTATAATTGGATTATCAAATAGAGGAGCGTGTTTGTATGAGTATTTTAGCAGCCAAAAAAATTCATAAGAGCTATGGTAATAAGCTGAATAAACAAGAGGTTTTAAAAGGGATTGATATTACTGTTGAAAAAGGGGAATTCGTGAGTATCATGGGGGCCTCCGGATCCGGGAAAACCACACTTCTTAATGTGCTGTCCTCGATCGATAAGGTCAGCGGCGGAACAATTACGATTGAAGACAAAGAAATGACGGCTATGAAAGAAAAGCAGCTTGCTGAGTTTCGCAAGCAGCACCTTGGGTTTATTTTTCAAGATTATAATCTTTTAGATACGTTAACCGTTAAAGAAAATATTCTTTTACCATTATCCATTACAAAAGTTTCCAAAAGAGAGGCCGATGAGAGGTTCAACAGGGTTGCAACGGAATTAGGGATAACGGAAATTAAAAATAAGTACCCTAATGAGATCTCCGGCGGGCAAAAACAGAGGACATCGGCGGCCCGTGCATTCATCCACGAACCAAGTATTATTTTCGCAGATGAGCCGACAGGAGCGCTCGACTCGAAATCTGCATCCGACCTGTTAAACAAACTTAATGAATTAAATCAAAATCGGACGGCCACTATTGTGATGGTGACACATGATCCCGTGGCAGCCAGCTTCAGCGGCAGAGTGATTTTTATAAAGGACGGGCAGATATATACTCAGTTGAATAAAGGGGAGCAATCCCGGCAGGCGTTTTTTAAGGATATCATGAAAACTCAAGGTGTACTAGGCGGTGTGCCATATGAGCGTTAATCAGCTTATTTTTCGAAACTTGAAAAAAAATCTAAAAAACTACTATCTCTATGTGTTTGCACTCATCTTTAGTGTTGCCCTTTATTTTTCATTTGTCACGCTGCAATATGACCCGGCAATGAATGAAACGAAGGATTCCATTAAAGGGGCAGCCGCCATCCGGACAGCCAGTGTTCTTCTGGTGGCCATTGTCTCAATCTTTTTGCTGTATGCTAATAATATCTTTATTAAGCAGCGAAGCAAGGAAATTGGATTATTTCAATTGATTGGGATGACAAAAACTCGGATTTTCAACCTCCTAAGTGCCGAGAATTTTATTCTTTATTTTAGTTCGATGGTAGTTGGAATCTTTATCGGTTTTTCAATCTCTCGGTTAATTATTATGATTTTATTTAAAATTACCAAGGTGGATGCGATTGCCCGCTTACATTTTTCGTCGCAAGCGTTGGTCCAGAGTATCATTGTATTCAGTGTCATCTATCTCCTAATTATGCTGATGAATTATCTTTTTATTAAGAGGCAGAGTATTCTATCTCTCTTTCGGGTTGTTTCCTCGACGGAAGAGAAAGTGAAAAAAATGTCTATCTGGGAAATACTCATGGGGATTATCGGACTGCTTGCGATTATTTCCGGCTACTATATTTCATCGAAGTTATTTACTGGCGATTATACCACGATGACAGAATTGTTTTTGGCGATGATTTATATTTTGGGTAGCGTCATTATCGGCACTTACCTGTTTTATAAAGGGTCGGTTAGTTTTATTTTTAATATCGTTCGGAAAAAGAAGGATGGCTATCTAACCATTAATCAGGTATTATCCTTGTCATCAATTATGTTTCGGATGAAATCAAATGCCCTGTTACTAACGGTAATTACAACAATATCCGCTCTTGCAATTGGGCTATTGTCTTTGAGCTATATCTCCTATTATTCTGCCGAAAAGATGGCTGAAAACGATACGGCGGGCGATTTCGCCATTACCAATGCAAAAGATGCTGCTAAATTTAAAGAGGCGTTGGCCGCGAAGGATATTGGTTTTGATGAAAAGAGGATTGAAGTACTCCAAGTGTCCGCTAATCTTAAGAACATTATGGATACTAACCTTGAAGGCATGATGGTGGACCCTAGTGAGCTGCCCCTTCCGATGATTAGTGAAAAGGACTTGAAAAATATCAACGTGGCCGCAGATGAGACCATTTTTACCGGTTATAATGATTTACTCCAGAAGTTTATGAGTTTAAAAGAGAGCGGCCGGATCGAATTAAAGGGGCAAACAGAAACAATTCCGCTCCACTACTTAGGATTAAAGAAGGATTTTGTGATTTCCGGATATTTTACAAACGGCGGTCAGCCGATTGCGATAGTGGACGAATCTGTATTTGAACGATTGAAAAAGGATCTAAATCCTTCTATTCAAAAGAAGACTTCTCTCTTTGTTGGATTTACGTTGAAGGATGAGAGTCAGCTAGAAAAGGCCAACCTGGTTTATCAAGACTTGTCCTTTAATGAGAATGACCTATACTCGTCTCGTTTGGAGATTAGTAATACTCAGAAAAAAAATATGGGATTGATTATGTTTATTGTTGGCTTTTTGGGATTAACGTTTCTGATCACGTCAGGCTGTATTTTGTATTTTAAACAGATGGGTGAGAGTGAAGAGGAAAAGCCGAATTATACGATCTTACGTAAGCTTGGTTTCACAGAAGGGGATTTATTGAAGGGAATTCAGGCTAAGCAGCTGTTTAACTTTGGAATTCCGTTAGTGATTGGACTGCTGCATAGTTATTTTGCCGTCCAATCCGGCTGGTTCCTTTTCGGTACCGAAGTTTGGACCCCAATGATTCTAGTGATGGCCCTCTATACTGGTCTCTACTCCATCTTCGGAATCCTATCCGTGCTCTATTACAAAAAAGTGATCAAAGCTGCATTATAAAATGAAGTGCAAAAATATAAAACAAAGCAGCCGTGGAACACGGCTGCTTTGTTTGTGGTGACTGTCACCATTTGCAATATTTACATCATCAAAAGTCACTTATTGGTGCCTGTCACCATTTCTTTATCGATTATCTACTTTTTCTGGATAGAGGTCATGGTTCATTAAGCGGTAGCTCGCCATTTCTTCGTATTTGGTGCCTGGTTTGCCGTAGTTGCACCATGGGTCGATGGAGATTCCGCCGCGCGGCGTAAATTTGCCCCAAACTTCTATATAGCGTGGATCTAGCAGTTTAATCAGGTCATTCATAATGATATTGACACAGTCCTCATGGAAATCTCCATGATTTCTAAAACTAAATAGATATAACTTCAAAGATTTACTCTCAACGATCTTTTTATCTGGAACATATGAAATATACATAGTTGCAAAATCAGGCTGACGTGTCAGCGGACATAAACTAGTAAACTCCGGACAATTAAATTTGACGAAATAATCGCGTTCTGGATGGAGATTATCAACAGCCTCCAAAACTTCTGGTGCATATTCAAATGAATAGGTAGTGCCTTGATTACCTAATAGTGTTAAATCCTTTAATCCTTCTTCGTGGCTGCGGCCAGACATAAAAAAACCCCCTATAAAAATGTGTCCCCACACTTTATAAGAGAGTTTCAGCTGAACGTTTCTTGTTTCCATAAAAACTAATCGGATAAAAAACAAAAAGCCACGCCCTATATGGACATGGCAGAAAGTCATGTATCCATAGTTTTTTATAGAGGGTATCAGCTATGAACCTCTCCCGTTCAAGTACGGGTCTTCCATCTCTATATAATAGAGAAAGGGCACGAAAACGTCAAACAGAAAATATAGGTAATATCTTTTCAAAATGTTTCTCTAAAAGAACTTCCCCCTTGAAGAGACACCCTCCCTACTTTAACTTATCATTTAGAACATTCTCTTCTAAGACAGAGAAATCACCATACACTCTGGTGATATGATTAGCTCCCCATGCACACAGAGAATCTAATATTCCTTGCAAACTCTTGCCATATTCACTAAGCTCATACTCAACCTTTGGCGGAACTTGGTTATATACAATTCTGTTAATAATACCATCTTCCTCTAATTCCCTTAACTGCTGTGTTAACATCTTTTGAGTAATATCCGGCATCAATCGTTTTAATTCACTCGTTCGTTTCTTGCCATGTGTTAAATGGCAAAGAATGACACATTTCCACTTTCCTCCGATTACTTCTAATGTTGCTTCAACCGATATATTATATTTCTTTTCCTTCATTCGATACTCCTCCGTTTTATAGGCACCAAAAAGTACCTATCGCACTTTCTAGTGCCTATATTACTTTAAAGTGCGTACTTTTCCTTTATCCACATATATCCCATAATAACATTTGCCGGTTGAAATATCCCAATATAATTCTTTTTATAGTTTTGCTTTGAGCAAATCATTCATGCAATAGAACGAAATTTAGGAGGAGAGGAAAATGACTTTAGATAAAAAAAGAAGTACCTTCGCTCTTTTGGCGTTAGCCGTTAGTGCTTTTGCCATTGGAACTACGGAATTTATCAGCGTCGGGCTGCTGCCGCTGATAGCAAAGGATTTACAAATATCTGTTACAACTGCCGGCTTAACTGTTTCTTTATATGCTTTAGGAGTAACATTTGGAGCGCCTATTCTGACGTCGCTCACATCAAGGATGTCACGTAAATCCTTGTTACTCTGGATCATGATTGTTTTTATCATCGGTAATGGGCTGGCGGCAAGCGCAGCGAGCATTGGTGTTTTATTAGCTGCCCGTGTGATTTCTGCTTTTTCACATGGTGTCTTTATGTCGATTGGATCAACGATTGCTGCAGATTTAGTCCCTGAAAACCGAAGGGCCAGTGCGATATCGATTATGTTTTCAGGACTTACAGTGGCAACCGTAACTGGTGTCCCGTTTGGAACCTTCATCGGCCAGCAATTTGGCTGGAGGATGGCATTTGTCATCATTATCGCAGTCGGCGTAATTGCCTTCTTTGCCAACAGTATCCTTGTTCCATCTGATTTACGAAAAGGGGTGCAGACTTCGTTCCGTGACCAGTTTAAATTGGTCACCAACGGCCGCTTATTACTTCTCTTTATTATTACTGCGCTTGGTTATGGAGGAACATTCGTAGTCTTTACGTATCTATCCCCTATTTTGCAGGACATTACGGGATTTAAGGAAAGCACTGTTGCTGTAATTTTACTTGTTTATGGTATCGCGATTGCGATCGGGAATATGGCGGGCGGTAAGTTGTCTAACCAAAATCCAATTAAGGCGCTATTTTATATGTTTATTTTCCAAGCTGTTGTGCTCTTTGCTTTTGCTTTTACAGCTCCACATAAAATGGCAGGATTAATCACTATCTTTTTTATGGGACTTCTTGCATTTATGAATGTGCCTGGATTACAAGTTTACGTTGTAATGTTAGCAGAGCGGTTTGTTCCGACTGCAGTTGATGTTGCATCGGCGATTAATATTGCTGCGTTTAATGCCGGAATTGCCATGGGATCCTTCTTTGGCGGCGTGATTACCGACTCGATTGGATTAATCCACACCTCTTGGATTGGAGCACTAATGGTCTTAGGAGCAGTCGTTCTGACGGGCTGGAGCCGAGTCCTTGAGAGGAAAGACCGTGAGGAGACAGGTAATATGGTTGAAAAAGTTATTTAATTTTAACCTATGAATCATGATAGGTGCGGGACGCCCCAGTCCCCTTCGCTTTTTTATAAAAAATAATTTGGAGGATGAATCAGAATGATTAACAACTTACAAGATACAACTACACTTAGCAATGGAGTAAAAATGCCTTGGTTTGGACTTGGAGTATTTAAAGTAGAAGAAGGTCCAGAACTAGTCAATGCAGTTAAGTTCGCTATTAAACATGGATATCGCAGTATTGATACAGCTGCCATCTATCAAAATGAAGAAGGAGTAGGACAGGCAATCCGAGAAGGAATCAACGAAGCAGGTATATCAAGAGAAGACCTTTTTGTTACATCAAAGGTGTGGAATAGTGACTTAGGCTACGAAGCAACGCTTGAAGCCTATGAGACAAGCTTGAATAAGCTAGGTTTAGATTATTTAGATTTATATCTAATTCATTGGCCTGTAGAAGGTAAATTTAAAGAAGCGTGGCGGGCCTTAGAAACTCTTTATAAAGAAGGCAAAGTAAAAGCCATTGGTGTAAGTAACTTTCACGTCCATCATCTGGAGGATTTATTGAAAGAGGCCGAAATCAAGCCAATGATCAATCAAGTGGAACTCCATCCGCGTTTAACACAAAAGGAAATCCAAACTTTTTGTCTGGAACAGGGAATCCAGATGGAAGCATGGTCACCATTAATGCAAGGGCAGCTATTAGACCAGCCGGTTATCCAAGAAATTGCTAATAAGTATAACAAGTCTACAGCACAAGTTATTTTACGTTGGGACCTCCAAAATGGGGTTGTCACCATTCCAAAATCAACAAAAGAACATCGCATCATCGAAAACGCTGATATATTCGACTTCGAACTAACCAAAACAGAAATGAAACAAATTGACGATCTGAACCAAAACCATCGCGTCGGCCCAGACCCCGACAACTTCGACTTCTAAACATCACACAAGGGTTGAAAATGGTGTCTTTTCACCATTTTCAACCCTTTTATTGTGTAAATGTACTTTTTGGTGCCTGTCACCGTTTGCACCCTTGCCACCTTCTTTAACCACTTATCGGTGCCTGTCACCCTTTAGAATATTTTCCCTGGGTTTAGGATGTTTTTGGGGTCGAGGTTGGTTTTGATGCTTTTCATGATAGGGATTAGGTCTCCGTGTTCTTCTTGTAGAAACGCCTTTTTGCCGAGCCCGATTCCATGTTCCCCAGTGCAGGTTCCTCCTTTTGATAAGGCATATGAAACAATCTGATGATGAACCGCCTCCACCACTTCCAACTCTTCTTCACTATTAGGATCAATTGGCAAGCAGGCATGGTAATTGCCATCACCGACATGGCCTAAAACAGCCCCCTCTAAACCATATTTCTCGATTACATCCCTCGTCTGTTTTAAGGCCCCAGCCAGTTCTGATAATGGGACGCAGACATCAGTAAACATTAAGACTTTTCCAGGATTAGCCGCCTGAATGGCAAACGCGGCATGATGCCTTGCCTCCCATAATTGTGCCCTTCTTAACGAGTCATTCTCAAATTCAAAAGAAACACATTGCTCATCCTTAAGAATCTCTTCCATAACTTCCACACTATATGTAACTTCCGGTTCATTTCCGCTGAACTCCAAGAAAAGAGTTGGCTCTTCCCTGAAATCGGTACTCTTAAACTTATTAACTGCCTGTATTGTTTTTTCGTCAACCAGCTCGATCTTCCCGATTGCAAGACCTGCTTTTAAGAGAATAGCAGCAGCATTACCGGCGGCTTCAATCGAGGGAAACACAGCTTTTACAGCAGACACAGCCTCTGGTATACCCCTCAGCTTTAAAGTAATCTCCGTAAAAATGCCCAGTGTCCCTTCTGATCCTATTAACAACCCCGTTAAATTATAGCCCGCCGAAGATTTAAAGGAATGCCCGCCTGTTCGAATGATGGATCCATCTGCTAAAACCACCTCTAAGCCGAGGACTTGATCACGCATCACTCCGTATCTCACGCTGTTAGTACCGCTGGCATTCGTGGCCGCCATACCGCCAATTGAAGCATCAGCTCCTGGGTCCGTCGGAAAAAACAATCCATGTTTTTTCAGAGCCTGATTAAGCTGATTTCTTGTGACCCCAGGCTGTACGGTCACTTGAAAGTCATCCGGCTGGATGGATAAGATTTGATTCATCAAACTGAAGTTAAGACTGATGCCACCGTATACCGGTATAATATGTCCCTCTAAGCTCGTCCCCGCCCCGTAAGGCACGAGGGGAATGGAATGCTCACTAGCAAATTGCACAATCCTGCTTACTTCTTCTTTTGACTTAGGAAAAACAACGGCATCCGGACAGGATGGTGTATGATATGCTTCCCCTTTACTGTGCTGTTCTAAAATAGTTTCATTGATAGAAACACGCTCACTATCCCCGACAATCGCTAACAATTCATCATTCAGATTCATCTTGAGTCCCCTCCATAACAGTGAAACTAGTAAACTTCTTTATAATTATTTTAAACGTCGGGGAAGTTAATTTATAGTTAATATTAAAAATTTTCACTTATTTCTTTAAAATCAACAGCTTTTAAATGATAGATTTCAGAGAAAAAGTCTGTTTTGATTAACGGCAGGTTAAGCCCCATTTTCATTAACTCATCTCCATAAAGGACTTGACCACTGTCGTTTATTTTGTATCGAAGCTGCGGATTCAGCCCGCGTAATTTCATTCTCAGGAAAGGCGGATTCGGTGTTGCCAGCGTCTTATAGTAAAATACCACCGCTTGCTTTTGACCTCGTCCTACATACATCCAAGCGGTATCCATCCCCTCAAAAGGGCTCCAAAGCCGATACAAATCACCAAATAGGACAGTATCTTTTATTTGATGATAAAACTGAATTTCCCGCCCAACTAGCTCTTTGTCCTCCCGGCTAAGTTTATCGATATTTAATTCAAACCCGAGATTGGCGGCCATGGCGACATGACATCTCATCTCCAAAGGTGTTACCCTGCCAGTTTGATGATTGGGAACATCTGATACATGGGCACCCATCGTAATAACCGGATAAACTATACTGGTTCCATATTGAATTCTCAGCCTTTCGACCGCATCCGTATCATCACTCGTCCAGGTCTGCGGCATGTAATACAGCATCCCTAAGTCAAAGCGGCCTCCCCCGCCCGAACAGCCTTCAAACAAGATTTCAGGAAAGCGCTCCGTTAAAACCTTTAAAATCCGGTACAAACCCAGCATATAACGATGAGCCGTTTCCTTCTGTCTTTCTGGCGGCAATAAAGCAGACCCCGCCTCCGTCATATTCCGATTCATATCCCATTTAACATAACGAATTGGAGCACTCCGAAATAGAGCCGTTAGCGTTTCAATCAGCCAATCACACACATCAGCCCGGCTTAAATCCAGAACAAGCTGGTTTCTTGAAAGTGTCCGGTTCCTCTCGGGTACATGGAGACACCAATCTGGATGCATGCGAAATAAATCGCTGTCAGGTGAGACCATTTCCGGCTCCACCCACAAGCCAAATTGCATCCCTTTCCCATTGATATAACTAGCTAGTCCACCCAATCCATTAGGAAGTTTTTTCCTATTAACTTTCCAATCTCCAAGCGAGCTTTTCGCATTATCACGATGACCGAACCAGCCATCGTCCAAAACAAACATCTCAACGCCAAGTTCCTTAGCGGCATCAGCAAGATTTCTTAACTTTTTTTCAGTAAAATGAAAATAGGTTGCCTCCCAATTATTAATGAGGATGGGCCTGGGCCTGTCACGATATACTCCGCGGCAAACCCGGCCTCGGATGATTTTATGAAAGGTCCTCGACATTCCACCCAGCCCTTCTGACGAATAAACCATCAGAGCTTCCGGTGTTTGAAACACAGCACCAGGCTTCAACAACCATGAAAAGTTAAATGGATTAATGCCCATATTAATACGAGTGATCTCAAAGGGGTCTACCTCAATAGATGCTTGAAAATTCCCGCTGTATACCAGACTAATCCCATATACGTCGCCTTGGTTTTCCGTTGCATCCTTTGAAAGTAAGGCCAGAAAGGGATTATGCTGATGACTGCTCGCACCCCTTGAAGAAGAAATGGATTGAACACCATGAGTAAGCGGCCTTCTCTCAATTTGCCGCTCCCGTGCCCATGTTCCTTGAAGGTGAAGCAAATCCCATTTCGAGTCATGAAAATCAACCGACATGCTCATGCCCTTTTCTATCTTCACCTCACAGCTGCCTAAATTTTCAAACGAGACAGATCTCGTAATCACATCAAATTCACGGTAAATTGTATAATGAAGATTCAGCCCGACACCGAGGATGGAATCTACCAATGTTACCACCAGCGTGTCCGCTTCATCATTCTCCTCCACATAGGCCGTCGGCAAGCCTTTCAAACGAGGCTTTCCTTTAAAAATCTCATAGGAATCATATACAAATTCAGTTACTGTTGACCCATCAGGACTCTGAAGCTGATAAGCTGGTATCCGGAAGTCGCCGTTCCCAAAGGCAGGATATTCCTGCGGCAGGGTATCAAGTGAAAAACGGGGGTCAGCCGGTTCATTCATCGGCGAAAAAGTCCTGCCTTTAAACGGAAGGATTGCTTTTGGCTGGAGCATTTGCACCTGACTCCCCCAATATAAATGCGCTAAATACTTACCATGGACAAGCTGCATCAAGTAACTGATACTGCCATTATACAAATGAAATAACTTCTCTTTTTCATTCCATTCAATTGGCATAATACCCACTCCTAAAATGACATTTACTTCACTATATTCATGGTGAAGCGGAAAATGGTGTCAAGCCATACATAAA
>NZ_JBALPZ010000135.1:0-7657 GCF_036965645.1 Neobacillus drentensis
GAAGGACATTCTTGTGATGGTTCTCCCTAAGAATGTCCTTCATTTCGGCTTAATCAAACCAGCATCACATCTGGTCAGCAGTCAACATACTCCTTCCGAACAATTTCCACATTGTCCTTATGACATTGCTTCGTAAAATTAGACGGAAAGGGCATTTCTTTTTCCAACGCGCTTAGCTGCTCTATATCCTCGTTGACCACGGCAGCAATCAAGCGGTTCAAATAGTCCTGTGATAGTTGAATCCGGCGCATGATCTCATTCTGATCCGATGTGGTTTGCCCGTGACCAGGAACCATCACTGAAACCTTATGATTCAACAAAACTTGCTCTGCCTTCCGCAGCGTCGCCTCATACGCTTTTGCACTATGATAGATAAACGGCAGCTCAAAATCGGAAAGGTAATCGCCTGCCACCCAAAGCTCTAGCGGCTCTATCAATGTAAATAAACCGTCATGTGTATGACCCTGGGCTAAGTAAAAAGTTAGAGTCGTCTCCCCCAACTCGAGCTGCTGCCCATCTTCAAAAATCACGTAATCTACGTCCGGGAAGCCAATTTCGTAAGGGGGATCAATGTAATACTCATTGTAAAATTGCTGAATCAGCTCTAACTTCTGTGCCTTATTTGGATGCTCCTGTAATCCTTTGCTGCCAATCACTTTCGCTTCTGGAAATGCATGATACCCGATAATATGGTCGAAATCTCCGTGTGTAAATAGAAGATACACATCCCGATTCCCTTGAATACGGGCAACATGCTCCTTGATTTCCTCTATTTCATGCGGAAGCCAGTTTGGATCTACCACAATCACGAGGTCTTTTGTAATGGCTACCGTACAGGTTGTCTGAAATAAGGCACTCTGAAATACCGTTATTGATTCATTTTGAAATTGTATCATCGCCGGTCCGTCTCCCTATGGTATTAATAATATTTTCCCAGTACTCTTGCGGCTTTCAAGATACCGGTGGGCAACATGTCCCTCTTTCAGCGCAAAAATGGTTGGCGCTGCTACCCGGACTTTCCCCTCTTCCATCCAGCGGAACAGCTCTTTTGAACGAACGACCCGCTCTTCACGGGAAGTCAGCACGTTCCATAGGTCCCCGCCAGTCAAGGTCTTAGATGTATCCATTAACATTCTTGGATCCACGAAAGCAGGATCACCGCCAGCCATTCCATAGAAAACCACCGTTCCACCAACTCGAGTAACCTCAAAGCTATCAGAGAGTGTCGCCCCTACTGATTCATAAACCACATCAACGCCTTTACCATTTGTCGACTCAAGAACTTGGTTTTTCCAATCATCCTGATACAAGAAAACTGTTTCGGCTCCCGCTTCCTTAGCAGCAGCCGCTTTTTCAGGAGATGAGGTTAAGCCAATTACCTTCCCCCCAAGTAGTTTTACGATTTGAACGAGGAGCTGCCCTACTCCGCCAGCAGAGGCATGAACTAAAACAACCTCATTCTTCTTTACAGCATAGCTGTCCCGTGTTAAATAGTGTGCGGTTAACCCCTGCAGCAATACTGATGCAGCATCATTTAAGGTGATAGGCTCCGGAACAGGGATGGCTTTTTCAAAAGGTACTGCAACCAGCTCCGCATTCGCATAAGGAACATCGGCAAAAGCAATTCGGTCACCCACTTTAATCCCTTCCACATTTACTCCTATTTTTTCGACAATGCCTGCCCCTTCATAACCTAAAATATATGGCGGCTTGCCTGCTAAGTGGTAATTCCCTTTTCTTCTGTATATATCAGCAAAGTTCAGGCCAACCGCCTTCATTTTTACCAGAATTTCATCCGGACCGATCATAGGATTTTCGATTTCCGTATATTCGAGAACATCTGGTCCTCCAAATGTATTAAATACTAGTGCTTTCAACTGAATACCTCACTCATTCTAATTTTAATATTTACGCTTTTATTATTTAGAAATGTCATTTAGAATGCAAGTAACGTCATCTAAAACAGAAATGGCGGTTGGATACCCTCCACCGCCATTACCTCTATTCAGGAATCGTAACCGCCAACTTACCTTTTTCACTCGTTACCTCCACTACCTTATCAACAAACAAATATGGTGTATCATAGCGGTCTTGCTTTTTAATATCAACATAGCTATTATTAGCCGTCAGGACCGGAAACACCGCATTTGTTTTTTTAAACAAATTTTGGGTAACCTCTATTTCTGCCATTAGGATAATCTGTTTATTGGAAAGGGCAAAATATAACTTCCCAATCTCACGGTCATCCTCGATAATTTTCACCTGCTGCAAAATGGAAATCAAGCAGGTCACAAAATCATTCACCTGTTCATTTGACAAACCTTCTATTCCAACAGCCGCCAAAGCTTTGTTAAGTCCATTCTTAATTTCTTTAAACGAAAACACATCTTCAATCCGGAAAGCCGATTTTGTTTTTCCAAGACTTTCAAACTTCTTTTTCGTTTCAAGGAGGTATTGTTTTACATAGCCTTGGTGCTGATCACGCTGCAACACAAAATCAGCCAGCTCTTGTATACTTCGAATCTCTTTACTTTGATTACGAATAACTAGTAAAAAACCATAGAGATCTTTCTCATCAAAGGTGTTTCCTACCAATTTTTCATAATAAAAATGCAGTAATGATTGCTCTTTCTTATCCATGATTGTCTCCTATTATTTAAATATCCTATCTATTGTACCGTATGGCAGTCTGAATCTACTAATCTTTCTTTTTAATAAGTAAAACTTATCGTTTTCAATAAAAATTAATCACTTTTTTTTATTGCTGATTTGGGTTATGATAAAAGAAAGGGCCTTTGAGGTTTGACTTCTCTTAACATCCATTATTCTGATCATGCATGTGGGATTGCTTGTTTTGAAATAAAAAATCATCCAAAAAACCCATCTATTCCCACTGCACATTTGATATAATGGTAGTAATCCCCATAAAAACCTGCAAAACCCACTAGAAACTATTTTCTTAATTAAGACTAAAGGAGGCTTCACTATGTATCAAATCAAAGGAAAAGAAAAAATATTTGTGTACACAGGTCCCGATGGATCAGGGCGAAAGACGATTGCGAAAATGGTCGCTACCGCGTTTGATATGGAAACTGTCATCTCTTACACTACCCGTTCCCCACGTCACTATGAAAAAAATGGTGAAGACTACCACTTTGTCAACGAAGAAACCTTCAATCAGATGGAATCCCAACATGAATTTCTTGAAAGTGTTGAAATCGACGGTATTCATTATGGAATTCGTGAACAGGATATCATTCAAGCTTTTCAAAATCACGAATATGTCTACTTAACCTTAAATCCTGAGGGCACGGAAAAGTTAAAAAATATGTACGGCGATAATGTAGTACGCATATTTATCTACGCTGACCGTGATACCGTTATTAAAAGACAGCACAACCGGCAAGATGCTGATGACGTAATCGAGCGGCATATGACCCATTATGATGAAACGATGAATTATAAAAACAGCTGTGAATATGCATATGAAAATTATGATTCTCCGCAGGTTGCCTATCAGATCAGTGAATTGATTGAATCCTTTTTGGATCGAAATCTTGAAGTATCCGATTATTAATATGTCCCAACGAAGGCAAGCAGTGCCCAACACTGTTTGCCTTTTTTTATTTATAGCTGGACATAATACAAGTAAATGTGATAAATTATTATAGTTAGCTTAGGTAACTATTATCATAGGTAACTATTTCATTAAAAAAGAGGTGTTTTCGATAAAAACTTCTCAAAAGTTCTTTCATCAATTACTTATGATGTACCGGCCATTTGAAAATAGGCTGAATGTACATCTTGCGGAGCACCAATTATACAGAGCACAATGGACCATTTTGTACTACTTAGCCAATAATGAATCGGCGACACTGGTAGAGCTTTCCCATTATATGAGTGTAGAGAAACCCACTGTTACCCGAACGATTAACCGTTTAGAGGAGCTTGGGCTTGTCGAGCATGTCCCCGGCAAGGATAAACGTGAAAAGAGAATGCAGCTTTCTGCATCTGGCCAAGAAGTATATAAAGATGTCCGGGTAACCATTGATCAATATGAACAGGAAATCTTAGAAGGGATCACGGAGCAGGAGCAAATTGAGGCCATCCGGATCATGGGGGAAATTCGAAATAATATTACAAAGTAAGGGGTTAATAAAGTGAATTCATCAAGATTATGGACAAAGGATTTTATTATTGTTTCTGGTATCAATTTTCTAATAAACCTTGTGTTTTATTTATTAATTGTCATTATTGGGGAGTACGCAGTCGATCAATTTCATGCTTCTACTAGTGAGGCAGGTCTGGTTACAGGTATTTTTATTATCGGCTCTCTAATCGGCAGACTTTTTACCGGCCGTTTCATTGAGTCAATCGGCCGCAGAAGAACGTTATTTTTGGGTCTGGCCTTCTTTATCTTAACAACAGTTCTATATTTAATCAGCTCTAATATCGGCATCATGCTGACTACCCGATTATTGCATGGTATTGCTGCCGGTATTGTCGGAACAGCTACTGGTACGGTTGCCGCCCAAATTATTCCGGCCGCACGAAAAGCAGAGGGAATTGGTTACTTTAGCATGAGTACTACCTTAGCTACAGCTATCGGTCCGTTCATCGGACTATATATGACGCAGCATACCACTTTCCAAATGATTTTTATTTTTTCCGTTGTCTTGGGAATTATCAGTTTCATTACATCATTCTTTGTGTATGTTCCAGCCGTAACCGTAACAGCCAAACAAATTGGCGAAACAAAAGGAGGAGGCTTTAAGCTTTCGAATTTTATTGAGCCTAAGGCTGTACCGATTGCCATCATAACACTTGTTATTTCTTTTTGTTATTCAAGTGTTCTTTCATTTATTAAGTTCTATGCGAATGAAATTAATCTAGTAAGTGCAGCAAGCTTTTTCTTTCTTGTTTATTCGATCGCTGTTTTATTCTCACGCCCTTTCACCGGCCGCTTGATGGACACGAGAGGGGCAAACTATATTATGTACCCTGGCTTTGTTATTTTAGCTGCCGGAATGGTGCTGCTAAGTACCGTTAACTCAGGCTTTATGTTACTCGTGGCGGGCGCTCTGATCGGTCTTGGCTTTGGTAATATGCAGTCAAGCACACAGGCTATTGCAGTCAAATTAACACCGGCGCACCGGATGGGATTGGCCACCTCAACTTTCTTTATTGCTCTTGATGCTGGACTAGGCTTTGGACCTTATATCCTTGGATTCATCATTCCAGTAACCGGTTATCGGTCATTATATGTGATCCTTGGATTGGCTGTTTTTGTATCTATCGTTCTGTACTATTTCTTACATGGTAAAAAAGAACAAGCGTTACGAGCAAATCTTAAGTCAGCAGCATAAATATAGGTAAGAGGCGAACTGTCTTCGCCTCTGTTTTTATTGATTCATACACTAGCATAAGACCTGCTTGGAGAAAATATGATTAAGTAAGCATCCTAATAGAGGGGTTGTTCTAAATGGCCATTTTTAATAAAATTGCATTATTTTTTGTGATTTTGTACTCCGTTATTATTTTGATAAATTCTTATTTAGGAGAAAGTGAACGGCTTCAATCAAATGTCATGTTTTTTTTGATGAATGGTTTTGCCTATATTGTGTCAGCTTTAGAGGTTGAAAAAGAGAAACAAATTGTTTTGGAAACCTGATTTTTAATCAAACGTTTGATTAGTTTAGTGAAATTATTAATTAAACGTTTGATTAGTTTTTTAAAACTCCTGATGTATCAAGATCTGAAAACTTTTTAATTAAACGTTTGATTAATTGTATGAGAAAGGCGCCAGCACCTTACCCGGTGCAAGCGCCTTTATTATTAAGTATTAACCTGTTGGGAGCTTCATTTTTCCCTTTATCGTTGAAAGATATCTTTTAACAGTCCTAAGCATCGGCTTATCTTGCGGCATTAATTCCTGACTAGTTTCCATTCCTTCTTGCTCAGATCTTTGGTCCATTAGTTCTTGAGAATAAATGCGCCCGCCTGCGATAATGCTTCGAATAGAACATGCTAACTCTTCACTGGGACTGTCTTTCAGTAAATATCCTCTTACATCCGCTTTTAATGCCCTCTGCCAATAGCCTTGTCTGGCAAAGGTAGTCAAAATAATTACCTTACATCCCAATGGTTTTAGGATTTCAGCTGCCTCTAGTCCGCTTTTGAAGGGCATCTCAATATTCATTATACAAACATCCGGCTTTAAACGCTGTACAAGCCTTATGGCCTCTTCCCCATCTGCCGCAAGTCCGATGACTTCCATATCATCTTCCAAATTGAGGAGAGTACCAATTGCCTCTAACAGCATTTCCTGATCTTCCGCTATTACAATTCGAATCACATTTGTTCTCTCCTTATCCGCAGCTAAGGAAATGCGCAAGTACTCGTTTAATTGGTTTGAAACTGGCACATTCTCTATTTTTTATACTTACTTTTATCTTGCAAGACAATGACTCCTCCAGAAAGAAGAAGAGTCAGCCCATTTTATAATTCAGGTTTTGCTTGAACCGCTATTCTCTTTTTCGCAACAGCTTTTATATCCTTAAAAGTAATAAAGTTCTTTGTTTTCTCATCCCAGAGACGAAACCGCAGTGAACGAAGGCTTGTCGCAAGCGTAATCGTAGGGACGTGCTGTAATGGCGAGGTGCTGGTGTGCGCCTCTTCCAATTTATAATTAGGGACCCTTGGACTTAAGTGGTGAACATGGTGAAATCCGATATTCCCTGTTAGCCATTGTAATACCTTCGGAAGCTTGTAGAAGGAACTTCCTTCGACTGCTGCTAATACATATTCCCACTCTTTGTCATGCTCAAAATACGAGTCTTCAAAGGTATGCTGTACATAGAACAGCCAAATTCCTGCTGCTCCTGAAATCATGAAAATGGAGCCCTGCACTATCAAAAACAACTGCCAGCCGAGCGCCCAACAAAGCAAGGCAACCAATGCCGCTATGATAATATTAGTTAAATATGTGTTGTTACGTTCTTTTGGTCTGGCACCTTTACGGTTGAATCTATTTTTTAAAAGGAATACATAAATGGGACCTAATCCAAACATAACCAAAGGATTGCGATAAAATCGGTATGCCAGCCGCGTTTTCAGCGGTGCAGCTAGATATTCATCAACTGTCAGTGTCCAAATATCCCCTGTGCCGCGCTTATCTAAATTGCCGCTTGTAGCATGATGAACGGAGTGGTCATGTCCCCATTGGTCAAAAGGATGCAAGGTGAGAACACCCATACACGTTCCTACGATCCGGTTGGCACGACGGCTCTTAAAAAAGGAGAAATGAGTACAATCATGGAAAATGATAAAAATTCTTGTTAAGAAACCCGCTGCTATTATTATTGGAACCAGCGCTAACCAATACGACACCGACAAGCTCGCGTAGGCTAGGTACCAAAGGGCAATAAAAGGGACAACTGTATTGATAATTTGGAAAATACTCTCTTTAGTTGTTGATTTTTCAAACGGAGCTACTTGTTTCTTTAAATTTTTCGTATCATGTATGGTCATTTCGTAATTCCCTTCCTTCTTATTCTTACTTCAAAGTATAGAGGAAGGGAAATGTACATGTTAGTAGCAGGTGTCATATGACAACCATGATAAATGTCATATTTAAGGTGTAAATATTGCAAATGGT
>NZ_JBALPZ010000136.1:0-19377 GCF_036965645.1 Neobacillus drentensis
CATTTAGCATTTTCACAATTAATTGTAAATCACTATAGACAATTTAACAATTACAAGTGCTTAAGTCAATCTTCTACCGGTTGATTAAATCTTTCAAATATTATGGCTAATCTATTTGGTAAGGTATTAATAATAATGAGCAGCTATTGGTGCCCGTTTTTTCTTTCATAAATTCTAAATTCAAAATCGTAAGGATTCTTTTCATTTTTAATCCCTTTTTCAACCGATGTTAGGACCCAATCCTCTTGATTAAATGAAGGAAAAAAGGTATCTGCAGCAAAGGTTTCATCAATATAGGTAATATATAGTCTATCTGCAAATGGAAAGGTCTCCCGAAAAATTTCAGCTCCTCCAATAACAAAAAATTCGTTTTCTTGCTTTCGGCTATTCATCACAAACTCATCAATTGAAGAGTAAACGGTACAGCCTTCACTTTGATAGTTAGGCTGCCTGGTAATTACGATATTTTCTCGTCCTGGCAGGACGCGTCCAATCGATTCATGAGTTTTTCTCCCCATTGCAATCGGGTGTCCCATTGTTACCCTTTTAAAAAACTTTAAGTCCTCCGGTAAATGCCATGGGAGTTGATTATCCTTTCCAATAGCACCATTTTGATCCATTGCGACAATAAAAGATATCATACACTTACGGCTCCTTTAATATGTGGATGCGGGTCGTAACCTTCTAAGGTAAAGTCGTCATATTCAAATGAGTAGATATCCTTCACATTTGGATTGATTTTCAAGGTTGGCAATTTCCGCGGTTCCCTCGACAATTGTTCTTTTACTTGTTCGAGATGGTTCTGATAAATGTGCACATCCCCAAAAGTATGAATAAACTCACCCGGTTTTAAGTCACAGACCTGGGCAATCATTAATGTTAAAAGCGCATAGGATGCAATATTAAAAGGGACACCAAGAAAGACGTCTGCAGAACGCTGGTATAACTGACAAGACAATTTTCCATCAGCAACATAAAATTGAAACAGACAGTGACAAGGCGGTAGTGCCATCTCGTCAATTTCAGCTACATTCCAGGCATTCACAAGCAATCTCCGTGAATTCGGATTGGTTTTAATTTGCTCAATTAATTCGCTGATTTGATCAACGGTTTTTCCATCAGCTCCTGTCCAAGAGCGCCATTGATGACCGTAAACAGGCCCCAATTCACCATGTTCATCTGCCCACTCATTCCAGATCCGCACCCCGTTCTCCTGCAGGTAACGTACATTTGTGTCTCCATTTAAAAACCAAAGCAATTCATAAATAATGGATCTAAGGTGCAGCTTCTTTGTCGTTAAGAGCGGGAAACCTTCCTCAAGGTTAAATCTCATTTGGTAGCCAAATGTGCTAATCGTCCCAGTACCTGTTCGGTCACCTTTAACATGGCCATTTTTCAGTACATGTTCGCATAATTGTAGATATTGTTTCAAGTTAAGACACTCCCTTTACTGCCATTCATATTTCTTCATTCTATCATGATAAAAAAAAGCTGCCAAACATGATGGCAGCTTCTTTAAAAAATACGCTAAACTTCTAATCCAAAATTTCGACAAAGAGCGGCTAATCCACCTGCGAAACCACTTCCAACAGCATTGAATTTCCAATCGCCATTATGGCGGTACAGTTCACAAAATACAACAGCCGTCTCAACTGAAAAGTCCTCACCAAGATCAAACCTTAGTACCTCACGACCCGTGTCCTCATCCACCAAGCGGACAAAAGCATTCGCTACCTGTCCAAAATTCTGATTTCTGGCTTCTGCATCATGGATCGTGACCGTTATGGCAATTCGCTGGATATTGGAAGGCACTTTACTGAAGTCAATTTTGATTTGCTCATCATCGCCATCCCCTTCCCCAGTCCGATTATCGCCTGTATGTTCCACTGCACCAGAAGGATGGATTAACTGATTATAAAAGATAAAATCACTTTCTTGATTTACGCTGCTGTTTCCATCCGTTAAAAAAGCAGACGCATCCAGGTCAAAATCATAACCGCCATGATATCGGTTTGTATCCCAGCCAAGACCGACAATGACCTTTGTTAACCCAGGGTTTGTTTTCGTCAGATCTATTCTTTGTCCTTTTGATAAGTTAATTCCCAACTAAACCACCTCTTACAAGCTTTTTCAGATAAGACAGAAATAGTAGAAAAGTGTCCAGATACAGCGTAAAATGCTTTTCAGAGGATTAACTGTAAGAACGAACCACTTCACTCAAGCTTGCAGCATTTGTTCCACTGCCGATCGCAGCAAACTTCCAATCATTGCCGTGGCGATAGATTTCCCCCGTCACTAGGCATGTAAGTCCGCTATAATTATCCGTTAAATTATAGTGAAGCAACTCTTGATTTGTAGTAGGATTAACCACTCGAATAAACGCATTTTGAATCATTCCAAAATGTTGTTTTCTTTTTACACAATCATAAATATTAACAACAAAAACTAATTTTTGAATGTTCGCGGGAACACGGCTTAGGTCAATCATTATTTGTTCGTCATCACCGTCTCCATCTCCTGTTAAATTATCACCGGAGTGCTGGACACTGCCATCGTTACTTTTTAAGTTTCCAAAATAAATAACATCTTTATTGTTTTGTAATTTGTCATTCGCCCCGAGCATTATAACAGAGGCATCACAGTCTACATTGGAGCTACTAGCACCCCCGCCAAATAGGCCGCCGAATAACTTGCCGCCTCCGCCGCTTTGGACAGGATCCCAGCCTAAACCTACCATGATTTTCGTTAATCCCGGATTTCCTTTTGTTAAATCAACTCGCTGGCCTTTTTGTAAATTAATTGCCATATCATTCACCCCATTAAAATATTTTGTATAGAATTAGGATTGTTTCAATTTTTTAAAGTTCTCTTGAAGCTGCTCTAAACGTTTCGTGCCTTCAATACGAAGACGTTTATTCTCTTCCTCAATTGCTCGTGTTTCCTGCATCCCTTTGATAATAATGTTCCAGGATTCTTCAATCGTCTCGATTTTAATGCTAGGACCGCCAGCAAGTCTTGCGATATCCGTACTTTGTTGAGAAATATTCTGAGCATTTCTTAATAACATCTCATTGGTTCTTCGGTCAAGCTCGCTCATTGAATCGGCGACAAGCTTCTGCCTTTTTGCTGCAACTGCTTGAATTAAACCATTTTTAAAAATAGGAATCGTTGTTACAAAAGCAGAGTTAATTTTTCCAATAAGTTTGGTATTCCCTCTTTGCAACAATCGAATTTGTGGAGCAGTCTGTAGTGAAACCATCTTTGCCATTTCTAAGTCATATATCCTCTGTTCCAACAAGTCAATTGCATTTTTTAACGAATCCAACTGCATCGAAGCAAGTTGATCACCTTGAGCGACGCGGGCTTCAAGCTGTGGAAGGCTGGTGTTCTTCAATTCTTCTACCTTTAATTCACCGGCAACAATATATTTTTCAAGTGTTAGATAATATTGATAGTTTTGTTCATACATTTGTTCAAGCATATTAGTGGCATCGACCATTTCATGCTGATATTTTGAGATTTCCACATAAACTTTGTCGATTTCGGATCCCATTGTCTGATACTTGCCAAACAGCTTTTCGACGATTTTTTCGCCCTTTTTAAACAGCTTGCCAAAAAGCCCCCCTGAGGTCTTCTGAAAATCCTTAGCATCAAATTTATCCATTATCCGCCCAAGATGTTTCAGTAGTTCACCAGAATCTTCTACTTTGGTTGTCCTCATATTACTTAAGATTTGATCCGAGAAACGAGATATTTGCACGGCCGGCTCTTTTCCAAATTCCAATATTTGAATTTGGTCACGTTCATCAATAGTGCGAGCTAAATTTTGAATTTCTGGTTCTTTTCGTAAAGCAAGTTTTATATCTGATACTTTTGTTTCGGTTAGAACATCATCAGCCGCTGCAGGTGTTAAACCGTTAGATGGATTTGGTGATAAATTCACTGTTTAATCTCCCCTTAGATTTTTTAAGATTCCTTGAAAAAGCCCTTTTTTAAAAAGCGATGGTTCCTTATACTCCAAGTCAAACACCACTTCATCAAGCCAGTGCTTATCAAATAATCGTTCATCGACATAGTTTTCGATATCATTATGGCCTGGTGGATTATACAAAATGAGATCAATCCCAAATTGATTTAGAAGCAGAAGCAGTGCTGCATCCGACCTTGATAACCTTCCTGCCGTTTCGTTATTGTAAATAATTAATTTAGGGACAGCTTGAGAATAATCAAATTTCTCCATTAACTGAATGATATTCTTAGGCATAAACATCGCCTGGGTAAACAGATAAACTTTTACTTCTTCGTCAGTTTCCGCCGCTGAGAGCGGTTTTAAAGCGGGTGCTTCACAAAGCCTTCTTATGGCTTGGACTATCCCTTTTTGCAATCCTGAAGCCAAGAAGGAATAGGGCCAATAATGTGATTGCATCACCTTCTCAGTACTTAATACACCATCTTTACCAAGTGCATTACGATAGTGAAAGCGAAAATCACTAGTACTTGGACTCGTAAAAGGCAGTCCCCTAATCAGCAAGCTATGTTCTAATTGACTAATCGATTGAAGCCGTTCCCAATATTCTTTCCGGTTTTTACTTACACCATGGACTTTAGCAAATATCGACGGAATCTTAACTTCACCGTTACTCACCTCAAAGTCCGGACGGATCATTGCCATTTCTTTCGCTAGGATAAACAGCTCGTCATAGGTCGTTTTTAACGTAATGGACGAAGGTGTATAATCCCGTAATTGCCAGGGCTTATAAAGACCGGAACCCTCAGAATTTAGGATCGATTCAATCTCTTTTGATGCCCGGTAAGCAACTGTCGTTTTCCGGCTGCGCTTTTCCTGGGGAAATGGCTCTGCAGGCTGCTGATTTGGGTAATGATACGTGAAGATTTCTTCCGTGACTAAGCCAGATAATATATCTCTGCCTTCCGGATGGAAGATGATGAGATCACAGCCAAGTTTGATTAAATAATATAAAAAGTATTGATGACTTTTTTTAAAGTCGCCATACCACAAGAATTTGGGCATTGCCTTTTGCGGATCAGCTTGTTCTAACAGAAGTTGTAAATGATTCAAGGACCATTTTACAAGATCGACCAAAACCCTTCTGAGTTCATGATTTTTTAACCCATTCGTTTCGCGGTTTGCAAATAATTCAAGTGTGGAAATCATTGCTTCTCTTAGCTTTCGGTGAATAACCGGTACCTTGGATTTTAACAATAACTGTTCACCATCAAGAAACGCCGTGAAACGATTAATAGAAAGCTTTTGCTCGTTATTTATATTTATGACCCTTTGAATCGCTTGAAAGTGAGTATTATGTATGGTTTTATCCAGAGAATCCTCACTTAACAATTTAAGGTTCCATTCCTGGTTATGGACATAATCATACAACTGGTTATAATACTCATCCGTGTCTATAGGTAAGCCCAAAAACGTTCCAATTACTTGCCCAATCTGAATCGTTCCATTTTCAACTGAATAATTCGGCCGTTCCGGCAGCGTTTTTTTCAGCATGCCCTGCCAATTTTCAAATGAAAGGGATACAGGATGGACGTTTAACTGATTTAATGTTGGATACAATCATAATCCCTTCCCTCTAAAAGCGAAGCTTATTGTTATCGATTAGAAAATTATGTAAGGTTTCCATTTCATCATATCACAGTTATTTCATTGGTTCATTTGTTTATACGAAAGAGAGCCAAATTTGTTTCATTTTAGCTCAATTCCTCTTTTTTCACGTTTTTGCCTGTCCCTACATATGAATGGAGTACTCATACTAAGTAGGTGACTCAAATGAGATTTTTATATAAAAGACCGAAACTGGATCACGTATCGGAGGAGTTAGAAACCTTAATGGAAGTAATGGTATCTGACCTATTTATTTATTTAGATTTATTTATTTTCAGCTTTATCTTTACTATATTCTTATCTCCAGTTATCCCATCATTAACCATGGCCCTTCTGTTTTTTCTTGCAAGCTACAGTTTTTTTGGCAGCCTTTACTATTTTGTTATTAGTAAAATCACGATAAAAAAATAGGATTAGTGTGGGCTAGTTGATAGAAATGTTGGATAATCTCTTCTCCTGCACGAACACCTTTATTTATTGTTAAAATCGAGTTGCAGCCACCTGACACATAGGCTAAATGTTTGGCAAGCTCTCCATGGTTTGGAACAAATCGGTGCTGACAGTTCTTTAGGAAGTCCCAATCAAGAATAGAATCGCCCGCTCCAGCAACCGTTTTCACCCCTTCAAGTTGACAAATAAAGTTAAGAGCGTTTCCTTTGCTAATTGCCTGAGGGATAAAGTATAGTTTTCTGCCTTGGAGCGAAATCCTCCATCCCAAATTGGCAGCCAAATCCTTTATGGATTTTCTGTCTGCTTCAGAAGGTAGGCAGTTTAATAGATAATAGAAAAACCATTCCTCGGCCTGTTTCCTTTCCCCGTCAAGATAGACATTTTCCCTTTCTAAAATGGAAAGCAGTTCTGCTTGCGAAACAGATTCTATTTTCAATCGGTTACGGGTTTGCTCTGACCACTCCTTCATCGGAAGCCCATAATAAAGAATATTGGCACCATTTGACGTTATGGCATATTTACATTTAATATCTTGAGCAAAAATGACAATTCGACTAAACTGCTCTATCGTCCTAGTGGTGACGGGAACAAATAAATTTTGACTTGATAGTTCTTTTAACAGGTTATAGGAGCTTTCTGTCATAAAAGCACCCCAGCTTCCGTCCCTAGGTTCAACTTGTGTTAACACTAAACCCTCAGGTACTCCAAACTCTTCAATTGCCCGTTTAGAATAAATTAATGTTCGGTCAAGGTCAGATGCAAATATCATGCCTGCGTCCCCTTGACCTTTTTAATAAGACCACAGCACAAATATTTCATATCTGGATAGGCCTGGACTTCCACTCCTTTTTCTTCAGCAAGCATTAGGATATGTTTAACGAACGGGCTTGAAGGATCTCGCATTAAAATTTTCCATGGAACCCTGCGGAGGAGGACCCTCGTTGTTTCTCCAACTCCAGGCTTAATATAATGGGAACTCTCAATCGAAAATTCAGCTTGTATTTTTTTTACATCCTCTAACCCTAAAAATCCTGTATCGAGTTTACTAGACAAAAGCTTCGAGGCAGAGTTCTCCGCTTCCTTAGCAATGTTAGAAAATTCTTCTGCTATCAAATTAATGAACTCATTAGAAAGATCTTCTGAAAGCAGATTTTGATAGAATTTAGCCCCGTGAAAATCATCCTTACCGATATATGCTTCATTTAACACCGTCCTGCTGACTAGACCTGAAACAGTTGAATTTAAACAAGCACTAGGAATTAAAAAGTCTTCTCTTGTACCAAAAAGGGTGGTACAGCAGCCAGGATCAGCAATAACGGCAAGCGTATCATCAAGCGGCAGTCGATATTTTTCTTCATATTCTCGGCATGCCTTTGTTAATTCTAATGATATTGCCCCCTTCCCCGTCCAGCCGTCTACAAATTGAATTTTACTAGTGGGATGCTCTTGTTTGATATAGTGAAGGGCATTTTCATCAATTCCCTTATCACGGATTATAGAAATACTATAATGAGGTAAGCTGACACCGTACTTCAACTTTAGATACCGTTTAATTAAGATCCCAACCGGTGTCCCAGCCCGGGCAAGCGACACAAGAACCACATTGGAACCCTTTAGTTGAAAGATTTGCTCTGAGACAATCCCCACACATAAGGCTACTTTTTGCTTATAATGCAGTAATGTATCCCAAAAAACCTTTACATACTCTTTTGGAGGCTGATATTCGATCGGCAGTGATTCGCTGTAATGACCCCCAGATTGAATCTTTGTTTCGCGATTTAGTGCGGTATCCTCTAAAACTATGTCACTTAAATCCTTTAATAAAAAAAGAACATCATCCTCGTGATAGGTTCCAATTTTGGCAGGTTTGTTAAGTATTTTTTGCATCTTATTCACCTCTATCCCTTGAAAAAAAGACAATTTTTATTGTTCGAAAAGCTAATTCTGAAAGTACGTTAAGCATTGGCTGAAGCTGTTCTTCTGAAACTTCCCTTTCAAAAAATACATATAATTCATCGTAGTGATTCGGAGGAATATTATAAACAAAGTGTGAAATATTCTCGTTCTCTGGATTAGGGAAGTGAACCCCAAACCTCGCCCCATATCCCTCTTCATTCTCGATGTATATCGGACTTCTGGTCGTGGATTGATAATAAACACCCCTGCCCATTTCAGCAGCTAGTTTCATAGGCAAATACATAAATTCACCAGTTCCGAGGCATAGTGTTCGATCCCCCGCTCTTTTTTGCCTTAAGAAATCTGCAGCAGAAGAAACTTTCTTGTGTAAAGTAAAATTTTCTGAGCTCTTTAAACCAAAACGCCCTGTTTCGTTAAGATAGGGGATTCCATTCAATTGAACTTCAGAAGAATACCTAGAAGCTGTAAAATAAGAATCAAGATGCAATACTTCAATAGAGGTCCCTTTATTAGGTGTTTCGACCTTTTTAGAACAAGCTTCAATTTCTTTTACTTGATGAATCTCAACATGCCCGGATAGTAAACTAACCACATTTATCTTAATTCCTAATTCTTGTTCCAGCCTTAAAAACTTTTGCTGATATTCCGGTGAACGCCAATCCAAAATACTTACTACAGTATAATGAGGTCTTGGAAATTTCTCCTGAATAGATTTGATAATATTTAAGGCTGTTTTACCTGTTGTTATTTCATCATCAACGAGAATAATTTCACGCTGATGATCCATCATCTCTTTGGAAATATAACAACGATGGGATGTTGCGTGAGAATGTTCCTCCTCGAATGTTATGACAGGTGCTTCCCCCCGAATCTCTTCTCTGGTAGTATGAAAAAACTCAGCAGCCTGGAAACAATCAAAAAAAGCATGTCCAAGGGCAGTGGCCGTTTCCGCAAAGCCAATGATGACTGGTTTGAAACGTTCAGGAATAAAGGGACGGCTGTAAAAATGACCACCATTAAGAAAGAAAGCTAGCAATCTCTCTTTTTCCCGGCATTCTAATTCCTTAACCTTTTCTAGATATCTTGCACCAAGAAGAGCGGCAATTATCAAGCCCTTATTTGGTTCAATGGGTAAATGTTTACCTAGCACCTTGCTAATAAATAAAAACGAGCGCTTCTTATTAATTCTGGCAGCCATTGTAAAAAGATCGTTTATAGGAATATGATATGGATTATCGAGGCAATCTATTTCTACCTTTATTGTTTCAAGGATGTTAAACGTATACTTCTTTTCTGATAAGGTCAATGCTTGTGAATTCTTCATGTAACACCCCGTAAACCTGTGATTTTAATAATATTTTTTGGGCCCAAAAATAATGAGGCTTTACTTCGTTCATTTTATTCGAAAATTCACTTTTCATAACCCCATTATGATCATTGAATGCTTTGACTATATTAGAAGCATCGATAAATTCTTCATAGGAAACCACATTAAGAGCCTGAACCACCTTTATATGTGATGGATGAATGATCGTCTTTCCTGTTAATCCATTACTAATATCCAACAAAATTTCACGGATGAGCCCATCCATATTTTCAACAATTAATTGAGCTCTCCATTTGAGACCTTCTTCACCATATCGTTCAAGGAACGGAGTTTGCCGGAGTTGAGGCTTTAACATTCTTTTTTTCGCAGAAAAATATTCCCAGACAGGACCGGATACCACATATGGATTATCACTTCGTTGAAAAACATTTATAATATCGGAAATGCAATCTCTTAAAACAGCAATATCATAAACAGTTGTATCCATATTTCTCCGTATACCGTACAAACCACAGAAATCAGTTGCCCCTATTCGAACATTCAGAATATAATCCCTGTATTGATCTAAAAGGTGCTTAATCTCCATTAATTCATCCAATCTTGTTTCCTTCTGGATGATTTTAGCTGATTCTAGAATGGGCATTGCATAAAAAGGATGAGCATCCGTATGAATGTCACGAACCATTTCTAATAAACCCCTGCCATGTTCGGCGCTGAATTTAGGTATTACTACCCCCGTTAGAAGATTCAATGCATCACCTAATTTTTCCTTGAGGTGCTTTAACTGATCAAATTGACGTATCCGGATAAACATGAGCGGTAAATCCTTGAAGTTTAAGAACCCTTTATTACATTCATCCTGTAACTTTAATAATTCCCCAACTAGTAAATCTTCTGCGAAATCTACTTCATGGTCGCTTACTGCATCCTCCAAATCTATGACAAGGGAGGTTAAGCCTTCATGCTTTTTTGAAAGGATCTCCTGATGGATATTTGGCCGAGTAGCCGGCATATAAAGTGTTGCACCTAAAGCATAGGACAACTGCTCACGGTTTGTGTATTTTGTAAATGTCCCAGGTCTTTGGAAGAAAAAACGTGCAATTTCATCTTTGTAAAAATATGTAAAAAATTCCATAACAGTTTCTCCTCTGTGAATGGTAAAAAAGAGAGGGAAACAGACTTTCGTCAGCTCCCCACCCTTTGACAAACATTATGAATTACTTTCCTTGCTGCCTTGCTTTTTCTTATTGTTATTGTGAACGATAAAAGTAGCACCAAAGGTAAGTAATAAGATTATAAAGAATGTAATATGTCCCATTTCAATATGAAATACAGCAAGGAGCATTTTAATCGCAATAATTAGGATTAAAATATAAGCTGTTGTTTCTAGTTCTGGCACGCGGTCGATTAGTGTTAAGAAGACACCTGCAACACCCCGCATCATTAATACGCCAAGCATTCCGCCAATTAATAGAACCCACACCTCTTCACTAACACCAAACGCTGCCAAGACACTGTCAACGGAAAAAGCAATATCCATCAATTCGACAGCAGCAACGGTTCCCCAGAATGTTCCAAATAAACGAATTAAGAGTCCTTTTTGATTGATTCCTTCCTCATGCTGCCCTTCTTCCTCAGCACCTTTACGTTTATCTAAAAAGTATTTAATGGATAACCATGCCAAGTAACCCGCACCTAATATTTTTACCCACCAAAGTTTGATTAAGAATACACCAATACCGATCGCAATAAAACGGAAGGCATAGGCCCCTAATAAGCCGTAAAACAGAGCTTTCTTTCGTTTTTCGGGTGGCAGATGTTTAACCATAACCGCTAAAACTAAGGCATTATCGGCAGAAAGTAAACCTTCCAAAATAACAAGAGTTCCTATCAATCCCCAGCTGACAGGATTTGTTAACACCTCTCCCCACATTTCCCAGTTAAAAAACTGTGAGTATGTATCTAATATATGTTGTAAAACTGACATTAAAAGAATTCCCCCTAGATAGTAAACATAATTTTTTAAAAAGACCCATCTGACTGGGTCTTTTTTTTGGCTGTGTTAAAGTAGGATGTTGTTTTCCGCTCCATTCAACATCTAGATTAAATCAACAATGACCTATAACACAGCCTTTTTTATTATTAACCGATAGATAATCCAAAGTCTGTTGCTAAGGCTGCTAATCCGCCCTGATATCCACTGCCTATCGCACTAAATTTCCACTCACCGTTGTGGCGATATAATTCTCCGACCACGATCGCAGTCTCAATCGAAAAATCTTCCCCTAAATCATAACGAATTAGTTCTTCGCCAGTTGCCTCATTAAAGATCCGGGCATAAGAATTGCTGACTTGACCAAAGTTTTGATTCCTGCTATCTGCTTCGTGAATCGTAATGGTAAATGCAATCCTCTGGACATTTGCTGGAACAGCCGTTAGATTAATTTTTACTTGTTCATCATCGCCATCGCCATCACCAGTGCGGTTATCTCCGGTATGTACGACGGCACCGCCTGCACCCTCACGATTATTGTAAAATATGAAGTCTGTTTCATTCGTTACTTTGCCGTTCTCTCCTAAAAGGAAAACGGATGAATCCAAGTCAAAATCATTACCGCCATCATATTTATTAGTGTCCCATCCTAATCCAACCACAACACTTGTTAAGCCAGGATTCGTTTTTGTTAAATCAACCTTTTGACCCTTTGATAAACTTACTGCCATTTTTACATTCCTCCATTTTTGTTGATAGATTATTTACGAGTTTCTTTTAAAAAGGTTTCATTTATTATAAAAAATTTTTACGAAGGACTAGCTCATCCATTTTGGTGGAGTATTTTTGTCCCAATAAATGGAACCCAGCTCATAATGGGTATGAAAATTATCATGATAGCTATGATAATGAAAATTAAACCAGTACCCAGATTGCGGCGGATTATCGCGTCTTACATGGAAACGTATAATATCTTTCCCTGAAACATTATCTTTTATATTAAAAATTTTCTCAGAAAGCCCGGAACCAGGCTGTTCTGTAATGGTTAGATTCTTTAAATGCTCCTCTGGAAACTGAGATGCTGTTTCTGAAATTGCCTTTTCAATATTCGGTAAAATTGCTTCTCGAAATTCATTTTCGATGACTGGCTTAATCTTAGTACCAAACTTTTGATAGGATTGAATTTCTGCCTGATTAATTAATTCCTGCATAAACTTTTCTCTGTTAAACTCCGTTTCTATTAAATAACTATTTGCCTGAACGAAGCTTCTTTCTGGGGCAGGGGTTTCAAAACCGTCTCGGTCATTGATTTTATTTGCGTTTGCCTGATTGATTAGTTGTGATGGGGTTACTAGACCAAATGTTAAAATCGATATTGTGACAAATAGTGATTTTCGCAGCCACTTGTTCATAGTCGGTTCACGCCTTTATAGTAATAGATTTCTAAATTTACGTTTCTTACAAAATATTATACTTCTTTTTTGAGAAAAATGGAAAAAAACTGAAAGAACGAACCTTCAGTTTTTTTCTATTACTCCAAAATGAAATTTTGCGGTTTTTCGGCGCATGACGTGAAAGCCATATTTTTCAAAACGCAAGCTTTTGTATTGATCTTTTAAGACTACTCTATATTTAGCTACCCTGATTGCCTCGGTAATCATTTCATCGGTCAGATTATCATGAATAGCAAAATGTCCTAAAGCTTTAATCCCATCGGATTCAAGAATCGTTTCTTCAAACATCGGATCAAAATAAACGCAATCAACAGATGAATCTCCTTGATTTTTTAAATAATCACGGGCATTTGTATGGATCACACTGACACGGTTCATCGCCTCATTTATGGATTGAAGGCTGGACTCCCATGTTTTCAGTCCCTCTTGAACAACGTAAGCCAGATATTTTTGACCCTCTATACCGGTGACCATACCTTCCCTACCGACTAGGTAGCTTGCAACAATAGCATCTGATGCGAGACCAAGTGTACAGTCAAGAACCTTCATTCCCTTTGTGAGTTTTGCAGCATGTGCAAATGGATCGCCATCTCCGCTAATTAAGCGCTTTATTCGAAACATGGCCGAATTTGGATGGAAGAAAAACGGCTGTGAACTATTCTTCTCAAAAAGCTCCAAGCGTTCTTTCCCGACTACTAGACAGTCGCTGTCTGCCTGTTGTTGGATCTGTTTTATCGATTTCTTTTCCCTAGGAAGATAGGGAACCTGCAAATATTCGGCCATTTGCCTTGCTCTCTCGATCATTTCCTCGGTGGTTCTCCCTGCGGTTGTGACAATCATTTCATCAACTCTTTTTTTGATAGTGGCTGTGTTAAAGGTTACTGTTGATTTGGGGACAATGTTGATTGGATCGGATAAGTACGACTCCTGCGGGAGTACGNNCAGGCGCTTTAGCGCCGAGGAGGCTCCCAGGCACGCCCGCGGAAAGCGAACGACCGGAGCGGAAATCAACATCCAAGATTAACACAGCCTTGATAGTAAAAAAGAAAAGGACGTCTACCGACATCCCCTTTCTTAACAGTGGGCTTCAAATGCGCCCAATAAGTTTTGCATGACAGCTTCCATCGGCATGCCTTCAATATCATGTCTAGGAATAAAATGAACCACTTGTTTGTCTTTTAGTAATGCCATTGATGGAGATGAAGGCTCGATTCCTTCAAAATACTCACGCATTTTAGCTGTAGCTTCTTTATCTTGCCCAGCAAAAACAGTTACTAAATGATCCGGCTTCTTCTCACTATTTAACACAGCCTGGGTTGCTGCAGGTCTTGCTAAGCCCGCTGCACAGCCGCATACGGAATTAACTACAACAAGTGTTATACCAGTTGTCTTTTCCATAAAATCTTCGACTTCTTCCCCTGTATTCAATTCCTCGAATCCTGCTCTTGTTAACTCTTCACGCATTGGTACAACCATTTGTTTCATATATTCTTCGTATGCATTTGACATCTACATTCACTCCATTTCTTCTCCATATAGAATACTATAATTATGGATATTATTCAAAATTACTGGTCTGATTTTCTTGCTTCTGTCATTTGTTTCCAAACAGAACCTTTCGCTTCTGCTCCGCCTTCAATTCTTTCAATGGCCATTTTAATTTGCATGCTGACTTCAAATTCCGGGTCATTTTCGGCCTCTTTTAGGGCTGGTAAAGAATCCTCATCGCCTGCCTCATATAGAAACATAGCCGCTCTCCAACGCACAAGCTTACTCGTATCCTTCAATGCTTTCGCCATTTCCTCTGCTGCCTCAGGAAAACCTAAATCGGATAAGCAATCACCGGCTGTTCTGCGGACCGTTACTGTCTTATCTTTTAATGCATTATATAGTACCGGCAGAACTTCCTTCTCTTTAATCATACCAAGATAGACTGTTGCCAGTCTGCGAATGGAGGGTTTCTCATCTTGTAACGCTTTTTCAAGCATAGGTAAATCCTCAATTTCAGGGTCATCCATTTGCTCCAAGAGCTGATAGCGCACCTGCCAGTCAGGATTGTTTAAATCCTCAATTGTTACTTTTTTACGAGTTCGCTTTGCTTTCTGGACAATGGGTGTACCTGAGCTTTTCGCTTTTGTGACCAGTGCTTCAAGACGATCCTTCGGATAGGCAGCAATTAATTCTTCGACAACCTCTTGACCAATCTGTTCAAAATCGCCATAGCGGACTCCTTGATTTTGCCATTTACGCAAAAGGATATAATTATCCTCAGGAAGCTGTGCCTGTTCCCTCGCTTTTAAAAAGTAATCTGGCATTCCAAACCTTCGTTCCGTGGAACTATCTGTCAGTTTAACCTGCAGAGGAATGTCTTTAAACATTTGAATTTCTACCTTAATTTCACCAAAATGCTCGTCTAGCTTGTTTATATTAGCAGTTTCCTCTGTTTTTTCACCAAACGCTTGGCGGACTTGAGGTAATAATTCCTTCCAATCATATTTTGCGTTTCGCTCTACAGCTAGAAAATCAGCAACATGGTATACACCCTTTATCCCTTCTACTTGCAGAATTGCTTGAATTATAGCAGGAGCGTCTGAAGAAGTTTCTTTTTTATAATTATGGCTTTTGCCCATTGGAAGTTCTTGGTCTAAATTAATTTTCATTGTATTTGGACTTGGCGTTGGTTCAATCGCCTTTATTTTCAACACAATCACCTAATTCTCATCATTTTCTTTCTACAAGTTTAACATAATGTTAATATTCTATTCATTGCATTTGCTTAGATAGAAAAGAAGTACGTCTCATTGACGTACCCATCTACTCTTGTTCAGCTATCTCTGCTAGGTACGACCAGCGCTCAATTAAATACTCTAATTTTTCGTTTAGTTCCTTTTCCTGTTTCATCAGTTCCTGTGCTTTTGTAAAGTCACTTCCGGTTGCAGCCATTTCGGCAGCTACTTCTTCTATTTTTGCCTCTGTATTGGAAATCACCTCGTCAATTTCTTCCCACTCTTTCTTCTCCTTAAACGTTAACCGCTTCTTTTTTTCCTTTTCTGGAGCTTTAGCTGGTGATATTGGCTTTGATACAGCGTTTTTTTGTGCTTCAAGCGCTGTTTCTTTTTCAATGTATTCACTGTAATTCCCATAGAAAGAGTCTATTTCCCCTTCTCCGCGAAGAACTAGCAGCTGTTCCGCCACTTTATCTAGAAAATAACGATCATGGGAAACCGTCAAAACAACACCTGGGAAGTCTTCCAAATAATCTTCCAAAACCGTTAAAGTTTGTGTATCCAAATCATTCGTTGGCTCATCCAGCAAGAGGACATTAGGTGCTGTCATTAACAGCTTTAAAAGATAAAGACGGCGTTTTTCTCCACCAGATAATTTTCGAATCGGAGTACCATGAGTAAACGGTGGAAATAAAAAGCGTTCAAGCATTTGTGCAGCCGAAATAGTTTTACCATCCGATGTCTCGATAACTTCAGCAGTCTCTTTGATATATTCAATCATCCGCTTATTGTCATCCATGTCTTCGCTTTCTTGGGTATAAAAGCTGAGCTTCACTGTTTGCCCGATGTTAAATTCACCATCATCCAGTGGGATCTTCCTTGCTAAAATATTCAGTAATGTCGATTTACCGGCACCGTTTTTACCAATGATCCCAATCCTGTCTCCCGGCTTAACCAATAAATCGAAATGATCTAGGATTACTTTTTGCTCATATCGCTTGGATGCATTTTTCAATTCAAAAACTTGCTTACCCAGCCGGCTTCCATTTAATGTAATATCCAACTTTTCACCGGATGGCTTTCCGGTTGTAAGCTTGTCATCTAGATCTTCAAAACGCTGAATTCTAGCTTTTTGTTTTGTTGACCTTGCCTTGGCACCACGTCTAATCCATTCCAGCTCTCTGCGAAATAAATTTTTATTTTTTTCATAGGTTGCTGCTTCGTTTTCCTCGCGAACCGCTTTGGCTTCCAAAAAGGCAGCATAGTTTCCTTTGTAGCTGTATAGATTACCGCCGTCTAATTCAAACATCCGATTGGCAACACGATCTAGGAAGTAGCGGTCATGTGTAACTAGCAAAATTGAACCATTATATCGGCTTAAATAATCCTCTAACCACTTAACAGAATCAAAATCAAGATGGTTGGTTGGTTCGTCTAAAATTAATAAATCCGGTTCAGCAATTAATACTTGTGCAAGTGCAACACGCTTTTTTTGCCCGCCTGAAAGTTCCCCGATTTTCTTTGTAAAATCTTCAATTCCTAATTTCATTAAGATGGACTTTGCATTTGTGCTGGCATCCCAAGCATTTAAAGCATCCATTTGCTTTTGTAAGTGAAAAAGCTCCTCTTGAATTTTTGTATCAGATGGGGAGATATTCAGTTTTAATAGAGTCTCTTCATATCCACGCATCAGTTTTAGAATCGGCGCATCACCGCGGAAGACTTGTTCAAGTACTGTTTTATCGAAATCTAATTCAGGCTGTTGAGATAAAAACGAAATGGTATACTCCTTAGGTGAGATAATTTTCCCCTCATCAGGTGCATCTAACCCAGCAATTATCTTTAATAAGGACGATTTTCCGGTCCCGTTTATGCCAATTAAACCCACACGCTCCTTTTCACTAATTGTAAAAGAAATATGGTCAAAGAGCTGCTTCTCACCATACGTTTTTGTAACATTTTCTACTGTGAGCATCTTCATAAATCTTGTCCATCCCATTCTTGATAAAATTGTTCTAAAAAGCTAAGCATCATTTCCTGACGCTTCTCTGCCATTTTTCTAGCGGTATCTGTATTTAATAAATCTTTTAATTTTAATAATTTTTCATAAAAATGGTGAATACTTGTTGATTTACCATTTCGATATTCTTCCAAGCGCATTTCTTCCCTGACTTGGATAGCAGGGTCATAGATAAGCTGGCCTTTTTTACCTCCATAAGCAAAGGCTCTTGCAATCCCAATTGCCCCAATTGCATCTAGACGGTCGGCATCCTGTACGATTTTTGCTTCAATGGTATTAAGCTCTGTTTTCTGGCCGCCTTTATATGAAATCGAGTCAATGATTTGAATAATATGTCCTTTGACCTCATCTGGAACCGAGATGGTTTTGAAAAAGGATTCGAGCTTGGCCCTCCCTAGTTCCACTGTTTTGTTTAGTTTTTCATCTGGTATATCATGAAGAAGTGCTGCCATTTCAATGACAAACGGATCTCCAAACCTTTCTTTTTTGCAAATATGTAAGGCATTACGCCGGACACGGTCAACATGGTACCAGTCATGGCCTGTGGCATCTTCACCTAGTTCATTTCGGACAAATTTTTCCGTTTGTTTAATTAATAAGTCCTTCATTTTCAAGCACCTGCCTTCACCCTTTGTTATTTTAACATGAATAGCAAACAAAAAATAACCCCGATGATTCGAGGTTATTTTTTGTTTGCCTGACGGCCGCTTTTTTTCTGGCTTTGTGAATTATTATTTCCGATTTGAAATTCACTGCCTAGTTCGACATCATTGCTAATATCCTGTTTTTCAATTTGTTTTCTCGTCTGATTAGGATTTTGTCTTCCCTGCTTACTCATGTGCACACCCCTCTCAACTAAGATGATGACCATTATAGTATGCACAATCTGTAGGAAAGTTATTTTAAGCCATTAAACCAACTAATTCCAAGAGTGTTTTCGCCAGCATGAACGCCGATAACCGCACCTAATGGACAGCTGATAATCTTAACTTCTGGATACTGTTCTTGCAGCTCAAGGTGCCAAGCTTTAGCTTGTTCCTCATGCAATCCGTACAAAAGATATACCTCCTTAAATTGTTTCTGTTCATATGAAATCCGAAAATAATCAAGAATTTTTTCTTTTGCTTTTTTCTCGCCTCTAACTTTTTCTTTCACGCTAAGTGCCCCATCTTCAATTGAAACAATTGGCTTGACATTTAGCATACTTCCAAGAAAGAATTGAAGTCCGCTCATACGGCCGCCACGATGAAGCTGTTCTAAACTTCCGACAAGAACATAGGTCTCACATGTGTCACGTATTTGTTCAAGCTGCTTGATCATCGATTCAATATGGTGGCCGTCATTAACTAGTTCCATCCCCTTTTTAATCAATGACGACATCGGAAACGTAAGGATGTGCGAATCAAAGGTAGTGACAGGTATTTCGACAAGTGACGCTGCTTGCTTGCTCGAGGAGACTGTCCCACTTAGTTTTCCTGAAATAAGAATAGTTACAATTTGGTCATATTCTTTTGATAATTGTTCATATAAAGATTGAAAAGAACCAACCGATGGCTGTGAGGTTTTCGGCGGGGTTTTTAATTCCTTTAATCGGGCAAATAATTCCTTCGGGGTTAAGTCTATACCATCAAAATATTCCTCTCCATCAAGTAAAACAGTTAATGGGATTGTATATAAGTCTGGATGATTCCTTAGCTCATGATCTAAATAGGCTGTACTGTCGGTTACCCATGCAGTCTTAACCATGTTTCACTCCCCCTATTATTAGTATGAGGTCATAATATCACACTAATATAACTGTACATTCAAATTTGAATATTGTAAATATTTTAAATACAAATAATCAGCTAACTTT
>NZ_JBALPZ010000136.1:19408-56160 GCF_036965645.1 Neobacillus drentensis
CTTTATAGCTGGTTATTATAATTATCTAATGTTTATCCGCTCTAGAGTTGTAACAACAAAACCAGTCATATTAACCAAATCATCCATCTGATCCTCAGTAACCAAACGGCCAAATTCCACTGTAAGACTGGTTGATATTTTCTGGTCTGTATCTAACGGGTTAAAATAACTGGTTAATGAAATATTCCGAGAATTCCCCCATATTTCAAGAAGGATATCTTTTAATTCATGAAAATTTAGCTCTTTTTCCGATACAAGAACAAATTCAAGTCTTACATAACATCCAGCCTGGTGGTCCGTTTGAATAGAAGGCAAAAGCTCGGCAGCCAAATTAATCAATGTCGATTTCAATTCTATTTTTGCGAGACCTTTACCTTCCGGCAAATGAAAGGCTACGTCAAAAGAACGGGACATTTTTGCTAAATTAATTAAATCGTTGCGATCAGTTATAATAATGTCACCCTTGATATCCAGATCATAAAGGGCTCCTTCAATTACTACCTTCATATTATCAAAAGCTGTTGGGTCAAACATTGCTTACTCGACTCCTTTAGAAAAGTCCTTGCGGATTCCCGTGATCATCCACATCCATATTAAGAGCGGCTGGTTTTTTAGGGAGTCCTGGCATCGTCATGACATCTCCGGTTAAGGCCACGATAAAGCCTGCCCCGATTGAAGGTTTAAGTTCCCTGATCGTTACGACGAAATCAGTCGGCCTGCCAAGTTTAGAAGGATCATCGGATAGAGAATATTGTGATTTTGCCATACAAATAGGAAAATGAGACCAGCCGAACTTGTCAAAGTCAGCAATTTGTTTTTTGGCTTTAGGTGAAAACTCTACGTCCTTACCCCCGTATACTTTTTGTACTATGGTTCTGATCTTTTGTTCAATCGAGTCAGAAAGTTCGTATAAGGGATGAAAATGATTTTCCTCTTTTTCCAACACTGCCAAGAGTGTTTGAGCAAGCTCAATACCGCCTGACCCGCCCTTTTCCCATACTTCCGTTAGGGCAGCAGGCACTCCTTTCCTTTCACACCAGTCAAGCAATGCTTGAACCTCTTTATAAGTATCGGTAATAAATTTATTAATTGCAACTACTGCCGGAAGGCCAAAGCTTTTAATGGTTTCAATATGCTTTTGTAAATTAGCAAAACCAAGCGTAAGAGCCGGGATATTCTCATTTGCCAAATCCATTTTTGCGACACCGCCATGCATTTTTAAAGCACGGATGGTAGCGACCACCACAACAGCTTCTGGCTTAATTCTGGCACTGCGTGATTTTATATGTAAAAACTTCTCTGCACCCAAATCAGCTCCAAAGCCGCCTTCGGTAATAACATAATCAGCTAACTTTTGAGCTGCCTTAGTAGCAATGACACTATTGCAGCCATGCGCGATATTGGCAAACGGACCGCCGTGAATTAGCGCTGGTGTGTGTTCAATAGTTTGGACAAGATTAGGTTTAACCGCATCTTTTAGCAATAATGCTAATGCACCCTCTACTCCAAGATCCCCCACTGTCACAGGTACTTTATTTACGTTATAAGCAACAACCATTCTTGATAATCGTAATTTTAAATCCTTTAAGTCGGTTGCTAAACAAAGGACAGCCATAATTTCAGAGGCAACGGTAATATCGAAACCATCCTCACGGGGAACACCTTGAAGGGGACCGCCAAGTCCGATTATTACTTTTCGTAAGGCACGATCATTTAAGTCTAATGCCCGTTTCCAAACGATTCTGCGTTGATCGATGTGTAACTCATTGCCTTGCTGAAGATGGTTATCAATTAATGCAGCAAGAGCATTATTTGCAGTCGTTATAGCATGTATGTCTCCGGTAAAATGGAGGTTAATGTCCTCCATCGGAAGAACTTGAGAATAACCTCCGCCAGTTGCACCGCCTTTTATGCCCATAGTTGGACCCAGTGAGGGCTCACGCATTGCAATCATTACCTTTTTCCCAATTCTATTAAATGCATCACCAAGACCAACCGTAACAGTAGATTTGCCTTCACCCGCAGGTGTTGGATTAATCGAGGTAACTAATATGATTTTTCCATCTTTATTTAAGTTTATTTTATTAAGTGCTTCATTGGAAATTTTCGCCTTATACTTACCATATAGCTCTAAATCATTTTCTAGTAAACCAATTTTTTCTGCAATTTGGACAATGGGCTTCATATTTGATGCTTGAGCAATTTCAATGTCTGACTTCACTGGTGTTTTCATCCTCACCTAAATCCCCCCGTATTCAGCATTAATTTTCATAGCACTATAATTGTATCAAATAAAGTTTTTTTATTCCGATTATTATTATATCGAAATTAGTATCTTTCCTGAAATTATAATAATGTTTATAATGTAATTATCGAATTTTTTTAATATTCAATGACTACATCCGCAGGTCATTATATAATTACCTTTAAATTTATGGATATAAGAAAGGGAGCGGTCACTTGCCTATTAACATACCTAAGCAATTACCTGCAAGAGAGATACTAGAACAGGAAAATATTTTCATTATGGATGATGAGAGGGCAATCACCCAGGATATCAGGCCTCTAAATATCTTAATTTTAAATTTAATGCCTGAAAAAGAAAAAGCTGAAACACAATTATTGCGGTTATTAGGAAACTCACCCTTACAGGTAAATGTGAACTTCTTAAAAACCGATTCGTATGAGTCAACTCATACTAGTAAGCAGCATTTGGAACAGTTTTATACAACCTTTCCGGAAGTTAAAAATTTAAAATTTGACGGAATGATAATTACTGGTGCACCGGTAGAATTATTAGAATTTGAACAAGTGAAATATTGGGCTGAATTAAAAGAGATCATGGATTGGGCCGATCAAAATGTGACCTCAACCCTGCATATTTGCTGGGGTGCGCAGGCGGCTCTTCACTATCACTATGGGATCGGTAAATTTGAGCTGGAGCGTAAATGCTCCGGAATCTACGCCCATCAAATTTTTGAGCAAAATGATATTTTATTGCGTGGGTTTGACGATCAATTTTATGCTCCACATTCACGTTACACAGATGTACCTATTGAATCCATTTTGAAAAATCCAGAATTAAAATTATTAGCTGCCTCTGAAAAAGCCGGGGCATTATTGATTACCTCAAGGGATCGAAAACATGTTATGATAACAGGCCATCTGGAATATGACTCCGATTCATTAGCACAGGAATATGAGAGAGACATAAAAAAAGGGCTAAAGATTCATGTACCTGAAAATTATTTCCCAAATAATGACCCAACACAACCACCTATTAATCGGTGGCGCTCACATGGTCATTTATTCTTCTCTAATTGGTTAAATTATTATGTATACCAAGAAACACCATTCAATTGGGGTCAATAAGCATCGGTTTCCGATGCTTTTTTCTATTGAAGCTTTTTGTTTATTATTCACTATTTATAGCCATAATACATAGAAAAGGAGTGTTCCAATGGAAACAATCACAGCAGTCCATCGAAATCACTATGGAGAGATTATCAATTTTGTTACCTCGGAAGGGCGGATCATATCTTACCGCAAAGCATTATTGGATGTTGAACTAGGCTTAATTCAAGGTATGCAAACAGTACAGGAAACCAATGGAGCATTAGCTCTCATGCCGGATAACGAACAATCCTTTGACCAATATCCAAATTTATTTTAAAAAACACCTAGCTTGATTAGCTAGGTATTTTTTGGTTTAACATTTTAAATTGTGAGAAATTCATTCATGTTCATTTTGCTTTTGAACGTCCTTTAACGCGTCAATCCTATTTTGATCTTCCTCAAAGAATTGTACCAGATCGCCAATCCTGTCAATAGAGTCCCAGCTTAAATGATGCTCGATCCCTTCCACATCATGATAAATATTTTCATCCTTTACCCCAATAATTTTGAGGAATTGTTCAAGTAGTTCATGTCTAAAAACTAGGCGTTTGCCAATTTTATTACCCTTGGGTGTTAAGCTAAGTCCTCTATATTTTTCATAAACTAAGTATTCATCCTTATCAAGCTTTTGCACCATTTTTGTTACTGAGGAGGGATGGACAGATAACGCTTCGGCAATATCCGATACTCGCGCGTAACCTTTTTCTTCAATTAATAAATATATTTGTTCAATATAATCTTCCATACTAGGTGTTGGCATCCCTTAACCTCCAAAAAAATTACTCTTTTAAAAGTTTACTATATTAAAAAATGAGTGACAAGGTTCTTTCTCACTTATTAGCAGAAGGTATTACTTTTTCGGCATTCTCTTCAAATAAAAACTTTATTCTTTTTTCCTGTTCATCAAGGAATAGCCTGGCATTGAAGGTTTTATCCTTATTCGTAAACCCTTCGATTAGTTCTGTTTTTTCACCTGACAGCAGAAGCTTTACATTTTTCTGTGTAATATTTTTCCCAAGAATTTTTTTTGAAATGGTAAAGTTACACTGATTTTTTTTGTAATTACTGCAGCCATAGAAAGTGCCTTTATCGATGATCTCCCCATCACATTTTTTGCATGGACCAAGTTTTGACGGTGATCTTCTTTTTCCCTTTTGTTTTCCAGGAGTGAAGTTCTGAGTCATTTCGTCAGAAAATGTCCAACTAGCAGATTGATTTAAACTAGATGAAATTAGATGGAGGATCATTTTTTTCGTTTGTTCCATAAAATGCTTTGGTATAGCAGATCCTTCTGATATCTCCTTTAGTTTTTTCTCCCACTTAGCTGTCATTTCTGGTGAAGCAAGAATTTCTTCACCAATTGCTTCAATTAATATTTTTGCTTTGGCAGTTGCATACACAACATTCTTTTTCACTTCAATGTATAAACGATCCTTAAGCATGGTGATAATTCCAGCCCTTGTCGCTTCCGTTCCTAACCCTTCTGTTTTCGTAAGTATTTTCTCAAGTTCCTTATCATCTATATGTTTTCCAGCAGTTTTCATTAATGTGATAAGCTGGCCTTCGGTATACCGCTTGGGCGGCTGAGTTTGACTCTCTTTTACATCAACTTTTACAGTTTTCCCCTGTTCCCCTTGTTTTAGCACAGGCAATTCAGGCTCTTCATCTCGTTCCTTGTTTTTTAGTACTTTTCTCCAACCTTCTTCGAGCTGTACCTTTCCTTTAGAAATAAAGGATGCCCTGCCGTCGACTAACGTGGTAACCGTAGTGTATTCTGCAACCGCCTTATTATAATGGGCAGCAATTAAACTCGTAACAATTAAATCATATATTTTTCGTTCCTCCGAACTAAGTCTATCTAAATAGGGGATTTGTTCTGTCGGTATGATCGCATAGTGATCCGTTACCTTTTTTTCGTTTACATATCTTTTGTTTTCTGCGATAGAAGCAATCGGCAGAGGGAAAAAGCTTTCGTATTCTTTTATATGACTTAATCGATTTAAAATATCAGGGAAAGTACTGGCCTCTTCTTTCGTAACATATCTTGAATCGGAGCGGGGATATGAAACAAACCCTTTTTGATAGAGTTTTTGCAGAATATCTAACGTATTCTTTGGAGAGAATTTATATCGTTTATTGGCTTCAGCCTGTAATGCTGAAAGATTGTATAAAAGCGGTGGTAAAAATTCTTTTCTTTCAGAAAGTACCTCTGCTACTTCTGCAGGCTTGTCTCGACAGAAGGCAGCTACTTTTTCAGCCAATTCCTTCGTCTTCACACGGATTTCCCCGTCGTTCTGCCACTTTCCACTGTATTTTTTTCCATCTATAGAAAAATGGGCAATAACCTCCCAAAACGGCTCTGATTTAAAATTTTCAATCTCTATTTCTCTTTTCACAATAAGAGCTAAGGTGGGAGTTTGAACTCTGCCTACTGAAAATACATCTGAAAATCCTTTTTGCTGAAGCAGCAAGCTATAAAGCCTTGAGCCATTCATGCCAACAATCCAATCCGCACAAGCACGGGTATAGGCCTCAAAGTATAAGCTTTTGGTTTCCTGTTCATCTAACAGTTTATTGAAACCCTCTCGGATCGCATTAGGTGTTAAAGATGAAATCCAAAGTCGTTTCATTGGTTTTTTGCAGTTTGTCAAGCGCAAGATATTTCTGATAATCAATTCACCTTCACGCCCGGCATCACCGGCATGTATGATTTCTGTTACATTTGGATCTGAGACTAGTTTTTTTATAACGGTAAATTGTTTTGCCTTATCTCTTGTTACTTCGTATTGAAATTGTTCAGGTATGATGGGCAAAGTGTCCAATGACCATTTTTTCCAACCAGGTTCATATTTTTCAGGTGAAACCAGCTGACATAAATGTCCTATTGCCCATGTCACATATGCACCCTTCGTAAAGGTTTCATTAGGAAATATTTCAATAAATCCGTTTTGCTTTTTATGTTTAAAAATTGAAGCAAGAGTTGAACCTTGATCGGGTTTTTCAGCAATAATTAATTTCATCTTAATTTGCTCCTTTATAAAGCATCCCTGATTCATTTTCCCACTTCAAACCTATTTCGTAAAGTTAAAAAATAAGGCAGAATTATGGTAAGCAAATAAAATAAGTTCTCTCATTTATATAACTTTTAGCCGTAATTATGATAAATAAAAATATAACCTGCCATACAAATGGCAGGTTTTAATTTTTATAACTACTTATTTGGTTTGAATGAGTTTTTTTCCTGCACATACCAATTCTCTTCAGGAACAATATTTGAGACAGTTAAAATGAATGAGGGAATTCGCTCCACATCAAAAACAATCGCTCCAATTTTCTTTGTAAACATGATAAAAGCATTCCCATGGGAATATTCAGCCAAGTGATTACCTATATGAAGCAATGACATGAGGATGGCTTGCTTTTCATCTGCTCCAATTATGACTTGTGGTGAGAATCTTAAAATCCATTCATCTCCATCAATTGAAAATCGGTACATGGGCTCCCCTACCTTGAAAAAGAAAGTTATTATTAAAATATATGAGGAAGATACTAGATTATATTCATCGAAGAAATTATTCAAAACAAAGCCTTTTTTCAGGAAAAAACCACCTGTCATTCCTTGACTGTCCATTTTCATTATTGTATATTTAAAACATCATGTAAGCGAATAATCTTTTCCTGTACATGATAATATTTAACATGGTACCGAATAGGTACCACGATAGGCTTAGGAGGAAGAAGTACATGCAAAACGGTAAAGTAAAATGGTTTAACAACGAAAAAGGTTTTGGTTTTATCGAAGTTGAAGGTGGAGACGACGTATTCGTACATTTCAGTGCGATTCAAGGCGATGGCTTCAAATCATTAGAAGAAGGTCAAGAAGTTTCTTTTGAAATCGTTGAAGGAAACCGTGGACCACAAGCTGCTAACGTAGTAAAACTATAATCATTTCTAATACTAACCATTCAAAGGCTGACGATGTTCGTCAGCCTTTTTACTATCATTAGTCTAATTTTTTTCCATACTCTCGGAGCTGTTCGCCCACTGTACATTGAGAAATACAAAAACGATGTGCGGCTCTCCGCCCGTCTGCCTTTCTAATATATTTATGCAAGAAACAGCCATTACAATATTGATTCATTAAGCCTTCTACTTGGCTTAATAATTCCTTACGTACGGAAGGCTTCATATTGATTCGTCACCCTCTCTACAGTATTAATGTCTTAGCGAATATTTCTTTCCCTTCTAAGGCTTGGGTCGCCAGTTTATCGGCTTCCTTGTTGTCCTTACGTGGTATTACCGTGAATTTCGGCTGCAAACCTAGCGCCTTTATTTTTTCTTCAATGCGGTCAAGCCAACGGTTTAGAGTTTCTTCATAACACGGCCATTCTCCTTCTAGCTGCTTTAATATTCCTTGAGAATCACCCTTAAATTCACATGACAAATGATGTACACCTAAATCTTCTAAGATATTCAAAGCAAAATAAAATGCAGCATATTCTGCTTCATTATTAGATTCCATTTCATCAAAACGTTGATTGGCACGGATGCGATATTTCTTCTTTCCTTGCTTAAAAAAGATAACCGCTCCAAGTCCAGCTTGGTGACTATCCTTTTGAAATCCGCCGTCAAAAAAAACGGTAATTTCATGAGGATCCTCTTCAATTTCAGTCAGAAGCTTTTTCATTTCTTTTAGAATCCAAGAGGTACCTGCCTGGTCATAAAAATATAGTTCCGATACTTTCGCGCTTGCCTCAAGCTCCTCGGCAAATTGAACTGCTAATTCACCTGATAACCAGTCTGAGGAACATTGAACCTTTTCATTACTTTTGACTTTATATATCCACTCAAGCTTATAATTCATTTTTTTCAGCCTTTCATGATGGTTTTCTTCGTCTTATCAACTAGCTTATTCAGTAAGGATAAAAATATCGTTACTTTTATTCTGCCCACTTGTTCCCTAGAAAAATATTTCCCTGCATGAGACTGTGAAAATATGTTAAACTTTTTTTATGATGAGGTATAACTTTTATCACCCAAGGAGGAAACAGCATGATTGAAGTCTATATTGATGGAGCAAGTGCTGGAAATCCTGGACCGAGTGGAGCCGGGATATTTATTAAGGGAAACGGTACTCCAGAAAAATATTCAATACCGCTTGGAAACATGTCAAACCATGAAGCAGAATTTCATGCCTTTATTGAAGCTCTTGATATCTGCTATCAAAAAGGTTTTGTCCATTCTATAATTTCTTTTAGAACTGACTCTGAATTAGTGAATATGGCCGTAGAAAGAGAATTTACTAAAAATAAATCGTTTGCCCCTTTACTTGAAAGGGCATTACAACTTTCAAAAAAATTTGACTTATTCTTTATGAAATGGATTCCCAGTGCCGAAAACAAAGTTGCAGATGAACTGGCCAGATTGGCGATTCAAAAAAATAACAGTGAGGAGAAAAACTAGACACCATGAAACGACCACTTATTGCCGATTTAAGCTTACTATTTGTTACATTGATTTGGGGTACAACCTTTGTTCTAGTGCAAAATGCAATCGATTTTCTACCTCCATTTGCTTTTAATGGCCTTCGTTTTTCCCTTGCAGCCATTCTATTATTTTTTTGCCTGCTCTTTTTTAATTTTAAACAGCTAAAACAATTAAACCTGAAAATACTTGCCTCAGGAATGTTTATCGGTTTTTGGCTTTTTCTAGGTTATGTAACCCAGACCATAGGTCTTGTATATACTACTACATCAAAGGCAGGATTTATCACTGGACTTAGCGTTGTCTTGGTTCCACTATTTTCCATATTTTTACTTAAACAATATCCGAGTAAAAATGCTGTCTATGGTGTGATAACGGCGACGATTGGTTTATTTTTTTTGACGTTGACTGATGTTTCAGGCTTAAATATCGGTGATGGATTTGTTTTTATCTGCGCGATTAATTTTGGTCTGCATATTATTATAACCGGTAAGGTCAGTAATAAATACCCTACATTGCTGTTAACGGTGATTCAAATTTCAACCGTTGCGCTATTATCTGCCTTCTCGTCTTTCTTTTTGAGGATTGGCGCAGTTCAGTAAGACTGGAGATTTTAGTGTCAAAAGATGTTTTGTCTGCTTTGATCGTTACAAGCATCTTTGCGACAGCCATTGCTTTTTTTATTCAGACTAATTTTCAAAAGTATACTTCCGCAACAAGAGTTGCGTTAATTTTCGCCATGGAGCCAGTTTTTGCTGCACTAACTGGTTATTTTTGGGCCCATGAACGATTATCGATTAGTGCACTTTTTGGATGTATTTTGATTTTTATGGGAATGATTTTTGCTGATCTTCCACCAGGAAAGCTAGCTATGTTTAGAAAAAGTAAAAGTTTGGAAAGTTAAAAGCTCCCTCTTGTGAAGGGAGCTTTTTCTATATAATTAAATTTCCAGTAATTCTCTTTCCTTCACATATTTTAAAGCAGCTTTTCTCGAGTTTATTTTATTTTCTGTTAGCATCTCGAGCAACGCTACATAGAAACTCCCGTCAAAACGTTTTTGCGCTTTTAGTGTCAATTCAATAGCGATATTAATTATTTCATCAGAAGCATTTGTATAGTGTTTTCCGAAGAAAATAAAGCCGATTGCATCCTCTTGAAATTGAAAGCCCTTCCCTTTCAAGTTGTCCAGATAATCTTCAACTGTTAACACGGTTTAGACCAATCCTCTCCCACACATATGAACAGTTAAAATCTTAACTTAAATTTCGACAATTTTCTATCTTTTTTTGTAAAAAGGTGACCGATGACACCCACCAATACTCCTAACAAGGCTCCTCCGATTACTTCCTCAGGTTGATGACCTAACACTTCTTTCAATTTTTTGGGAGCTTCCTGCTTAAATTCCAGACTTTCTTCTTGATGAATTTTTTGAATTAAATCATTCATTGAATTCACTTTTAGAGTAAGTTCACCCGTCTGACGCCGGACTCCCTGCGCATCATACATAACAATTAAACCGTAGACAAGTGAAAGAGCAAAGTCAAAGGTTGGCAAACCTCTTTGCAGTGCAATATAAGTAGTCAAGGTCGAAACACCTGCTGAATGTGAACTTGGCATTCCTCCTGTTCCAAAAAACAAGTCAGGCCGCCATTCTTTCTGTTTTAAATAATGAATTGGAATTTTAACACCTTGAGCGAGACCAATGCTAAAAAGGGCTAAATAAACACCTTTGTTCATCTTATCACCTCTATCCTTTATTGTTCAGAAAGTGGTGTTTTATTATTCCTTGTGGAAATACTAAAAAAAGTGGGAGGTGAAGGATTATGACTAAAAAAGGCAATGCAAGTCGAGGAGTAAAAGCTCCAGGCGTCAATCCACAAGGATATGGGCAAGATGCAGAAACGACTGAAGATCCAAAAAGCAAGTTAGAAAATAGAGCTAAGAAAAGTAATACTAAAATATAATTTCTGTGCGGTTTTTTACAAAAATCCAAAAAGGGTGCCCCAATATTTGGAACACCCTTTTTAAAACTTAAGAAATAATGGCCTCATCTAGCGGGAGGAGCCGCTGTAAACCTCGAAGTTCAACTTCTTTCAATTTATTTAAAGCCTTTTCCTTAGGAATTTTCAATCCTGCTTGTTCAAGTTGACATGTTACAGGAACATCACATTTTATTTCGGCTAAGGTCCTAGATAAATGGAGCATATCTAAATCTTGCTCAATTTTTGATTTATGAGATTTTGATAAACGGTCAAGGTTTGAAATAATCCCTTCTACATGATCAAATTCTTTTAATAACTTAAGGGCAGTTTTTTCACCAATCCCTTTAACCCCAGGGTAATTATCGCTTGGATCACCCATGAGAGCCTTTAAATCAATCATCTGTCTAGGCATGATTCCCTTATCTTCAAAGAAGGTTTGAGGTGTATGAACAAGATAATTGCCATATCCTTTTTTGAGTAATATCACCGAAATATCCTCCTCTAAAAGCTGAAGAATATCCTGGTCACCCGTTAAAATCGATACATGTGCAGTACCCTTCAGTTGCTGTGCAATGGTACCGATACAATCATCTGCCTCGTACCCAGTCAAACCAATATTAGGAATATCAAAGGACTCAACAACCTCTTTGACAAGATCAAATTGCGGAATAAGCTCAATCGGTGCCTCACCACGATTCCCCTTATAATCAGCAAAGATTTCTGTTCGAAAGGTTTTGCTCCCCATATCCCAGCATATAGCAAGGTGTGTCGGCTTAAATGAGGATACAGCCGTAAATAGATGTTTAAGGAAACCATGAATTCCATTCGTCGGAATCCCTTTAGAATTTATCATAAATTGGCCTGTTACCGCGGTAGCGTAAAAAGCACGGAATAATAAGGCCATACCATCAACAAGCATGAGTGAAGGCTTTTGATTTTCCAATTTTTTAGTCCTCCTTTTGGTATACTAAAAAACAGCACGTCTACCATTATACCATAAGAAGATTAGGATGATGATTCAATTTTATTTTCTTCATACGAAATCCAGTCGCTAAAGCTTCCAATATACAGTTTCACCTTTTCAAAACCAGCTTCCTTTAGAGCCAGAAAATTGGGGACAGCCGTTACCCCAGAGCCACAATACACGATAATCGGCTGGTTTGAGTCAAGATCAGAGAATCGCTGCAATTGTTTAGAAGCTGGTAAATAACAACCTCCACTTAATCCTTCCATCCATGGTTTATTAAGTGCACTCGGAATATGCCCTGCTTTTTTATCAATCGGTTCTTCTAACCCAAGATAGCGCTTGGCTTCACGGGAATCGATTAAAACCTTGTTTTGTTTGGCAACGGTATCCTTTACCTCTTCATACGTGGCCAGTAGCTCAGACCTCAAACCAACGCGAAAATCTTCCCTTTTAAAGGTTGGAATATCTGCTGTCACAGGAAAATCTTCATCCAGCCAGTTTTTAAATCCACCATCTAGGACATACACATTGTCGTGACCGAGATATTGCAGCATCCACCAAAAACGAGCTGCGAATGCGCCTTCCCCATTATCATAAGCAATGACTGTCATTTCCTGACTAATACCTGCTTTTTCAAGCTTGCTGACTAAGACATCAACATCTGGTAAGGGATGGCGTCCGCCATGATCAACGACAGTTCCTGATAGATCCTTTTCTAAATCAAAGTAAACAGCCCCTGGCAGGTGACTTTCCAAATAATTAATATTTCCCATTTGTGAGTCAGCTAAAGAAAATCGGCAGTCTACAATTCTTACATTCCTATCATTTAAATGATTTAATAACCATTCACTGTCTTTTACATATTTCATGCCTATCGCCCCCCATTTATTTTGAAAGCTTTTGCTCGATCTCCATTAGAAGATCAACCGAAACTCCTCCTTCTAAGGCTGAGAGCAGACTTAAGTAAAAATCCTCCGCCTGTTCATGCATTTGCCTTATTAGATGGCTGAAATTGTCATTCAGTTCTGAATCATAATGCTGATTTAACCGGGCCGCTTCATTCTCTAGATAATCATCAGCAAAATCATTCAGTATTTTATACAGCTCATCACTCATTAACTTTTTCTCGTTTTTCTCAAAAAAGGACTTAGGATTCTTAAAGTAGGAAAGGGCTTTACTAAACTGCTGCGGATTTATGTCCCTAAAAGCAATTGGGAAATCAATCGGATTACTTTCCTTTTTTTCAAACAACGAAAAAGAAAGATCTTGGTTTAATTCAAGTAAATTCCTAGTAAGTCGTTCTTGATAATCTCTAAGCAGATTATTAGTAAACCGATCTAGTCTGACAGTTGTCGCTCTAAGTTCTTGGGCAAAATCATATCCAAAGCTTTCAAGAAATTCATCCAGTCCTTGCTGCAAAGCTTTTTTTAAATTGCGTCCGTCATCCCTTAAAACAGATGGGTTAAAGGCCTCTTTAAAGAAATCACCAAACCGTAAGAAAACTCTTTGCTTTATATAAAAAATTAACTCTTCTGCCTCTTGAATCAATCGATTTTGTAAGGCTGCACCTTTTTCGTTATTAAGAAAATCCTTAATCTTTGCCCGTTGCTGTTCAATTTCGGCTCGTTTTTGTGCTTTAATGGTGCGGTCTTGCTGAGAATTCTGAATTAGTGCTGCTACCAATTCATGAACCCTTGCTAATTCTTGTTCTGCTGAAGAAATCGCCATTTGTGTTAGGTCATTAGAAATAAAATTATAAAACGCCTGCTCAAATGGTTTCATGCCAGAGGTTACATTTAATTCAGGATTGGTTTTTTCCTTAATGGCCAAAAGACTAGATAAGCTGTATAAATGTGGATTTCTTATCCCATACTTAATTAAATGTTCTTCAACATAATCGGCAACGGATTCCTTTTCTTCCTCATTTTCAGCAAGGTCAATGGCATTAATGATAAAAAACATCTTATCCATTTGAAACGATTCCTTTACACGTCCCAGCTGTATTAAAAACTCGCGGTCTGCTTTAGAAAAGGCGTGATTATAATAGGTGACAAAAAGAATCGCATCAGAATTTTTAATATAATCAAAAGCTACACCAGTATGTCTTGCATTAATGGAATCTGCTCCCGGAGTATCAACAAGTGTGATTCCCTTTCTTGTTAATTCACAATCATAGTAAAGTTCAATCCATTCTACATAACAAGATTTTTCTTCCTGTGCCACGTACTCTTGAAAGTCAGCTAAATCTGTTGTCTTAATCGTACCAAGTAATGGTACAAAGGATTGAAATCCCTTTCTAAATGCATGTAAAAAGGCTAAATGTGTCTTTTCTAATACCCCTTGACCTTGCTCAAGAATAATTTCCTCGATTATATTCACAGCCTCGGAAAAACCGCCTGCGTGAAGGTCAAAAACCTTTAAGGAGCGATTGATATCATCAAGAAGTGTATTTGCCTCTTTAAACTTTACTTTTACGGTTCCATGCGGATGTTCCGCAGTTACAGGCTTTATTTTATTAATTGCCGCTGTGGTTGGATTTGGAGAAACAGGCAGGACCTTTTCCCCCATTAAGGCATTGGCAAAGGAGGACTTACCAGCACTAAACGCGCCAAATAGTGCTACTGTAAATCCTTTATTAGCAAGCCTATCCGCCTTTTCTGTTAATTCTTTTGATATTTTATGAAAACCAGGCAGGTCCTTTAAAAGGTTTGATGCTCGATTAAGTTTTGCAGTTGTTTGCTGTAAAAGATCGCCTAATGGTTTTCTCTCAGATTTAATCTCCGTCTTGACTTTGGTTTCCCGTGTTTTTTCCGGCTTCGATTTCACCTTATTGACTTCACTAAGGGAATGAATTACTTCGCACTCTTCTTCTTCAAAACTAAAAAGATGATGTACATCCTCCTGTAAAGTTGTATTTACTAACAATTCATTTATTAATTTTTCTCGATTTAGATTCTCTTGTTCATGCTCTCTCAACTCATCTAATGCGTTAACATACTTTCCAATCTTCTGGAATTCCTGTTCATATTTTTCCCTTAAACTCACACTTTGCTCTTCTAATGCTTTGATTAATTTGTCTTTAAAATCAGTTATTTGATTCCGAGCAATTCTCTTGATCTCATTCGCAACATCTTCTGTATAATGAAGCACATAGTCCCCGGTAACACGAGCACCGTGCTTAACCGTATTACTCAATAAATCCATTGAAACAGATATGGAAAAAGTTTGTGCTATGCTTTGAAGATCAGGCTGATCAAGTTCTGCCTCCTTTAAGGTAGACAATAAAAATTCCCGTAAATGCCACTCCAATTGAGTTCTGGTTTTCTCAAGCAGATCTTGGTAAAAACTCACCAACCTTTTATTTCGCTCTTCCTCTGTTTTCTGTTTCGAAAATAAAAAACCTACTTTAAATTCCTGTTGGCAGCTTTCCAAATATTTCTCAGCTAATTCCCTTGTTTGGAATGGCATAAGGTAAGAATTTTTCATGATTTGAGACATTTCTAACTCAAATTCCTTTTCTTTTTCTGCAGGTCTATTCTTGACTTCATTAAGGTCCGATACAAGTGTTTGATAGTTTTTTAATAAATCTTCTTTCTGGTGTTCTGATAATTCTGTTAGTACACTTAGTGATGGGGCAAGTTCTTCTGCTTCCTGCTTGTTTACACCACTTAAATGGTCATAGGCTATTTTCTTTAATGATTGGTATATAGAGGGCAGAATCAGTTCGTCCTTCATTGCCAGTTTTTCAGCAATAAATTCTTGTAATGGTTGAAACTCGTTGAACGGATGACTTTTATTTTTTAAAGATGTATAAAAGATCCTTGCTGGTTTCACACCCCAAGAGGCAAATGAATCTACAACACTTTTTTGAAAGTCTTGAAAAGTTAATTCCTCATCTTTATGTTTATCTATTTGGTTAATAACGAGATATATCTCTTTTCCAGCCTCTGTTAGTTCCTTTGTAAATAAAAAATTTAATTCAGCTTGAACATGATTGTAGTCCATTACATAAAAAATGATATCGGCCAGGTGGATAGCGGATTCTGTAGCAATCCGATGTGCATCATCAGCTGAATCAATCCCCGGGGTATCCATTATGATTGTTTTGGATGGTAACCTTGAATCACTGTGGCTGATTTCCACTTCTTCAATTTGGTCACCGTCTTTACAATAATTTTTGACTAAATCATAATCATAAGGAGCTAAATACAACCTTGGTTTTTCATTTTTGAAAACTACTTTTGCATAATCCTCACCAGTTTTTACTTTTACTAAATTCGCACTTGTTGGAATGGGACTTGAAGGCAGTAAATTCTCCCCTACCACCTGATTGATCATTGTCGATTTCCCTGCTGAAAAATGACCGCAAAAAGCAATAGAGTATTCACGGTTCTCTAATTTTTTTGCGAGTTGTCTCACTTTTTCAGATTGGACTTCATCGTGTTGATTTGTTAAATATTCGTAAACCGAAACCATTTTGCTTTTTAGTGTAAGAAAAGTTTCTTCCAGTCTAGCTGTTTGCACCATTGATATTCCCCTTAGTATCATAGTAATATTTTTTATTTTATACGATAATTCAAATATTTCCTATAATGCACACCCCATTTTGGGGTGAAAATTTATATATAAAACAAAAGCCAAGGATTTCTCCCTGGCTTTTGAAATATATTATTGAGCTACATTTTTCAAAACGTGCTTCATGACAAATGCATAGATAATCACCGTTCCACCAACAAAAGCAAAAGTCATATGTAACACCTTCCTTGTTAGAATCATCTGAGAATGATTTTCATTATTAACGTTATTTTAACATGGCTGATAATCATTTTCAATAACTAAGTGAAATTGTCACAATTTTTTAACAAACTTTGGGATAAAACGGTGACAGTCTTGAAAGGTCTTATCATACTCAGTTAGAGTAATAAGAGCTTTTTCTTCAATCGGGATTCGAATCATTAGAATGATGGTATTTAAGACCGTAAAAAGAATTGCTGTAAAATAAGCGTTAAACAGCATTGGGGCAGCCAACAACTCCATTCCTACCACCACATAATTAGGATGCTTTAAAAATCGGTATGGTCCCTTCCTTACGATCCTAGCATTTGGTAAAACAAGTACTTTTGTATTCCAGAATTTCCCCAGTGAAGTAATTACCCATATTCTCACAACCTGCGCAAGAGCAAATAAACATAAAAACACAGGCCATAAAGCAGAAATACCCCGCTTAAGTAGTAACGTTTCAGTAAATAGGGAAATAAAAAACATCATATGTATAAGTACCATAAACTTATAGTGCTTTTCTCCAAATTCTACTGCCCCTTGGTTTTTCATCCATATCTCATTTCTTTTGGCAACAAAAAGTTCCACAATACGTTGAATGACGATTAATATGATTAACAAGACAAATGGCATGACGATCATTTATTGCCACCTCATTAGAAGTAATTCTGAACTAAAACCGGGGCCAAGGGCTGTTGCAAGTCCCAAATCGCCTTTGGGAATATCCTTTTCCATAAATCGCTTTAAAACATATAAAACAGTTGCTGAAGACATATTTCCATTATTTTTTAAAACTTCGAGTGAGGTCTCATTCATCGAAGCAGGAATCCCTAATGATGTAATATAAGCGTCCAATACTTTTTTTCCGCCAGGATGGGCAATAAAGTGGTTTATTTGCCCAAGCTCCAATTGCTGTTCAGTTAAAAATCCAACCACATTTGGCTTTAACCATGCTTTAATAATGTGAGGAATATCCCTGGAGAAAACGACAAATAACCCTTGATTACGTATGTCCCAGCCCATTACATCTAAGGAATTCGGCATAAGTGTTGATTGAGTGGCTACAATGAACGGTACGGCAGACTTATTACTATATTTTTCTTTTCTAACTTCATCCCCTATGATTAACGCACAGGCGATACCATCTGCAAAAAGTGATGTTCCTATTAAATTACTTTTTGAGAGGTCATTCCTTTGGAATGTTAAACTACATAGTTCAACTGACAGGACGAGTACTTTCGCCTTCGGAAAGGCTGAACAGTATTCAAAGGCCCTGGATAATCCCGCAGCTCCCCCAGCACATCCCAATCCCCAGATTGGGATTCTCTTTATATGTGGATTAAAAGGCAAAAGGTTAATAATCCTTGCATCTATACTTGGAGTCGACAACCCTGTTGTCGAGATAAAGAAAATAGCGTCAATATCTTCGAAAGAAATTTGACTTTTAAGAAATCTGTCATTTTTTAAGCATGTAACAATTGCCTCTCGGCCGAGGGTAACAGCTGATTCAATATAGGCATTATTTTTTTCTTCAAAGGTATGAGATTCCTTAAACCATTCTAATCCTTGAACAAAATGTCTATTTTCGATTTGCCCATTTTGAAAAGCTTTTAAAAGCCGCTCAATATCCTTGAATGAGTCGGAAAATAGTTCACGAGCAAATGCAGATGCTTGGTCTTGATTTACTTGGTAGGGAGGAATAACTTCAGAAATGGAAATAATGGCAGGCATTTATCTATCCCCTTCTGTATGGATAAAGTTATTTTTTCCGTTGCAAATGAAATTATTCCCAGCAGGCAGAGGTAAAAAAAAAGCTTCCCACGACCGGGAAGCAAACGTTTTGAAGGTTGTTGCTGTGCACTTAAATTATATCGCGGTTTTGGAATTCCTTCATTAGATAAACTTTTCCAATTTCATTTTCCACTCGGTAATTTTCTGTCATTCTTATTTTTCGGATTGCTTTTGTACCTCAATCTTAATTTTGTTACTAGCCAATACGCCGCACACCTTGCAATGCTCTATATCATCATATAAAAGGCGGCAGTTCTCACAGTAATATTTCTCCACCATCATCACTCACTTCTAATAAAATATAAGAATATATCATCAGCTTATTTTTTTAATGAAAGAGTGTTACCTCGTTTCAAAAACTAGAAGGATATTTGTAAAAATATTATTCAATTCCATAAATCACATCTATATTTACCTTGTTCACAGTTTATTCATATTTGCCAAACTAGCGAGTGATATAAATCACTGTTGTATCAAGTTTTTATCATTAACATAGTAGTTAGATAAGGAATGAACAATTTGTGAACTACACAAATTCATATTTTTCTTTTGCAATTGTTTTGTATTATGAAAGAGAAGTGATTCATTAATTTTTTATTTTCTGAAGGGAGTGCTAGGGGGATGGCGAAAGCGGAACTGAAAACAAAACAAAAAACAGAAGTGGAAGATAGCTCTTCTCTTAAAGGGACTTTAGCGTCCGTTTTCTTTTTGGGAGCGTTTATTATTGTAACTTGGGTAAGTGTCTATTATCTGTTCGTCGAACGTTTTTAACTGATTGAAGGGGGAAGATATCATGCACATGCATAAATTTGAAAAAATCTGGCTGACCTTTGGTATCGGCTGCCTTGTTGTTTTTCTATCGGTGGTAGGTGTCAGCGCTTTCTACCTAGGCAACAAACCGGCAAGCTGTTTAACTACGATCAATTCTGAAAAAGTTGATCAGACTAAGCCTTTTGACAAACCCGGTTTGCATAAGGTGGAGGGTAAAGAATGGGACTATGAGCTAGTATTTGTAGCATCTGCTTTTTCATATAATCCTGCACAAGTAAAAGTACCCCTAGGAGCGAAGGTAAAGGTTATAGCCACTACAAAGGACGTTATTCACGGCTTTGAAATGGCTGGTACCAATATAAATATGATGCTTGAGCCAGGATATGTTAGTGAGTATACCACTACATTTGACAAGGCGGGCGAATATTTAGTTGTTTGTAATGAGTACTGTGGTTCTGGACACCACTTAATGAGTGCAAAGATTGAGGTGGTTAAATAATGGCTAACGATAAAGCAAAAGTTAAAGTAGATCCGCGTGATGCAAAGCTTTCAATGGCCCACTTTTTCGTAGCCTTTTCGGCTCTTGCTCTTGGCGGCTTAATGGGCCTCCTTCAGACCCTTGTGAGATCTGGTAAATGGGAACTTCCTTGGGGCATTGACTATTATCAAATTTTAACGGTTCATGGGGTTTTAATGGGCCTCGTATTAACAACCTTTTTTATAATGGGATTCCAATATGCCGCTGTAAGCAGAACAACCGGTGGTCATTCAAATGCTGCCAGACGCACCGGCTGGATTGGTTTTTGGGTGATGTTACTTGGTACTGTAATGGCCGCAACAATGGTTTTGCTTAAAGAGGCGTCAGTTTTATATACATTTTATGCACCACTTAAAGCCCACTGGATTTTTTACTTAGGTTTAACCTTTGTTGTAGTAGGGAGCTGGGTTGACGGTGCAGCGCAGATTATGACTTATGCTAGATGGCGCAAAAACAATCCAGGAAGACCAAGTCCATTATTAAGCTTTATGGCTGTCATTAATACCGTTCTTTGGATTGTTGCTACATTAGGTGTAGCTGCTACCGTTTTGTTCCAGCTGCTTCCTTGGTCGCTTGGATTAGTTGATACTGTTGACGTATTAGTCAGCCGAACATTATTCTGGTATTTCGGCCATCCATTAGTTTATTTCTGGCTGCTCCCTGCTTATATGTGCTGGTACGCTATAATTCCAAAGGTAATCGGCGGAAAAATCTTTTCAGATTCACTGGCTAGACTTTCATTTATTTTATTTTTACTTTTCTCCATTCCAGTTGGTTTTCATCACCAATTAACCGAGCCTGGAATTGATCCTGCGTGGAAGTTCTTACAAGTTATTTTAACATTTATGGTTATTATCCCGTCATTAATGACTGCCTTCTCATTATTTGCTACTTTTGAGAGATATGGCCGCTCTAAAGGGGCAACTGGCCTTTTTGGCTGGTTTAAAGTACTGCCATGGAATGATGCCCGCTTCACTGTTCCATTTATCGGTATGGCTTCATTTATACCAGCTGGTGCTGGCGGGATTATTAATGCCTCTAACCAAATGGACGAAGTGGTTCATAATACGATTTGGGTAACAGGACACTTCCATTTAACTGCCGCAACATCTGTTGTACTTACATTTTTCGGCATTTCTTATTGGCTGGTACCACATTTAACTGGACGGAAATTAACGAAAGCTATGAATAAACTGGGTATTATCCAGGCATGGATTTGGTTTATCGGTATGGTATTCATGTCAGGGGCAATGCACATAGAAGGTTTACTTGGCGGACCAAGACGTTCATCTTTCTCAACCTATGGTGGAGCAAAGCAGGCTGCTGAATGGATTCCATACCAAATTGCTCAAGCAGTAGGCGGAACAATTTTATTCCTTGGTATTATTTTAGGTCATCATTATCTTTGTTAATCTTGCTTTCTTTGCGCCTAAAGGTGATCAGGAATTCCCTGTGGCAGAAGCTGAGAATACAGAGGAAAAAGCTCCAATGGTATTTGAAAATTGGAAACTATGGCTTGGCATTACAGCAGTTCTTATTTTATTTGCTTACACGATTCCGTTTATTGATATTATTCAGAACGCTCCCCCAGGTTCAAAAGGGTTTCAAACTTGGAGTAAATGATTATTGTCATTGGATAATAAAAAGGCCTCAATCTTTCTGATTGGGCCTTTTTCTGATCAATCCAACTTGTAAATATCTGTATATTTTTCATATAGATAATCAATTAAATAAGTGGGGTTTAACCCTTCTCCAGTGACATCCTGTAAAATCTCAAGTGGTTTTTTTAATTTACCATATTGATGGATCTTTTCAGTCAGCCATTCTTTAATGGGTAAAAGTTCTCCATTTTCCACCATGTGATTAAGATTGGGAAATTCCTCAAGCATTTTATGTTTAAATTGAGCTGCATACATGTATCCTAATGCATACGACGGAAAATAACCAAAGCTGCCGCCGGCCCAGTGGACATCCTGCAGGACTCCTACTGCATTATTTTCCGGACGAATACCAAGGTACTTTTCGTATTTATTATTCCAGACTTCTGGTAAATCCCTAACCTCCAATCCACCATTGAATAACTCTTTTTCAATTTCATAGCGAATCATTACATGGAGAGGATAGGTTAATTCATCTGCCTCTATTCGAATGAGGGATGGCTTTGACTCATTAATGGCCCGATAGAAGTCCTCCAATAATACTCCATCCAACTGACCATTGGGAGCGTATTGCTTCAAAAGCTCAAAGTTATTTTTCCAAAACGAATAGCTTCTGCCTAAAATATTCTCATAGAAAAGAGATTGTGATTCATGTATGCCCATTGAGGTTCCAGTACAAAGCGGTGTACCAATTAAATCCTTTGAAATATTTTGTTCGTATAATGCGTGTCCACCTTCGTGAATGGTACCAAAAACGGCGGTTCGGAAATCATCTTCATTATAATTTGTGGTAACACGAACATCTCCCGGGTTAAGTCCTGTTGCAAAAGGATGGACTGTTTCATCCAGCCTCCCCGCTTGAAAGTTATAACCTATTTTTTCTAGGATTTTTAAGCTTAATTCCCGTTGTCTCTCCTTTGGAAACTTTCCAAATAGAAAATTCGTTTTTGGCTTAGCGGAGGATTCCGAAACCTTTTTAACTAAGGGGACAATTTTGTCTCTTAAATCACTGAAAACCCGATCTAATATACTTACCGTCATACCTGGTTCGTACATATCTAATAACACATCGTACTTATTTTCCTGATGCCCCAAGTAGCCAATGAATCTTTTTGTCATTTCTACTAACTTTTCCAAATAAGGGCTAAATAAAGCAAAATTATCTGTTTCTTTTGCCTCCTCCCAAACACTTTCTGCCTTCGATTGGAGGACGACATATTCCTTGTACTCTTCTTCTGGTATTTTTTTATTTCGTTCATACTCCCGTTTACATTCTTGCAGAATTCTGCTGGTCTTTTCTGAGAGTGATTGTTTCGATAACACAGCTATGTATGCAGCCATTTCCTCGGAAGTTGACATTTTAAATACTTCAGAAGAAAGCAGCCCAATTACTTCCGAGCGCTGCTCAATCCCTTGTTTTGGAGCTCCTGTCCTCAGATCCCAATAAATAAGTCCAAGTGCTTCATTATATGCAGAGATTTTTTTTACAAAATCTAAAAATTCTTTTTCTAGTTGGTTCACATTCATTCCAAGACCCCCTTTTCATTAGTTAAATTTTAACATNNGTATGGATAAAAAAAACAACAGAAAACAAGATATCTGTTGTTTTAAAATAGAGAAGTTTTTGGAAAATATTAATCCCGTTAAAGGGAGTTAGCGAGGTTTTTGACAAAAAACCTTGTTCATTGCCATTTAAAGGTTTGTAACATTTGCACCTCCTCAAGTTTGTTTACTTCATTCTAATTATAAATTAAAGGAATTATATACTTTTGTGCTTTTTATCACACCTTTTATATAATTTTATTACTATATTGTGAAAAAGGGGCTAAAAACATGATTGAGCTGGTGGGTTGTTGCTGCAGTTGCAGGAAAGAAGTTTACTGTTTAGATGGTTTTTTAAATGGTATCCATAGAGACAAAAAAGAAATCTATTGTTTTGAATGCTTTGAAAAACTCGAAAATGAAAAAGAAAATCCACAAAGGTAGCTTTGCGGATTTTTGTACATCGTTTTTTCATAGGTTTCCCAGGCTGATGATTGGTTTTACTTAATAAGTCAGGAAACTCTAGAACAGGATTTGTTCTTATAAAAAGGTTACGTTAAACTTGAGAGTTGATTTCCGCTCCAATCAACATTCTTAAAATCAACAATAGCCCTTAACACAGCCTATAAAAAAGTAAGCGGAAGAAAATGTATCTTCCACTTACTCTTCATTAATTTTCAATTGGCTCCGTTGGCAGCACAGCTTTTATTTCTTGTAAGACACTCAAATCAACTTCATTATCCAGAAGGATATGAACAGTTCCTTCATCCTTTTCAGTCCTAATTAGCCGTCCCATTCCTTGGCGAAGACGAAGTAACATATATGGTAAGTCTACTTCTAGGAATGGATTGTTAAGTCCATTCTTTTTTGCAGTAAAGACTGGATCATTAGGCGGAAACGGAAGGGAAAAAATAATTACATTCTCTAACGACCTGCCCGGTATATCAAGCCCCTCCCATAAATGGATCGAACAAAGCACAGCATGTTCTTCATTTTGGAATTTTGAAACTAGCGTGCTTATCTCCTCATCTCCTTCAAAATAGACATGGTAAGGAATTAAATCCGGCAGAAGCTTTTTTAGGTATAACATTTCTTCATTGTTATTAAGAAGGATTAACGCTCGACCTTCTGATTGGTTGATTTTCCCAGCCGCATACTTTACCTTCTCTTCAAGACTTTCATGTGGAAGACGAGGCATATATATTTTCATTTTTTCATCATAATCAAATGGCGAAGCAACTGAAAAAGATAAGTATTCACTCACACCAAGACTATTTGCCATATATTCAAAAGACTTATGATTTGAAAGTGTGGCTGAAGAAAAAATAAATGGCTTTTTCTGTGAGAATACTTCTTCACGCATAACTTCCTCGACCATTTTAGGCATGATAACTAGGGTTCGTTCTCCACCCTTTTCTTCAAACCAAGTGATCCCGTTTAGTTCCTGAAGGAATAATGAGAGTGAATAAGTTATTTGTTCTAAATACTCCTCAACAATCTTTAAATCATACTCATTAATGACATATAACTCACTCTCAAAGACAAGTTCCTCTTCGAGTGATTGAAGTGTAGACAACAGCATTCTGCATGTTTTCATTACTAACGGATGCTTGGTAATGACTTGTTTTTCTGATCCTTTTGATTGAGAAGAGAATTGAGAGATGGCATCGAAAAATGCCTCATTTGCTAAAAGCGCCTCTTCAATCGTATATAACGTTTTTTCGCGCACTTCGTTTTCCATTAATCTTGTTAGTAAAGTATCTAATGTATAATCTGTAAAGCGATAACTCAGAGCCTTCTGTGCGGCATACTCGAGCAAATGGCCTTCATCAAATACGACAGAGGAATGATCTGGCAATAGTGGAAGCTGCCCTTCCCTTCTTCTTGATTCCTTTGTCCAGATATGTTCCATATAAAAATCATGTGAGCAAATAATTAAATCCGTTGAATGTCGATAAAATTCACGGTGTAATGTTAAGCCGCAGCGATGACGTTTATCACAAGAAAAGCAATCTTGCAGCGCATCCCAATTCACATTGCCCCATACCTCATCTGAGAGAGAAGGAAAATCCCGTCTGTCACCATATCTTTCAAAAGTCTGCATTGATCCAACAGAATGAACGAAATCAGGAAGTTTTTGATACACCTCCGAAATCTCATCCGAAAAATCATTATTTTTCACCTGATCAAGCTTTTTTAAACAGAGATATTGGTCCCTAGACTTTGCCAGACGTACGTCAATCTGTAAGTTTAAAATCTTCTCTAGTTTTGCAATATCGCCTTCTTTTTTTACTAGCTGTTCTATTAAAGTCTCATCAGCACAAGCAATTATAGCAGGTCTATTTGTATAACGGGCAAACATAATTGCATAGAGCAAATAAACAATGGTTTTCCCCGTGCCAACTCCTGCCTCAGCAAACATTACTTTTTTTTCTTTAAAAGCTTTCTCCAATTGAAAGGCCATATAAATTTGTTCATCTCTGAGTTCAAAACCAGCCTCGGGTAAAACATCATAAAATAGATCGCCAATCCATTCCCCTAATTTGTCATAAAAAGACTCTGTTTTGGAAACTTCAAACGGCATCCGATTTTGCATGACAACCTCTCCCCCATATTCTACTTCAAAACGTTATTGCCGCGGGGGTCTTTTACCCCAATATTGATAAAGGTCGGTCCGTATGAAACCATTAAACAGCTTTCGTTTTTTGGTTGCCGGTTTACCGTAAAATTGTTCAAATTCTTCATTCGAAGTCATGATATAAATGGACCAGGTATCGAGCTTACTAAAAGCCTGTCCCATTTCCTTATACATTTGCTCAACTGCCTTTTTATCACCCAAACGCTCACCATACGGAGGATTTCCTACAATAACACCATACTCCATACTAGTCGAAATATCGCGAACCTGCATTTGTTTAAAATGAATTAAATCACCAAACCCAGCTTCTACAGCATTGCCTTCCGCAATCCTAACCATGCGATGGTCTATATCAGAGCCGGTAATGTCTAATGGCTGGTCATATTTTGCCAGGTCTTCCGCTTCCATACGAGCATCATGCCACACTTTTTCGGGTATCCATTTCCAAGCTTCAGAAACAAATTCTCTGTTAAATCCCGGTGCAATGTTTTGCCCTATCATGGCTGCTTCTATTGGAATAGTCCCTGATCCACAAAAAGGGTCCATAAAGGGACGGTCAGCCTGCCAATTCGTAAGCATCACGAGCGCAGCTGCCAATGTTTCCTTTAGCGGTGCCTCACCTTGATCAATTCGATATCCTCGTTTATGAAGACCGCTGCCACTGGCATCAATGGTAATGGTCGCAACGTCCTTGAGCATTGCCACTTCAATCCGGTATAGAGCACCATTTTCCTCAAACCAGGAATTACGTTTATAATGTTTTTTCAAACGTTCAACCACCGCTTTTTTAACAATAGCCTGACAGTCTGATACACTAAACAGCTTTGATTTAACAGATTTCCCAATTACAGGAAATTCTGCATCTTCAGGCAAAAATTGTTCCCAGGGAAGCGCCTTTGTCTTTTCAAACAGTTCGTCAAAAGTAAAAGCCTTAAATTCTCCAACCTTTATCTTAATGCGGTCGGCTGTTCGCAGCCATAAATTACTACGTGCAATGGCTGCCTCATCACCTGTATAGGTTACCTTACCGTTTTCCACTTCACAATTATAGCCAAGTGATCGGACTTCTTTAGCTACTAAGGCCTCTAATCCCATCGCTGCAGTTGCAATTAATTGATATTTTCCCATGTCTTGTCTTCACCCTTAAATATTTCATATGTATGTAAAATCATGCTAATCGTTCAACTTGTCGCTTACATTATTGACAGAATAAAGAAAACGAATGCAGTAATTTGCAATAAAAAAGCTCCCCATATTAGGAGAGCCCTTAATATCCAGCATTTCTTGACATTAATAACGTTCTGTAAGCCATGTTCTGTACCATAGTACTGCAAACGACTATTAGGTCTCGTACTTAGGTGGTAATCATCTATCTACAGATTCAAGTATGAACCTGTCTTTCTCCTTGTTCAATTCCTCAGAGAAAACGCCCCTACCATAATTTGGGTTTCTCGCTCGTGGGGTTTACCCGTTCCACCCTTCTCATTTCCAAGAAGGCTACGTCACTGTGGCACTTTTATAGGTATTCATACCATATCCGCAAGGGACTTAGGTATTTTCCCGGCCGTCAACTGAATGCTAGACTCAGCTGCCCTAGCTTATGAATTCACTAGGCACGAACACTACGAGCATCGCAGCTCGTGCGAGCATGGACTTTCCTCAACGATTCGCGAATTCGCTCCTCGCAGCAATTACCCGAACGTTATTAATGATACTTTTTAATTATATGTATTTCTTGTTCAATATACAATGGTTTTTATTAGGAAACGATGGAACAAAATGTTAATCGTAAAGTTTATTACCAAATACATGTTTTTCTAGATTAGACAATCTTTTAAGGATATCAAAATTGGTCGTTCCAGCTGGCTGTGACACCGGCTGCCTTTTGGATGTCTCTTCAAGCTGCTTACGAAGCCTAAGGTTTTCTTGTTGTAGATCCTCAATTTCTTGGTGAAACGTTTCATAATCTTTAATGATTAAATCTAAAAATTTATCCACATCTTCTTGTTTATAACCACGAACACCAGTTTTAAACTCTTTTTCTAAAATATCCTTAGCTGTTAATTTGACCTTATCAGCCAACATTCAAATCACCTCTAGTTTAGCCAATCATTACCTATTATTTTTCCAAAAATATGCCCTTTTGTCAATTTTCTTTTACAATCGATGATTGTTCCATCATTTTATTAATATGGGGCAAGGTTATAAATATTCTTTAAAAGCCAGATTGCTTGAGTTGTTCTTCCTCCACAATCAGTTGCAAGTCGTAAAAAGTAAGTAGTTCTATTCGATAGTCATGCTTTTTTTGGTATTCTAATGCTAATTCGTATAAATATTTAGGGCTTCCCTCTTTTTCATGATCAAACAGTAGCAGCAAGCCATCACTTTTTTCCACAAAGAACTGGTTTTTCAAACGAAACTGCCATGGTTTTTCATAGACTTTTTTCGTTACAGAGTCCACAAAGTCAGCTTGCATTAAAATCGTTTCATACCACTCCTTATTGGTTTCATTCCAGTTCGTTTCCTGTTCTAAAAAAGGAGTAATGACCGCAAGCTTCAACTCAGGGTATTCAGATTGCAAGTCAAAGACCACCTCTGCTGCCCAAAGCTCAACACCAAGTTGACCGCTGATTAATATCCATTCTAACCCGTCTTCAATCATTGGCAATAAAGCCTTTTTTAAAGCTGCCTTAATATATAGAACGGATGGATGGTCCTTATTAAAGATCCCTAACTCAAAAGGTTTGTAACCCGAAATGGCTAAAACTTTTACCAAAATCTTTCTCCTTTTTGATATTTTTTTAAAATTGGGACAAACATTTTATTATAAAGAACATAACATATAATAAAAAGAAAATAAAAAACAAGGGCTTAATAGCCCTTGCAAACACATCCACATTACTAAGGTCTACGGCCCCTAAATGGTCCTGGTCCAAAGCCTGGCGCACCTGGTCCAAAGCCGGGTGCTCCAGGTCCAAAGCCAGGTGCTCCTGGTGCCACTGGTCCAAAGCCCGGGCCACCCATTCCACCAAAGCCTGGCGCATTTGGTACTGCATTTGGCAGTGGTGCTGCGATTGGCGCGATTGGCGCTGGTGCACATGGGTTACAGCAGTTGATGTGCTGGCTGCAGCACTCTTCTGCACATGACGCTGTTTGCGGACAGTAATGTTTATGCTGAAACATGTGATGGTTCACTGTTGTTGTATGAACCGGATGAATATGCGGCACCACCGTTGTCGAAAACGTATGGTTCACAATTTGTTGTGTCGGATGAATGACTGGAGGTAAAAAATTAGTTCCTAGATACATATGATAATCTCCCTTCAAATATTCTGTTTACATTAACAGCCTATGTAAAAGGAGTTACTCTTGTACTAATGAAAATACCTATTTTTTTCGTTATGGAATTTTTTTGTTAAACTTTTTTTATAACATCGTATAAAAGCTGTCTTTTAAACTTGTTAACACAACGGCAGTCAAACAGACGACAATAAAAAATAAGAAAAGAATTGCTTTATACATACTACCATCTCCATATGTTTTATGGTCGTTTTTTTTCTCAACCCAATTTTCAATTTTACCTTTTTCAACTCCGATAAACAATATGGAAATACTAGTTTTCTTTATAAAAATGTTAAAAATATGTGTCATTATTTTAAATATAAAAATAGCCAGACGCAAACATACTAACGAGTCTATTTTGCTTGTTTTCGCTCCAACCGTCTAAGTCTGGTCTGAAGCTGTTCATATCTAGGTTTGTTCAAATTTATATGATCATCAGATACTAAGCTAATGGCTTCCTGGCAATACCAAATTGCTTTTGGAAGGTCTTTAAGCTTATGCTCAAAGATTTTGGCCAGTTCAACACAGGCTTCTGCCCTAATTTGGAAATCGTTGGTTTCATAAACCTCCAAAAATAAATCTCGCGCACTAGTCCAATTATGTTCTTTTTTTTGCTGATAGGCCAGAATCAGCTTGGCCCTTGTTGATGTTTTATCCTGTTCATTTGTTAGGGTGGTTAATACCTTTTTCGCTTGGTCTGTTTCACCTAAACTAGCAAACCAACGTCCTACTTCATACATTTCAGGGCGTGATTGATTTCGGTCTGTACCCGTGATTTGAAAGGTCAAATGAGTATACAACGTCACAAGGGATAATATATCGATTTCATTATGTTTAAGAATACCCAGCATACCATCGGGTTGTTTACTTTCTATAAAATCAAAATAAATAATAGGAGCAAGGTATCCAGGAATATCATCTATCCTTTTTACCCCTAATACTTCTTTTTCAACGATGGATAACTTCATTCTGTCTAATTTATGCTTCCAAAGTCTTCTAGCGGCATGAAAAAGATCGAAGTGTCCAAACGAAGGCAGTTTTGGGACATGTTCTCTGACTAGTGTATGTCGAGTTTTAACTTGCGGCCAATCAAACGATTTGCCGTTATATGTGACAAGGGTCCGATAGTTCACTTTTTCCAAAAAACTTTGATAGAGAGGGATCTCCGCTCCCGGATTCGGCAGAATATGCTGCCTTAAAATCAGCTCATTACCTAAAACACTGGCATAACCGAGTATAAAAATAGTATTTCCAACCCCGCCGCCAAGTCCGGTCGTTTCTGTGTCAAAAAAGAATAGTTCTTCCACTCTATGCCCTTTTGAAGATAATGGATGGTTAATCTGGTTTTCATTCCAGCTATTGACCGCAGTTTGTAAATCACTAAAACAGTAATGCCCATGTTGATGTGACATAGGATATCTTACTTCTCGAATCAAACAATAATTTCCATCTAAAAAATACGGCGAGACATTTTCTTGTGCCCATTTATCTTGATAAGGAATTTCAATAGCATATACCTCTGGAAGAAATGGTGGTTCCTTTTCAGTTCTGACTGAGAGATGCGGTTTTAAGCGATTCAATTTATTTTTTAAAGACATGACTCCACTTCCTCACCTGAAAGTCGAGTGTGCAGGAACGTTCTAAGAATATTTACCGTATCTTTTTTGGCGGTTTCACTTACAGTATCAGCGCCAATACAAGAAGGACATCCAGACTGACAATGACAATGGGTGATCATTTTTAATGTCTCATGAAAAACCTCAGACATTCCCGTATATATTTTTTCACTTAAGCCAATCCCGCCCGGATAGCGATCATAAAAGAAAATAGTCGGCTTTTCATTATGGTCAGCCTTAACTTGTGGAATAACGTGAATATCCTGGGGATCGGCCATAACAAATAAGGGAGCGATGTGATTTAATGCATGTGCTGCTCCAATCAGCCCCTGCTCGAGACGTTCTTGTCCCATTTCCCCTAACGGTTTACTCAATGAAATCCATGCCGCATTCGTATGAAGCTCCTCTTCAGGGAGGTGAATCGGACCGGAACCAATGTTTTCATGTGTCTCAAATTTAATCTTTTTAAAAATTGTTGCCATCGCCCTCACACTAACATCACCATAACCAATTTCCGCTTCAGGATGTGAATGTAGTTTATCCACTTCCAAAACCTTTAATTGAACAGCCAGATTGGCATCGGTAAAATAGTCAACATCGACTTCTCGAACAAATGCCTTTTTCTCATCCCAATCAAGCTTTTCCACCTGATATTGTGTTCCTTGATGCAAGTAAATCGCCTCATCATGGAGAAGCGTCATGGAAGAAAATCGATCCATCTCACCTATCACCCTCACATTAGCTATATCTGATTGATCGACGATGATCACGTTTTCTTGTGATGCTGAACGTAAACTTATATTATGAGCCGGGAAAGAATCATTCATCCAATAAAACTTATCACCATTTCGGTAAAGGACACGTTCCTCAGCCAAGTATTCTAGTAACTCGTCTGTTTCTACATTCCCAAACCTATCACCACTCTTAAATGGAAGCTCATAGGCGGCACATTTCATATGGTCAATTAAAATGATAAGATTATCCGGATTAATCCTAGCTGTTTCAGGGCTTTTATTAAAAAAGTAATCTGGATTTTGAATAATATATTGATCAAGCGGGCTGGAACTAGCGACCATTATGACCAAGGCCTCACCATGCCTCCTGCCAGCTCTTCCTGCTTGCTGCCATGCACTCGATATGGTCCCTGGATAGCCTGTCATAATGCAAACCTGAAGCTGTCCAATATCAACTCCAAGTTCAAGAGCATTTGTACTGACGACACCATAAATGTCCCCTGAACGCAACCCCTTCTCAATTTTTCTTCGTTCTGTCGGTAAGTATCCGCCACGATAGCCCATAATGGATTTTGCTCCCAACTCATTTTTAACTAATTCCTGCAAGTAAGTTAGAATTATTTCCACTCTTACCCTGCTTCTGGCAAAGACAATGGTTTGAATCTTATTTTTCAAGAGCTCACCCGCTATTTTGCGGACTTCAAGTGTCGCACTTCTTCGAATATTTAATGGTTTATTGACAATTGGAGGATTATAGAAGACAAAATGTTTGGTCCCACTTGGAGCACCATTATTATTAATCAGGGTCATTTTCTCTTCCGTTAATTTCTCCGCAAGCTCTAGAGGATTCGCAATTGTGGCAGAGGTACAAATAAATACAGGATTGCTTCCATAATAACGGCAAATCCTCTTTAGCCTCCTGATCACATTGGAAACATGACTTCCAAAAACGCCACGGTAGGTATGGAGCTCATCAATGACTACAAATTTAAGATTCTCAAATAATGATACCCATTTTGTATGATGAGGCAAGATTGCCGAATGAAGCATGTCTGGGTTGGTTATGACTACATGACCAGCTTTCCTCACTCTCTGGCGGATATTTGCGGGTGTATCCCCATCATACGTATAACTATTTATTTCAGCACCAGAAGCTTCAATTATTTCATTAATCTCACTTTTTTGGTCTTGGGCAAGTGCTTTAGTTGGAAAAATATACAGGGCTCTTGCACTCGGATTTTCCAGGACGGTGTGTAACACCGGCAAATTATAGCAAAGTGTCTTTCCAGAGGCAGTTGGTGTAACAGCAACAATGCTATGACCTGAAATAATTTCCTCATATGCTGATTTTTGATGTGTATAGAGTTGGTCAATACCCCTTGCAATTAGAGCATTCTTTAAAACGGGATGCAGGTTCTCTGGCATGTCGACAGTTTGGGGAGGCTTGTTCTCAATTGTATGCCAAGTGACAATATTTTCTTTAAACTCATGATTTATTTTTAAATCTGCAAGGATTTCATGCAGGTTTTTTTTCAGTTTCATGTTCTCACCTCATTACTCCTATTTTACCGAATAGACGTTCGATATTAAAGATATAAAACAAAATTTAACACATTAACATGATTGTAACTTTTTCCCATTAAGATAGAGTAAACGCTAGATGCAAAATTTGTTACAATAGTAATGAATGAATTGACTCGGAAGGGGATTTTATGAAAATTGAAGATATTAAGCGGGTACTAAGTAATTTTACCCTTTTCCACGAATTAAACAATTTTGAATTGACAAAAATAGCGAATATTTCGATTGCCAGAGAGTGGAAAAGGCATAGTCATGTCTTTCTCCAAGGTGATCCACTTGAAAGCGTCTATTTTATCTTCGATGGTAAAATAAAAATTTATAAAAGTGATATTAGTGGAAAAGAGCAAATCGTAGCGATTGCAAAAAAAGGGGAAATGTTTCCTCATGTCGGATTTTTTAGAAAAGGGGATTATCCTGCCTATGCAGAGGTACTAGAACCCGCTACCCTCATTGCAGTTCCTATTTCAAAATTCGAAAAGGTTCTAATTGAAAATCCTGAGCTTTGTATCAAGGTATTTAAGGTGCTTGGAGAGAAAATTATCGATCTACAAAATCGCTTGGAGGAACAAATCCTAAACAATACATATGAACAGATCGTTAAACTTATTATTCGACTAGCACAGAAACATGGAATGGAACTAGTGGATGGGACCATTCATTTAAAATCTGAGTTTACGAACAAAGATCTTGCCAATATGATTGGTACAACAAGAGAAACTATTAGCCGGACATTAACAAAAATGAAGAAAGACGAATTAATCGAAGTGGACCCAGATGGGAACATGATTCTTGATATTCCCATTCTTATGAAGGAAATAAATTTACTGTAGGAAAAACACCGCAGCTTTCGCAGGCTGCGGTGTTTTTTTAAAGGCTTAATTATTTTTATGAGAAAAGTGCCTTTTAAATAGATTAAGATTACAGCTGAAGCATCTCTTCCATGTCTTCTTTCGCTGTACCAATTAACTTAAGGTTAAATGTATCCTGAAGAACCTGAAGAACTCCTTCAGAGATAAATTCGGGTGGTTTTGGCCCAATTCGAATGTCTTTAATTCCTAAGCTGAAAAGTCCTAACAGAATCGCTACTGCTTTTTGCTCAAACCAAGAAAGGACAATACTTACAGGTAATTCATTGACTTCACAGCCGAACGCATCAGCTAATGCTAAGGCGATTTTCACAGTCGATCCGGAATTATTACATTGACCTAAATCAATATATCTAGGGATGTTTGTTCCAGGTACCACACCATAATCAACATCGTTAAATCGGAACTTACCGCAAGAAGTTGTTAAAATAACGGTTTCTGGAGGAAGTGAGATAGCAAGCTCTCGATAGTACTCCCCGCCTTTTCCAGGTGCGTCACATCCTGCAATCACAAAGAAGCGTTTAATCTTTCCTGCTTTCACAGCCTCTATTACCTCTGGCGCTAATCCTAAAACGGTCTCATGGTGGAAGCCTGTGAGTAATGTTTCTTCAGATTCTATTGCTCCTTCTGGAAGCTCCAACGCCCTGTTAATTAATGGAGTAAAATCATCATTCAGAATTTTTTCTACATTTTCAAGACCCGCAACTTCGTAGGAGAACATCCGATCTGCATATGTACCTTTAATCGGCATTACACAATTAGTTGTAGCAAGGATCGCTCCAGGGAACTTTTCAAATAGTCTTCGTTGGTCATACCAAGCTTTACCTATATTACCTTTTAAATGCGTATATTTTTTCAGAGCAGGATAGCCATGGGCAGGCAGCATTTCAGAATGTGTATAAATATTAATGCCTTTTCCTTCTGTTTGCTTCAATAATTCTTCTAAGGCGAATAAGTTATGCCCTGTAACTACAATACATTTACCTTCGATTTTATTTTGACTAACGCGAATTGGCTCTGGTATACCTAAACGTTTCGTATGGGCCTCATCGAGCATCTCCATTACACGGACAGCTGATTGGCCTACCTTCATTGCCATATCAATATGTTCCTGTACATTAAAGTTTGAATTAGTTAGTGACATATAAAGTGCTTCATGTGTTGTCGCATCCACAAATGGGTCCGTAAACCCTAGTTGATTGGCATGTGTTCTGTAGGCCGCAATTCCTTTTAATCCAAAAATAATCGTATCTTGTAAGCTGGCGATGGTTTCATCTTTACCGCAAACACCAATAACCTTACATCCACCAGAAGGTGTTTGTTCACATTGATAACAGAACATGTGACTTCCCCGCTTTCATCTTATTTCCATTCTAGCGTACAAATTTTTTCACTTCCTTAGTGTGATGCAAATCACATTAATCACGTTTGTAACAGAATGTTCAAATATTTATGACGAACTTATGCCGGCACCTACCTATTTTCCTCCGCATATGATATGGAGTGAAATATTGGAAAGAGAGGGAATAATCATGTCATCCATGCTTCCGAGTGATAAAAATAACCATAAGTCTCCGCTGCCAGAACCTTTCCGTGATTTGATTAAATCAATGAACGAATTCTTCACTGATAAACCTATGCGGGGATTTTTGCAATCTATTGATGATTTTTTCAAATCTCCTTTCCCAGCAGGTACAGGTTTTCATGTTGAAACATTAGAAACGGGAACAGAATATATCATTTCTGCAGAGCTGCCGGGTGTGAAAAAGGAGCAAATCCAACTTAATATTTCAGGAAACTATTTAACGATTTCCGTTGAAAATCAGGAATTGGAAACGGAAGAAAATCAAATTAGTCACGTTTATCGTCGAAAATATGTCCGTCAGCAAGCTTCTAGGACGATCGCCCTGCCACATGTTATCAATGAGAATTTAGTTAGGGCTTCTTACCGTGATGGCTTATTGCAAATTCGCATTCCTCAAGAAAAAGGAAAACTAATAGATATAGAAGAATAACGTTGCTTAGCTTCTATAATATATAAAAAGACGGCTTCCAAGAGCCGTCTTTTTATATTCTGAAAAAGGTTTAAATTTTAAATATACCCCCAAATCCTTTTACAAGTGAGGAGACTTGGTTAACAGCATTCATCATTTGACCAGCTGTATTCATCATTTTATTAATGTCCACTGATCCATCTTGTGATTTGAAGGAATTCATAAGAGATTGCATTCCGCCTGGCTGTTTTGGCATGAAACTGTTTTTAGGATAGGGGTTCATTCCTGGATATCCATTCATAGGGATATATGGCTGTTGAACCATTTCATCCTTTGGCTGCAGGGGGTTTTGAAATAAAAACTGGTTATCCTTTTGAGTATACTGCGCTTTATAATTGTTATTTGGCGGTACAAAGCCCGGTTGATAGGTTTGACCAAATGTCTGCATTTGCGGCTGATAATATGCGTTGGGCGGGTAATAGGGCATCATATTATAGTTGTGAGGTTGAGTATGATAAGCATTGGGCTGGTTTCGGTTCATTAGCTGCTGCGGGTTTAATGGCGGCTGAGTCATTGGCACTTGGTACATCATTTGCCCCGAGTTTCCATGATAAGCGAAATGATTTGGTCTGGTTTTTCCAAACATGGGCAAACATCTCCTCTTTATATTTTCTATTCCACATTATGAAAGTTAAAGTTGAATGGTGATTCTTAAAGTCTGTTTGTCAATGTCATAATCACAGGAATTTTGTCTAAAGTTTAAATATTTTAAAAACTAGGAATCCTATGTTTTCATGATACGATAGAAAAAAGGGTGAAGGAGGAGCTATTTATGAATATTCACGAATTAAAAAGCAAATTTATTCAAAGTCGGGATTATAACACAGATGACGTAAATACCTTATTGGATTTTGCAAAGAAAGAGTATATTCATAATGAAATAAATATAAAAGAATATCGAATTCTAGTCCGCGAGCTTGAAAACCAAGGTGCGGTTATACCTGAAGCTAATCACGAAAACTCCCTCATCGAACATTCATGAATTTCACGCAGAAAGTTACTCTAATTAAATC
>NZ_JBALPZ010000137.1:0-21799 GCF_036965645.1 Neobacillus drentensis
ATATTAATACGTTAATAGACTAAATTCAACTTTATTCTAATAGAGGCTTTTATCCCCATTACACTATTATCCTGCGTTCTAGGATAATAAAAACTAAATATTTTTCTATAATCCCCAAAACACTCCAATAGCAATATACTAATTTTCAACGACATTCAGTCTTCCAAATTAATGAAAAATATAAGTTTTTTATAGATTCAAAACGAATAATCTAGATCATTCGTTTTGAATCAAATTTCCATTATAGGCATTCGCCGTTTCCCCCTTTATCTAAGTACATAATTTATAGGGAAATATCACATAAGGAGAGATGCCTAAATGAATCCCTACGGTTATTATCAAGTTCCACAAAAGCCTGTTGAGTATCATAGCTATGTCCCGGTAGAACAATACCCTTCCTACGGCACACATGCACCCATTCATTCTTATGACCCAATTGATCAAGTGAACCCCTATGCTCCGATTGAGCAATATGATCCGGACCGGCAGCCACTGCAGTTTGAACGTCGAATTAATCAACTTGAAAGACAAAATGAGCGTCAAGAAAGAGAAATTAATCAGCTCCAGCGGGATGTAGCCCAACTGCAAAGACGCCTCCAACGTGTTAATCAACGGGTCAGAGCAATCGAAAATCGCCTCCACATTCCATTTACACCTTTTGAAGGAGAATTTTAAGTATTATAAGAACCGGCCTTTTGGCGGGTTCTTTTTCATTCGTAAGAATTCCTTTCATATCACCCCACCGCCCTAGAAAATACCCTGTTAACCTTTCTAACATCTTCACTGACAAGAGCAAAAAAATCAGTTAATTTTTGAATATAAACTTATTAAAGGGGAGAATTCACATGAATCAGCGAAATGAAATTAAATTAGCGATGCAAATCTTACAATTAGATAAATTACGCGACGAATTATATGAAGAACTTATGAAAACAATGGGCTCTAAAGGACACGAACTTTTGAGAAAATTGCAGAATGCCTAGTATCTAAAGGAGGGAAAGACGTTGACAACCCACTTACGAAGAGGCCTTGAACGACTAAAGCAATTTTATATTAGAAAGTTAACAGGCTCCGATACGTTGTATTCTTCTGCTGAGCTTCAATCACTTACCATCAGTGAACTGGAGATTCTTTATAAGAAGTCAATTCCCTCTAACAAATAATATCCTTCTACTCCAGTAAAATTTATTTCATAAAATAAAGCATATAAATACAAATATCCATTTTCACGTGAGAAAATATAACATATAATATTTAAAAAATTCTAACAATAGAAACAGTGGGGTGTGGTGAGGAAGTAAAATGGGAAAAGATATGTCTTACAAAGATAAAAAGGTCATAACCATCGGTATAGTCAGAGACTTAACCGGACTTTCCGAAAGACAAATACGATATTACGAAGAAAGAAAACTGATATTCCCCGAAAGATCTGCAGGAGGAAGCCGAAAATTTTCCTTTACCGATGTTGAATTATTAATGGATATCGCAAATAAAATTGAGGATGGAATTCAAACACATGAAATTAGAAAGGAAATGCTTCGGGAACAGAAGAAACAAAATCAGGATGATATTCGCCGCAAAATGATTCAAGGACAGCTTAATGCCCAGTTTGGTATTCGAAGAAATTCATAGTAATGTCGGAAGCCTCGTTTTTCTCTCATAAGGAATCGAGGTTTTTTCTTTGAGAATAGGGAGATTTATCCCCCTTTTTAAAAACCATGTTAGAAAATCTCACAAAATTATAGATACACCACCCTATTCCATGTAAAAATACAACTACAGAGGATGTTATAAAAATTAACATCATTTAAAAAGGGGGAGAATACATGGATACTACATTCTTAATGAACAGCCTTTGGGTTATGTTAGGAGCAGTATTGGTTATATTAATGATCGGAGGTTTCATTCTTTTAGAAACAGGATCAACCCGAATGAAAAATGCAGGACATATTGCAGGTAAAACCATATTAACATTTAGTATCAGTTCCATTATATTTTGGGCTGTTGGTTTTGGATTAATTTTCGGAAAAGGCAACCCGCTAATTGGGTTATCCGATTTTTTCTATTCAGGCTACGAGATAGATAGTTTGTCACTTTCAGGTGCTGTTTTCTTTATGTTCCAATTAGCTTTTGCTGGTATTTCGTTGACTGTTGCTTTTGGGGGATTTGCTGAACGAGCTAAACTAAGTGCATACCTAGTATTCTCAGTACTTTTTTCAATCATCGTTTACCCTCCTATCGCTCACTGGATTTGGGGCGGCGGCTGGTTAGCTGAGCACGGAGATCAAGACTTTGCCGGATCAACAGTTGTTCACTTAACTGGTGCAATGGCAGCTCTTGCTGCTACGATTCTATTAAAACCTAGGATTGGGAAATACAACAAAGATGGTTCCGCTAATAATCTTGCAGGTCATAATCAAGTATTCACAGCATTAAGTGTATTACTTTTATGGGTTGGCTGGTTTGGATTTAATGCCGGCAGCACACTATCTGTTGACAATGGATTCTTCGGATTTGTTGCCTTAAATACGAACCTTGCAGCTGCAGCTGGAACGGTCGCTGCTATGATAATCTCTTGGGTGGTATTAGGTAAAGCAGACGTGCCAATGATGTTGAATGGAGCTTTAGCAGGTCTTGTAGCAATTACCGCATCTTGTGCATTTGTTGAGACTTGGGCGTCAGTAGTAATTGGCTTTATCTCTGGGATTTTAGTATTTTATAGCATTCGTTTCTTTGAGAAAGTTAGAATTGACGATCCAATTGCAGCACTATCCGTCCATGGAACTGCTGGTGTTTGGGGAACCTTATCGACTGGTTTCTTTGCTACAAAAAAATTAGCCACTGTTGGTGCACCAGGATTATTTTATGGCGGTGGATTACATCAGCTGGGTGTTCAAGCATTAGGGGTTTTAACCTGCGGAGCATTCGCCTTTATTGCCTCATTTATCATTTTAGCAATCATGAAAAAAGTTATGGGGCTACGTGTGACTGAAGAAGAAGAAATTATCGGTCTTGATATAAGCGAGCACGGCAGCTACGGATACCCTGAATTAGTAAAGGCAGAGCAACAAATTAAAGCTCAATAAAAAAGCAGAAGCACCTAAACCAGAGGCTTCTGCCTCCGAGTCCTTAGGAGATTCTGCTTGACCATTTTTAAAATATTAGGCGGTCATTCCTATCCCATAGGAATGGCTGCTATTTGAATTTAGGGGGTGTTCATGTTGCATCATGACCCATATCCAGATCTAGTTCAGCTTCGCGAAGAAAAAATGAAAAACGTACACCATGACCATTTTAAATTAAACGAACTGCACGATAACTTGATTCACCGTGTGGCGGATATCGCTATCGAGCTGGTTTCGAGCCAGCACGGATCACCTCCATCACCCTTCACATTCTTCGTCATGGGCAGTGCTGGCAGAATGGAACAATCCGTGTGGAGTGATCAAGACCATGGAATTATTTATCTTGATTCATCTGACGAGGCCAAATCTTACTTTCTAACTTTAGGAAAAGAAATTTCAAAAGGGCTTTATCAAGCAGGGTACAGATATTGCGACGGTGGCGTGATGGCCAGCAACCCGTTCTGGTGTAAATCACTTAACGAATGGAAGCAGCAATTATCGAAATGGATGGTGGAATCAACCTGGGAATCGATTCGCTATCTGCTCATCTTTTTAGATGGAAGATCTATGTATGGTAATGACACCTATGTTAAAACGTTAAAGGAACATATATATCAAAACACGAAACAACATCACTTATTGACGAAATCATTAAGCAATACCCTTCACCTCAAAAAAGGGATCAACGTATTGGGTCAGCTGCTTGTTGAGACACATGGGGCGCATGCAGGAAAATTAAATATTAAAGAAATTGGTCTTTTTCCCTATGTAAATGCAATCCGTCTCTTATCCATGAAAGAAAAATTGCAAGAAACCTCATCTCTTCTCCGTCTTGAAAGAATACCAGATTCCTATTTTCCAGCGGGTGATAAAGCTTTTTTCAAAAAACAGTTCTTAAAGCTGCTAACCTACCGATTATTATTTTCTGACCATAAAGACTATGATTCAGGTCATTTTTTAGATGTCAGCCGTCTGACAAAAGAACAAATCAGAGAAGTTAAAGAAATCATTAAAAACGGTGCAGCTCTCTTTCATAATATGAAAAGGTTAATAGAAAAGGATGATTCAGATGAGAATGAATGATATGATCCAATTTTTTCGTCAGATATCTGGGAGAGCTAATTCAAATCTATTTGCCAGTTTACCTAATCAAACTTCTTTACAGCAAATGGCATTCCTTAGAGAAATCCAAAGAGAAATGAAAGAGAAGAACAGCTTGGACGTTCCGCTGAAAGAATTAAAGGTAGTGGTCTTTGATTTAGAAACCACTGGTTTTTATCCTGAAAAAGGTGACCAAATTATTTCGATTGGTGCGGTCAAAATGACAGGTGGCCAACTAAAGGAACAAGAGACCTTTTATACATTAGTAAAATCAGACCTTCCATTATCGAGTGAGATTTCAGCGTTAACGAATATTTACGAAGAAGATTTAAATACTGCCCCGATGGCTAAGGACGCGTTAATGCAATTCTTTCAATTTATTAAAAGCGACCTTCTAGTTGCACACCACAGCAGTCACGAGCTGGCATTTATGAAGAAAATCACCAGCGACGCAATACGAACAAGATTCGACCATCGGATTGTCGATACTTCTTTTCTCATCCGCCTATCAAATCCCTATATGAAATCAGCCCCGCTTGAAGAAGTTTGCGAGGAATGTGGCATTAAGGTAGAGAATCGCCACCATGCCCTTAGCGATGCCATCATGACAGCCAAAGTTTGGAGACATTATTTACAGTTAGCAGAGGAAAAGGGCTTCCATTATTTACGCCAGGTTTATGAATTTTTAGCAAAAATCGGTTGATAAACTACTATACTAATCTAATATTTTCACCTATTAGCATAGTAGTTTCCAACTGTACTTTTATTCCCTTCTCCCCTACTTACTACTGAAAAATCTTCTAATTTCACCTCCTCACTTTCAAAGAATAAAAAATTTTTTAAAAATTTTTTATTTCAAAATTCCTTATTAGACCAATAATGAAAACGCTACCAGATAATTTGATTTGTTTGAATTGTCAGATTTTTATGTTGACCATGTTCTCTTTTGGTTGTATGATTATCGAAAATAAAGCAATCACAAGATGAATTGTAACAATCGACGGTGTGGTTTATTACCCAGGAAGTTCAGACTATACCATTGTCAGTTAGGAGCTAAGAAAATGCGAAGCGATATGATTAAAAAGGGAATTGATCGTGCTCCCCACCGCAGTTTACTTTATGCTACAGGGGTAAAAACGAGTGACTTAGAAAAGCCATTTATTGGAGTTTGTAACTCGTATATTGACATTATCCCAGGACATAAACACCTTAATCATTTCGGTGAAATAGTGAAAGAAGCAATCCGGGAAGCCGGAGGAATTCCATTTGAATTTAATACAATTGGCGTAGATGATGGAATTGCGATGGGACATATTGGTATGCGCTACTCCCTTCCAAGCCGTGAAATCATTGCGGACAGTGCTGAAACAGTAATCAACGCACACTGGTTTGATGGTGTTTTTTACATTCCAAACTGTGACAAAATCACACCGGGGATGTTAATGGCAGCCGCAAGAACGAACGTACCATCTGTTTTTGTATCAGGCGGTCCAATGGAAGCTGGTATTTCACCATCAACAGGAAAAAATCTTTCCCTTACTTCAGTTTTTGAAGGTGTTGGTGCTTACCACAACGGCACAATCAGCCAACAGCAGTTACTTGAGATTGAAACCAATGCCTGTCCTACTTGCGGTTCATGTTCTGGAATGTTCACTGCAAACTCTATGAACTGTTTAATGGAAGTTTTAGGAATGACGGTTCCTGGTAATGGAACAATGGTTGCTACTTCCGAAGAAAGACATGAACTAATTAAGCAAGCAGCAAGACATCTTATTGACTTAATTAAAAACGATATTAAACCACGTGACATCATTACAAGAGAAGCCATTGATAATGCCTTTGCACTAGATATGGCAATGGGCGGCTCTACTAATACTGTGTTACACACATTAGCGATTGCCCATGAAGCAGGGATCGATTATGATCTTCGCGAAGTCAATAAAATTGCTGAAAGAGTTCCTTACCTTTCTAAGATTATGCCAGCATCTGATTATTCAATGGATGATGTTCATCGCGCTGGCGGTGTAAGTGCCATCATCAATGAACTTTATAAAGTAGAAGGTGCCTTACACGATAACCGCCTAACGATTACGGGAAAAACTCTTCGAGAGAATGTGAAGGACGCAACAATCACAAATGAAGCAGTCATCCGGACAAAAGATAATCCATATAGCCCTGTTGGTGGACTATCCATCCTATATGGAAACATTGCTCCAGATGGTGCAGTAATTAAAGTTGGTGCTGTAGATCCTTCAATTAAAACATTCTTAGGAGAAGCAATTGTTTTTGAATCTCAAGATGAGGCGTTAGAAAGCATTAATAACGGAACTGTTAAAGCCGGTCATGTAGTAGTTATTCGCTATGAAGGTCCTAAAGGCGGTCCCGGAATGCCAGAAATGCTGGCTCCTACCTCCGCTATTATGGGTCGAGGTTTAGGAAAAGAAGTTGCCCTTATCACAGATGGCCGCTTCTCAGGAGCAAGCCGAGGAATTTCCATCGGTCATATCTCTCCTGAAGCAGCAGAAGGCGGACCAATTGGTCTCGTTGAAAATGGTGACAAAATTATCATTGATCTCGAAGCACGTTCAATTGAACTTGTCGTGGATGATGAAGTATTAGTTGAGAGACGTAAGAATTGGGTAAAACCAGAGCCAAAAATTAAATCTGGTTATCTTGCAAAATATGCTAAACTTGTAACTTCTGCTAATACTGGCGGAGTAATGAAAATATAGATTCATCATAATGGGAATGTCTAGTACTCCTCCCCTTCCCTAAGGAAGCTAAGGTACTAATAATGTATGATTTGATTAATTGACAAATTAATAGAAAAAATCGATGACGGGAATAAAGGAATAAGAATTTGTATTTTCAGAGAGCTGGGGTTGCTGGAAGCCCAGTAATACAACTTATTCTGACATCATCCCTGAGTGTTAAGCTGAAATGGACTACAAAGTAGGCTCAACCAGGTGTTTATATTACAGCACCTGTTACCAAAAGAAGCGTTCTATTAGTTGTCGCTTCCAAAGGCAGTATTCGTAAGGATACTGTAAAAAACGGGTGGTACCGAGAAAATGTAAGGCCTTTTCTCCCCGATTATTCTGCTTATGTTTTCGTTTTTGCAGTTAATTCGTGGAGAATGGGCCTTTTTGACTGCGCATAAAGATTTATTGTCAAAATCCGACGTTTTTCCAACAAAATTTTCTGTTTATTTACAAATTTCTATATTATAATACTAAAATAAGAAATCAATATTTTTCGACATCTACATTCAATTTTTACCCTTAAGGAGGGATTATGACGTGAAAGTAGAAGCAAAAAAGCTTGATGTCCAAACAACTACAGAGCCGAGAACCGGTGCAGACCTTCTCATCGACTTACTGAAAAAAGAAGGTGTAGAAACACTGTTTGGGTATCCCGGAGGCGCTGTCCTTCCTATATATGACGCAATTTATCGCGCCCAGGGTACAATCAAGCATGTTCTCTTCCGACATGAACAAGGAATGATTCATGCTGCTGAAGGGTATGCCCGGGTAACCGGTAAACCTGGCGTTGTCATTGCCACCTCAGGTCCTGGAGCAACTAACCTTGTTACAGGCATCACAGATGCGATGATGGATTCCCTGCCACTTGTCATATTTACTGGTCAAGTTGCACGTAACATCATCGGAACCGATGCCTTCCAGGAAGCTGATATTATGGCAATCACAACACCAATTACTAAACATAACTATCAGGTACAGTCCGTTGAAGACTTACCGCGTATCGTCAAGGAAGCTTTTCATATTGCTTCTACCGGACGGCCAGGGCCAGTCTTAGTCGATGTCCCTAAAGATATCTCCGCCGGATTTTTAACCAATGAACCTGAAGAAGCAAGCATTCATTTACCTGGATATCAGCCAACTACAAAGCCAAATCCAATACAAATTAAAAAGCTTGCCGATTCTATTTCAAAATCAATCAAGCCTGTGATCCTTTCAGGCGCCGGTGTTCTTCATGGAAGAGCATCAGCAGAACTAACTGCTTTTGCGGAAAAACACCAAATCCCAGTAGTTACAACGTTACTCGGGCTTGGTACCTTCCCTGCAGATAATCCCCTTTCGTTAGGAATGGGAGGAATGCACGGAACCTATGCAGCGAACATGGCAATATATGAATGTGATCTGCTTATCAACTTTGGCGCCCGTTTCGATGACAGATTAACTGGCAATCTTAAACACTTCGCTCCATTTGCGAAGGTTGCCCATATTGACATCGATCCAGCCGAAATTGGTAAAAATGTTCCAACACATCTTCCAATCGTTTCCGATACGAAAGAGGCACTTTGTGAGTTGCTTGAACAGGAAATTGAGTCACCTAAAGCTGCTGAATGGCTGGAAAAATTAGGCCAAAACAAACAGGAGTATCCTCTTTGGTATAAACATGATCCTAACGGCATGTGTCCGCAATGGGTTATTGAAGCAGTCCATAAAGTCACTAATGGTGATGCCATCGTCGCAACCGATGTAGGACAGCACCAAATGTGGGCAGCGCAATATTACACCTTTAAACAGCCGCACCGCTGGATTACTTCAGGTGGACTTGGAACAATGGGCTTTGGCTTCCCTGCTGCGATTGGTGCACAAATTGCTGAACCGGATAGTACAGTCGTCGCAATTGTTGGGGATGGCGGTTTCCAAATGACACTTCAGGAATTGTCAATTATATATGAAAGAAACCTTCCGGTAAAAATTATTATTGTCAACAACGGTGCTCTAGGTATGGTTCGCCAATGGCAGGAACTCTTACACGGAAACCGGATTTCGGAATCAATTCTTCATACACAGCCTGATTTTGTCAAACTTGCTGACAGCTATTCAATTAAGGGTTATCGGGTTAATAATCAGGAAGAACTTATTACAGTTTTACCGGAAGTATTTGCTCATAATGGCCCTGTACTAGTTGATTGCCGTGTCCTTCAGCAAGAAAAAGTATTCCCGATGATTGCCCCTGGTAAAGGAATTCATGAAATGTTAGGGGTGAAACCATGAAACGGATCATAACCGCAACCGTTCAAGACCGAAGCGGTGTCCTAAACCGTGTCACCGGTCTCTTGCAAAGACGCCAATTCAATATTGAGAGTATCTCAGTCGGTCCATCCGAAACAGAAGGTATTTCAAAAATGACCTTGGTAGTGGAAGTTGAAGACGAACAACGCCTTGAACAGGTAACAAAGCAATTAAACAAGCAGATTGATGTTTTAAAAGTTTCTGATATTACTGATAAAGCAATTGTAGCCCGCGAATTAGCTTTAATTAAAGTAGCTTCTAACAGCCAATTGCGCAGTGAAATCAACGGAATTATTGATCCGTTCCGTGCCTTAATTATTGATGTAAGCAAAGACAGTCTTGCCGTCCAAATTACAGGACGTCCTGATAAAATTGATGCTTTGATTGAAATGCTCCGGCCTTACGGCATTAAGGAGATTGCAAGAACCGGTCTGACTGCCCTCCAGCGTGGGCACCAGCCGCAAGTAAACGAACTAGCAACATATTCACTATTAAAATAACAATATATCTGAGAGGATGATTCATAATGGTAAAGGTACTTTATAACGGAGATATTCAAGAGGAAGTTTTACAAGGAAAGAAAATCGCAGTAATCGGATATGGTTCTCAAGGTCATGCTCATGCGCTTAACTTAAAAGAAAGCGGCTTTGATGTAGTTGTTGGTTTACGCGAAGGAAAATCATGGGATAAAGCAGTTGAAGATGGTGTAGAGGTTACTACTGTCGCTGAAGCAACTGCAGCAGCAGATGTTGTTATGGTTCTTTTGCCAGACGAAATGCAGCCTAAAGTATACGAAGAAAGCATCAAACCTAATCTACAAGCTGGTAATGCATTAGTTTTTGCACATGGTTTCAACATTCACTTCAGCCAAATCGTTGCTCCTGCTGATGTTGACGTATTCCTAGTAGCTCCAAAAGGTCCTGGACATTTAGTTCGCCGTACTTATACAGAAGGTGCTGGAGTTCCTGCTCTATATGCGGTTTACCAAGACTATACTGGTCAAGCACGTGAAGTTGCTCTTGCGTATGCAAAAGGAATCGGTTCTGCTCGTGCCGGAGTATTAGAAACTACTTTCCAAGAAGAAACAGAAACAGATTTATTCGGAGAACAAGCGGTTCTTTGCGGTGGTGCTACTGCCCTAATCAAAGCTGGCTTCGAAACTTTAGTAGAAGCAGGTTATCAGCCTGAAGTTGCTTATTTCGAGTGTTTACATGAGTTAAAATTAATCGTTGACCTTTTATATGAAGGTGGATTAGAAAACATGCGTTACTCTATCTCTGACACTGCTCAATGGGGGGATTTCGTTTCCGGACCACGCGTAGTGAACGAAGAAACAAAAGCACGCATGAAAGAAGTATTAAAAGATATCCAAACTGGTAAATTTGCACAGGGCTGGATTTTAGAGAATCAAACAAACCGTCCACAATTCAATGCTATCAACCGTGCTGAAAACAATCATCAAATCGAGGTTGTTGGCCGTGAGCTTCGTGCATTGATGCCGTTTATTAAAAAGCCTGTAAATGCAAAGAAAGAAGTGGTGGTAAATGGTTCACGTTAACATCTTCGATACAACCTTACGTGATGGAGAACAGTCTCCTGGTGTAAATTTAAACCAGCTTGAGAAATTAGAAATCGCCAGACAGCTAGAACGTTTTGGGGTTGACATTATGGAGGCCGGCTTTCCGGCTTCCTCTCAAGGTGATTTTGAAGCAGTAAGAGCCATTGCCCAAACAATCAAAAACTCTTCGGTTACAGGCCTGGCACGCGCAACAAAATCAGACATTGACATTGCGTGGGATGCGTTAAAAGATGCAGCAGAACCAAGATTGCATGTATTTCTTGCTACCTCCCCTATCCATATGCAATATAAGCTGATGAAAACTCCAGAGGAGGTTATTAACACAGCAGTAGACATGGTTAGATATGCGAAACAAAGATTTCCGCATATTGAATGGTCTGCAGAAGATGCTTCCCGCTCTGATCTGGATTTTCTGGTTCAAATCATTACAAAGGTGATTGATGCCGGTGCTACTGTCATTAATTTACCAGATACAGTTGGCTATACAACACCGGAAGAATACGGCCGCATGTTCCGTTACATTAGAGAAAATGTTCCAAATATTCATAAAGCCGCTCTTTCCTGTCACTGTCATGATGATTTAGGTATGGCCGTTGCTAATACATTAGCAGCAATTGAAAATGGTGTAACTCAAGTTGAGGGTACTATTAACGGCATAGGCGAACGTGCCGGCAATGCCTCATTAGAGGAAGTTGCCGTTGCTTTAAATATCCGTAAAGATAAGTATCCATTTACTACGAATCTAGTTTTAAAAGAAATTAAACGCACAAGTGATTTGGTCAGCCGTTTAACAGGAATGATTGTTCCGCCTAATAAAGCCGTGGTTGGTAGAAATGCTTTCGCTCATGAATCAGGGATTCATCAGGACGGCGTTTTAAAAAATGCGTTAACCTATGAGATTATTACTCCTGAATTAGTCGGAGTTACATCCAATGATTTAGTACTTGGAAAACATTCCGGCCGTCATGCTTTCAATGACAAAATCGAGCAATTGGGCTACACCCTCTCCCCTGAAAAACTTGCTGAAGCTTTTACTTCTTTTAAACAATTAACCGATCGTAAAAAAGAAGTTACAGATGAGGACCTATTTACCATTTTAACTGACATTCAGACAGCGACATTCGATGTAAAAAAATATGAATTGGTTGCTTTCCAGGTGCATTATGGTTCAGCAAATCTCCCTACGGCGACTGTTGCACTGACAACTCCAGAAGGAAATCGGGTTGAAACAGCGCGTACTGGTTCAGGAAGTGTTGAAGCATTGATGAACACCCTTGAAGCACTAATTGAAGAAGAAATCCATTTAACTGATTTCAGACTAAGTTCTGTTGGCCAAGGACGTGATGCTCTTGCGGAGGTTCATGTGAAAATGACCGTGAATGGAACTTCTTTCTCGGGCCGCGGCTCTGCCCAAGACGTTTTGGAAGCATCAGCAAAGTCCTTCTTAAATGCAGTCAATCGTGCTTGTTTTAATCAAACAACATTGGTTCAAGAACCCGCAGCATTATAAAAAGATTCTTACTTAATTTCAGCCTGTTGATTGGAGCGGAAGGCGAGCAGACTCCTGCGGGAGTACGGGACTGGGGAGACCCCACAGGCGCATAGCGCCGAGGAGGCTCCCCGGACCGCCCGCGGAAAGCGAAGCGCCTGGAGCGGAAATCAACACTCGGTAATACACATCCTAAATATAAAAGGCGTCTACATAGGCGCCCTATCGTAAAACAAAAAAATGAGGAGGTTGCTTCTAGTGAAAAAACATATTGTCTTACTTCCCGGTGATGGGATTGGCAAGGAAGTTATCAATTCCGCAAAAGATGTCTTACAAGCAATTGCGGAAGAATTTAATCATAGTTTTAGCTTTGAAACCCATGAAATCGGAGGAGCAGCCATTGATCAGTACGGCACTCCCCTTCCGGATTCAACCGTAGATGCTTGCAAACAAGCAGATGCTGTCTTACTAGGTGCCGTAGGTGGACCAAAATGGGATCAAAACCCTTCCCATCTTCGTCCGGAACGTGGCTTGCTTGGTATCCGGAAAGCACTGGATTTGTATGCAAATTTAAGGCCAATTAAGGGATTTAAGAACCTTCTCCATGCCTCTCCTCTTAAGGAAGAAGTAGTGACAGGAAGCGACCTCCTCATTGTACGTGAATTAACAGGCGGGCTTTATTTCGGTACACCAAGTGAACGCCGTGATAATGGTAATGCCGTAGTAGACACCCTTTGTTATACACGTAAAGAAATTGAAAGAATTGTAGATAAAGGCTTTCAAGCTGCCCAGCAGCGCTCGGGGCATCTTACTTCAGTTGATAAAGCCAATGTCCTTGAATCCAGCAAGATGTGGCGTGAAGTCGTTGAGGAGAAAAAAGCTCAATATCCTGATGTAGTGGTTGAACATCTATTAGTTGATGCGGCTGCAATGAAATTAATCACAAACCCAACTCAGTTTGATGTTATTGTGACCGAGAATCTTTTTGGCGATATTTTAAGTGACGAAGCTTCCGTTTTAACTGGCTCGATTGGTATGCTCCCTTCCGCAAGCTTGCGTGAAGACGGTGTTGGTCTGTACGAACCAGTTCACGGTTCGGCACCTGACATTGCCGGCAAAGGAATTGCCAATCCAGCTGCGATGATTTTATCAGCTGCCATGATGCTGAGATATTCATTTGATTTAAATAACGAAGCAAAAGTGATTGAAGATGCAGTACAGTCGGTTCTCGATTCTGGATTCCATACAGGGGACCTTCAAATCTCAGAAGGACGCCAAGTAGGTACCTCAGAGATGACAAAATTGATTGTTGACTACATTAAATCGCAGCATGCATCTAAATGTATCGCCAGCTGTTATTATTAATTCATTTGCAGGGTAAACCAGTTAATTAAATGGTTTACCCGCAACTTTTCTATCCATAAAAACTATAAATCTCTTATAGTGAGGAAGTGTACTATGAAAACACCAAAAACAATTATCCAAAAGATTTGGGAACAGCATGTTGTCCATCAAGAAGAGGGAAAACCAGATTTACTATATATTGATTTACATCTAGTTCATGAAGTAACCTCCCCACAAGCATTTGAGGGCTTACGTATGAACGGGCGCAAGGTTCGCCGCCCCGACCTGACTTTTGCAACAATGGATCATAATGTACCAACCCGCCAAAGGCTGACTATTGACGATCCTGTTTCAAAAAATCAGATTGATACCTTACAAAAAAATTGCCAGGAATTCGGAGTAACCCTTGCTGACATTCATCATCCAGATAACGGAATCGTGCATGTTATCGGACCTGAGCTTGGTCTTACCCAGCCTGGTAAAACCATTGTCTGCGGAGACAGTCATACTTCTACACACGGTGCGTTCGGTGCACTAGCTTTTGGTATTGGAACAAGCGAAGTGGAACATGTTCTTGCTACTCAAACACTTTGGCAGGCAAAACCAAAGACTTTAAATGTAAAGGTAAATGGTAAACTTGGGACAGGCGTGACCGCAAAGGATTTAATCCTTGCGATTATCGGTAAGTTTGGCGTTCAATTTGGAACAGGCTATGTGATTGAATACACTGGTGAAGCCATCCGTGCCCTTTCAATGGATGAACGAATGACAGTCTGCAACATGTCCATTGAGGCTGGCGCGAGAGCAGGATTAATTACTCCAGATGAAACCACTTTTGAATACTTGCGCGGCCGCAGACACGCCCCACAAGGTGAAGAGTTTGAGAAAGCTGTAGAAAAATGGCGTGCTCTTGCAACAGACGAAGGCGCAGTTTATGATACAGTGGTCGAAATTGATGCCGCCGAAGTGGAACCACAGGTGACATGGGGAACGAACCCTGGAATGTGTATCCCGGTAACAGCCAACGTCCCAAGCCCAGATGGTACGGACAAGCCAAGTGAAAAAGACGAAATCAAGCGTGCCCTTGAATATATGGGTCTTGAAGCTGGACAGCCTCTTTCAAGTGTAGCGATCGATCATGTATTTATTGGTTCTTGTACGAACTCAAGATTGAGCGATTTACGTAAAGCCGCTGAAGTAGTTCGCGGCCGCAAAGTAAATCCTGGTGTTAAAGCAATTGTTGTTCCAGGCTCCTTTAGTATTAAACTTGCTGCTGAAAAAGAAGGCATTGATCAAGTGTTTATCGATGCTGGTTTTGAATGGCGTGAAGCAGGCTGCAGTATGTGTCTTGCAATGAATGATGACATTGTTCCACCAGGCGGACGCTGTGCTTCTACTTCTAACCGAAACTTTGAAGGACGCCAAGGAAATGGTGCCCGCACCCACCTTGTAAGTCCAGAAATGGCAGCAGCTGCAGCGGTAGCTGGTCATTTTGTGGATGTCCGTCAATTTACTGCACAGGAGGTAATTTAAAATGGAACCGTTACGCTTACATCAAGGCCTTGTTTATCCATTAAACCGGTCCAATATTGATACTGACCAGATTATCCCTAAGCAGTTTTTAAAACGGATAGAACGCAGTGGCTTTGGACAATTTTTATTTTATAACTGGCGTTTTGATGACAACGGGAATCCTCGTCCTGATTTTTCATTGAATGCGCCAAAATATAAAGGCGCATCCATCATAGTTGCCGGCGAGAATTTTGGCTGTGGCTCTTCTCGTGAGCATGCTCCATGGGCAGTTCAGGATTTCGGCTTCAAAGTCATTATTGCTCCAAGCTATGCCGATATTTTTAAAAACAACTGTGTAAAAAATGGTATTCTTGCTATTCAAGCTAGTGAGGCTCAGGTTCAGTCGATTATTAAAAAAGCGGAATCTACTGAATACACATTAACAGTTGACCTTGAAGAACAGAAAGTATACGACAATGAGGGTTTTGAGCTTTCATTTGATATTGCTCCATATCCTAAGCAAATGCTTCTGAATGGCTGGGATGAAATTGGCGTTACTTTAACATACGAAGATAAAATTAATGATTATGAACTTGCGAACAAATAAAATGCGCTGGGCATGGCCCAAGCGCATTTTTTCTGCCTAAAATTCTGGCAGGTGGTCAAGATTGTTTTCCTTAATGCCGTCCGGTTCACTCCGGATGATATCACGTCCATATTTATGAAAAACATCTACATGGGCAAGTTTACCTGCCTTCGCCTCACTCAAAGCGGTTAGATAATCTAATTCCCGCCCTGAGCTGGTTCTGAAAGCAATGATGTCGCCATCATCATTTTTTCTTACAGCAACAAACTCCTCTTTTCCAGAGCTATTCACTTGATCTGTCTCGAGTTGAGCCTGCTGTTCACCTTGGGCCTTATACTCTTCGTAAATTTTTTGATAATCCTTCTGTTCCATCACGTCACCTCCGAACATTTGTTAGTATTTTTCATTTTCGTTAATTTATCCTTTTACTAAGAATTGTCAATAAATGTTCAAAATTATCTTTCATTTATATAATAAAGATTTATATAAAGATTCTCTTGTTTTAAAAATGAAGAAATTAGATCCTGTCCAGCATGAAATCAATAAATTCTCTTACCACTGATAGTACTGCAGTGGATTCCCGATAATTCATCCAACTTTCCATGATATATTCTTCTTTTGACTTTCCATCTAGTTCGAGAATATGGACTGAATCAGATGGTTCTAGGCAAAAAGCTGGAACAAAGGCTACACCTAATCCATTCATTACCATCCTTTTGCATGTTTCAACATAATCCGTTTCCATCGTAATAAATGGTGCGGTCCTAAACATGACAGGCCACCAGTTGGTGAATACCTTTTTAATGGCTGGGGTAGCAATATAGATTATGTTTTTTGCAGGCAGCTCTTCCCAAGTGATTTTCTCCTTTGAAATCAAGCAAATTTTACTCTTATCAATTAATACCTTCTGCTCGGCCCATTTATGGCCCGCACTTTCGATCCCAATATGGATGTCCCCTTCTTCCAACATCTTCATGATTTCGATTCCTAAACCAGTTTTAAGCTGAATTTTCACCTTTGGAAAGGCCTTGTTAAAACTGGCTATAATCGGTGGGAACTTTGAAATAGCGAAGTTATTCGAGACCCCGAGCCTTAAAGTACCTTGCACATCATCCGCTAGATTTTGTACCTGTTCAATCATGATATCTCTGTCGTGTAAAAGCCCCTTTGTACTTTCGACTAGGAATTCTCCCTGCAGCGTGAATTGAACTCCCTTATTCCCCCGAATCAGAATCGGTATGTTTAAATCTTTTTCCAATTGATTAATACGATAAGTTACAGCCGGCTGAGAAAGAAATAAGCGGTCTGCAGCCTTTTTTATATTTTTTTCTTCAAATAAAACTTGCAGTATATCAAAATCTCGAAAATCCAAACCGTCACCCCTCTTTGTTATAAAAATCTTTTTGTATTTTTAATAAAAATTCAATATTTTTATTGAAAGCGATTTCACATTAAAATGATTGTATAACAAACAGTTTGTTAATCAACCCTTCTAGACTATTTTTTCATACTTTTGTAAAAATTACTTAGCTTTAAAAGGAGAGTGGCAGATATGATGAAGATTTCTATGACTTCTTATACGACAGATTTAACAGATGGAGATTTACGGCAGCTATGTCAGTTAGGAGTCGACTGCATTGACTTTGGTAAAGGGTCTGCCTTTGCCGGGGTAAAAGAGCAAGGTTATCCAGATTTGGACCAATTATTAAAATTAAAACGAAGGATTCGTTCTTTTGGAATGGATATTAACCGGGTAACGTTACCTGATTTCACTAGTCGTTTCATCAATAATGAGACTGGCAGTGAAAAGGAATTGGAAAACTCGATTAATGCGATTAAAGTATATGGCGAAGCAGGCATAACACTGGTAAGACAAAGATTTGAAGGAGATACCTTTCCGCATTTAACAACCAAATATCGTTCCATCCAAAGGGGCGGCATGGTTGCTCGCGGGGAAAGTCTTGGTTTTACAAAAGAATCCTTCCCCCACCCAACCGCGGAAGAACATGAGGGAATGTGGCAGCGCTTCTGTGACGCCTATCGTGAAATGGTTCCAGTGGCGGAAGATGCTAATGTGTTACTTGGTATGCACCCATCCGATGCCCCGCACCCTGAAACACTGTTTGGCGGGCTTGGCTACCATCGGTTAATGGATGCTTTCCCAAGTAAAAACGTCGGATATATTTACTGTATTGGCACCAGGGCAGAAGAAGGCGGCAGCCCGCTTGTCCTCAATGAAATCAATCATTATGGAAGAAAGGGTAAGATTTTCCTAGTTCATTTCCGTAATGTCAGAGGAAGTCTCCCAACCACTAAAGCGTTTGAAGAAGCGCTGCTGGATGATGGCGATTTAAATATGTTTAAGATTTTACTAGAGTTGGATAAAGTCGGATATGACGGCTGTTTAAATCCGGACCATGTGCCAATACTGGAAGGAGTTCAAATCGAAGATAACCCGAGCTGGCCTAACACTTGCATCAAATGGAATTACAATAACATCGGATATGCCTACTCAGTTGGATATATTAAAGCACTCCTTGCTGCACTTGTAGAATTTAAAGGGTAAGAGCAGTTTGATAGAGATTTATCTTAATTATCAATAAACCGAAACGCATCGAGATCCCAGCAGATCATACACCACACAAAAAAGCAGTCTAATAGATGAACAAATAAGAGCCAAGTTTCATAACCGATAACTTGGCTTTTTACTATTCTAACTATCAGAAATTACTTAATGGTGCCTGACACCTCTTTTACGTTTTTCAAGATGACAATCATGGTATAGAGGAAAACGATGTTGATGAGGAGGACGATGCCGATTAAGACTAGGCTTATTTGGACACCTGTTGAGACTTGTAGAATGACCATGGCGGAAAGGGCAGTTAGTAGTGTTACATCTTTGAGGGTGATGACGGCTGCTAGGAGATAGCCGAATGGTCTTCGTCTGAAGAGTAAAATAGCTGCTAAGAAGCCAACCGGAACAACAAAGCCAAGGTCAAGTGCTTGAATGACAAGTGTTGTGTAATGCTCAAGTCCATCTGGTACAATGTGGAGCATCATCGGCGGCACGACTTTTCCGAGCCACATCATCCCAAACACAGTCGAAACAACTAATAAGAAGCCGCTGATGAATTTAACAGGAAGTGCGTCCTTAAATAATTGAGGTAAGCTCGGAATATCAAAGGACATCATGGATAGTGTAAACGCAAAGAAACTCGCTGACATGATGATGATATAAACAAGAAACATGGAGTTATACATAGAAAGAAACGAATAAGAGGCATAGGTGTATAAGAAGTAGCCCAGCGTCCCAGTGAGGAGCAGCCTCCCCCTTATCAATCCTTTTCTGGCTAGAAGTAGTGAAATAATGAGCAAAGGAATACCTAAAAATAAGGTCACATAATCCTGGGCGATAGCTTGTGTGGCCATGGATATGGAATCATGTTGATAGAGCCCCTTGCCATAAATGTCTACACGTTTTCCGAATATTGACCTATATTCATATCCGCCCTGACCTTGATTTGAAATAAGTGCATATGTCGTGGCTGCAAATGAAAATATAGATATCAATACCACCAACAAGCTTATCGGTCTGTAGTTTTTCATGTTCTTTTCCCCTCCTTAAAAATTGGTTAATCACTCTTCTTTATCGTATACCAAATAATTCCTATTCCCTACAAACATATCAACTTTTCACAAAATATTCAGAATTCGAATCCATCTATAAAGAACCTTGCTTTTTCACTTTGAGGCCTAACCAGTGTATACTACACTTAATTAGCTTTTACGGGGTGAAAACAATGCTAGATTTTGATAAATCCTACGATCCACGTCAGAACAAATTGCTGATTGATCAAATTACAGGAAACAAACTACCTATAAAAGATCTGATACTAGAAACCGAATCCCTATTTAAGCAAGCTCGTAACCTTTCAAACATACCAAAACCTCAAGAAAGCAGATCATTTTCAATCCGGGAAAAACTTGAAGGCGGTGCTTTTCGTCTTACGGCTGAAGGTTCTCGTCTATTAGAACCCACTACCATTTTACTGGACGATGATGGAAATGTGGTTCCAGATTGGAAAGACAAGCTTGACGTGGAGTACAAACAATTATTAGCTAACATGAAGAGAGAAATAAATGTAGTGGATTATGGTGCAGTAGGAGACGGAAAAACAGATTGCACCTCTGCATTTAAAAAGGCACTAGGTAACGGACAGGTAAAAGTAATTGTTCCTCCAGGAATTTATGTCACGAAAGGTATTACACTGCCCTCTTGGTCATGGATTATTGGTTCCGGTGCAGGCACGACTACGATTAAACTTCATGACAAAGCCCCAAAAGGTACAAGATTAATCACAAACGCTAATCATTGGAAAGGCAATCATCACCTTTTTGTTCAAGGCTTAAGTTTGGATTGGAACGTTGAAAGACTCGGTAAGATTGAGAAGACAAGTACATGGGGCAACCATTCAAGCTGTTTAACCTATGCAAATGTTACTTACGGCTGGGTAAAAGACGTAGAGGGAATAAATCCCGGGCTTCATTGTTTTGATATTTCTTCAACCTTATACAATTATGCCGGCGACGGATATCGTGCCCGTGGCGGCAGTAAATATGTCTGGCTTGATCATGTGACCGGTAGTGGTTTTGGTGACGATGGGATTACCACACACCACAGCGATTATATTTTTATTTCTAATTCTCATATGTGTGATCCCAGCGGCCGGGCCCATCAGCAGGGCCGCTCTAATTCCAATGGAATCGAAATTGATGATGGCTCCAGAAATGTAGTATTAGTGAATAACTCAAGTGCCAGGTGCTTTGGCGGGGTGGAAATAAAGGCCCATCAGAATTCTTCTGCCGCCTCGAATATCACGATTTTTGGCCATATTTCTGTTAACGATAATCGTTCCTTTAACTTCCGCCACATTGGTCATCATAAACAAAATGATGCGGAATCGAAGAGTGCTTATCATATTATCGCTGCTAATCTTGTAGCGATTTCTCCGGTGTATTCTGATTTATATAAGGATTCTGCTCCTAGAGGAATGGTGGTTTCCGCATATAAAAATGTAGTCATTAATCAGTTTACCATTATAGGAGACCCTGAATATGATTTTAAACGGAATCCAGTGATTGCCGTACAATATCGGGCAAGGAATGTAACCTTGAATAGGGTCACTGTCAAGGATTTTACCAATCGAGGGCCATGTGTGAAAATTTTCGGAGGTGAAAATCATGCAGACTCAATCAGAATACAAGATTGCTCACCAGAAGAAATTGACATTGGATCAGATGTACAGGATGTTGAGTTCAAAACAAAAACTGCTGCCCATTGACCAAGTAAATAAAGCGTCAATCGTTATTTTTGACGCTTTCCTTCTTTATCAACAACTAGTTCATCAACTAACTTCTCCGCCACTCTTCGATATAAATTACTCATATGAACAAGGGATGAGATCATGAGTACCTGCTCCAAATTCCCTGAGTCTTCTTCTTTAGCCTCGGAAATTTCCTTCTTTACATCCTTCACTCGCTCTTCCATGTCTTTTTTTAAATCAATCACGTTCTGACCGGTAAGTTGTAAGTAACTTGTATAAAATGAATCTAAATCGATTTCATCATTGATAATTTTTTGATTTATATCGCTAAGGGTCACTTTAATATCATTAATCGATAAAGCTCCCTTCAGCTGGTAGATTAAGCTCATTAATATTAGATGCTCTCGTGAATATTTTTTATTTTGGATTGGAAAAATTAATTTTCCTTTTGCATAGTTGTTAATCATCGTTTTTGTTAAAATTTTATCTTCTTGATTCCGCTTTGAGTCATTGAAATTATTTTCAAACAATTGGATGACCTGGTCCATATATAAATCTATATTAGGTATATCATCCAACGTTAAACTTGTCTCAAGACCTAACGAATTAATGTTCTGTAACATATTTTCCATGTAAAAAGCCTCCGCTAACTTAATCGATATTCTTATTATACATAATGAGATAAAGATTGACT
>NZ_JBALPZ010000137.1:21846-22731 GCF_036965645.1 Neobacillus drentensis
CTACATGATGTGTTAGGAGGCAAAAAAATGCACAATTATATTCGGGAACCGATTAATGGATTAACTCATTTAGCGGGAGCTGTCTTATCATTTGTCGGTCTGCTGGCGATGGTGATCAAAGCGTCCATGACAACTCCAACCCCGCTTGCGATTACCGCCGTCATTATTTTTGGTGTCAGTATGATCCTTCTCTACTCTGCTTCAGCTACTTATCATATGGTCATTGCAAGAGATAGAGTGATTGCCTTTTTACGGAGACTTGATCACTCCATGATTTTTGTTCTGATTGCGGGAACGTACACGCCTTTTTGTTTTATTAGTCTAAACGGAAAAACAGGCGCCATTTTATTTTCAATTATCTCGGCGGTTGCAATCAGCGGTGTAGTTTTTAAAATGGTCTGGTTTACTTGCCCGCGCTGGATTTCAACGGCTTTGTACATCGCGATGGGCTGGATGATTGTATTTGTCTTCTCACCACTGACCGGAAGCTTAAACACTGTTGGACTATTCTTACTTATCCTCGGAGGAATTTTCTATACAATTGGCGGAGTGATTTACGGGGCAAAACCGAAGTTTCTGGAAACAAAGTATCTAGGCTTTCACGAGATCTTCCATATCTTTATCCTATTAGGAACCCTGTCACATTTTTTATCGGTATACCTATATGTGATTTAATTTTAGACGCCTCTTATCAAGGCGTTTTTTTTAGCAAAATTTATACAATTTAGTAACATTAAACTCTTCATATTGACTCAAACTAAGAGAAGATTTTTCATATGGTGAACCTTTTTCGGCTTCTAATTGGGTTTAGCCAATTTGGATGAGATTAGGTGGGGACATCTGACCACAAAACTAGGGCTGAATAATGATTGAGGTGTTTAAAAT
>NZ_JBALPZ010000138.1:0-9902 GCF_036965645.1 Neobacillus drentensis
GTAAAGAAACCTAAAAATAAAAACCTTCGTAATTGAAGGTTTATCGAAACCACTTCTTTTTAAAAATGGTTTTTTTAATGGGGGTAGGTTCAGTTATATATTGAAAAGTATATAAGATTAAAGCCCTGACGAAATCTATTAACAGGTATTTGAATTTTGATAAATTTTCTAAAGTGAATATCCGAAAATCTTTTACATATTTCAATCCTCCGAAGATAAAGGAAGTATGAAGAATAGTATTTGTAATCAGATATAACGGGAATTTACCAAAAGTCATTTTTAACACCCAAAGGCTAGTGACAAGGTATGGACCGAAATTCATAAAATTCATGCTGTTAAAAGGTCCGACACCGCTATAAAATTTCCACCAATTTTTCCTTTCACCATAAAAATCTAAAGCTTTAGTAAAAGTAGCCATAAATATGGCAGTGGGAAGAAATCTTCTAAATGCTTTCTTACCTAGAAAGGGTACAGTTAACCAAGGAACAACCAGCAATGCAATTAAAAATAATTTTTGGTTTTTCATAATACCACCTATAAAGGAGATGTATTTTATCGGATTTTACCTTATTCTTTTACAAGAACGCCAACTTTATACAAATTGGGGATATACATAATTATTAATAGTGGTAATTTTATACATGCCCGTTTTATTAATACTGAGGTGTTATAAATCGGAGTTGGTCTGGGGTTAGCTTGCCTTCGGCTTTTTTTATAATCGTGGAACCCTGCGAATCTTTGATTCGGTTCGTGCCCCCAAACTTTTATTCCTTTCAGATAAGTCATGTGGAGGATTAATGAATGTTCGGAGTTTTAAAGTATTTCCCTTTCGTAGTGTATGTTTGTGAAGGTTTGTACTTAAACTATTCTGCCCAGTTAGTTCAACAACAATGAAACAATCCTTTAAATTGCAGCACCTCTTTCTCTTGCACCGTTCGTATAAAGTACAACTAAATATTGTAAAATATTCCTCCTTCAGATTATTGGCATGAACGTTCATTCGTGTATAATTATTATATGCTTATCAAAGGAAGAGCTTTTATGAATTCAATTGATTTAATTATTTTAAACTTAAATGAAGTTAGAAGAAGAAGCATAAAAGTCTGGAAATCTATTCCTGAGGAAAAATTAAGTTGGAAGCCAGATAATGAAGCATTGAATTGTCTAGAAATGGTCAGGCAAGTACTGGAAAGCGAACATTATTATCACCTGGCACTTAAAAATCAAGGAAGTTTATCCGTTTTTAATTCCCCTTTTGAAAAGAGACCTTTTACTTCTGTAAATTCTGAATTGGAATTTGCCGAACCCTATCGTAATCAATTCATAAATACAATCAGATCATTTTCTGAAGAAGACTTAACAAATATTAAGATTGACCGTTCTGATGCAGGTTACATAAGAGACCTTGGGGATATGCTCCTACGCATTGCGTATCACGAATCTGTTCATACTGGTCAGTTATTAGATTATTTAAGAACCGCAGGTGTTCCAAGAATCCGTATCTGGGATTAGTGCGTAATATTGGTGCTTTCACTGTTGTGGGGCACCATTTTTATTGCTTATTGGAGTATTTAAAGTGTTCCCTTCTTCAACTTAACTGCCCAGTTAATAAAAAAATCGTCGCAGCGATCATTCTTGAGCTCATGCACCCGTTAGTGGAACAAATTAGCCATATATAAAATGTTTTTCTATTATTAACTTAGCTCTTTCATCAAGCTGGGAAGGTAATTCTTTGACGGAAAAATACTTTAAAGCCAAACTTTCACCATCATTCATAGCTAGTTCACCACTTGTATCTTGTGCTATGTAAACACAAATAACGTTATAGACTTCAACACCGTTGGGGTATTTATAATAAAGATTACTTCCTGACAAAATATCAAAGAAATTAAAACTTGTTGCTTTTAACCCCGTTTCTTCAAAGAGTTCACGTTCAGCAGTTTGCTCTAAACTTTCGGCTATTTCCATTGCTCCCCCAGGCAAACCCCATTCTTTTGTATCGGAACGGTATTGAAATAAAATCTCTTTTTTATCATTCATAACAATGATTGTAGAGCCTATCAAAATTAATGGTTTGTGTCCAATCAGTTCTCTTAATTCGTTTATGTATTCAGCCATAATTACCTCTATAGTTTTTAGTCTCTAATTCGATTTCCGTAGTATACATGCCAGTGCATATGTTTATTGCTTTGATAATCTCCAACGTTTGTAGAAACAGTACAAGCACCAAATTTCTCGTTCATTTGGGTAGCAACTTCCTGAATAACACTAAAAATTTCCTTTATAATATCTATTTCATCTTGTTGAACAGTAATGATAGAAGTAATATGTCTTTTTGGTATTACTACAACATGTTCTGGATGAAAAGGACGAGTATGATAAAAAGCTAGAACATTTTCGGTTTCTAAAATTATTTCCACAAGTGTACGTCCGCTTAGTACCTCTTCACAATAAAAGTCTTTAAATTCGTTTGTTGCCACAATAATCCCCCATAAAAAATTAGTATCTAATTATTTATTCAATAATTTGTTAAATAATCCCTTCTTTCAACAAAACTACTCGTTAGTGAAAAATCTACTGCTTCTACTCACACTAGTTAATTAGGGACAGTATTCGCATCATTTTCCACTTATATGGAAATAATTGATTTATCTTTAATGCAAGGTGGGATTACATTGAGTTTAACAAATCCAATTAGTTCGTCTGAGGTTGGTACCCTTTGGCTTACCTATCAAGAAAAAACTCTTATCATGAGAATATTAGAATACTTAATGAAGAAAACAGATGATGATGAGGCGAGAAATATTTTGGGGGGCTTGTGGCAGGAGCTAAATTACTACGTAATGGAAATAGAAAGAATCTTTAAACAACAAGGAATCGTTATCCATATTGGATTCAACAAACAGGATGTGAATTTAGAGGCTCCTAAATTATATGACAATGGATTTGATGTGATGTTTGTACGGATTTTAAAAGATGTAAGCATGGGAATGTACACCATTAACATGAATATGGTAACGATGATGTGATACGAATCTATGAGGGACTTACCACGGTAACCCATAAAATTTATAAGCTAGCTACACAATATTTACTAAAGAAAGGGATTCTTGTACTTCCTCCAAAAGTAACAATGCCTAAGACCACTGAGTTTATTAAAAGTAAAAAGTATATGAGTGGCTTTAACCCATTTAATTCTAAACGGACTTTAAACGACATTGAACTCGGTTTTCTTCATCATGGAATAGAGTCCAATAACATAGGGATGCAGCTAATGATAGGATTAGCTCAATGTGCTCAGAACAAAGAGGTTAGGAAATACTTAGAAAAAGGAAAAGATCTTGCAAAGAAACAAATTAAAATATATCAAGAAATACTTTTAGATAATGACATACAGTTTTCTGCAACATCTGGAAGTACGGTAACGACTTCAACAGTTGCACCTTTTCTGATAAGCTAATGATGCATTGTGCTACCTTCCTTAACGGGTTTTGTATAGTAGGAAGTAGTTTTGGAACATTTTTTACGTTAAGAAATGATATTGCCTTAAAAATAACTTTATTAGCCAAAGATATTTATTTTTACGGTCAAGAAGGAATTGAGATTATGATAAAACACGGGTGGTTTGAAGAGCCTCCGCAAACGGAAGACCGAAATCAACTCATAAATAACTGAAGAATAAAGTGATTAATATTTATTGGAGAATGGAGAAAAAATTCAAGTATTTATTAAAAACGGCAACTTTAATATAAGCATTGAGTATTTTCATCCTCATTGTATTAAAAGGTAAGCACTGTTATTGTGCTTTTCTTTTTGTTTATTGACCTTATTAATCCGTGTTTTTTACCAAAACTGCCCAGTTAGTTAAACAAGATTAGAGCAGTATTGTAAAACGCATCAATTATAAAATGACAAATTTATGAATTTAGCGAAAAACTCTTTTCAATTTCATTTTTAATTGATATTATTCCTATTAATAAGGTAGGAATAGTGGGTGTTACTAAAAATGTCTTTGTATGAAAAATTACCAAGTGATTTTTTGATCAATTTTTATTATGAAGTGAAGAAAATGATTTCAACAGGATTAGTTTCTAAAAATATGTACTATGAATTAGGACTAATAATTTCAGCTGCGTCAAAGAGAGGTATCCTATTGGATAAGCCAAAAGATTTTGAACAACATATTGTCCACGAATTATTAATGGAATTAAGTAACTAGAATTCCGCCACGATTGAATAAATAGATAATCATTAGAGGGCATCCATTAAACCGAACAAAAAGCCATTGATTTTTATCAGTGGTTTTCTTCAACTAAAAAGCACCCAGTTACTTTAAGAAGCAAATTTTATATACCCGAATTAACCAGATGCGAAAATAATCCTACTAAACCTATAACAATTGCAATGCTTAATAAAGCAGTCGTATCAGGACACCATACTGATCATATCCTTTTTTAGAGTAATAGTATCAGTATCTCCAAGCTTTAGAGATTAATTGCGATTGTTTTGAGTTTTTTGCATTAGAACCCATTTTTTTCCCCTGTTTTTATATTCAGTTTCCTTTTATACTAGAATGAGCTTAACAATGAGGTAAACTGTATGGAATATACTAAAAATTTGCTCTTACAAGTAATGATTATTTTGATTCCTGTCTTTTTTTATTCTATGTATTTAACCAATCCTCATCAATTCATCGAAACGAAGCGGCAAAAATTAATTTTCAGTTTCTTGGCAATGATTACGTTAGTATTGTGCATGTCCTTCCCAATCAATTCGGATGTAAACGAGCGAAATGATCTACGGTTTGTAGCTCTCATGATAGGTATATTTTATGGAGGTGGATACGCAACAGGTATTGTTCTCACGATCATTTTATTGTTGTATCGTTGGTACTTTGGAGGGACTGGTTTTTATTCAACGGTATACGAAATCTTATTCCTCTTACCCATGTTTTTTTTAGCATATCCACGTTTCATCCAGCAGGATCGATCAGGTCGAATGAAACTGACTTGGAGGATAACATTGGGGATGTCCTTGATCTTCATCCTCGTGGATTTGCAAGGGATGGAATTTTTTAGCACACTTCAGGAAGTTTTAACGATATGTGTTGCCACCATTGTAACTATCTTTCTGATTGAAACCTTAAGGGAAAATTCCCAGTTACACATGGAAGCTCAACAGGCGGAAAAATATAAGATACTCGGAGAATTGGCGAGTTCCTTTGCTCATGAAATTCGAAATCCTATGCAGACCAATCGAGGATTTCTCCAGTTACTTCTACAATCGCCAATTTCAGAGACGTATAAAGGGTATGTTCAAATTTGTATAGAAGAAGTGGATCGGGCGAATGACGTCATTACCGAATATCTCTCGCTTGCCAAGCCAGAAGCGGATATGAAAGAGTCCGTCGATGTTTGCGAAACAATACAAACGGTTGTCAATATTCTCTACTCCTATGCTTTAGAACGAAAAGTAAGCATAGACGTCCGACTTCCGGAGCAAGAGTGTGTGATATTGGGTCATCCCCAAAAAGTGAAACAAGCCTTCCTCAATATCATCAAAAATGGCATCGAAGCGATACATCAAGGTGGTGCGGTTTCCATTCTCGTGAAACAGGAATCACAGCATGTGGTGATCCAAATCCAAGATGAGGGAGTGGGGATGAATGAAGACGAAGTGAAACGTCTTGGACAACCATTTTATTCTCTGAAAGAAAAAGGAACTGGCATAGGACTCATGGTGAGCTATCGCATTATCGACTCGTTTCACGGAAAAATCATCGTCCAAAGCCAAAAAGGAAAAGGAACCACGTTTACCATTCTGTTCCCTCTCTATAATTGTAAAAATACGCTATTAGCTGACAAACAGGAGCTATAGCTAAAAATAAAAGTATATGAACCGACAGGAGTTAAAGGGTATTGGATCGTAGACAACCGTACTGAGACAGTTGAAGTGCTTATTTTTAAGGAAAGTGGATATTATCAACTTCAAGAGTTATATGTAAAGGGAAAGATCTAATAGAAGTAAGTATTTTTGAAGACTTTATCCTCGATTTAAAGAACATATTTCTATAATACAAATTCTAACCATATATTAGCGTGTCATATCCAAACGTGCGAGGCATTCCAATCCCTTGTCTTTCAAAGTATGAAACAAGTTTTCAATCTCGTTTTAAGATTAGGGTAGAGTCAGGAAAATGCGGATTTACAACGCTAAGGAAATTTCAACCTAAAAAAAGTCGATTTCCAATAAGAAATCGACTTTTTTATTTACGCTTCTTTCACTAAAGACCCGTTAGTTGAAGTGAAAATCTTCACAATGTTTTGCCTTAACAAAAACTAATCCCTTTATGTGTAGGGGCAAATCAAAAAGACGCCTTCTTACTAAAGAAAAGCGCCCTTTAGCGGAGCAAAGAAATATAAGTTGCCTTATTTAATCCCCTTTAATATTAGTTTTCCAGCTTTTTTGTAGTTTCCGAATGTAAACGATTTGTCCAATGTGGTAGGCATTATGTGTGGACAAATTTCCTAGAACTTCCCACCACTTTGCGGTCTCAGAGAAACCATTCACATCATTTTCTACCTTTTCTTCAGTCAGTAGTTCTTGCCATTGAAGCAGGACCGCTAAGAGGCACTTTTTTAAGTCATCAAACGTTTTATTTTCAGGAAAAATAAAGCTTTCATTATTGTCACTTATAGGTGCAACAGCATTCACATGAGATTTTTTGTATCTCTTTTGCCAAGTTTCATTCCAGTAAAGGAGATGTTGTACAATTTCTGCAATACTGTTGCTTTCATCATTAGGTTTCCAAAACGCTTCTTCCTCTTTTAAGTTTGCAACTGATTCCGAAAACGGAACGTACCAGCTTAGGTCGTTTGCATTTGCTAACAATTGATCTTCCAAAACGTCTTTAGCGTGAGACATAACCAATCACACTCCTTCTAATTATAAATTTTCTATTTCGACGCCCTTCTGAAATCTCCTCCATTATTCCATTAAACGGAACTAATGTTAAAAAAATCTAATGACGATTGTTTATACAGATAGGTAAGGCTTTGAAGTTATCGCTCCCTTTTCCCCCTGTTCACACCGTACGTGAAACTTTCGAATCATACGGCGTTCCAACTAATCCAATTTATTCGTTCTATGTATTAAGCAGACGAGTGCTGTTTTCCAAATTTAGATTATTTCATTTAGACATCTTAACCGTAGCTTATTTACTTTTTCTTTCTGCTTATTTGTAAGCTTTAAAGATTGTAAAAGAGTTTCTATTTTGACTATATCTTTAAGATGAATTAATTGGTGAATTGCTTTATGAACAATAATTAAGTTTGAATAACAATCATCTTTCGAAAGATAATAAGGATTTATGTGATGACAATGCCATTCATGAATCCCTAACTCTTCTCCTAATATGGCACATTTGCCATATTGAGCAATAAATTTACTGATTCGGTTGTCGTTATATTCAATGGATCTTTTTGGAATGTAATTTCTCATGATGTAAGAAAGCGTATTTTTATCAATAGCCTTTAGGCTATTATGAATTTTTGCTCTACCTTCGGCAGTAAAGTTACATATAACTTGGGAGAATCCAAGTGTCTTTTTCCAGCGTTGTGCGTGGATAGGGACAAAAACCATTTTTTGTATCATATACAGTTTTGCCTTATATCCCTTGTATCTTTTCTGTAAGGTTTTAGTCATCTCATGGAAACTTGCCTCGGTTCTAATGTTCCTTAATTGATTATATAACGTTCTGCGGAGATGAGCGTTTAACTCATTCAGATTGATAGTGATGTTAGTAGCGACCGAGTAATAGTTTTGAATTCCCATGACGACAGTATTGAAGTTCCAAACTGTCTGAATGCAAGGCTTTTTCTTGATTCCTTTTATAGCTTCCTTAATCTTAAGAAAGGCGTTTTCTTTAGCCTTTTTCGACATATTGGACCTTGCTACATAGCCAAATCTTGTTTTTCCTTTCCTTACAACTTTCATTGAAAATCCAAGAAACTCGGAAGAGTTTTTCTTTAGATTAATAACCTTCGATTTCTCCTCACTTGTTTCCAAATGAAGTCTTTTTCTCAAGAAGTCTTTCAATGCGTAGTTCGTTTTTATAGCGTGTGACCTAGTTCGGCACATTACCTTGAAATCGTCCGCATAGCGGACGATGAAGCACTCTTTCAAAGCAGTTTTCTTTAAATGTTGATATTTACTTCCATTTGTAGAGTAAGTATACCTGCTTTCAAACGTTTCCCATTGGTCACTTATCCACCAATCCAATTCATTCAATACAATGTTTGAAAGTAAAGGTGATAGGATACCTCCTTGCGGAGTACCTTTTGTAGGAATTCCTTCTCCTTCAATTTCTGCTTTTAATAGCCTGGAAATTATGGAGAGAAGTGATTTATCCCTTATACCTAGTGACCACATTTGTTTTAAAAGTTTACTGTGATTAACATTATCAAAGAAACCCTTAATATCAACATCAACACAATGATGGAGTCCAGACTGATTGATAAGAAATTCAAGCCTAGCTTTGGCATCATGAGTGCTGCGGTTCGGTCTAAATCCATAACTATGTTTATGGAATTTTGCCTCAAAAATGGGCTCTAAAATTTGAAGTATGCATTGTTGAAAGATTCTATCCCAAATTGTTGGAATCCCCAAAGGTCTTGTTTTTTCTTTTCCTTTTGGAATGAATACACGCCTTACCGTTTGCGGTTCATACCATTTGAACATGGCTTGAACCTTTGCTATTACATCTTCCACTGTTAAATGTAAAATATCGTTAATGGTTAATTTATCTGTTCCAGCAGTTTTACTACCTGTGTTTCTTTTGATGTTTCGGTAGGCAAGTCGTATATTATCTTTAGAACTCATTAATTCTGTTAAGTCATAGAAGTGATGACCACTGACACTTTGAGCATTTAGTCTGTCAAAACAATCTTGCATACTATAATATTCACTGTGTCTCAGTTTCTTCCGTTTCAATAAGTTGGTGACTCCTTTCGGAGTTAAACCTCTTTTAGTCTTACAAGAACCTTATTAATCGATAAAGAACTGCCTTACTTGGTTGAATAAATCTTTATTAGTCTAGTGGCTATCCCTCCATATGGATTAGACATTTCATTGGTACTGTGCCACCACTTTCACTGATATAAAGGCAAGTTATACAACAACTAGTTTCATTGTTTTCTTCCTTGCCAACGGTTCATTAGAAGTAAGTCCTCCACGTTATCAGCTTACAACGTTGAATTATATCTATTATAGAATGAACTTAGGTGCTTCCTGTAAGCCTGTTAGCATTCATACGCCTGTAACGTATCATGGATTTTCATATTAGTTAGTCTTACTAACCCACATCTAACCTCACAATTTGGTGATATACACATTTCTATGTATTGCAGTTATAGACCCGTACATTCAGAGATTCGTCAGCTTAACCTTTTATTGTAGGTTTATTCGCATTCTCACCATATTCATTCAACTCAAGCACCATGAATTACACCACTCCATCGAGTAGGCTTTCGCCAGCCGAACTGGTACGGTAATTTCTCACGCCTTTTCACCGAGCTTATAACACTATCATTCTACTAATTCCAGTGCTATTCGACTAAGAGAGAACCCTTCAGGGCGTTACCCCGTCATTCGATTCTTCGATATAACCCTTCAGTTCCGAAAGGAACTGCCTAGCCTTTACCAGAGTGATGTTACCATCCTCCATTTAAACTAGGAACATTTCGCACAACTAAACTGCTTCGTTACTTCAATAAGAAATTAAGCATTTTGGAATTTTACTCTTCAAATACTTGTTATTTGGTTATAACAAAAATCATAATGATTTTGAATGTTTACACAAAATTAACAACTTTAATAAAAATACAATGATATAATTTATGACA
>NZ_JBALPZ010000139.1:0-15087 GCF_036965645.1 Neobacillus drentensis
ATTATACTGTCAGGTTTAACCAATGACAAATTATTGAACTTTTTAAGAGGTGAATTTTTTGCGACGTTCTTTAAAGTGGCTGGCGGTTTCAACCACGATCGTGATGATACTTATTTTACTTGGCGGTGCCTTGGTTACCAAGACTGGGTCTGGGATGGGATGTGGAAGATCTTGGCCTTTATGCGAGGGCAAATTTGTTCCCTCGGAAATAACACCAGAACTTTTGATAGAGCTTGCTCATCGGCTTGTTTCGGGTGCTGGAGGAATAATGGTTCTCGCCCTTTCAGTTTGGTCATGGAAGGCAATTGGTCATATTAGAGAGACTAAATTTCTCTCCTTACTTTCCTTTATCTTTTTACTCTTACAAGGATTAATTGGAGCGGCTGCCGTATTATGGGGGCAATCAGGTTTTGTACTTGCCTTACATTTTGGAATATCACTTGTTTCCTTTGCATCCGTTTTCTTACTGACCCTGCTTATTTTTGAAATCGATAAAAAGTTCGAGGCAGAAAAGCTATACATAGATAAGCGTATGGGATTTCATATTGTAGGTGTCTCTATCTACAGTTATCTTGTTATCTATACAGGCGCATTGGTACGCCATATGAAAGCAAGTCTTGTATGCCTCGACTGGCCTTTCTGCTCAAATGAAAACCTTTCCTTGCCATCAGACATATACCAATGGGTACAAATGGGACACCGCGCAGCAGCAGGTATCATTTTTATCTGGATTTCTTATATTTTTTACCTTGTCGTGCGGCATTATAAACAGCAGAAAGTGCTATATTGGGGCTGGATGATTGCATTTATTCTGGTTTCCTTACAAGTAATTGCAGGGGCGTTCATCATCTTTAGTTTGTTAAACCTTTATATCGCACTCCTGCATGCCCTTTTTATCACCTGCTTATTCGGTGTATTAAGTTATTTCCTTCTCTTGTATTCAAGATCACGCAGAAATCATCATTAAAAAAGTTGCCGGTTATTCCCGGCAACTTTTTTATTCTATGCTTTTGTTAGTTCTAGTAATAGATCTCCTGTAAGAATGGCATCTCCACTTTTAACGTAAAGGTCTTTTACAGTACCTGAGAATGGAGCTTGAACCGTTGTTTCCATTTTCATCGCTTCTGTGATCAGTAAATGATCTCCTCGTTCCACTCTTTCTCCCGGTTCAACCAAAACCTTAATGACGGTTCCCGGCATAGAGGCCGATAGGTGTTCTTCGTTTTTCATATCCGCCTTCAATCTAGAGGCGACGGTTGCTTTAATACCCTCATCCTTGATAGAGACCTCTCGGGGCTGTCCATTTAGCTCAAAATAAACCACCCTTGTGCCGTCTGCCTGAGGTTGACCGATCGAGACTAATTTAACAATAAGTGTCTTACCTTTCTCGATTTCAACCTCAATTTCTTCACCCAGTCTCATCCCATAAAGAAATGTTGGTGTATCAAGCATGGAAATATTTCCAAAACGTTCAATTGCCCTGCTATATTCTAAGAACACTTTTGGATAGAGTGCGTAAGATACTGTTTCAAAATCAGTTATTTGTCTGCCAAGCTCTTCAAACAATTCATCCCTAAGCTTATCAAATTTCACATCCTCGAGAAGTTCACCAGGTCGGACTTCTAAAGGTTTCTTCCCTTTTAAGATGACTTTTTGAAGTTCTTCAGGGAATCCTCCATATGGCTGCCCTAAATACCCTTCAAATAATTCCACAACAGAGTCGGGAAAATCAAGACTGTTTCCTCTTAATAAAACATCTTCCTCCGTTAGGTCATTTTGCACCATAAATAAGGCCATATCCCCGACAACCTTTGAGGAAGGGGTTACCTTAACAATGTCCCCAAACATTTTGTTGACACGGGAATACATATCTTTAACCTCATCCCATTGTTCAGAGAGCCCCACTCCTTTTGCCTGCTGTTGAAGATTGCTATATTGCCCGCCAGGCATTTCATGCTGATAAACTTCTGAATGTGGGGAGATCATTCCGCTTTCAAAATCATGATAAACTTTGCGGACATCCTCCCAGTAATAGGAAAGCTTTTCAAGCGCATCAATATTAACCTTTGGCTTTCTCGTATTACCTTCAAGTGCATAGAATAAGGAATTAGCACTTGGCTGCGATGTCAATCCTGCCATTGTACTTAATGCTGTATCAACAATATCGACACCGCCATCAATGGCACGTGCATAGGTAAAAATTCCATTTCCACTTGTATCATGAGTGTGGAGATGAATAGGGATATCGACAGTCGCTTTTAATTCGGATATTAACTGATAAGCTGCTTCAGGCTTTAACAGTCCGGCCATATCCTTTATTGCCAGAATATGAGCGCCTTGCTGCTCCAACTCTTTTGCTAATGTTCGGTAATAGTTCAGATTATACTTTACTCTTGTTGAGTCTAAGATATCGCCGGTATAACAGATAGCTGCCTCAGCAATTTTCCCTGACTGGCGGACTGAATCAATGGCAACTTCCATTCCCTTTACCCAGTTTAGACTGTCAAATATCCGGAAGACATCGATCCCTGCTGAAGAGGATTGATTAATAAATTCACGGATCAAGTTATCTGGATAGTTCTTATATCCTACAGCATTCGCCCCACGGAACAACATTTGAAAAAGAACATTGGGAATCTTCTCACGAAGAGTTAATAAACGGTCCCATGGGTCTTCCTTTAAGAACCTATAGGCTACATCAAAAGTTGCCCCGCCCCACATTTCGAACGAAAATAAATCAGGTAATAATTTTGCTGTTTCTTCTGCAATATGAGCAATATCAGTAGTCCTCATTCTAGTTGCTAATAATGATTGATGGGCATCCCGATAGGTAGTATCTGTTAGTAAAACTTGCTTTTGATTTTTAATCCATTGAACAAGACCATTTGGCCCATATTGATCGAGAATTTGTTTGGTTCCATTCTGATATGGAACATCATATTTTAACAGTGGAATCCTAGGCTTAGAGAAAACAGGTCTTTTCTTTTTCTCAATCCCAGGGAAACCATTTATTGTAACATTTCCAATATAACTTAATAGCTTCGTTCCCCTATCTTTACTTACAGGAAAGATAAATAATTCTGGTGTTGTATCAATAAAGGATGTATCGTATTCACCATTTCTAAACTTCTCATGTTTGACGACATTTTCAAGGAAGGGAATGTTCGTTTTTATCCCTCTAATTCTAAACTCTTGTAAATTACGCACCATCTTTGCTGCTGCTTGTTCAAAAGTCAATGCCCATGTTGATAGTTTCACAAGCAAAGAATCGTAATAGGGTGTGATTACAGCTCCCTGAAAGCCATTTCCAGCATCAAGACGTACACCAAATCCCCCTCCTGAACGATATGCCATTATTTTTCCAGTATCCGGCATAAAATTGTTCAGTGGATCCTCTGTTGTAACCCTCGACTGAATGGCAAAACCATTTAACTTAATTTTTTCTTGGGCAGGAATTCCAATGATCGGACCGTGCAGTTCATGTCCTTCCGATACCAATATTTGTGTTTGAACGATATCAATACCAGTAACTAATTCTGTTACAGTATGTTCTACTTGCACACGCGGATTAACTTCAATGAAATAAAAATCATTCCCCGAAACAAGAAATTCAACTGTACCTGCATTTAGATATTGGACCTTGCTCATTAATTTTACTGCTGCCTGGCAGATCGAATTTCGAAGCTCCTCAGAAATGGAAACACTTGGAGCCACTTCAACCACTTTTTGATGGCGTCTTTGAACCGAGCAATCGCGGTCAAATAGATGAACCATTTTCCCATGCTGATCTCCAATGATTTGAACCTCAATATGTTTGGGATTTTCAATTAGTTTTTCTAGATAGACTTCATCGTTTCCAAAAGCAGCTTTCGCTTCAGATTTAGCTCGTTCAAAGGCTTCGCCGACTTCCTCTTTGCTTTTTACAATTCTCATCCCACGTCCGCCACCGCCCAATGAGGCTTTGATAATGACTGGGAATCCATGGATAGCAGCAAAGTCTTCCACTTCATTTACCGCATTGACAGGGCCATCGCTGCCTGGAATGACGGGAATATTGGCAAGTTCTGCCTGGCTTCTTGCTTTTACTTTGTCCCCAAACATATCCAGGTGATTAGATGTAGGTCCGATAAAAATAATTCCCTCTTCTTCACAGCGTCTGGCAAAATGGATGTTTTCTGATAGGAAACCATAACCAGGATGAATGGCATTTACATCGCTTTTTTTAGCAATGTCAATAATCCCATCAATGTCTAAATAGGCGTCAATTGGTTTTTTCCCTTCTCCAATTAAATAAGCCTCATCTGCTTTATATCGATGGTAAGAGCCGGAATCCTCCTTCGAATAAATCGCAACAGTTCGAATATTCAGTTCAGTACAAGCCCGAAAGACCCTTATCGCAATCTCTCCGCGATTAGCCACCAATACTTTATTAATCTGTCTTGTCACGTAAAGCACCTCGTATTCTATGTATTTTTAAAAACGCAAGGGACATTATTCCCCCGCGTTTTCATTAAAGATAATAAACCTTGCCATCATCAGACTTGAACCTTTTGTCTGCTTGCCCTTGTTTATTTTTATATTTACTTTCATATTTCACAAACATCGAAACATTAACAAGAATGCCAGTGGCTCCCGCGAGCATTAACAGCGATGACCCGCCATAACTGATGAAAGGAAGCGGTACACCGGTCAACGGTATAACACCAGATACCCCTGCCAAATTAATAAAAGACTGAATGCCAATCATACTAGAAATACCAAATGCTAATAAACTACCAAATGGGTCTTTACATTTCATCCCGATATGAATTCCCCGTAAAACGATATAGGAGAGAAGGAGAATAACAAAACCCACACCCCAAATTCCTAATTCTTCAGCGATGATCGCCATAATAAAGTCTGTGTGGGACTCAGGCAGATACCCTAGTTTTTGAATACTTTTTCCTAGCCCCAGTCCGTTTACCCCACCTGAACCAATCGCAATAAACGAGTTTGCCAGATGGAAACCGGCATCTTTTACATATTTTTCATCAAACGGATTACCCATTACTTCAAAACGGCTCATTTGTTCTGGTGAGAATATTTTCCCCCAGGAGACAAGAACGAGCGGGAGCAGCACTATGAGAACCATAAAAACTAATTTCGAGATTGTTTTAAGGTTCATACCAGAAGCAATAATAATGGTTCCAGCAATAGCTGCAATAATAACAGCTGTTCCAAAGTCCGGCTGGACTGCTATAAGAACACAGACTATAAAAAGATATACTAAAGGCGGAAGTACTCCCTTATTAAACTGATTAATATACGGTTGTTTTTTTGCATACACAGAAGCCAAATAAATAATGACTCCTAATTTTACAAATTCGGATGGCTGAAGTAGAAAGGAACCAATTTGATACCAGCTTTGGGCATTATTCTTTACCTGTCCAAAAGCAAAAAGACCGAGTAAAGAAACAAGCGAAGCAATGACCATCGGAGCCTGAAACCATTTCGTATAATTCATTATTTTGTAAGGAACAAGCGCTGTAATTATAAATATTATAGCAAATACTAATAAAAATATTTTTTGCCTTTGATAGAAAAAATCAGGTTTTACTTGATACCTTTGAACGGCGTAAGCCATGCTAGCACTATAGATCATCACAAGTCCAAACGCGCACAGAAGGATGATGGCAATAATCAACGTATAGTCATATGATCTTAATATTTTTTTCAGCATTTAAAACGTCCTCATTTTCAAAAAAATTAATAGTGTACCATTCTATTATAATAGAAAATGCGAGGCAATACTTGAGGAAATTCTCCTTTGTTACAAGTTTTTTATAAATAATATTCCCATAACTTTTTCTTATGTATAATAAAAAACTCAAACATTACGTGGTATTGTTTGAGTTCTTATTTATGCACTATTTTTTTAAAGATGCATCATGAAGAGCAGACAATTCTCTCTCTAATTGGTCTAAAATTGCTTTTCCATCCTTAGCATCTATTAAGCCTAATCGCACAGCAAAGTCTATTTCTCTTGAAAGGCCAAACATTTGTGTGTCCAATACCTCTTCATAAAGAGGACATTGAGGCATCGTGAGATTGTCCATTTGCACTTTGATAAGCTTTAATATCTTTTCAGCGTCAGCCTGCAATAAGGCGTAGGCTTTTTCATGGTGATTCACGATCATTTCAGACGCCAACATTGATCCCCCCATTTCAGAGCGATAATTCAACTTATCTATAAATTTTACCGTTTACACCACCAAATTGCAAGAATAATGACGGATATTTACAAAAGGAGTTACCTTTTATGACAACCCAGTCAAAAAAAGATATACTAAGAAAGCGGCATTCATTTATATTTAGATCAGTATTAACGGATTAAAAGATTTTAACGCAGGACTCTTGTATGAGTGTGAATTTAGTGGAATGAAAAGGACTTACAAGATTTTAGGGGGATGGATGATGGAAAATATTTTAACAATATCCGGGAATGTAAAATATACAATTACACTTGATCCAGGAGTTTGGATTTTTGACGACCGCCGAGTTGATTTAAACACTCACTTCACTCAAGTAAAAGAGATCTCCAATTCTAATGAGGCCTATACAAAAGCAGTTTCTAAACACTGGGATCGTGAAATCATGGAGGGAGCAATCTATCCCCCAACATTAAAAACTGAAAAGAAATTCGAAAAAGAAAAGGTTTTGACCGGTACCTTTGGGATTCCTTTTAAACCATTTTTGTTAAATTCGGAGCCAGCTCCTGATGCTAAAAGCTTACTTGTCCGCACAACAACGGAGGAAATAGAGTTTCCACTAGAAACCGCATATAATTTTATATTAGGTTATTCAAATAATGGTAAACCCTTAACTTCGGATGGACCTGTCCATATTTATTTTGCTGATGGCTCTAATAAGGATAACCCAATTAAAGATATAATAGGTTTTACCATTAAATAAGAGCTAAATAGTATCTGCCTAAACGGGTGCCAGCTGGCACCCGTTTTAGACACGTCCAGCTCCAGCGCATGTTCAAATGCTTGAGCTATTGGTCCTATAATAAGTCCGCTGCCAATCGGGCTAGGCCTGACCGCTCCCCTTTTAACAGCTTTACATGTCCGGAAATTTCCTGATCCTTAAACTTTTCCACGACATAAGTTAATCCATTGTTATAGGCATCTAGATATGGATGATCAATTTGTTCAGGATCCCCCATTAACACAATCTTACTGCCCTCTCCTACCCTTGTTAAAATGGTCTTAACTTCATGCTTGGTTAAATTTTGCGCTTCGTCTATGATGATAAACTGCTTTGGAAGACTTCGACCGCGGATATAGGTTAAAGCCTCCACCTCGATTGAACCCATCCCGGCTAGAATAGCATCAAGTTCACCAGGCTTCTTCGTATTAAATAAATATTCTAAGTTATCGTAAATCGGCTGCATCCATGGTCTTAGCTTTTCTTGTTTTTCTCCTGGCAAAAATCCGAGATCTTTCCCCACTGGGACAATCGGTCTTGCCACCAAAAGCTTTTTATATTCTCTAAAATCCTCCGTTTGCATTAGACCAGAAGCGAGAGCAAGCAATGTTTTCCCTGTCCCTGCCTTACCGGTTAATGTAACAAGCGGAATATCTTTGCGTAATAATAATTCAATCGCCATCGTTTGCTGCACATTTCGAGAGTGTATCCCCCATACGTGTTCTTGATTTAGGGTCAATTTTTTGACCTTTTTACTCGTTTTATCGACCATCCCAATAGCGGAAGCAGAGCTGCCGAGTACATCTTTCATGATTAAGAATTGATTCGGATAGAACGGGTGGTTAGCTACCTCAGAAAGTGATAATTCTCCTTTTTCGTAAAAACGTCCTAGCAATTCAATTGGTAGGAGTAATTCAAAAAAACCTGTATAAATATGTTCTACTTCTACTACCCGGTCATTTAAAAAATCCTCTGCTGTAAGACCAATCGCATCTGCTTTTACTCGAACCAATGCATCCTTACTAACGATTATTACTGGTTTGCCATCTTCTTTTGCTTGTTCCTCTAAGTATAAATTTTTTGCCACCGCTAAAATACGATTATCATTCGTTTTTTCAACAAATATTTCTTGAAGTTCGTGAAAAGATCGGTGGTTTAATTCAATCCTAATCGTTCCCCCATTCTCAAGAGGAATTTTTTCATGAAGTTTCCCAGCTGCCCTTAGACCATCAATTAAACGCGATACTTGTCTTGCATTCCTGCCAACTTCATCCATATATCTTTTCTTTGAGTCCACTTCTTCAAGGACCACTGCCGGAATTACAACTTCATTGTCTTCAAACGAATAAATGGAATACGGGTCTTGGAGCAAGACATTTGTATCTAACACGTATATTTTACTCAAAGCAACGCCTCCTGGTTCACTGGTGTATGGCTTGTGAAATTAGTTTCAACAACCCTTTGCTAGATTGGACTTTGGTAAAATATATGTTTATTGGAATAAAGATAGAAGACGTTCCGCACAATAATTGTTATAAAGACCATCAAACTTGCATGAGAGTCTATTGTTCAAGCCAATTTTACCATTAATTTATCATCTTAGAGGCGGCGATAATAAATGAAAAAAATCCTTTTAACAACAGCAGCCATTAGTTTACTGTTAACAGGATGCAAGTCCGTTAATCAAAACGAGAATGTCAATAGCGGCAACCGACTAGTAAACGTGAAAAACAGTTATATTAACAATGTGGACAGGAAATCTGGACAGGAAATCTCTAAACGTCTTGTTAAGCTTGCCACTAGTATTCCGAATGTGTCGGATGCAACTGCAGTAGTTTTAGGGAACTATGCCATTGTCGGAATAGATGTTAATGCAAAATTAGACCGGTCACAGGTTGGGTCCATTAAGTATTCTGTTGCGGAGAGTTTAAGAAAAGATCCTTACGGGGCAAAAGCTATTGTTGTGGCAGATGCGGACACGAATCAACGGTTACGGGAAATACAGGCGGATATTAAAAAAGGCAGACCCATTCGAGGAATTATGGAGGAACTAGCAGATGTCGCAGGACGGTTAATTCCAGAAGTACCGGGTGACTTAATAACACCAAGCCCTAAAAATGCAACCGAAAAACCAGATCAAAAACTGAAGGGCAATGAAGAAAAGAAACTCAACAAAGAACAAGAAGACCAATCCAATCACTATAAGTAAAAAAAGCTTAGTTTTTCCACTAAGCTTTTTTCATTGCATCCATCACTTGCTTGTCGAGCCTCTCAGCCGCTCTCTTATCATATGTTTTATCATATTGGACTTCTGTAACAATTTTCGAACCGTAAAACATAACGTCTCTTACTTCTTTAATGGTTACTTCTACTAAAGCCAGTTTCAGTGGCACTTCTGACAGACGTTCTTCTTTAACGTTCGCTTCTCCCGCAATTGAGTATGTAGATTCATTTGCAATTAAATTAATCACAACTTTATTATTACTATTGATATTTTCTAAGATCCGCGAACGGTTATCTATAGCAAAAAAGATAGTCCCTTCGTCTTTAGCTAACACCCAAGAAATCGCACTAACATTAGGACCGCCTGTTTCATAGTCAATCGTTGACAGTGTTACAAATCGCTCTTTTTGCAGTTCATCAAATAATGGCTGGATTAGTTTTGGTTCTACTTGATTTGCCATTTTTACACAACCCCTTTTTCATTCCTTAAAAACAGATATTCTCATATTACTACTATCCCAATTTTTCATCAACTTTAACCAATTGATTTTCCAGTAGTTGTTAAGTCATGGTATACTATATAATACAAACATGCTGTTATTTGAAGGTAGAATTGAAGAGGTGCTTGAATGAGAGTAAAATGTGTGATTTGTGATAAGATTGAACCCATAGATGATGAATCATTAATAGCAAAACGACTTCGGAATCGTCCCATTCATACATATATGTGTCATAACTGCAGTACTAGAATTGCCGATAAGACACATGCCCGAATCGATTCAGGTAATTTTCGTTTATACCGCCCGAAATCTGATAAGGATGAATGGTGATTAGGAAAAAGTGAACAAAATAAAAAACGCTTGTATAGATTAAATATACAAGCGTTTTTATTTGAAGTGTTTAGCTTATGCCCTTGTTCAAGGAGCTTAAGCTTTTCTCAATTAATCAGTCGGATAGTCCTTATATTTTTCAGGTTCCTGATTAATTTGATTGATCATGATTTCAATTAATTCGCGAGGATAACGTACCTTTTTTGTTTCCTCTCCCTGTTGATACGAAATATAATACATCAGATCATCTGTAGTCATCTCAATACTCGAGACAGAATGCTGTACTATGAGTATTTCTTCAAAGAAATCCCGTGTCTCAATCGCTGCTTTGTCATCAGGGCGGGCATCACAAACCACTTTTATGGTCAGCCAATTATATAGTGCATCCTGTAATGAGTGCATTTTACTCTCCCCCCGTGACTCCGCTATTTGCCTGTTTTTTAGTTTGGTGGAGGCGGATTTTATAAATAATTAATAGTAACGCCGCGACACCTAGCCCTTCTGCAATTGGTAATGCGTATGAGAAAAACAACATTAAAACGCAGCCAACACAAAGACTGAAATAAATGACAATATTTTTACCAAGGGGCAGCTTTTTTGCAAAACCTAGACGATATACAATAACGGATAAGACTACAATAAAAATATATTGTAAGAGGACACCAGTTTTTATATCGTTCGTAAGTTCAATAAAGAATCTTAAACTTGGGGAGAAAGATCTTAATTCTTCCACGGGTTTGCACCTCTCAATACTTAACTCAATTCAGCATATTTTTTCTTTTTAGCCATTCTCTCACGTTCATTTTTATCAAGAATTTTCTTTCTTAAACGAATGGATTCAGGTGTTACTTCACAATATTCGTCGTCATTTAAGTACTCAAGTGATTCTTCCAATGTCATAATCCTAGGCTTTTTAATAACTGACGTTTGATCTTTGTTTGCAGAACGAACATTGGTTGCTTGTTTTACCTTCGTAATGTTAACGGTTATGTCGTTTTCACGAGTATGCTCCCCAACGATCATCCCTTCATATATTTCTGTTCCAGGTTCAACGAAGATAGTACCACGATCTTCCACCTGCATAATTCCATAAGTAGAAGCTTTTCCAGATTCCATAGAAACAAGGACCCCTTGACGTCTTCCGCCAACCTGTCCTTGAAGCATTGGCTGATAGCTGTCAAATGTATGATTTATAATTCCATACCCACGAGTCATTGTTAAAAATTCCGTTGTATAACCAATTAAACCACGTGCCGGCACATTAAAGATTAAACGTACTTGACCTGAGCCATTATTAATCATATCAATCATTTCGCCTTTGCGTGCTCCAATTGATTCCATTACTGAACCGGTATGTTCTTCAGGAACATCAATTTGAACGCGCTCTACTGGCTCACAACGGACACCATCAATTTCTTTTACAATTACTTCTGGTTTAGAAACTTGAAGCTCGTAGCCTTCACGACGCATATTTTCAATTAAAATTGATAAATGAAGCTCACCACGGCCGGAAACAATCCATGCATCAGGTGAATCTGTATTCTCTACCCGTAAGCTTACATCTGTCTGCAATTGAGCACGAAGTCTTTCTTCAATCTTTCTTGAAGTCAAATACTTACCTTCTCTACCTGCAAATGGGCTGTTGTTAACAACAAAGGTCATTTGCAATGTAGGTTCATCAATTCTTAAGATTGGTAATGCTTCTTGGTGTTCAACCGGGCAGACAGTTTCACCAACATTAATGTCCTCCATACCAGAAACGGCAATTAGGTCACCTGCTTTTGCTTCTTCCACTTCTTGACGTTTTAATCCAAAGAAGCCGAAGATTTTGGTAACACGGAATTGCTTAACAGAACCGTCCACCTTCATGAGTGCAACCTGCTGACCAACTTTCATTGTTCCACGGAATACACGTCCGATTCCAATACGACCAACATAATCATTATAATCAAGCAATGCTACTTGGAACTGAAGCGGCTCATCACTATTATCGACTGGTGCCGGGATATGTTCCACAATCGCATCATATAATGACTTCATGTTTTCGTCTTGTTTCTCCGGATCAATACTTGCTGTTCCATTGATCGCAGAGGCATAAACAACTGGGAACTCAAGCTGGTCTTCATTCGCACCAAGCTCAATAAATAAATCTAGTACTTCATCAATTACTTCTAATGGACGGGCAAAATCACGGTCAATTTTATTGACAACAACAATTGGGGTTAAGTTTTGTTCTAATGCCTTCTTTAAGACGAAACGTGTCTGTGGCATACAGCCTTCATAGGCATCAACAACAAGCAGTACCCCATCAACCATCTTCATGATCCGTTCTACTTCACCGCCGAAGTCAGCATGTCCTGGTGTATCCAAGATGTTGATTCGGGTATCTTTATATTGAATTGCTGTATTTTTTGCAAGGATCGTGATTCCGCGTTCTCTTTCTAAATCATTAGAATCCATTGCACGTTCTTCTACATGCTCATTGGAACGAAATGTTCCCGATTGTTTTAGCAGTTGGTCCACCAACGTTGTTTTACCATGGTCAACGTGGGCAATAATCGCTATATTACGTATATCATTTCTTATATTCAAAAAATTCCACTCCTACCTTTATTCAAGAAATTGGTTTTAATTATAGTTTTTCATATACAACTAAAACATTATACCACAAATAAAGTGGAAACCTGAAATGATTTTATGTAAAATAAAAATAACAAAGCAATTCGAATGTGTTTGATCAGAAAAAGGGGTATGTACAGATGAACAATGTAAAATGGCCTTTACTCATTTATGCAATTCTGGCAGCAGCAAGTATTGTGGGAATCGGAATTGCAATTAGTGAACAAAGCATAATCGGGGGCCTTGGCAGTATTGTGGCTGTGATTGTTATTATGGGAATGGGTTTTAAAACAAAAAGAAAAATGCGTGAAAATGGTGATTTATAAAAATAGAAGCCTGGCTGCCGCCAAGGCTTCTATTTTTATAAAATGAGTGCTACCATTGCCCGCCTTTTAAATAATCATTTAAAATTGTCTGGTGAAGCCCTGGTTTCGCAGCGAATAATGAATTGGTTGAAAGAAAATCAAGTTTTTCCCCTCGTAAATTCGTTACTACTCCGCCAAGTTCTTCTAAAATAACTGCACCCGCTGCTACATCCCATGGAGCAAGACGCATAGAGAAATAAGCATCTACCCTTCCAGTTGCTAAAAATACCAGTTCTAGAGCTGCCGTTCCATAGGACCTCGTCCCCCTGGCTTCTTTCACTAATGGTATCAACAGATTATGGTCAATTCTTTTATTTTCAACAACCCATGTGGCATTAAGAGCAAGAATGGATTCTTTAATTGTAGTTTCTTTAAGCTCGGGTATTGGTTTTCCATTTATGTATGCACCTTTTCCACGTATTGCGTGGTATAACTCATCATGGACAACATCATAAATGAGCCCTATTTTACCTATACCATTCTCATATACCCCGATCGATATAGCAAAATTCCTTTGCTGGTGAATAAAATTCATCGTCCCGTCAATCGGATCGATTATCCAAACTACCCCTTCTAGATTGTTAAGTTCATCCCCGAAACCCTCTTCTCCCATAATCTTATGCTCCGGATAAACCTCTTTAATATGCTGGATAAAAAATTGCTCAATTTCCCTATCGATATTTGTCACTAAATCATTGGGATTTGATTTCGTTTCAATATTTAATATTGTCTTAAAGGATACACGAATTTTCTCTCCTGCTTCTTTAACCCACTGCTTTGCATGGGTATCAATTATTTCCCAATTCATATTCTTCCTCCATTCTTTCTTTTATTCAATGTATGTAGTATGAAGCTTGATTATTAATTTGATGTACTTATAGCTTAATCAAATTAACCTGATACAGCAACTTTTTACCCAGCTATCGTTCAACTAATCACACATCCGCACAATAATAAACGAACTCCCCTTATTCTCATTTGGAGTTCGTTCAAATCAAGCGATAAATTATTTCTCCATGGTTCATTCCAACTTTGTACTCCTTAGATTATAAATCGCTCAAAAAGCCTTAAGCCGTAATAATTCCAAGCGGATTTTTTCTAATTTTTGCTTGCACTCTTTCATTTTCTTTTCATTTTTGTCTTCAATTGCCTCAAATAAAGTAGCCAATTCATAATCCATTTCTAATCTTAATACAGCTGTTCTTTCTTTTTCAGTCGCTTTTTTTAGGGATGTATTCATTAATTGCTTCACCTAGCAGCGCCCCCTTTCCTAATTTTACTGATTTTTATGATTTTTCTATTTTTTTATTTTACTGTATAATATGAGCCACCTTGATATGTTGCAACAAATATGTGCACTAACCCAGTCGAGCAACAAACTTCTTCGATTTTCTGTCTTATGCTACAATATTTGACAAACAGTTGTGGAGGTAATTCAATGGATTTCGTTGGATTTACAAATGAGGATTTTGATGTTTTCTTAATAGATGGATTAGAAGCACGAATGGAAGCTTTAAAAAATACGGTTCGGCCAAAACTTGAACAACTTGGGGAATATTTTGCGCCAACATTATCTGCTCTGACGGGAGATGAAATGTTCGTTCATGTTGCCAAACATGCTAGACGGACGATAAACCCCCCTAAGGATACATGGGTAGCTTTTGCTAGTAATCCCCGCGGGTATAAAATGCTCCCACATTTCCAAATTGGATTATGGAATACACATTTATTTGTGTGGTTTGCAGTCATTTATGAAGCACCACAAAAGGAAATAATCGGTGAACGCTTCATCAAGAAGGCAGCCAAAATCCACAAGGAAATACCGAAAGAGTTTTCATGGTCTTTAGATCATACCAAGCCAGATACCATTTCACATCAACAGTTAACGAAATCAGATTTACTGGCTCATTTCGAGCGATTAAAGACCATAAAAAAAGCTGAACTATTATGTGGTTATAGGATAGAAAGAGATCAAGTAATTGAATTAGGTGCAGATGGATTATTAACTCGAATTGAGGATGTGTTTAATAAAGTTGCGCCGCTTTATAAAATTGCTCAGAATATAAAATAAAGAAGAAAAC
>NZ_JBALPZ010000139.1:15100-18513 GCF_036965645.1 Neobacillus drentensis
CGGGGAGCCTCCTCGGCCCCGTACTCCCGCAGGACATTGATTTTACATCCTCGAACCCGCCCACGCACGAAGGAAATGCGTTAGCATTTTCGAGGAGTCGAGCACCTTCCGCTCAAATCAACAGCTTATAAAAACATTATCGTTTAACAGAACCTATTTCATCATAATTTTATCTCCAGAGGAGGCCTCTTTTGCTTTTTTTATTGTTCGATACGAGGAATATCCGCTAATTTCTTCGAATTCACCGCAGATCGTTTTTTCCTCTGCTTTACTTGGGACAATTTCTTTGAACCGGCGATAAGCATTCATCATTTCATCTCGTTCAATCCCTTTTTCATATGCCCGCTCAATCGCTTCAAAGAAATTAATCACATCGACGATTTCTTCCGTTGACCACCTATAATCTATGGGATATTGATATTCCATACACTCACCTACTTCTTTATGCTAATGTGTATAATACCTCTATTTTCCCCATTTTGCACGAATTTGTTCCGCCTCTTTCTTCATCCGGTTAAAGAGCTCAGCAACAGTAGGCACATCCTTAATCATTCCCATTACCTGACCTGCCCAAGCAAACCCTTCAGCGGTTTCACCATCATATATGTACCGTTTATTGGCATTTCCACTAATAAAACTTTTAAGCTGCTCATAATCTCCATTTTTCCGTTCAATTTCTAGAATTTGTTCTGTCCAGCTATTGGCAATGGCTCTACCTGGTGCTCCCAGTGTTCTTTTGATAACTACAGTATCACTTTCCGTTCCCTCAACTAAGCTTCGTTTATACGCTTCATGCGCGTGAACACAATCCTTGGTCGCGATAAACCGTGTTCCCATTTCAATTCCTTCAGCACCTAAACTAAGGGCCGCCATTAGTCCCCTTCCATCCCCTATTCCTCCTGAAGCAATGACAGGAATTGTAACAGCATCCACTACTTGAGGAATTAAAACAAGTGTACCGATATCATCTCTGCCAAGATGTCCGCCGCCTTCCTGACCGACCACCATCACGGCATCAGCTCCTAACTCCTCTGCTTTTATAGCTTGCCTTCTTGCTGCTACAAGCACGAGAGTTTTGATGTTAGTCCCCTTAAGTTGTTCAAAAATAGGAGCAGGATTACCACCAGTCATGGATACAACAGGTACTTCCTCCTCGATTGCCACCTGCAGGAATTCTGCAAATGACCTCCCATGCTGACCAATAGCAAAATTAACACCAAATGGGTTATTGGTTAATTGTTTTACATTTTTTATCTCTTCCCTTAACAATTCAGGATTAGGCAGAGACATAGCCGTAATTTGCCCAAGCCCCCCTGCATTTGAAACAGCAGCCGCTAAGTCCGAATAAGCTAAATAAGCTAATCCCCCTTGAATAATCGGAAATTCTATGTTTAACAAGTCAGTAATTCGTGTATGCCAATTCATTTGAAACCCTCCTTCTAGTTAATAAATTGTTAATTCGTCTTAAAAGGTTAAATTTCCTTTCTTTATGAGAAACTAACTTTAGTTAAAATATATCAATAAAGTTAAATTTAAATCCTTTAAAATACGTGGGAATAGTGCTATAATTTCCTTTGTTTTATGTCGAATATAGACGAATAATCTGAGCATTTTTTATAAAGAGGTGTATTTACCATTGTCACAAGAACAAACACCGTTATTTAGCGGGTTAGTAGCACATGCAAAGAAAAACCCAACTCAATTTCACATACCCGGCCATAAAAAAGGCGCTGGAATGGATACAGAATTCCGCCAATTTATTGGTGATAATGCCTTATCCATAGACTTAATTAATATCGGTCCTCTAGATGATTTACATCAGCCAAAGGGAATGATTAAACAAGCTCAAGATTTAGCTGCCGAAGCGTTTGGAGCAGATCGAACCTTTTTTTCAGTACAGGGAACTAGCGGCGCTATTATAGCCATGATTATGGCAGTTTGCGGACCTGATGATAAAATTATTGTCCCTAGAAATGTTCACAAATCCATTATGTCTGCGATTGTTTTCTCTGGAGCCATTCCAGTTTTTATCCACCCGGAAATTGATAAGGAATTGGGGATCTCACACGGAATTACAACCGATTCAGTTGCAAAGGCTTTAAAACAGAACCCGGATGCAAAAGCTGTGTTAGTCATTAATCCAACCTACTTCGGAATCTCTGCAGACCTAAAGAAAATTGTTGAAATTGCGCACTCTTATCATGTTCCTGTTCTGGTCGATGAAGCCCATGGCGTTCATATACATTTCCATGATCAACTGCCACTTTCAGCTATGCAGGCGGGGGCAGATATGGCTGCAACCAGTGTTCATAAATTGGGCGGATCTATGACACAGAGCTCGATTCTAAATGTAAGAGAAGGACTTGTTTCAGCAAAGCATGTTCAAACCATTTTAAGCATGCTTACAACTACATCTACATCTTATTTACTGCTTGCTTCACTTGATGTAGCCCGTAAACAACTAGCAACAAAAGGAAAAGAGTTAATTGACAAAACTATCAAGTTATCTCAGTCTATCCGAAAGAGAATTAATGAAATTGACCACATACATTGTGTTGGTGAAGAAATACTTGGTTCTAAAGCTACTTTTGATTATGATCCGACGAAACTTATTATATCAGTTAAAGATTTAGGCTTAACGGGTTATGAAGTAGAAAAATGGTTAAGAGAAAAATATAATATTGAGGTTGAATTATCAGACCTTTATAACATCCTTTGTATCATTTCACTAGGAGATACTGATACTGAGGGAGACCTGTTAGTGAATGCGCTAAATGAGCTTGCCATTGAATGTGAGCATCGCGTTGGACAAATTGAACCACTAGAAGTTCTCCTGCCAGAAATTCCAGTCCTTGCGCTTACACCAAGAGATGCATTTTACTCAGAAACAGAGGTTGTTCTTTTTGAAGAATCAGAAGGCCGAATTATTGCTGAGTTTGTAATGGTATACCCTCCTGGGATTCCAATTTTTATTCCAGGGGAGATTATCACCAAGGAAAATTTGCACTATATTCGTAAAAACCTTGAAGTTGGCCTTCCAGTTCAAGGTCCCGAAGATGATGAAATTAAAACTATTCGTGTTATAAAAGAATATAAAGCCATTCAATAAACTGGCAAAAAAAAATAGGATTCCATAGAGGAATCCTTTTTTATTTAACTTATTATATTTCTTCTTGATGTTGGTGTTCATCACAGCAATTGCACTTAGAATAGAGCACAGTTACTTTCTCATCTTCAAAATGATCGATAGTAGAATTACATGATTGGCATACAATAGTACCCATTTGTTCAATCCCCTTTTCATTTGAATGATTATAATTTTAAAACGCTTTCTAATATCCTTAACTCAATAATAATATATCACATTAAACTTTTCAAGCCTAAATTGTATGTCACATTAACAAAAAATCAGT
>NZ_JBALPZ010000140.1:0-4237 GCF_036965645.1 Neobacillus drentensis
ATAGTAAGCCTTTTATTTTAATGAACAATATGTACCAATAAATTTGTCTTGCAAAGTTTTTAAGAACATTGGACTCAGCTGTTTCATAAAGTAATCGTATCAATGAATGAGGATGTAAAAGATGAGAAACTATAGGGAAATACAAACTCAACCAATAATTGGTCAAGCATGGACCGGAAGACATGTTATATTACTTTACTGTACAACGGACAATCAGTTTATTAATCTTTATAAAAGTTTTCATGCCCCCATTGAACCGCCACGGCAAAATTGTGCTGAAACATTATCACAGCTGCTAAGCATTGGTTATCACATAATGGCCATAACACCAATCTCACCTGCACAAATTCAATATTTGCTGGTACTTTGATTGCCATAAGTCCAATTAAAAAAGAAGGCTGAAGTTTTGGAGCCTTCTTTTTCTATTTTTAAACAAATATCTAATATTAGTGACATATGTCTTTATGGTGATTTTTCTACTTTAGTTTTTTGTTATTAATTATTACAATAAGATATAACCATTTTTACATGGTTAGAATGGGAGTGTGTTCATGAAAAAACAAAATTACTTGTTTTTCTCTAAAATGATACTATTAATAGCTTTAACTGGATGTTCCAACACTGAACAAGCTAAATTGTCAAAGAACCAGAAGCCATTAGCTGCTGGGGATTTAAAGGAATAGATTTAACGTACCATGGCAACGGATTTTTGGTCACCAGTTAAACTGTCGATTGAGGTAGCATCTGTCTCTGGCGTATTGGTTTTAATCTTAGGATTGTTTTTTGCAAAGACGATGGCTAATACGAAATTCAAAGGGAAAGCTGTAGTTGAGACGGTTTTCCTTTTACCATTAGTATTACCACCGTCTGTTGTAGGGTTCTTGTTAATTGTATTATTTGGCAGAAATAGTGTCATTGGACAGTTAATTGAATGGTTATTTAAACAACCTGTTATGTTTACATGGTGGGCTGCTGTTATTGCCTCAACTGTAGTAGCTTTTCCTCTCATGTATCAATCTGCAAAAACAGGATTTGAAGCTGTCGATGAGGATATTGAAAATGCGGCTCGTGTGGATGGAGCGAATGAAGTTCAATTGTTTCTGACTATTTCCATTCCTCTTTCCCTGAGAGCCATCATTTCCGGTACCATATTAAGTTTTGCCAGAGCCTTGGGCGAATTTGGGGCAACTTTAATGTTTGCTGGAAACATTCCTGGGAAAACCCAAACCATTTCAACCGCTATTTATATAGCTATAGATTCAGGCAATATGGAGTTGGCCTGGTTATGGGTCATTTCTTTGATCGGGATTTCTTTTTTTATGTTGATAGGTTTACAGCTAATGAAATCTTAAAAACTATTTTGGAGGAACAAAAATTTGAAAAACCTCTATCTTGATTGTATCTCTGGAATTGCAGGGGACACGACTCTGGCCGCACTTATCGATTTAGGTGCAGATCTCTCCTACATCGTTGAACAGTTGAGAGAATTACCAATTGGTCCCTTCGAAATGGAAGTACAAAATTTCACCAAATATGGTATCGCAGCAAAGAAATTTATAACACTTTTTCCAACAGCAGGTCATGAACAGCGGAATGCAAAAGAAATTTTTACCTTGATTGACGAAAGCCATCTTCCCATAAAAGTAAAAGAACGAAGTCTGGCAATCTTTAAAGAACTGGCTAATGCTGAAGGAAAGATCCAGGGAATCGACTCTAGTGAAGTTCTTTTCCAAGAGGGTGGGGGAAAGGATTCCATTATAGAAACGATCGGGGTATGCTTGGCTCTAGAAAACCTTGACATTGAAGATGTTTATGCGTCACCCGTACCAGCCGGCTATGGGACAAAGAAGCTGGCACATGGACTTTATCCTATTCCCACTCCTACTACAATGGAGTTACTGAAGGGGATACCGCTTGCGGAGTTTAACGTAAAGGGTGAACTTACCACACCAACAGGGGCAGGGATTTTAAGGGCACTGGTAAAAAAGTTTATGCCCATCGGTGGACAAATTGTTGAAGAGATTGGTTATGGAGCGGGGGAAAATGATTATGATCACCCTATTGTATTAAGGGCCCTGCTTATTAGACCGTCAGATACTAAGCCTGCCCGCTGCCAAGATCCCCAGCAAGAGCGGGAATCTATATTTATACTTGAAGCCCAGCTCGATGATATGACAGGGGAAGGGCTTGGATATACATTGGAAAGACTTTTGGCCGTGGGCGCGCTCGATGTATTTTATACTCCTGTTTACATGAAGAAAAATCGGCCGGGTACTCTTGTTACGGTTCTAGTATCCTTGGAACTAGCGGACCAGTGTGAAAGAGTTTTGTTGGAGGAAACGACTACACTCGGAGTCCGAAGAAGCATGTGGACCCGTAATATTCTTGATCGACGATTTATTGAAATAGATACCCCTTATGGACCAATTAGAGTAAAGCAGGCATTCAAAGATAACAAAATGCTGCATCAAGCTCCTGAATATGAAGATGTAGCAGCAGCAGCAAGGGAGCATAAGGTTTCTTTTCAACTTATATACCAATATGCGATGAAATTAGTGACAGATTAAAGGGGGGATCTCTTGTGAAGGAGATTCCCACTTTTTGTTAATGGAACTTAAGGAGAATTAATCAGATAATAATTACTTTTGTATGAATATCCAAAAATGTAGTAAACTAGTAATCTGGGTATTTTAAGAAATCAAATATTTGATTGTGTTTTAACTGCTATGGAAGGAGTTTCACCTTGTTAGAATCTTTATTGTTAAATTTTTTGTTTCTACTGTTTCCGGTTTTAATTTTCCTTATTTTCTTTGAGAATAAACTACATACATATAATAAAACGATCCTGATTCTGCTTTCATCTTTTTCAATGGTCTTGTGTATGGCCTTTCCTATTAAATTAGAGATTGGCTTTATCTTTGATTTACGATACATTCCTTTTATTATTGTCGCCCTTTTTGGTGGATATAAATATACTTTTCCATTATATCTCGTGCTAAACATCTACCGATTCATGATTATTGGCGGGGAAGGCACCCTCCAGTCATTTCTTTTCTCAACAGCTATTTTTATCTTAGTACCTCTTTTAAATAAATGGTTTTTTATTCAAAATGCTAAGAAACGAATTTTGGGGGCTGTTTTTGTATCTATTTTTACAATTGTCTTCTATCTATCTACCTTGGCAGCGGTTTTACCATCACTAAACAAGGAATTTTGGCTATTAACCGTAAATGCTGTTCCAACATACTCATTAGTAATGACGATTATAATGATATTAATTGAAAAAATAATTGATAATATTAAAACTCGTAATTCTTCCTTAGAATCAGAACGGCTAGATGTCCTGAGTGATTTATCCGCGAGTGTCTCTCATGAAATTAGAAACCCTCTTACCGTTACCAATGGGTTTTTACAGCTGTTAAATAAATCTGAAACGCTAACTGGCGAAGAAAAAACATATATTGAGTATGCATTGTTGGAGTTAAAAAGAGCTGAAAATATTGTGAGTGACTTTCTGGCTTTCGCGAAACCACAGTCAGAGAACATGATTTATTCAAATCTTAAGGAAGAAACAGAGTATGTAAAAAACATTATTACTCCATATGCGAACATGCATCAAGTCGATGTTCAATATTCGTTTCATAACTCCATATTTTTTAAGTATGATAAAAACCAAGTACAGCAGTGTTTAATCAATCTATATAAAAACGGTATAGAAGCAATGAAAGAAAAAGGCGGGGTTCTTTCGATTGATGTTTCCGAGCAAAAAAAGAAATTGTGATTAAAATACAGGATAATGGAATCGGTATGACAAAAGAGGAAGTGATCCGATTAGGAAATCCCTATTATTCTACAAAAAAAGAAGGCACTGGTCTTGGAATGTTTATGGTGTATAGCACGATTAATAAAGTAAATGGAAAAATACAAGTCGATAGTGAAGTAGGCAGAGGGACAACTTTTACTATTTCAATTCCTGTTTAATTGATTTTTTTTTAAAAAATCAAAATGAAGGAAATCTACGGTGCGAATCATTTTCGCACTTTTTGTTTTGTCCAACAAAAATAGAGGGGACTTTCATTTTGAAGTGAGGAATCTTATAGGAGGAAAGAGTGGGTTTTTAATTTAGTATTTTCAGAAAAAGATAAAAATTGATATTAAATTTGACAAAAAAGTGGACGTTTGCAAATTAGAAACTCTTTATAATAATCATAAATAAACCGCTTTCATCAAGGATGGT
>NZ_JBALPZ010000140.1:4271-16812 GCF_036965645.1 Neobacillus drentensis
TGGTAGTTTATGATTATATTAATTGGAGGAATCACGCATGTATAAAAATCCACACTTTTTTTCCCATCTTGCTCACGTTGAAATCATTAGTCCAAAACTAGAAGAGTCAGCCAATTTCTTTAAAGATATTATTGGATTAGAAGAGTCCGGCAGAACAGAGAACTCCGTGTATTTTCGTGCATGGGGGGAGCATTACCATCACAGTTTGAAAATAACTGCAGGAAATGAACCAGGTCTTGGTCATATTGGCTGGCGTGCAGATAGTCCTGCTGCACTTGAAGAAGCGGCTGCCCATATTGAAAAACTTGGACAAGGAATAGGCTGGATTGAAGGGGATCTTGGTCATGGCCGTGCCTATCAATTTACATCTCCTGATGGTCACTTAGAAGAGATTTTTTGGGATGTTGAATTATATGAAGCTCCAGATCAGCAGCGCAGCAAATGGAAAAACCGCCCGCAAAAAAATCCAGGACGCGGCATTTCTCCACGACGAATCGATCATATAACTCTTTTTAGTAATGACGTAACAAAGGACCGTGAATTCTATCAAAATATTGGTTTCCGCTATAACGAGGGGATCTTTTTGAATGCTGATGAACCTGGCAGCCCTGAAATCGGTGCTTGGCTATCCGTTACGAACCTATCGCACGATATAGCTTTCCTAAAAGGTCATAGCGGCAGACCTGGCGGGTTTAACCATGTATGTTATGCGGTTGAAAGCAGGGAGGAAGTACTATTAGCAGCCGACCATATCCTCGAAAATGGATACGAATTAGCCATGGGGGGGCCAACACGTCATGCGCTTGCAGAAGGATTTTTCTTTTATGTAGATGAGCCAGGCGGGAATCGTTTTGAATTATACGCAGGAGCACATCTGGTTTTTGCTCCGGATTTTGGCCCATACCGATGGAGTCTTTCTGAAAATCCAAACGATGCCTGGGGCCGTGAAATGCCTTGGGATGCATCAGGAAAAGTCATTAAATAATCAATAAACCAACAGGGGGACTTAAGCGTTATGTGGCACTTTTTTCCGGATAATTATATGTGGTCATATCAAATGGTAAGAATGATCAGCCAATCGTATTTTGGCGGCGGTGAAGTAAATGAAATCTTGGATGCCGCCAGCCGAATGAAGTTGGGAGACTTTGAAAGTTTCCATCATGAGTGGATTAGACTTGGGAATAAATCATTGACAACCGCTAATGATGCAATGGACAAGGGATATAAAGAAACGGCACGGGCCGGATATTTACGGGCAGCAAACTACTTTCGTACGGCGGAATTTTTCCTGCAGCCTGACGATGAGCGTAAACTGCCAACCTATTTAAAAGGAGTAGAATCGTTTAGAAAAGGAGGGGAGCTACTAGCCTCACCTCCGAAAGCTATTAATATTCCATTTGAGCATGCTGTGCTGCCAGGGTATTATTTTGAAGCACCAAATCAAAGTAAGGGACCATTGATGGTGATGTTTGGCGGTTTAGATTCCACCGCAGAGGAATTATATTATGGGCCTGCTCAGCTGTTAAATGAACGAGGCATTTCGCTTCTTGCCCTTGATGGCCCTGGGCAGGGAGGGGCATTGCGAATCCATCACATTCATTCGCGTCATGATTATAATACAGCCGGTACAGCAGCGTATGAGTGGGCAGTTGAAAATCTAGATGTTGATCCCGATCGTATCGGGGTTATGGCTGTATCGATGGGGGGTTATATGGCAGCTAGATGTGCTGCATTTGAACCAAGGTTTAAAGCTTGTGCTATTTGGGGAGCTGTTTATGATTACAATGATGTCTGGGCAAAACGTCCGGATAACCATCCATTAGCAAAAATCCTCCAGCATATCTTTGGTGTTGAAGACATGCCTGCTGCCAGGGCAAAGTTGCAGCATTATAATTTACGCGGAGTAGCGGAAAAAATCCAAATGCCAACTTATATAGTACATGGTGAGGACGATCGACAGAATATGGTTGATAATGCCTACAATGTATACAATGATCTTACTTGCTCTCGCTGGTTAAAGATTATTCCAACTAGCAGTACAGGTTCTTCTCATTGTCAGGTCGATAATATCACAGAAACCTACGAAATGTATGACTGGTTAAAAGAACAGTTAACAAGATAGGATGGAGGTAGATGTATGAAACTGGTTACCTTTTATAATCCGGAAGGCCAAATGCGTGCAGGATGGCTGGATCATAATAGAGTGATAGATATGAAACTTGCCTCCAAGGGTGAATTACCTGATAATATGGCAGATTTTATAAAAAATAACGCGAGTTACATGCCTATTTTAGAGGCATTAACTTGTTCAGTGGAGCTTCCATTCTATTCGCTTGAAGAAATACGTTTAACTGCTCCATTGCCAAACCCAATAACTTTCAGAGACTTTGTGGCTTTCGAGACCCATGTCAAAAATGCTACAAAGCGCGCAGGGGATACGGTGGCACCTGAGTGGTATGAAATGCCAATCTTTTATTTCTCCAATCCCCATGCGATGAAAGGGCCGGAGGAAGAAGTAAAGCGGCCAGCCAAATGTTTACGCTTAGATTATGAACTCGAGCTTGCCTGTATAATCGGGAAACAAGGAACGAATATAATGGCAAATGAGGCAGAAGACTATATTTTCGGTTATACCATTTTAAATGATTGGTCGGCACGGGATCTACAAATGAAAGAAATGAAAGTTTTATTGGGTCCGGCAAAAGGAAAGGACTTCGCGACCTCTATTGGTCCCTATATTCTAACAAAAGATCAATTGGAACCATATAAAACAAATGGAAGATTCGATTTAGAAATGACAGCTGCAGTAAACGGTGAAATTCTCTCTCAGGGAAATTTTAAAGATATTTATTACACATTTGGCGACATGATCGAGCGGGCTTCAGAAGAAGTCACTTTATATCCAGGAGATATTATCGGTTCAGGGACAGTTGGCTTTGGCTGCATTATGGAGCTTGGTCCCGAAGTGCATCGCTGGCTTGAGCCGGGGGATGAAGTAGAATTATCGATTACAGGCCTTGGCTCTTTAAAAAATAGAATTAGTTAAGAAACATGAACGGAGAGGAACTTTATGGCTAGAATTGTTGACCTAAGTGTTTCCATTGAAGAGGACTTAAAAGATCCTCTTCCGTTTTCGATTCGCTTTGAAACACATGAAGAAGGGGCAGAATTTGGAGCGAAACTTGTTGGTGTAACACCGGAAGATTTCCCCGACCGAAGAGGTCTTGCCGGGGAATTTCTTACCTTGACGAGTCATGCCGGTACACATGTTGATGCACCGTGGCACTATTGGCCGACATCAGAAGGGAAACCGGCTCGAACCATTGATGAAATGCCGCTTGAATGGTTTTTTCATGATGGAGTAGTGCTGGACTTTACTGACAAACAAGCAGGTTATTCTTTAACAATTGAAGATATTCAAGAAAAACTTAACCAAATGGACTATGAGTTAAAACCCTTTGATATTGTCATGATCCGCTGTGATGCCGATAAGAAAAGATATCAGCCTAATTATAGTGAGATTCATGTCGGTGTATCTGCAGAAGCCACTCTTTGGCTGATCGATCAAGGAATTAAGGTGATGGGTACGGACGGATGGGGGTGGGATACGCCTTTATCCGTACAAGCGGAGGATTATAAACAAAACCCACGTCCTGGTGTTCTCTGGGCAGCTCATTTTGCGGGAAGAGAAAAAGAGTATTGCCAGATTGAAAAACTAGCTAATTTGGATAAATTACCGCCGTTTGGATTTAAAGTATCTGTTTTTCCAGTCAAAATTAAAGGCGGGAGCGCAGGCTGGACTCGGGCTGTTGCGATTATAGATTAAAAGGGAGGGGTGTTTAATATGACAAATCAATTTGTTAAAAAAGTACTCATTATTGGCGGTGGAATTAGTGGTTTAGCGGCCGCCGCCGCCCTTCACAAAATTGGGATTGACGCAGAGATTGTTGAGAAGGAACTGGAATGGAATGTATATGGTGTTGGGATTATTCAGCCCCCGAATGCACTAAGGGCTCTAAATGAAATTGGCTTAGCTGATGCTTGTATGAAACAGGGATATTCCTATCCAGGCTTCGATTATTATACAGGGCAGGGACATTTTATGTTCCAAGGAGACTCGCCTACAATCGAAGGATATCCGGGTGTTAACGGAATCTCCAGAAGGAAACTTCATGATTTTCTCTTAGAGGCCGTTGAAAAAATCGGTACAAAAATATATATGGGCTCAACCGTTAACAAGATAGAAAATATCTCAAATGGTGTTAAGGTAGAGTTAAGTAACGGCATTTCAGCAGTTTATGACATGGTCATTGGGGCGGACGGAGCTAACTCGAAGGTTCGAAAATTGTTGTTTGGTGATATTGTTCAAAAATATAGCGGACAAGGAGTATGGCGTTACACCCTTCCACGTCCAAAAGAAGTGGATCGAGGTCTGTTCTATTACGGGCAAAAGGCAAAAGCTGGATTAGTTCCAATGTCAGATGATGAGATGTATTTGCTGGTAACCACTCATGAACCAGGCAATCCAAGGTTTCCTAATGACCAGCTCCATGAATTACTGAAAGAAAGAATGACCGAATTCGGCGGTGCAATTGCAGATGCAGCTAATCAAATTACTGACCCTGCGCAAGTGGTTTATCGCCCGATCTTTACGCATATGCTGTCAAAACCGTGGTATAAAGGAAATGTTTTGCTTGTCGGTGATGCTGCACATGGTACAGCCCCGCATCTTGGACAAGGTGCCTCCATTGCCATTGAAGATGTAATTGTTTTGGCCGATATATTAAAACATAATGTTGGAGTCGAAGAATCGTTTAAGATCTTTATGGAAAAGCGGTATGAACGCTGCAGGTTGATTGTTGACAATTCAGACCAGTTGGTGGAATGGGAATTGCTTACTTGGAGTGGTCAAATGAAAGAAAATGTAAATGTAGGTAAGTATGTTTATGAAACATTAGCAAAAATGAATGAACCTTTTTTAACAGAGGTAAACACACGATAGAGACGTATACTTTATTGTATACGTTTCCATTTTGATGTCAATCTAGTAATAGGATTGAAGGGGGCAGTTGGATGGAGAAACGAAAAGGTTTTTTTCGGTATGAAAATTTCCTTGTCATTACCATGTTTTTAGTTGTTGGACTTGTATTCTTAGATCGGTTAAGTTTAGGGTTCATTTTTCCGAAAATTGCTCCAGAGTTGGGATTGTCCAATACACAACTAGGATTAACTGTGTCTGTGACAGGACTATTTTTTGGCCTTTCTACTTTGATTTTTGCTAGTCTCTCTGACTTTTTAGGTAAAAAGAAACCCATGCTTGTCATTTTTGTGTTTTTATTTTCCATTGCTACTTTATTATCAGGTATTGTCGGTTCATTTGCTACATTACTTTTAGTAAGGGGCATCATGGGATTGGCAGAAGGCCCGGTGATGCCGCTGGTTCAATCGATTGTGATTCATGAGTCTTCGGAGAAAAGAAGAGGTCTAAATATGGGAATCGTGCAAAGTTCTTCTTCCTTAATTGGAGGAACACTCGCACCTGTTCTCACTGTCGCTCTTGCTGCTTCTTTTGGCTGGAGGTTTTCCTTTTATATAATCGCGATCCCGGGGATCCTAATGGGTCTGATCATTTGGAAATTTTTAAAAGAGCCAAAGCCAAGTATGTCTCCACATGTGGTACCAATAAAGTCTAAACCAACTAAGGCTGATTACATTCGTGTTTTTAAGACAAGAAATGTTTGGTTAAGTACAATTGTTGGTATTTGTAATATGATTTATATTTTATCACTTACTGCTTTTTTACCTACCATTTATGCAGAATCTACTAATTATGGGGAAGGACAAATTGGCATGTTATTAGGCCTCATGGGTCTGATGATGTTTATGGGGCAGTTCGGGGGTGCAGCTATTTCAGATCGTATTGGTCGATTACCTGCAATTAAAGTATTCTCTTTATTAGCTATATTCCTTCCTATCTCAATAGCGCTTTCTTACCACAGCTTCGGAGTCTTACTCATCTCTATTCTTGTTTTCTCTTCGGGAAATGGCTACCAGCCATTAATTATGAACATTATTCCAGCTGAATCAGTTTCAAGGACCTTTTCAGCCACAGCGATAAGTTTTGTTATTTTAACTAGTGAAATTATCGGCGGCAGTTTTGGTCCAACTGTGTCAGGCATACTGGCGGATCGATTTGGACTTATGGCTCCTTTATGGGTTACGGCAGCTGCCGCCTTTGTTGGGTTCCTTTTCACGTTTGGCATAAGAGAAACCGCACCTATTAAACTAAAACATTCGAGCAATAAAGAGATACAAGCTCAAGTATAAATTTGGGAAAGGAAGGTGTAAAATCCTTCCTTTTTGTTATTTGTAAGTTAAATTTAATTTAAGTCGTATTTGGAATAGGTTAAAAAAGTGCATTACATTTTTAACCTGAAATGATTACTTTTTTTCTTTTAAAAAGGAAAATGGATATAAAAGTATATGGTTTTGGGTAGAAAACAAAATAGTTTTACTGATATTGAAGAGGTATATTTTTAATAGAACACAATATAGTAAGCGTTTACTATAAGTGGTTTGAATCAAAAAGGAGTGAAAATACATGTTTGAACAGTACTTAGTCTGCGAAGATGGTTTTCGAAATGTGGTGGAAGACGGACAGGTAGTTGGCTTTGAAGTAAAATTACGGATTCCATATTATCGTGGAATTGCTTTGTCATTAATTAATAGTATTGATTTAGAGATAAATGATCAATCTTATGCACACGATGATATGATGTTTTCAGTAGAAACCGGCAGCTTTCCGAATCATGAATTATCAACCTTGATCAATAATCGCTGGGAATTCGGTGAAAAGGCGACATTATTCGTGAAAAAACCAGGTGGCTTAGAAGCAGGAACACATAAAGTACATGCTGTTGTTAATTTGCGTATTTCCTATTTGCCATGGCCAAATATTGGCGATGATATCAAACAAATCACACTTGAAGAAGATAGAATTATAGCTTAGTTAAGAGGAGGGTTTTAAAATGAGCAAACAAGCAAACATTAAGCGCGGAGTTTCATTATATAGTTACCAGGAAGAATACTTCACAAGAAAGTTAACTTTAGAACAATGTATCGCTGAGGCAGCAAAAGCTGGTGCTACAGGGATTGAGTTACTGCCAGAACAAATGCTTACCGGATTTCCTAAGGTAACGGATCAATTTGTTGACCAGTGGTTTGGATGGATGGATCAATATGGGGTCGAACCGATTGCATATGACGCGTTTTTAGATAACAAATTATTTCCTAATCGATTACTAACACTCGAAGAAAACGTGGAAATGATGGTTCGGGATCTAAAGCTCGCAAACAAACTTGGCTTTAAAGTGTTAAGAACTTTGGTTTCCACTCCCTTGGAAGTAGTAAAAGAGAGTCTGCCTTATGCTGAAGAGTATGGTGTCAAAATTGCACTTGAAGTTCACGCTCCTTTCACCTTTGGGACACCATGGTTTGAAGAAAGACTTGAATATATCATGCAGAGTGGAACAAAGTGGTTTGGGATTATGCCTGACTTAGGCATCTTTGTGAAAAGAATGTTACCTGTTATGGAGCAAAGATATATCCGTGATGGGGCTACCCCTGAGATCGTTCAATTGGTCAGTGACAATTATGCCAATGGTGTTGATAAACAAGAGACATTTGAAATTGTAAAAAGTATAAAGAATGCCAATAAGAAAGATGTAGAATATGCAGAACTAGCAAAACACTTTGTCTATACTGATCCTAAAATCCTTAAAGACTATATTCCTTATATTATGCATGTCCATGGAAAATTCTATGAAATTACAGAAAACTACGAGGAACCTAGTATTCCATATAAAGAGATTATCGAGGTTTTAACAGAAGCTGGATATGAAGGCTATATTGACAGTGAATACGAAGGAAACCGTCACATCCAAGATTATATGGAAGTGGACAGCGTAGAGCAAGTTAGGCGTCATCAAGTCTTGTTAAGCAATTTACTTAATAAATAGAATGATTGTTAGGGACCTTGAAAAGGTTCCTATTTAATGTTATTGCTAATTATTTGCAATTACTTGAATATTATTAAAAAAATGTCGAATTGACTTCTTTTGTGCTATATTTAGAAATAAAAGACTATTAAATAGTTTTTGTTTTTTAAGAGGTGATTGAAATGAGTGGTACACACATCTTCCAATCTTCAATAGATTCAAAATTGATTACGGTTTCGGTTATGAATCGTAAGAGTAATCTAGAGCATGCTCATCGAGACATTGAATTAATCTACATGATAAAGGGGCAGCTTCAAGTGAAAATTACTAATAATATTTATCACTTGAACACATCTGACTTTATCTTGGTAAATTCAAATGAATTTCACTCTTTTCAATCTCAAAAGGATAATTTATTTGTTGTTTTTCATTTTAATTATTCTGAACTAAGTTCATTGCTGATTCAAAGGAATCTACTATTTACTTGCAATTCAATTGCTCATCCTTCTCCATATGATCAAAAATTACGATTTGTTATTGAAGAGTTATTAACAATTTATATGAAACAAAACAATAATGTTTTTGTTGAGTTTTTAGAAAAAGCACTTAAATTCATTTCCATTTTAAAAGTAAATTGTTTAAAAAAAAGAGAAATAGAAATTGGTAATTCCACTGTCATCAGTCAAAATGAAAGATTAACAGATATTATTGAGTATATTCATAGCAATTATCGCGACCAAATTACATTAGAGGAAGTGGCAAGGCTACATTACATTTCTGTCCCTTATTTGTCTAAAATCTTTAAAAAACAAACAGGTAAAACGGTTTCGCAATACTTAAATGAAATCCGTCTCGCCTATGCTGTAAATGAATTAGAAAACTCGAATAAACCGATTACACGAATTGCTTTAGATAATGGATTCCCTTATTTAGCTGCATTTAATAGAGTTTTCTATGAGTATTATCAGTTAAAACCCGTTGAATATAGAAAGAAAATGACAAAATTGGCATTGAAAGAGGAAGAAGAAACGAAGGAATTCAATTTAAAAGAAAAGAATGAAGCATTTTTTGAATTGGACAGATATCTTAGTAGTAAGGCGACGGATCGAAACCAACCTTTGCTTGAAACTCCTGACGTGGTCGAATCCCAGATTATAAGAATTAAGAACTCTGAGGCATTCACAAAGTATTGGAGTAAGCTAATCAATATTGGATATGCAAAGGATATTTTAAACTCAGATCTGCAGGAGCAAATCAGCCTTCTCCAACAGGAAATCGGATTTACCTATGCCAGGTTTTGGGGATTGTTTGGAGATGATATGCATGTTGAAGACCGTACAAGTAATACCATATCTTATAATTTTTCAAATGCAAATAAATTATTAGATTTCCTAATAAAAAATAAATTAAGGCCCTTTATCGAACTTGGACCTAAACCTAAAATTATCTCGAAAACTCTCGATGAAATATTTATTATCGAGACAATCAGTGAAAGGTCATTAGAAGACTGGAAAAACTTATTAAAAACTTTTTTATTACATTGCATTGAACGTTATGGGATCGAAGAGGTTGAGACATGGTATTTTGAAATATGGAGTCAACATATCGATCCATTTACCGATAAGCAACAGGATAATATTATTTTTTTAAATGATATTAAATACGAGGAACCAAGCCATTTTGAGGGATATTTTAATATATTTAAAGAATTTAAGACAGTTATAAAAGATATTGTTCCTTTGGCGAAGGTTGGTGGATGCGGGTTAAGTATGGAATTAGCAGGCAATAAACTGAATTCCTTACTTAAACAGTGGAAATTAGAAGAAGTCCAGCCCGATTTCCTCTCGGTATATCTTTACCCTATTGAAATCGATAAGAAAAAAAATGTAATCCCAAAAAGAAATCAGCAATCGGCCAATCCTAGTTATATTAAACATAAGTTACATGAAATCAGAAAGTCTTTGAAAAACATTGGATACGAGGGTCTTGAATTAAACGTTACTGAATGGAATGTAACGCCTGTAAACCGAGATTATCTTCATGACACTTCTTTTAAAGCTTCTTATATTGTAAAGAACATCATTGAGAATTTACATCAACATCCAGTTAACATGCTCGGATACTGGATGGGTTCAGATATTTTTAGTGATTTTAGGGATTCTAAGGATCTTTTACATGGCGGTGCCGGTTTGTTGACGAAAAGCGGAATAAAAAAACCAAGCTACCATGCTTTTGCCCTTTTAAACCAGTTGGGTGAAATACTAGTAGCGAAAGGTGAAAATTATCTTGTCACGAAAAAAACTGGTGATCGATACCAAGTGTTATATTTTAACTACAAGCATTTTAACTATTCCTACTATTTACATCCTGAAGGAAGTACTGGAATTACCGGACAATATGATATATTTGAAAATAACGAGCCTTTAAACCTTTCACTTGAATTACAAGGGATTGCTAATGGGAAGTATCGTATTAAGGAACATAAACTTAACAGAGATCACGGAAGTATTCTAGATGAATGGATGAAATTTGGTGCGGTTCATGACCTGAAAGCTGATGAGGTTGAATATTTAAGGCAAATTTGTGTCCCTTATATGAAAGTTGAAAATGAAATCGTAGAGAATAATTCTATCATATTAAACGCAAGGCTGAATCCGCACGAGGTAAAACTGTTTGAACTAAATTTATTATTTCAGGATCTATAATTAGTAGAGGGTGAAAATCCGATCGATTTTTGACCCTTTTTTTGTGGCCAAAAAAAGAGGACAACCTGTGTATAGGAAGTCCTCATTAAAAAATTAGATCTGGTCATTAATGCATTGGATTCATCGCTGAATGGTTGACGACAACCCTACGGATGAAAAAGGCCAAGGCGAGACCGACCAGCGTCACGATCATCGCAAATAAGAACACATGCTGTGAGCCCGCCGTCATTGCGTTAGCCACCTCGGTCTGCTGAGTAGGTGCAGAGGAGTCATGCAAATACTTCTCCATTCCAGATGTAAGGATGAAGATTGCAATAGCTGTACCAATCGCACCCGCGACCTGCTGCAATGTGTTCATGACAGCCGTTCCGTGTGGGTATAGCGCAGGTGGCAGCTGGTTCAGGCCGTTGGTCTGTGCTGGCATCCACACCATGGAAATGCCGATCATTAATCCGATATGAAGGACGACGATAAAAGCGACCGATGATGTGGTCGATATGCTAGAGAAAAACCATAACGTTACCGCGACGATAATAAGTCCGGGAATAACGAGCCACTTCGGTCCATACTTGTCGAATAAACGTCCCATCCGCGGCGATAAGATGCCGTTTAGTGCGCTGCCCGGCAACAACATGAGCCCTGCAGTAAACGGTGTCAGTTTCATACCATTTTGAAGAAACATTGGCAGAATAATCATGCTCGATAAAATGATCATCATACACGAAAGCACCATAAGTAATCCTACATTGTACATTGGATACTTGAAGACCCGCAGGTCCATCATCGGATCGCTCATAGTCATCTGCCGGATTGTGAACAAAACGAGCGCGATTAACCCGATGGCAATCGAAGTAATCACGACCGTGCTGGTCCAACCCTCGGATCCTTCTCCTGCTTTGCTGAAGCCGAAGACAATCCCTCCGAAGCCGATAGTCGATAATACAACGGATAGTAGATCAATCCGAGGCTTCGTTACATCGGTGACGTTTTCCAAATATTTCAGCCCTACCAACAGCCCAATGACCAAAAACGGCAGCGAGAGCCAGAAGATGTAGTGCCATGTAAAATATTCGATTAGGAGACCTGCAACCGTTGGTCCGGTTGCTGGCGCGAACATGATGACAAGTCCAACGAAGCCCATTGCGGCTCCACGCTTCTCAGGTGGATACACGACGAGGATCGTATTGAACATGAGCGGAATCAACAGCCCCATACCTGCCGCCTGTAGTACACGAGCGACCATAAGCATATCAAAGTTGAAGGCGAGCGCAGCAATCAAAGTGCCGACGATAGAGCTCACGAGCGAACCAATAAACAATTGCCTCGTTGTAAACCATTGTAGCAGTAACCCAGTCATCGGCATCAGAATGCCGAGAGTTAGCAAAAATCCCGTCGTCAACCACTGTGCGGTCGCGGCCGAAATTTGAAACACATCCATTAAATTACTAATCGCAATATTAAGTGCTGTCTCGCTGAACATGCCAACGAAACCACAGATGAGCAGCGACGCCATGATGGCACGCGTGTTATATTGCTTCATTAACCATACCCCTTCTCTCTCCAGAAAAATTTCTATATACGTTCCCCTAAAATCGGTCCGTTATTTGATACAATACAGGTCAAAATTCTCCTAGTCAATAAATGAGTTTGTTGATTTTTTGTAAAAAAGTTACCGAATTATTTTATTCGAAGTAATCCTGCAAGTAACGACATTTTTCATTACTTGATCCTATTAGGATAAAATCTTGTGATAAATTATTAATCTTATATGAAAAAATGAAAAAAATGATAGAAAAAAAAGAGCGGTTTTTATGTCTATTAGGATAATTAATTAAAGGG
>NZ_JBALPZ010000141.1:0-9125 GCF_036965645.1 Neobacillus drentensis
CAGAAACATTTGGTGGAGTTTAGCAAATGAGTATGATTTGGTTTTTAATAAGAATGAAGAAGACTGGGAATCCTTTGGCAAGTTTATTAGTAGTGAAGATCCTTATCACCATTTGTTATCCAACCATAACGGCCTAAAAGTCTACGATGCATCGAAACCATGGATTACCCACTGCTCTATTCAAATAAATAGTGTACAAAAAACTAAAATGTTCAGAGATCAATATAAAAAGCCTGTTATGATTGATGAGTGCAAATATGAAGGAAATATTGATCAAGGTTGGGGCAATATATCAGGCTTTGATATGGTTCACAGATTTTGGACTGTTATGGTACTTGGTGGATACTGTACTCATGGAGAAACGTTTCATAGGGATGATGAAGTTCTTTGGTGGGCAAAGGGTGGAGAACTACACGGGGAGAGTGTAAACCGAATTGCTTTTCTAAAGAATATTATGTCTGAACTTGATGGGGACATACAGCCAGACAAAGCTACGTTTGATGTAAATCCTAATGATCCTAGTATAAAGGAAAAACTTGATTCTGTGGAGATGGATCCATTTGTAAAAGCTCTTTTTAGTCTTGACCCAGATGAATTAAATGAGTTTATGAACGGTTTTTCCACGGTCTTTTCCGGAAGACATGATGACAAATACATGATCAAATATTTGGGAAGGGAATGTCGCTGCTTCACTGAAATAGAGCTGCCTGAAAACGGTGAAGAGTATTCAATCGAAGTAATAGATATTTGGAAAATGACGCGTGAAACAGTGCTTGATAGGGCAAAAGGAAAGGTAAGGGTTAATTTACCAGGAAAAGAAGGGATAGCAGTTATTGCGGCTAAGAACAAATGACGGCAGAAGGGATTATCTCCTTTTAAGGGGAAATCCCCCTTTTATTTTTAAAGATATTGCGATTCACAACACCCCCCCCCTTAAATATTGTAGAAATTTTATAAAATAAATAGAAAAATTGAAATACATGATAAGTGTTCATATGAAAAAATAATAAAAAGATTTAATTTTCAAAAAAAGAAATGAAAACCTTTACATGCAAGGAGGTGAGACTATAGAACTTGGAAATATTTAATCTTTTAAGGTCTTTGGTAAATAAAAAAACGCTATTATCTTAATCTAACAAATTCAAAGGGGACCGTATTTTTATTTAAAGGGAGAAAAAAATTATATTTATACGGAGGTTATCCAATGGAAGCAGAAGTAGTCGTAGAACAAGCACCCGTGAAAAAAGCATCCAAGGACAATGTTGGGGCTTGGAGAATGTTTGCCTGGCAAAGCCGCGCACTATCCATATCGGGCAATGTGTTAATTTTAGGATTTCTATCGATTTATTGTACTGATACACTAAAAATACCGGCTGCTTTAGTAGGAACACTGTTAATGGCTACTAAACTATTAGATGGTATTACCAATTTATTAGCGGGTGTCATTGTGGATAGAACCAATACAAAAATTGGGCGTGCCCGTCCGTATGAGTTGAGTATTATCGGGGTGTGGCTATGTACATGGCTGATGTTTGCTTGTCCTCCTGAATTCAGTTTAGCAGCAAAAGTCGTTTGGGTTTTTTCCATGTTCTTTTTTGTAGATTCCATTTTCGGAACTCTCCTTAATGCAAACAATACGGTATATATGGTACGTGCTTTTTCAAAGCAAGAGCATTATGTTGCCATAAGTTCCTATGGATCCATTATTGTTTTTCTTGGAGCAATAGCGGTTAATGTTAGTTTCCCTATGTTGATGGGTAAGCTGGCTACCTCTGCGGATGGATGGAAGACTTTGATTGCCATCTATGCGGTTCCCTTTTTATTAATTGGATTATTACGCTTCTTTTTCATAAAGGAAACGAACAATGTCGATACGGTTTCTGGTGAAAAAGTAAATTTCAAGGAATTAATGTCTGTATTAAAAACCAATCGTTATATTTATACGATTGCCATCATGTTATTCGTGTTTAACTTTGTTACAAATATGGGAGTTGGTGTATATTACTTCACCTATATTGTAAAAAATGTCGGACTGATGGGTCCTCTTGCCCTAACCCAAGTAGTGATCTTACCTTTGGTGTTTTTGTTCCCAATGATTATCAGAAAATTCTCTACGACAAAGCTGATTGTGGCAGGTATTTTCATCACCAGCTCAGGTTATTTAGTTAATTTTATTGCAGTAGATAACTTCCCCCTTTTGGCCCTTGGCGGCATATTAACTGGAGCTGGTACAGTCCCAATCGCTATGTTGAGTGCTTTGATGATTATCGATTGTGCGGACTATAACGAGTGGCAGGGAAGACCTCGTGCGGAAGGTACTCTTGGAAGTGTAACAGGCTTTACTAGTAAAATAGGGGCCGCGATTGGTTCAGGTGTAATGGGTGTCTTGCTTAGTGTGTCAGGATATACTGGGAATGCGGCAACCCAGCCCGAGTCAGCGGATTTAATGATACGGATGTTATTCAGTATTATTCCACTTGTACTTTATATATTGGTAGCCCTTACATTGAGATTCTACAAACTGGATAAACTCGTTCCACAGATTCGTAAGGAAAATGAGGAAAGACGTAATCAAATGGGACTAACAGAATAAAAGGGCAAAAAGCATAAAAAAAGCTTTTACTAACTTTCTATGTATAACATGAATTGTATTTTTAATAGTTTTTAGAAAACCAAAATAATGGGAGTGTAATTATGACTGCTTCTAAGAAATCAAATTCATTAACAGCCGAAGAAGGACCTATGTGGATCACCGCTGATTGTGAGGACCCGCTATACAACCGTCCGGTCATCGACAGCGAATCCGATCACACCACTCCGGTACCTCACCACAAGGTATCGGGTCACTTTGAGGGAACTGATAAGAGGTTCAACTTCTACTTTCCATTGAAGAGTCAGTGGAAGGGACGATTTTTTCATTTGGTGTACCCGCTCATAGACGAGAACGCGACCGATGAGACATTAAGCTTCGGTGCGGACAGCGGGGCATACACGGTGCAGACGAACGGCGGGGGTGGTTATCGGGTGGACGCAGCTGCGGCCAAGTTTTCTAGGACGGTTGCTGCGAGCTATTACGGCTCATCTGAACGGATTTATGGCTATATCTATGGCGGCAGTGGTGGCTCCTTTCAGACAATAGGTGCCATCGAGAACACCAGTGGGATATGGGCCGGTGCCGTACCATTCATTCCTGGCGTGCCAACATCTATCCCGAATAACTTCTTTGCCCGGGCCTTTGCACGCTTCGTGTTAGAGGAGAAGGCCCAGCAGATTGCGGATACGGTGAGTCCTGGAGGCAGTGGAAAGCCATACGTCGGGCTCAGTGAGGTAGAACGGGCGGTGCTAGACGAGGTTACAAAACTGGGCGTACCGCTGCGAGCCTGGGAGGACTACACTTATTTGCTCGGAATGAACGATCCTCAAGGTCTCCTTGGTTTTGGTGAAGTAGTCCGAACCACTGATTCCAATTATGTGAATGACTTTTGGAGTAAGCCTGGGTATCTGGGCACGGAGCAATCAGCCCTCGGTGAAAAGTACCGTAACGCCAAGATTGACCACATCTCTACCATCATCAAGGTCAACCGAAACGAACAGAATGAACCAATTAGTATAGTTCTGAATAACGTGCCAGAGGATCTGACAACAACCGGCCTCGATTACACGCTTTACGCAGCGGAGGGTACGCCGAAGGTAGAAACACTTAGGGGTTCCCTCGATCCGGTCACGATGGTTTTCACCATTGGGAGTGAGACCCCGGAAAGTGTACTGAGTGCTATGAATGAAGGCTCAAAACTAAGAATCGACAATCGGTGGTACCTCGCCTTGCTCTCATACCATCGTCATCAGGTACCACAGCGACCGGGTTACGATGCCTGGAATCATCTTAGAGCGCTAGACGGAACGCCACTTTATCCACAACGGCCATTAGAAGTTGGACCAATGATATCCCTTGGTGTGACCGGTAGAGGCACCCACACTGGCATGATTCAAGGGAAGGTTATTATGGTTGCCAACCTGTTTGATAATGACGCTTATCCATGGCATGCTGATTGGTATAGCGCGAGGGTTAAAGATTCAATAGGTGAGCGCTTCGACGCCAACTTCTGTGTCTGGTACAACGACAACGCAGATCATATTGGTCCTCGTACTCACCGTCTAGTGCAATATGAAGGCATTCTCCATCAGGCACTTAGGGATTTAAGCGCTTGGGTAGAGAGGGGCGAAGAGCCTCTAGGCTCAACCCATTATGACGTGGTTGACAGTCAAGTTAAAGTGCCTGATAACGCTGCGGTGCGCCGAGGTATCCAGCCTGTCGTCGATCTAACCGTCAACGGCGACAACAGGATTGACATTCCGGCCGGTCAGACTGTCACCTTCAAGGCAAAGATCCAGGTTCCTCCAGGGTCTGGTAAGGTAGTGGGCTCCGATTGGGACTTCCTCGGCTCAGGCAACTTCGAGGCATTATCCTTCGGAAAGCCAAATGAGACGGTCGTGGTGAAGGCAACATTTACTTACAATAAGCCTGATACCTACTTCCCTGCGATTCGAGTGACGTCTCAGCGTGAAGGTGACCCGAACACATCTTTCGCGAAGGTCCAAAACCTTGGTCGCGTTCGTGTTGTGGTTCAATAGACGTACAGGCAGCCACAAATTAGAGTAAGAGGAATATAACTGGCCGAATCGGAAGGGGTTAATCAAAATGTGGTCAAATGACTACACTTTTGGTCAGTCCCTTTTTCGTTTACTGATCACTTCTAAGGTGTTAAACCTTGGGCAAAAGATAATATCTATATTTATACAAGAAACCTGGTGAAAATAGAATGGGAAAATAAGCTTACATCGAAGAACAAAATACCACCTTTAACTCGTATACTTTTGTTGAAAATCTAATTGTTCACCATACCCGAATAAATAATGTCGAAATTTTATAATACAAACAAAAAAAATGAAATACAGAAATCTTAATTTTTGAAAAAATAATAATAACGAAGAGTGAACAAAAATAAAGGCTTAAAAACATGGTATTAATTACCGAAATGTAAACGAACAAAAATAATATATTTACTCTTCAATTTAAATGATAAGGAGAAAACGGAGATGGATTCAGTTTTACCCAAAAAAACACCCTATTTAATGATAGCAATCTTATTTTTAGGAGCCTTTGTTTCTTTTTTAAATAACTCTCTTTTAAATGTGGCTCTGCCGTCTATCATGACAGATTTAAAAATTAAAGACTATTCCACAATACAGTGGCTTTCTACAGGCTATATGCTTGTTAGCGGTGTTTTGATTCCAGCATCAGCCTTTTTATTAACGCGTTTTTCGAATCGTAGATTATTTATTTCATTAATGCTTATTTTTATTTTTGGTACAGCATTAGGAGCGTTCGCACCAAACTTTGGTGTATTGTTGACCGGTCGAATGATTCAAGCAATAGGCTCTTCAGCAATGGGTCCCTTATTAATGAATGTTATGCTAGTGAGCTTTCCACGTGAAAAACGTGGGACTGCAATGGGTTTTTTCGGATTAGTAATGATTACCGCCCCAACCATTGGTCCAACAATCTCAGGATATATCGTAGAGTATTATAATTGGCGTTTACTTTTTGAAATGATCATACCTTTAGCTGTTATTAGTTTACTACTAGCAGTTTGGAAACTTGAAAATATAATGGACCAAAATAAAAATACGAATCTTGATTACTTCTCTGTTATCTTATCTTCTATTGGTTTTGGCGGATTGCTATATGGTTTTAGTTCTGCAAGTTCAGATGGTTGGACAGATACGTTTGTTTTAACTTCTTTAATAGTTGGGGCTATTGCTTTAATAGTCTTTATCTCTCGTCAATTTAAATTGGATGAACCATTATTAGATCTTCGAGCTTACAAGTATCCAATGTTTGCTCTAGCATCTATTATATCGATTGTAAACGCTGTAGCTATGTTCTCTGGTATGATTTTAACTCCAGCGTATCTCCAAAATGTAAGAGGAATTACACCACTTGAATCTGGTTTGTTAATGCTGCCTGGTGCCATTATTATGGGGATTATGTCTCCGATTACAGGGAAACTATTTGATAAATATGGTCCGCGAATTCTTGCAGTAACAGGTCTTGCAATTACAGCAGTATCAACTTATATGTTGGCAAACTTACAAATCGACTCAAGTGAAACATACATTATCTTTGTATACTCTCTCCGCACATTTGGTATATCAATGATTTCCATGCCAATTATGACAAACGGTCTAAATCAATTGCCAACTAGGTTAAATCCACATGGTACAGCCATTAATAATACAGCACAGCAAGTGTCTGGTTCAATTGGTACAGCTGTTCTTGTTACCATTATGAATTCAGTAACTAATACAGCTGCTAAAGGCCTTTTGAAAGGTGTTGATCCAACAACATTGGCACCGGCATCTCAAGCCTTATTAACACAGAAGGCTTTATTAGTGGGAATTCAATCTTCATTCTATGTAGCACTCGGCGTTAATATTGTGGCTCTAGTATTAGCCCTATTCGTTAAACGTGTTGATACTAGGAAAGAAACAGTCTTGGGAAACAAAAGGAAGGAAATCGTAGGCTTGTAAGTTAATAGACTAAATTCTAGGTTGATTTTTTCTTATAAATTTGATAAAAGAATTTATTTTCTTCTATTTATCTAATAAATCTAATGTTGTGATTAAAGCAGCTCGTTAATTGGCGAGTCTTCTTTAAAAATAGTGGAAAAGGGGTCAGATAAATATTGGAACGAATGATATCGGTTCGCCCGGCTATAAAAAAGAAGATTTACTTGCAAACTATAATACTATTTTAACTCAAATTGGTGAAAAATTGCCGGATTGCAAGGTATTTGTAATGGCTTATTATCCTATAAATGCAAAAGCGGATTTTCCTCCAATTGACAAGTCTAAAAAGGAAGAAATGTTTAAAACAAGAACTAATCAAGCAATCTCGGATGCGAATGAATTAATTAAAGAATTAGCAAAAAGACATGGTTATGAATTTTTTTTTGTAAAAAGGGTTTAATGGATTCTGAAGGAAACTTAAAAGAAGAATATGCAATTGATGGGATCCATATGTTTGCAAATGGATATAGAGTAGTCCTTAATAATTTAAAAAAGTACCTCTAATGACCAGTACCTAGTAAAAAGCATACTATTTAAAAAGATTAATAAAAATAGAGTCGGTGTCCAAGCATGAGTATAAAGTGTTATCAAAATGATTAAAGCCTAGAAGACAATTAAGATGAGAAAGGAAGTTCATGATGAAAAATTCGGAACAAATCATTCAGGATAGAGTATTAGGCCTACTAAGTGGTCACAACACGGAAGACCCGTTTCCATTATTTGTTCAGATGCGAAAAATGGGATCGGTGTTTCCTATTCAATTACCAATGGGTGGTGAGGATAACCAAGTCTGGATGGCTACACGAATGGAAGAAGTCATGCAGGTGCTGAAAGATCATGCCCGCTTTACGGTTGACAGCAGAGGACTTGGAGATAACAATCACATTCAGCAATCCTTAACCGGGAGCGAGGAATCCGGTCACTCTCACTTTCTTTCCACTTCTTTAAATGCCATTGATGAGCCCGATCATAAACGATTACGAACATTGGTGTCTAAAGCGTTCACTCCAAAATATATGGAAAGCCTACGTCCTCGTGTGCAAGAGGCTGCAGATGAATTACTCGATCAGGTTCAAGCAAAAGGTGAGATGGATCTAGTCAAGGACTATGCTAATCCATTACCAATCAACGTTATTTCTGACATGATAGGTGTGCCAAAATCAGATCGGAAAAAGATCCATGAATGGTCGGAGGCAATCGCAAATGGTCTTGGTCTGGGAAGGTTGGATCCAGAGGTAGCAAAAGGCCTTCAAGACTTCGGCAATTACATCAAGCAGCTTGTCGCCGAAAAACGTCAATATCCTAGTGATGATTTAATCAGCCAATTAGTCGCTATTGAGGAGGAGGGAGATCGACTGAACGAAGCGGAACTGCTCTCAATGATACAGCTATTAATATTTGCTGGGCATGAGACCACCTCAACTTTGATCTCCACTGGTACCATAATATTATTCGATCATCCAGACCAATGGGAGATGCTCAAGGCCAATCATAGTTTGGTTCCTTCCGCAGTTGAAGAGCTGCTGCGCTTTAATGGTCCTTCTACCATTGCTGGACCGCGTTATGCACTTGAAGACACTGAGCTTGGAGGAGAGCAGATTAAAAAAGGGGATGTCATTCTTCCTTTAATGAAATCAGCCAATCGAGACGAACTTCAATTTGCACAGTCAGAAGAACTAGATATTACGCGCAAAATCAAACGGCATCTTGCCTTTGGGCATGGCATTCATATGTGTTTAGGGGCTCCTCTTGCCCGGATAGAAGGGGATATTGCGTTTACTACCCTGCTTAAGAGAATGCCCAATCTTCATCTAAGAATTCCTCGCGAGAATGTTAGATGGCAATTCAAGCTAGCCTCACAGGGGTTAACCTCCTTGCCTGTTGCTTTTTAATAGGGGATAAGTTTGTACTCTGATATTCATAACCTGAGGAGGATGTTTGATGTGACGCTTAACTAACAAAGTTGCTTTTATTACAGGTGCTTCAAGTGGCATGGGGTTAGCGGTAGTAAAATTATCTGCTAAAGAGGGAGCCAAAGTAGTGGCTACCGATATCGCAATCAAACAATTGGAAGAAGCAGTATCCAATCTTGAGAGAGATATTCTTGCTCTTGAATTAGATGTTTCATCCGAGGAACAATGGAAAAATGTAAGTAGAAGCTTTTGGTAAAATCGACAACCCTTACTGAAGAAAGAGTGAAAAAGCTTACAGAAACAACAGGACCAAATATACCAGCTACTCCAGAAGAGATCGCAGAAGTTGTCATATTTGCGGCGACGACAGGGGCCAATATGCTAAATGGTACGATCGTTAACTGTGCAGGCGGCCAAATTTTTCAATAATGATATAATGGGGAACTACTCGAAGGCAAAATCGAGGATTTTCAGAGAGCTTCATAAAGCGAATTTGTGTTAATGATTTGATCCAACTCAAAAAAAAGCGAACGAAGGACGATACATCTAGTAATCTACTGTTGTATCTTTATGATGATAAAG
>NZ_JBALPZ010000141.1:9198-9388 GCF_036965645.1 Neobacillus drentensis
AGGGGGAATTCCATTGTTACGTCTAGAAAATAAAACGGCAATTATTACAGGAGCTGCTGGTGGTATCGGTAAATATGTTTCCATTCTTTTTGCAGAACAAGGGCAAATCTAGCAATATGTGATGTGAATGAAGAACCTTTTTCATTATTTAATAAAATAATAAAGGTAAGTGGAGTGAACTATTTTTATG
>NZ_JBALPZ010000142.1:0-24483 GCF_036965645.1 Neobacillus drentensis
GACAAGCATAAGACGAGCCGGCCGAAAGGTTGCTTTTTAACCTTTTGGCCGGCTCGTCTTATGACCTCGAGGGGACTAGGCGCTGTAGCTAGACAATTCTCAAATTCAAAAACTTTTATACTTTCTTATTTTGTAAGAAAAGCGGAAGCACCTTAAACAGGCACTTCCGTTACCGCCCGGCCCTAAAACGGGCCGGTTTCTTATCTAGAGACTATTTCGAATATGCTTCGCAAACCTTCCCTAATTCACGAACAACATCGTCCACTTCGTCCCATGAGTAAATAGTTGCACCTGAAGCAAGCGGGTGTCCGCCGCCGTTAAATTGTCTTGCCACCCCATTGATAACAGGTCCCTTGGAGCGGAGTCTTACGCGAATTTGGTTTTCTTCCTCAATAAAAAAGACCCATGCTTTGATGCCTTTTACATCTCCCAAAGTGCTAACAAGCAAAGATGCTTCAGCCGGTCTTGCGTTATATTCTTGTAATAAATCTTTTGTTATTTTAACAGAAGCAACACCGTTTGACTGAAGCTCAAAGTTTTGCAGGATATATCCTTGTAATTTAATAATTTTCGGATCTAGTTCATACATCTTATCAAACAGCTCAGTACGAGAGAAATTGTAATGAATCAATTCACCAGCATAGGCAAATGTCTTTTCAGTTGAGCTTGGGAACAAAAATCTCCCTGTATCTCCAACAATCCCGGCAAACAATAGTCTTGCCGCTTCATCATTCATTTTTAGTCCTTTATCCTTACCCCTTAAGTAAAACTCATAGATCATTTCACTGCAGGAACTCGCATTTGTATCGACCCATAATAGGTCTCCATAAGGTTCCATATTGGGATGGTGGTCTATTTTAATTAATTTGTCACCTAACGTGTAGCGGCGATCATCTATTCTTTCTTGATTAGCTGTATCACAAACAATCACCAATGCCCCTTTATAAACCTCGTCCCCAATTACATCAAGCCGGCGCAGGAAATTAAGCGTTGGCTCCTCTTGGCCGACAGCAAAGATTTTTTTCTCTGGGAATGACTCCTTTAAAATAGCTGTTAATCCACCTTGTGACCCGTATGCATCCGGGTCTGGACGGACATGTCGATGAACAATAATGCTATCATATTGTTCAATCGCTGTTAAAATTTGCTCAATCATGAACACTGCTCCTTATGTACCAATAATGGCTTTTTTTTTCAATCCAAGTTAAAATAGTAGATGATTTTCTAGAAAGTTGGAGGTCTGAATAATGATTTTACTTGTTGTTTTGATTGTTGTATTATTTGCCTTCTATTTATTTTATAAAACAAAATACTTTAGAAGCAACCGCCATGTAGAAAAGAAATGGCTTTCCGCAAAATCAAATATCGCCCTAGGCCTTTTTGTTTGCTTATTTGGCATTAATCATCTTTTCTTTATTTCCGAGACTACTACATCATACATTATTGCATCAGTGTTTATCATCTATGGCGCCTTATTTAGCTGGACTGGCTTCAAAAAATATAAGCATTATCTGCCATTTGCGATTGAAGAGGCTAATAATCTTGAATCCCAGAAATAAGTTTAGCCGCTTCTTTTAGAGAGCGGCTTTTTTGTTTATCATTTTAAGTTCGATCAATTAACTGGCACATCATCATCGCTTTGCCTACCAACACTCCATCATTAAAAACCTCTACATCCACTTTTCCAAACTTACGGCCAACTTCAAGTATTTTAGGGACAATTTCCAAGGTACTCTCCATTTGAACCGGTTTTAAAAAGTAAATCGTCATATTCTCAACTACTAAATCACCTTTTTTATAGCTGCGTAAAACCCGATTAGCAGCGTCGGATACAATCGTGGTGAATACACCGTAAGAAATGGTTCCTAGATAATTGGTCATTTGTGGAGTCACTTCACATGAGTAGACCTCTTCTCCTTTAGCTTTACCTTGGACTAAGACCATTTGGTTGGTAATAATATCGTCTATTGTTTCACCAACCTGCGGTTGACGCTGATTCATTTGCAATGCCTTAAGAACATCTTGCCGACTTATAATACCTTCAAGACGGTTGGCATCATCCGTAACTGGAAGGACCTCAATTCCTTCCCAAACCATGGTATGAGCTGTGGAGGCGACACTTGTTTTTCCGTTCACGGTCATTGGATTTTTTGTCATGATTTTATCAATCGAAGTATCCAATTCTTGGCCTAATATATCTTTACTTGTGACCATTCCTTGAATTTTCATATTTTGGTCAACAACAGGGTAACGGCTATGAGTCGTTTTCTGATTTAATTCATGCCACTTGGATACTTTATCAGTATTTTTAAGGTAATAGGTTTCGTCAAGAGACGTTAATATGTCTTCTACTAGGATGATTTCTTTTTTTATTAATTGGTCGTAAATGGCCCGGTTAATCATCGTTGCTACTGTGAAGGTATCATAACTAGTTGAAATGACCGGCAATTCCAATTTATCAGCCAGTTTTTTTACATGGTCTTCAGAATCAAATCCACCGGTAATTAAAACAGCAGCACCTGCTTTTAAAGCTAGCTCGTGTGCCTGTGTCCGGTTTCCGACAATGAGAAGGTTACCCGCTGCCGTATAGCGCATCATGGCTTCTAATTTCATTGCCCCAATCACAAATTTATTAAGGGTTTTATGCAAACCGGTTCTTCCGCCTAATACCTGTCCGTCGACAATATTTACGACTTCCGCAAATGTCAGCTTTTCAATATTTTCTTTCTTTTTCCGCTCAATCCGAATCGTGCCAACGCGTTCAATCGTGCTGACATATCCTTTATTTTCAGCTTCTTTTATCGCTCTATAAGCCGTTCCTTCACTTACGGTCATCGCCTTGGCGATTTGCCGCACAGATATTTTTTCCCCTATTGGAAGTCCATCAATGTATTGCAAAATTTGTTCATGCTTAGTAGCCAAGACCTTCACCCTTTATCGTTTGAATTCCAATTCATCCAGTCTTCAACTGAAATTATGTCTATTTTCCATTATAAAGTGTTGAAAGCCTTGATTCAATGCGGTTTCTCCAATTTATAACAAGGAAAGCGCCTTCTTTACAGGCGCTTTGGACAGATAATGCTATTTTTTTTTAATTGTGCTAAAAACGATTGTTGATTTCCGCTCCATTCAACATGGTATAAATCAACATGAACCATTACCACATCAATTAAATTAATAGTAAGAACGGGATTTTTTCTTTGTTCGTCCTGACAGCATTCTGCGGGCTGGTTTCTTTGGGCTATAGAGAAGTCCTGTTAGATTCCCCGCAATCACGATTAAAGCAAATGCGAGCCAAGCTAAGGAAAATATCCCGGGTGCTCCGTTAAAGTTAACAGACAATCTCGGTACAGCAAAGTAGAGCATAACCCCCGCAAGTAATAAGCAAAGCAAATAACGATTCTTTTTCATATATATTTCCTCCCTAAAAGACTGCTTGTTTCATTTTTATGCTAGAGGGAGGAAAAAAAGTATGTGAAATCCTAGATAACGATTAAATTTCTATTGCCTCACCTGGTGTGAGCACACGTCCATTTTTATGAGAAAGCATTTCAATAAATTGATAAGGGTCTTGTTTAATAGGCGGGAAGGTATTGTAATGGATTGGAACAACTGTTTTAGCTCTTAACAGTTCGGCAGCATAGGCAGCATCCTCCGGTCCCATTGTATAGTTATCACCTATAGGCACAAAGGCAAGGTCGATTGGATGACGCTCACCAATTAATTTCATATCTGAGAAAAGAGCCGTATCACCTGCATGGTAAATGGTCTTTCCTTCACTCATAAACAGGATTCCTGCCGGCATCCCGCAATAAACAATTTGCTTATCAGTTGTTGTAAAACTTGAACCATGAAAAGCCTGAGTCAGCTTGACTCTGCCAAACTCAAATTGATAGGAACCACCAATGTGCATACCATATGTTTTTACTCCCTGCCAGCTTAAGAAAGTAGATAGTTCGTCCGTTGCCACCACAAGTGCATCATTCCTTTTGGCGAGCTCTACTGTATCCCCGACATGGTCATTATGACCATGCGATAAAATGATGACATCCACCTTTACCTCTTCTGCCTTTAAGTCGGTTAATGAATTGCCTGTAATAAATGGATCAATAATAATATTTTTCCCCTGCGTGTTAATTTGAACAACTGAATGCCCATGATAAGATACTTTCATTCTTAACAACTCCTTTTTAGTTCTTTTTATTTCTTCCATAAGAATTTAAGAATTCCTTCTTACTTTATACCCATAACTCTCTCTTTTTAGAGCATGATAAGTTTGGATAGTTTACTTTTACGATTAATCTTGTTACGCTCAAATTGGTTTTGATTTTAAGGTAAGGGGGTCCCCTAATCATGAAACAACGATTATTTAAGCTTCAAACTTGGATGAAAGAAAATGAAATTGAAGTCTGCTTTCTGACATCTACAGAAAATGTTTTTTATTTAAGCGGCTATTATACCGATCCGCATGAGAGACTGCTGGCACTTGCTGTATTCCAGGAAGAGGAACCATTCTTGGTTTGCCCTTCAATGGAGGTGCATGATGCAAAACGTTCTGGCTGGGAACATCAAATCATTGGTTACAGCGACGTTGAAAATCCTTGGGAAATGATTCTTAATTCTATTAATAAACGAATCCAAAATATTTCGAAGGCAGCAATTGAAAAAGAACATATGAACGTTGAGCGCTATGAACGGCTCTTAAGCTTGTTTCCAGATGCTTCCTTTGTATCTGCAGAAGAAAAATTACGAGTGCTGCGTATGATTAAAGATGCACAGGAATTAAAAATCATTGAAGAAGCCTGTGCACTAGCTGATTATGCTGTTCAGTTCGGTGTTAGTGAAATAAAGGAAGGAAAAACAGAACTTGATGTGCTTAATGCATTGGAGTACGCCCTTAAACAAAAGGGTGTGACTGAAATGTCGTTTTCTACCATGGTACTAGCAGGGTCTAACGCAGCTTCCCCTCACGGTACACCAGGAGAAACAAAAATTAAGAAAGGCGATTTTGTATTGTTTGATTTAGGGGTTGTGGTTGACCGTTATTGCTCAGATATTACGAGAACCGTTGCTTATGGAGACATTAACGATAAGCAAAAAGAGATCTATGATACGGTTTTGAATGCACAGCTTGCTGCGATAGACGCTAGTAAACCTGGTGTCAGCGCTGCAGAAGTGGACCTTACAGCCCGACGAATTATTTCAGATGCTGGCTATGGCGAATTTTTCCCTCATCGATTAGGTCATGGACTTGGAATTAGTGTCCATGAATATCCTTCATTAACAGAGACCAATCAGTTGGTGATTGAGGAAGGTATGGTTTACACGATCGAACCGGGGATCTATGTCCCAGAGGTTGCTGGTGTTCGAATTGAGGATGATGTGTTTATCACTGCTGATGGAGCAAAAATACTAACAAAGTTTCCAAAAGAGCTGCAAATTATTAAATAAAATTTGGGACTTTTTTACATTGAACTCCATCCAGATTTGATGTATTATAACAATACAAGCTGCGTTGTACGTAATCATAATAAAGTTTTAACCTTTAAGCTGTAAAAGGGAGTTTAACTATCGAAGCCGAAATGACATGCCTCTGTCTATAAGACATGGAGGACACGCAGGAACGCTTCTGAGAACACCCACTTTGAGGAGTGGTGGTTTAAAACTTTCTTATATCTCTACGGCAAATGCGGCTACATAATTGTTTTAAAAAAGCCAGCTTTCTAGTGAAGCTGGTTTTCCTATGTAAAAGAGAAGAGGTTTCGGCCTCTTCTCTTAATTTTGTTCTAGTAACTTCCTTGTATCTGAAGCGCTCAAATCTTGTGCTTCTGCAACGGCTGGGTAAGTAACATAGCCTTTTAAAGTATTGATCCCTTTTAACAAAGCCTCATTTTCTAAGCATGCTTTTTTATAGCCTTTATTAGCGATTTGGAGTGTATACGGAACTGTTACATTTGTTAAGGCAATGGTGGATGTCCTAGGGACAGCGCCAGGCATATTCGCAACAGCATAATGGACAACTCCGTGCTTTACATATGTTGGATGATCATGAGTAGTGATCCGGTCTGTTGTCTCAAATATTCCCCCTTGGTCAATCGCTATATCGACCACAACACTTCCTTGTGTCATGGAACGAATCATTTCCTCGGTTACGAGCTTGGGAGCCTTTGCTCCTGGGATTAATACAGCACCGATGACTAAATCTGATTCTTTCACTGCTTCCGCAATATTCAAGGGATTAGAGATGAGGGTGGTAACATCCGAACCAAAAATATCATCTAATTGACGAAGACGGTCTGGATTCACATCAATAATGGTTACTTTTGCCCCTAGTCCAATCGCCATTTTGGCCGCATTTGTACCGGCAACTCCACCGCCAATAATGGTTACTTTTCCTCTTTGTACCCCTGGAACACCCGAAAGCAGGATCCCCTTACCCCCGTAGACCTTTTCTAGGAATTGTGCGCCAATTTGTGGGGCCATCCTTCCAGCAACCTCACTCATGGGTGTAAGTAATGGCAGACTATGGTTCGCAAGTTGAACCGTTTCATATGCAATCCCAATTACTTTGTTGTCCATTAATGCCTTGGTTAACTCCGGTTCAGGCGCTAGATGTAAATATGTAAATAATATTAACCCTTCACGGAAATATTGGTATTCACTTGGGAGTGGTTCTTTCACCTTCATAACCATGTCCATAGACCATGCCTCACGAGCTGTTTCCACGATTTGTGCCCCATGAGAGCGGTAATCTTCGTCTAGAAAACCGGAGCCGAGTCCTGCATCTTTTTCAATCATTACCTCATGTCCATATTTTACGAGATTAACAACTCCTGACGGTGTCATAGCAACACGATTTTCATTATTTTTTATCTCTCTTGGTACTCCAATCCGCATGTGCTAACCTCCCATTTAGTCTATTCGCTATAAAAATAGTTACTATACTATATCCTTATATGTAAAAATTGTAAACATAATCATTAAAATGTATTTATTTTATTTGATAAGGACTTTCTTTCACTAAATTAAAAATATTTAAGAGCTTTACCAAAAGGCAAAGCTCAACATCATGAATTAATAATAGTAATAAGGATAATATGAATAATAATATGGGTCGTAATAAGGATATCCATATCCATATCCATATCCGTATCCATAATATGGTGCTGTTAATAAAGCACCCGCTGCAAGGCCTCCTAAAAATGGCAAGCCGAAACCGAATGGTCTGCCGAAGCCAAAACCAAATCCTGGACGGCCAAAGCCGAAGCCCGGACGGCCAAATCCTCCAAAGTGACCAAAACCTCCAAAATGGCCGAACCCATGGTGAAGTCTTTCTTCCTCCGTATTTATTCCATACATTGAAGTGGTCATTATTACTCCTCCTCTTTTTATAGTTGATACACTAAAGAATATGCACGATTACCTACAAGCTCTTGGGTAAATGCCCTTTACTTCTGAATTCCCAAGGACATACGACTAGTACACACCAAAAGCGGAAGCACCCTTTTAGCGCACAACAGGATGAAATGGCTTTACCCTTCGTTAAGATTCCCTCAAATGAAAAAAGCTGCCTACTCTAGACAGCTTTTCCCTAATTAAAATCCTACTTTACTCTTCTAAAGCAGCAAAATCACTGCTGTCTGCTAGTGCCGTTCCTTCCCCTATAAAGCCGCTATTATAGGAGTTCAATATCTGCTGGCTTACCTCCATTGTTCCTTTTTCATCAAATTCAAACGTATACTTATTCTTTGATTCTCTTTCCATCACTTTCATGCCCCCTTAGATATGTTACTACATTATTGTTCGAAAAATTGAAACAATTATTCATTGTTAAATATTGTATACTCAAGGTGAGGAGATGATAATCATGGGACTTAAATACCGAAATATTTTGGTCGCTATTGATGGGTCAAAGGAGGCAGATTGGGCATTTCAAAAAGGGATAGAAATTGCCAAACGAAATGGTGCACGTATGATATTAGTCCATGTAATTGATACAAGGTCGTTTGCCATAATTGAAGCATATGATACGGTTATTGGCGATCGAGCAGAAAAGCTGGCAAAGGATATGCTCGAAAAGTATCAACAACAAGCTGTTGAGGCAGGATTAACAAACGTTCAATATGAAATTGAATACGGTTCCCCTAAAATTCGCATTCCTAGAGATATAGCCAAAAAACATCATGTTGATTTAATCCTCTGCGGTGCAACCGGTATGAATGTGGTAGAAAGGTTCATTATTGGAAGTGTTTCTGAACATATCACTCGCTACGCACCATGTGATGTTCTCGTTGTTCGAACAGTAAAAGATGCAGGATAACTATATATCATTTTAAAGCACGGAGCTGCCTGCCCCGTGCTTTTGGTTAAAGAACATATTTTATCGTGAATGATTACACTATCTATAGTACAATAAAGGTGCCTGACACCATTTCTACTATATACAAATTTGAAATATAGGAGAGGAACACATGCTGGATCATTTTTATTATGACGAACGACTTGGGATCCTTGTGCCAGATTTAGGGCTTGAGTGGGATGAATATTCCAAGGAAACACAGCAGTATATTTTACTTCATTGGGAACAGATTCGCGGGTCTATTCCTGACCGAATTGCAGAGCTTGAACAGGAAATAAACCATAAACAGGATAAGCTTTCAGACGAAAATGACTTTCCACGTTCATGTAAGTTGAATACAGAAATAGCCAATCTAGCTTCTATCATCAATGATTTATGGCTATGGTACCGTACGGACCAATCTGTTTCTACAAAAGTACATCAATAAAACTCCCTTTGGCAGGGAGTTTTATTGTTTATAGGTCTTTTTTCAGCTCTCTTACCACATGCCCTATCTCTGGCAGAATTAATTTACTCATGGCTAATTTAACCGCTCCTGTGGAGCCCGGGGTTGAAAACACTCCTTTGTCCTTGACAACACCTGCAATGGCTCTGGATAGGATAGCAGCAGAACCGATATCCTCTTGGTAACTCAACATTCGAAACAATTCACCAAAGCCGACAATTTCTTTCTCTAGCAGACCTTCAACTGTTTCAATCGTTACATCCCGCTTGGCAATCCCGGTTCCGCCATTTGTTAGAATAACATCAATGTCGTCTCTGTCACAGCCTTTAAGTATTTCCGCCTGAATCGGGGCCGTTTCATCTTTCACAATACAATAATCCGCGATTTTATGTCCCGCACCTTCAAGCATCTCCATCATTAGCCTGCCGCTTTTATCTGTTTCCTGATTTCTTGTATCACTGACCGTAATGATTTTGCATCTTACTGCCTTCGGTGCTTCCTTTTTATGTTCTTCGCTGCTCATCGAATAACTCCTCTTTTTCCTTTAGATAACGCAATTGATAGTATTTATGGGCAAAATCCGTTACTTTCCGGGTTAACTGATAATTCGTCCCAGCCCCAATTGCCATGCTGACAAGGGGGATACCTTGGATTGCTCGTTTTCGAAACAGCATGATCACCATTGCTTTAAATAGCTGCTGAACCGGCTGCTCTAACCAGGTAATATCGGTAATTTTCTCATTTCCCTCATAAAAATATAACTCTTCGTGTGCCTCTAATTCTGCCATCAAAGAAGCCCAGCCTTCTTTTTGAATTCTTGGTGGCAGTGTAGCGGTATGGAATACTTTTAAAGATGTCATCATTTCAAATGGGGTATTTACTTCAAATCCATAGGTCATAGCTATCAATTGAACCACCCGTAAATTGATAACTGCCATTGCTGGAATATCTGCCCCTAACAGAAGTGTACCCCCCGTTCCAGAGAGTCCGCCTTGGGCAAAGGAATAGAGGCGATGCTTGGCAATTTGCTGCTCTGCTATGTATTGCAATTGATCAATATCCAACTGTCGTAAGTCAGCAATTTTCTCAATATCTTTCCGAAAGATTCTGCCTGATGTAAGGATTCTTTCCTTTGCATCCATTTGAAGCTGTGCCCCTTGAATAATACTGTGTAAATGAAATAGCCAACCGTCGATCAAGTAGAAAAATTGCCTTTGAACCTTTTCAGGCAGCAAGGAAAAAGAACGTTCCAAATACTTTTCATATAGTAATTGAAAATCATTCGCTTCGTAATTTAATAAGTTTTTTTCCCATGAGCGTATTTCATTCAAGACAACTGTTTCACGGTCTGTCAATGGCAATGTAACCCCTCCTGCTCATTGTTTCTTTTTCCAGTATATCACATCAAAACAGGACTTAAAAAAGGCAAAAGCCGTTAACAACAGCTTTTGCCTTTTTCTAAATTATTAAGCTTCAAAAAAACTAATATAAAACCTTACTGTGCTAAACGAACAACGTCACGGGCAATCATAACCTCTTCGTTTGTAGGTATGATTATTACTTTAACTGGAGAATGAGGATAGTTGATAAATGCTTCCTCGCCTCTTACTTTATTTAAAGCAGGATCCCAATAAACGCCCATAAATTCTAATCCTTTTAAAATACGTTCTCTAATCGGATCACTATTTTCACCAATACCGGCTGTGAAAATAATCGCATCTACGCCACACATACGAGCAGCATAAGAACCGATGTATTTATGAATACGGTTAGCAAACACATCCAATGCAAGCTCTGCACGCTCATTTCCTTTGTCAGCTTCACCAATAATATCCCGAAGATCACTTGAAAAACCAGAAACAGCTAACATTCCACTCTTTTTATTTAACACTTCAAGCACTTCTTCAGCTGTTTGGTTCGTTTTCTCCATGATATAAGGAATAAGCGCGGGGTCAATGTTCCCTGAACGTGTTCCCATCGTTACCCCTGCAAGTGGTGTGAAACCCATAGATGTGTCAATAGACCTTCCGCCTTCAATTGCAGCAATACTTGCTCCATTCCCTAAGTGACAAGAGAGTAAGCGAAGTTGTTCAATCGGACGGCCTAATAATTCCGCTGCGCGTTGGGATACATATTTATGGCTTGTGCCATGGAAACCGTACTTACGGATTCCATATTTTTTATAATATTCATAAGGCAAGCTGTATAGGAAAGAACTCTCTGGCATTGTTTGATGGAAAGCAGTATCGAATACAGCAACTGCTGGAACATTAGGCAGGACCTGCTTAAATGCTTTTATTCCAGTAACATTGGCCGGATTATGCAAGGGTGCTAATTCTGATAATTCTTCAATTTTGGCTAATACTTCATCAGTAATTAATGCTGAATCGGTAAACGTTTCTCCTCCGTGAACGACACGATGGCCAATTCCTTCAATTTCATTAAGAGACTTAATAATTCCCAGTGTTGTTAATTTATCTAACAGCATTTTAACAGCTACTTCATGATCTGGAATATCAGTGATTTCTTGAATTTTTTCGCCATTAGCCGTAATATTAAAAATTGAATCATTTAGGCCTATTCTTTCAATAAGTCCTTTCGTGATTACTTCTTCGCTTGGCATTTCAAATAACTGGAACTTCAATGAAGAACTTCCTGCATTGATTGCAATAACTTTTGACATGTAGAACGCTCCTTTTATATAACAACATCGACTTGTAATTATTTATGTTTTAATACAACTTTATTTTGTGCAAACCGACCCTGTTTATTTCCCTCAATTTTTCATTTAATCACTGTAGATAGGACATTTCAAGGCATAATTTACATGAGACCGATTACATGACAAATGTTCATATATTCACAAATTTCTTAATTACAAGAAAAAGGATAAAACAGGAGGTTTCCCTGCTTTATCCTTTATTTTCTTGATACCAGTTTTCCATTTTTGTTAGGATTTTATCCATCTCAAATGCGTTTGAAAGGCTCGGTAACTTGACAAGCAATGCCTGCTTAGGGGGCTGAATGTTTTCGCCCTTCTTTTGTAAAATCAAAATACTTTTCGCTGAAGTCTTATTTTTAAAAATGTTGGTTGGCAATTGCATGAGGCCCTGAATATATGTATGGTCCTTTAAATATTCATGCAGCTGGGGAGCCTGCTCACTTTCAAACAAACCATTAGGAACTAAGAAAAACAGATATCCCCCTGGATTGGTATGCCGAACTCCTTGTTCAATAAACAGATGATGAGAATAAGAGTGACCTTTTTCAGTTTTTAATTGATAGTCCGCTGCTCTAATATCATTCGGATAGTACCCTACAGGTAAATCTGCAATTACCGCATCAACCGGCTCAATAAACAATGATTCTAAGCTGTCTTGGTTAAAGAATTGAATTGGTTGTCCTTGCAGATTCGCATTTACATAGGCTAACTTTATTAGGATATCATCTATCTCCACACCAATTGAGCTAATTTGCTTACGTGAATGATTAATCACGGTTGTCAAAAGATTACCTGTTCCCACCGCCGGATCAAGAAGTCGGAAAGAGGGTTTCTGCACGAATTTTTCAACTAAATAACCAACGAGCATCCCCACTGAATCCGGAGTCATTTGATGATTCGGCTGCACATTTTCCTTCATTCCTTTTAAAATGACTAACTGAAAGGCTTTACGTATGTCTTCATTGGAATAGTTGTCCAAACTAATCTCACTATATTGTTTCTTAAGCCTTTTAACCGTTAATTCACTTAACTCTTCCTGGAGAATGGCTCCCTGAAATAAATTCTCACCTGTTTCAGCAAGCGCCTCGAGATAACTGCAGGTTAATTCCTCTTGTAAGATAAGGGCAGTTTCATTAAATAATGTAAATAACTCTTCTACTGGAGAAATGTTCATTGTTTCCCTCCATTACTAAATTTCCTTATTCATTCTATACGAGTATGTGATTTTTAAACAAGTAAAAAGACCTCGCAATGTTGCCGAGGTCTTTTCATAAACTCCTATTTAACATTTTTTACGCTTTTTTTATTTTGCGTTTCTTGCTGCTTCAAGTGCTGCTTCGTAGTTTGGATGATTAGTTGCTTCACTAACATATTCAACATAGACAACTGTATCACTTGAATCAACTACAAATACCGCACGAGTTAAAAGTCTTAATTCTTGAATCGCAACTCCATATGCTTCACCAAAAGAAAGGTCACGATGGTCAGATAAAGTTTGAACATTTTCAATTCCAGCAGCGGCACACCAGCGCTTTTGAGCAAATGGTAAGTCTACGCTTACTGTTAAGATTTTAACATTACCTAAGCTGTTTGCTTCTTCATTGAAACGGCGTGTTTCTGCATCACAAACACCTGTATCAAGGGAAGGTACTGATGAGATTAAACGAACTTGTCCCTTAGTATCATTTAGAGTTACTTCTGATAAGTCATTTGCAAGGACTGTGAAATTTGGAGCCTTGTCGCCCACTTTCACCTCATTGCCAAGAAGAGTAATTTGATTTCCTTTAAATGTAACATTTGCCATTCTCATTCATCCTCCTTTGTTGTATTAAAGCCTTCGCTCAAAACGAATAAACTTTAATTATGTACAGTGTAAATATATCTTTTCAAAACTATTTTTGCAATTATTTGAACTAGATAAATTTGGTTTTTAGGTAAAGGTCTAATATAAAGCAGAGGTTACAAAAGAAAAAGTTAACCTCCCTAAGAATTCGGAAGATTAACTTTAATACTTATAATTCTAAATCGACTTTAGGCTGTTGTTGCTGCTGGGATTGTTGTTGCTGCTGGGATTGCTGCTGCTTCCCCTCATCTTTTTTCGAGAACATTTGCTGTATTTTATCGACGGCCTGCGGTGCCAGCTCTAGAATCTTCTCGTATAAATGAGTGCTTTCATCTAAATGAAGCATTTTTACACCTTGAGAGTTTACGATTAGAAAAGCAATTGGAGTAATTGACACACCGCCACCGCTACCACCGCCAAAAGGAAGTTTAGGCTGTCCTTGTCCTTCTTTTTGACCATTGTCTTGTTTATTAAACTCACTGCCTCCTGCAGCAAATCCAAATCCAACCTTTGATACTGTCAAAATAACACTTCCGTCTGGTGTTTCTACTGGATCACCAATTATCGTATTTACATCAATCATTTCTTTAAGGCTTTCCATTGCTGTCGTCATTAAACCTTGAATTGGGTGGTCAGACATGTTAATTTTCCTCCTCTATGATACAGATTTAGTATTTTCATCCCGAGAATCTGAACTGCTTTTTAGACGCGGTTTCCCGCCCTTCCAGAATTTAATTAGTTTTAATCCTGCGAGAATAGCATACCCGATTCGAAACTGAAACATACATGTTAACCTTGTATGTATAACAGCTGCCTGAAAATGAGGGGTAACCGTTAATTGAGGCATTTCTTTCAACCTCATATAATGGCTCAGTATCCCAATAATCCCGCCTTTAACTGCCCACAAGGCCCCAGTCATCATCCCGGTATGAGCGGCATCACCTACACCCATTAAGGTTTCCCACTCAAATTTTTTAATGGTAACCTTTTGTAAAAACTTTTTAACTATTACATTCATCCCGACAACCTTATGCAAAATATCTTTTGCAGTCTGAAGCCTAGTTAAAAAATCATTCTTGGTAAATTGAGTGACATCGGGTTCCGTTTCTTCATCAGCAGCGTTTCCCAGTTGTGATTTACTTTTCACAACAATACTTGGAGAGTCGTCATCCACTTTAATTACAGGTACCTTTATTTTGTATTTTATTAAGCCAAACAATACTCGTAATTCAATCTTTAAATCGTCGTTATCGTTAAGATGAGAATAATAAATATAGATGGTTAACTTTGTAAAAATAATGAATAGGAATAAGAACAAAATGATAAGCAGAACAAGGAGCAGCCAAAACATTTTCTCACATCCTTTCAGCCCATTATTATTTGCTTTATATGAAAAAAATAAACCTACTATGTCGAGGTTAATAGGTATATTCATTAACTCGGTGGTTCAACAAAACCCATAATTGTATATTTAATATTATCTGTCTTTTATATTGTTTCTAAAAAATGCTAAACTAAATATAGACATATTCATTTTCACCATGAAATTACTTCTCAACCACTGTACAGGGGGATTGGAAATGGAGATCAGACGTAACATTTATTTTTATCACAAACGGGATGCGGATTTACTTTTAAAAATAGCTCCCCTGCTAGAACTTGCTAAACGTTACGATTTTACGATAGTGGATGATTACCGTAAAGCTAATATTATTGCTAGTGTGGGGGATGATGGCACTTTCCTGCAAGCGGTAAGAAAAACAGGCTTCCGGGAGGATTGCCTTTATATGGGCATTTCAGTCATGGATAGTTTAAGTATGTATTGTGATTTCCGAATCAATGATACATCCAAAATGGTTGAAGCCATTACCTCGAATGCACAATTAAAGGTTCGCCGGTATCCTACCATTGAAGTGACAGTCGATGGTCAAAGTACATTTCGTTGCTTGAATGAATTTAGTATCAGATCTGCCATTATTAAAACACTTGTGATAGATGTTTTCATCGATCAGCTTCATTTAGAAACATTTCGCGGTGATGGTTTAATTGTTGCTACTCCTACCGGCAGTACGGCTTATAATAAATCAGTCAGCGGCTCCATTGTGGACCCGCTTCTCTCCTGCATGCAAGTTAGTGAGGTAGCATCAGTGAATACGAATCAGTATCGAACACTTGGTGCTTCTTTTATTGTGGGAAGTGACCGTACCCTTACCTTAAAGGTCATTTCAGAAGGGAACGATCAGCCTACTATGGGGATGGATAATGAGGCTTTAAGTATCCGTCATGTGGAAACCATTCAAATTAAAATGAGTGATAAAAAAATAAAAACCTTAAAATTAAAAGATAACTCTTTCTGGAATAAAGTCAAACGAACATTTCTATAAAAAATCCCTTATCCGTAAATGTCGGATAAGGGATTTTTAGGTTACAGTGCAGCTCTATTTTCGTTTGTAAGCTTCATTTTCCTCTGCGCAAACCATTTTGTTTTTGAAAGGGAATAGATGGCTACAGCAGCCCAAATAAACATAAAGGATAGTAATTGTATTTTAGAAAAATGCTCATGATAGACAAAAACACCTAAGATTAGCGTTAACGTTGGTGAAATATATTGCAGGAAACCAAGTAAGGAGAGTGGTATTTTTTGTGCGCCTTTTGCAAAATAAAGCAGCGGTATCGCAGTAGCTGCACCTGCACCTATTAATAACAAGTCCGTTCCCCAACTAGCGATAAATAAAGAATTGGTTCCATTCAGAAATAAGTAAATCATATATAGTGCAGCAATTGGTGTTAACACCAAGGTCTCCAATGTTAATCCTACAGATGATTCCACATTAATCAGTTTTTTAGCAAGTCCATACAAACCAAAGGATAATGCAAGAGTTATCGCAATCCATGGAAATACACCATGAGAAACGGTTATAATTATAACCCCAATAGCAGCCAGGATAAAGGAAACAATTTGTGTAACCGTTAATTTTTCTTTAAGGACAATCATGCCCAGTAATATACTTACAAGTGGATTAATATAGTAGCCGAGACTAGCCTCAATCATATGGCCGCTATTAACTGCCCAAATATAGACAAACCAATTAACGCTTATGAGTAAGGAGGCAATGGTCAAGGAATATAATTGCTGTTTATTTTGAGTGAATCCTTTTAAGGTATTTACAAATAAACTCCATTTTTTAGTTATAACTAACACAAAAACCATAAAAATAAACGACCAAAAGATCCGGTTTGCAAGAATTTCCTTTGCATTAACTTCTTCAACAAACTTCCAATAAATTGGAAGTAACCCCCAAAGAAAATAAGAAAAGCCCGCCTGGATCGCTCCCATATTTGTATCTGTGTTTTTCATTTTCTTCCGATCCCCTTAATATTCTAATTTCGAAATATCTTTATTATACCTCTTTAACTAGAAAATAGAAGATCCTTTTGTTGGACCAATCTATTCCAGTTAATCTTAATCAAATAAAAGAGAGTGGGAGGTAAACCTCCACACTCTCTGTAGCCATCTTATTTAATTTGATTAACGAGCAAATCCGCCTAATTGAGATTCAGCCATAGAAACAAGACGCTTTGTGATTTCACCACCAACTGAACCGTTAGCGCGTGAAGTTGTGTCTGCACCTAGGTTTACACCGAACTCTTGAGCAATTTCATATTTCATTTGGTCTAGAGCTTGTTCAACACCAGGAACTAATAAGTTGTTTGAATTGTTGCTTGCCATGTGATATCACCTCCTTGTGAGTATAGAATGTGTAGAAACTTTAAAGTTCATTCTATATTCCAATTGGTAATTGTTCACAAAAAATTCATATTTTACTTATTATAATAATGTGTAAAATTGGGTATTGATTTCCGCCCCAAACAACATGCTAAAAATTAATAATAACCTTTAATACAGCCTTTAAAATAATGAATCAAATTCTGATTGTTGTTCTTCAGGCTCGATCACAAGAGTTTCAACATTTTGAACGGCTTCATCAATTAGGGAAGTAAAGTCAAAATAGCTTTCATAATGTTGGACTTTTTCCCGGCGCGGCTTTGTTTTTGGAGAGGCAGGAACAAAAATCGTACAGCAGTCCTCGAAAGGCCTATTCGATATATCGAGTGTATCTATTTCTTGCGCGATTTTGATTATATCGGTTTTATCCATCATAATCAATGGACGGAGAATTGGAGTGTTCGTCACCTCATTAATCGTAAACATACTTTCTAAGGTTTGACTAGCTACCTGCCCAAGACTCTCACCGGTAATAATCGCAAGAGCCTCCTGTTTTATCCGAATTTGCTCCGCAATTCGAAGCATCATTCTTCTTGTTGAGGTCATGGTATAATTTTCAGGTATTTGTTCGCGCACAGCTTGTTGAACATTGGTAAATGGCACAATATGAAGCTTAATACTGCTGCCATGCATTTCAGACAGTTTTTTAGTAAGATCAATTACCTTTTCTTTTGCACGTTCACTTGTAAATGGAGGACTATGAAAATGGATTGCTTCAATTTCTAAGCCTCGTTTCATTGCCAGATACCCGGCAACCGGACTATCGATTCCTCCGGACAGCATGAGCATGGCTTTACCATTCGAACCGCTCGGCATTCCGCCAGCACCTGGAATCGTTTCACATGATAAATAGATAGCGTCTTCTCGGACTTCTATTCGTAAATTAATATCCGGATTTTTCACATCCACACGAAGTCCAGAAATATTCTGAAGTAAATAGCCCCCAATAGTTCGGTTAATTCCATCTGTATTTAACTCGAAGGTTTTATCCGAACGCTTTGGGGTAACTTTAAAAGTCTGCCCTTCCTTATAATGTGACCTCACGAAATCCAATGCTGAATTTTTGAGTGCCTCAACATTTCTTTCCACCTTAATAGCCGGACTAAAGGATTGAACACCAAATATATGTTTTAGTTTTTCAATAATTTCTATTCCATTTTCATTATTTAATAATACATACATTCTGTCACGACTTGCCTCTATTTTAATATTTGGAAAAGAAGCCAGAGCCATTTTAACGCTTTTTCTAAGTTTCTCAACAAACTTATGGCGATTTCGCCCTTTTGTGGATATTTCACCATAACGTATTAATATACGGTCATAATTCATTTTATTTCATAACCTTTCTTAGTTGGTTTACACACCTTTTTATGGAAGAAAAAGCTGCTACTGCCTCTTCTTGCGTATTATCAAAAGAGAGACTAATTCGAATCGAACTATCAGCTAAATCATCCGGTACCCCCATTGCAAGCAATGTTTTGCTAGGCGATTTCTTCTTAGATGAACAGGCACTTGTGGTGGAAACGAACACTCCATCAGTTTCTAAGGCGTGAATAAATACTTCCGATTTTATTCCTTCAAGTGAAAAATTCATAATATGGGGTGCCGCCCCTTCGAACGGTGTATGAATCTTAACACCTTCTAGTTCACTTAATTTTTTTCGCAAACTGGACTGGATCTCCTTCATATTTGTAATTCCAAGCTCACTTTTTCCCATTGTCATTCTTAAGGCTTTTGCCAATGCAACGAATCCCGCCACATTTTCCGTACCACTGCGCATCTTGCGCTCTTGATTACCCCCGGATAGTAAAGGTGCCAATCTAGCCCCCTCACGAACAAACAATACTCCAGTTCCTTTTAAACCGTGAAATTTATGTGCTGATAACGAACAAAAATCCACCTTGTGCTGGTATAAGGACAAGGGAACTTTTCCAATTGCTTGTACCGAATCGACATGAAATAAGATCGTTGGATATTTTTTTAACATTTCCCCAATTTCCAAGATCGGCTGAATGGTCCCAACTTCATTATTAACCTGCATAATGGAAACTAATATGGTATCTTTTCGAATCGCTTTTTCAACATCATGAACAGATACTCGTCCTTCATGGTCCACTGGCAAATACGTAATGTCAAAGCCTTCCCCGGCAAGCTGCTCCATTACTGCCAAAACAGATGCATGTTCGACACTTGAAGTTATGATGTGCCGTCCTTTATTTCGGTTCAAAAATGCGGCCCCTTTAATGGCCATATTATTACTCTCAGTACCGCCAGACGTAAAATAAATTTCAGCCGGTTTCACTTTTAACAACTTTGCCACCTGACCCCTAGCCTGATTCAGCAGTTTTTCTGCTTGTCCTCCTAAACTATGCAAAGAGGATGGATTTCCAAAATATTCACTAGAAACCGTTATAAACGAATCTAATACTTCTTTATATGGTTTAGTTGTTGCACTATTATCAAAATAAATCATATTGGTCTCTCCTCCCCATCCAGACTTCACAAAAATAAATCTTACCATATTAAATCCTTTTGAAAAAGATAAAAAACCGACTCACGCCGTATGGCTGAATCGGTTCCCAGTTAAATCTATTCTGTTAAAATCGCTGTTTTTATTTTCTTTAATGCTTCCGGATCAATTCCTTCAAGTGAAGCGGCTGCCTGCTCTAATGCCAATTGATAATCATAATGCCTAAAAGCATCTTCCGCATCTGCTAAGCCTTTCGCAATGGATGGATTTTGGCTGCGGTAACGATTTCCATATTGAATGGCTTTTTCGGCTAGTGTTACATTTTCAATTAACTCGTAAGTAGTGGTTACCAGTTTTTCAACCGTTAAAACAGCAACCTCTAAGTATTGATTCAGAGCCGAAACGTTAAGCGGCTTTTCTTCAAGCTGATAACGAACGTTTTGAATGCTTTCGTTTGTATCTTCAAATAGAAATTTGTAATCAGCAGGCAATCCTGGGACATTGTTTTTCTTTACAATCCGGATTGTCTCTCCCACTTTTTTGGTCAATTCCTGAACCTTTTCCCGCGCCTCCATTTCATCTTTTCGCAATGCAAGTAATTTTAAGGCAAAGGCCTGCTGTCCTTCACGAATGATATCCAACTGACTTTTAATTGAATTTAATTCATCGCTAAGTGCCGTTTGGGCTGTATCATTCATTTTTAACTTTTCAACTAATATTTCATAATGCTTATATACAGTAGACAACTCTTTTTCAAGCTGCCTTTGTGTCTCAAAATCACTATCAGATAATTGGTAGCTTTGTTGAACCGCTTGAACTTCATTTGAAAGCTCTTTGTTCTCTTTTTGAGCTGAAGCTAAAAGCTCATAAGCTGCTTTTTCATTCTTCATCACAAAATGTTTAGCGTGAACTTCTTGTTCCAAGAGATCAAAGAGGACATCAATCCGATCCTTTATTTCTTTAATCTCCTCCTCAGCTCGGTCAATCTCATTTGTTTCAATTAGAACCAGATTTTCAGCCAGCTTTTCTTCCAAACATTTAATTTCTTTTTCTACGTTAATGTGGTCCAAGTAGTAATCTTGGCCCATCATTTCACGATGTCCTTCTAAACAATCAGATAACAGATTCGGAAGTAAGGACTGACATTCAATTAACATTTGAGGAATTAAGTCCATATGGTGTTTGATTGTTCCCAACTGACTATGTATCTGTAAAACAATTTCACGAGCTTCTAAGTAATTTCCAAGTTCCGTTTTCTCATCAAATTCTTGAAAATGATTGGCAATATCACTTAACTGGAGTTCTAAATGTTTTTCCGCTTTACCAAAACTATGTCGATGAGCAAGCAGCATTTTTTTTGCTTCCCGATATTTATCCTTTAAATCTTCAATTTCTACTCTATTTTTTTCTTCACTTCCGACCAGTTCATGTAATTCATCCAAAATATGTTTAATTTTCCCCTCGATTTCCTGCAATTTTGAATCGATTAATTGTTGTACCTCTTTTGCCTTTCTAAAACGATACCGGTCAATATATTCTTCCGCATCAAAAAGCATCTCTTCTAATTCAGGGAGCTTCACCGTTACGACATCATCCCATTGATTGCGCCATTGTTCAAACAGTTCCTCCGTTTGCCCCGTCATATTTAGCTGTTTTACCTTCGACATTTCTTCCAGTATCGGTCGATTTAATAAATCAATTTTCCAGCCTTCAAGTCGATCCATTTCTTTAAAGTACCTTTTCTTTATTAAATATCCCCATACAAATAAGGCAAGTATCAGGATGATAAATCCAATGAAATACTTCACAAGTAAGCCTCCTAATTCAAACAACATTGATTCAAATTCATTTATATTAAAGAAATCTATTTATGTTCCCATTCAATGCTATAATGATACCATGTAAACGACATTTTTTGACTATTAATTTCAATTTTTTTGTAAAATCGAACAAAAAAAATAGCGATATCCGCTATTTGATAATTGCCCCTTTCATAACTTGACCTTCAAAGCTTAAGGTTTTATCAATCCAAGCGTGTAAATCTTTTAAATACTTTTGTTCAAAGAATGGCTCATTTGGAAAAATATACAAAACCTCTCTCATATATTGTGTATTCATAAAAGGCATCATTAACAAACTTTTTAGTTGAATAATTAAATACGGAATTGAATGGGGAGTAAACTCCTGCCATTCAAAGCCTCTTTCAAATATCTTCTGCAAATAATATTTTTCTTTCAAAGAATAGGTGGACATAATCTCTCTTACAACTTGCGAATCCATAGACATTTCCCGATAGACAAAACTAGCAAGTTGACTATTTTCACATTGGTAATGAAGTAAATCTGCGACAATCCTCTTTAAACATTCTTTTGCACCTCGATCGATGGAGAGGTACGCTTCTTCTATCTTATTGATATATTGTTCAAAAAAGTGCAAAAAGCAGTACTCTAAGAGTCCTGGTTTATTATTAAAATAGTAGGCAATAGTAGCCGTGTTAACTTTTGCTAAGTGAGCAATATCCCTGACAGACGTTCCTGAATACCCATTTGAATTGAACAACGATATAGCAGCCGTAACAATTGCATCCTTTGCATTTTTCTTCATATATTCTCCTCCTCAGGTATCCCTTATATTAGGTTTCTGTATAATCGCGGCTGAATCCTTTATGAAAATATCGACAAAGTATGCTCTTTTTCTTTTATTTTTGATAAAATAATAAATAATTTATAAGAGAAAAAGGTGAAATAACTTGTTTAACGTCGAAATGTATACAGGACCTCGTGAAGAAAATTATGAGCTTGTGATAAAACAATTGCAGGCACTGCTTCATGATGAGAAAAATAAAATAGCTAATCTTAGCAATACTTCTGCATTATTGAACCAATTTCTCGACCGCATTAACTGGGTTGGTTTTTATTTAATGGATACAAATGGAGAACTTGTACTTGGTCCTTTTCAAGGAATGCCTGCTTGTGTCAGAATACCTGTCGGCAAGGGAGTCTGCGGAACGTCTGCTTCAAAAAGGGAAACAATCCGGGTAGAAGACGTTCATCAATTTCCAGGCCATATCGCCTGTGATGCCGCTTCACGATCTGAAATTGTCATCCCACTCTTAAAAGATGGAGAATTATTTGGAGTGTTAGACATTGATTCTCCAGAAGTGAATCGCTTTGATGAGCTCGATCAGCAAAAACTTGAAGAGTTGGCAGCTGTCTTAATGGAGCATCTTTAAGCTAACCAAACTACAAGGGTGGCAAAATCATTAAGAGCACAGACTTTTTGAGTCTGTGCTCTTTTTTATTGTATAAACTGCTAACATACCACGCTGGGGTCCCCTTGAATGACAACCTTATTTTTGCCAGTCTCTTTTGCCCGGTATAAGGCTTCATCTGCTCTTTTAAATAAATAATGATAGGTATCTTGCTGATCTTTTTTCCAAAAGGAAACACCACATGATACGGTAATATGCGGGTCTGAGCATTCTGATACTTTATATAGAATCCTTTTGGCAATGGAAACACCTGATTCTAATGAAACCCTGGGCAGATAAATGGCAAGCTCTTCCCCGCCCCAGCGAGCACCAATATCACTTTCTCGAATACTTTCTTTAATGAGATTCGCCACTTGAACGAGAATCACATCTCCAATTTGATGGCCATAGGTATCATTTATTTCTTTAAAATTATCAATATCAATCAGAATAAAAGTACCTTCTTCATCGATATTCATGGATTTCTCTATCTTTTCATCCAAGTACTTTCGAGAATGAAGCTTTGTGAGATGATCCGTGATGACCAGTTTTTCTAGTTCATCCCTTAACAAAGCATTGGTTAAGGCTATAGATGAATGATAGACTAAAGATTGAAGCAGTTTAAACGCCTCAAACGGGAAGAAGTAGGGATCTTGATGCATAATAATGGAAAAGCCTCTCATCTTCTTACTGACTACAACGGGGACAGCCATTACAGAATGAAAACCTGCATGAAGATGTTGGGGAAGATTCAAATCTCCAATAAATAATGGTTCGTTATCCTGCTGAAATTGTACCTTTATGTAGTCAATGTAAATTTGAGACTGTTGTGTAAAAAAGAAAGGTGTCGAGCCAGGAAGTACTTTCGCATCTAGTTGGTCTTTGGTAAACAAGAAAAAACCAACTTCGTCAGCCTCAAAAGATCTCTTGATTTGTTCAGACATATAGATCATTGTATCTACTAAAGGCTGATTTGAATTTAATTTATGTGAGGTATTATTAATTAATTGCAGGTCGGAAATGGTTTTTTTCGATTGTTGATGTATCTTCGCATTTTCCAAGGCACTGCCAGCACTTGTTGATAATAATTGGATAAATTCGGCTTCCCCGTCTGGGAATCCGGTCACTTCCGGTGCAATCACCTGTATAACACCATAGACCCCCGACTTCCCCTTTAATGGTGCATAGAGAGCAGCATGCTTGCACGTTTCTGAAGTCTCAATTTGGATTTCACCAGACTCATAGGCCCTTATGACTGTCATATTTTCACTATCATATTCTAGATCAATGATCGGCATGTCACTGTGATGATAGTTCTCTAATGATAAAAGTAAGTGAGAGGAATAATTAGGATATACTTCTTTTAGGGTAACAAATAGTTCTCCTAATATAGTGTCAACATTTAATGTCGAATGTAATTTCTCGGACAATTCGAATAATTCTTTGTATTTTTCTACGTCCAATTGTAAATCTCCTTTTAGAGAAAACAAACTTAATCATTTATGATAAAATCCCAAATAAATACATCGCCCCCTAATTATAGTTAATTTTAGGATGATTTTGGAATATTTTTTTATTGTAATTATTAATTTTTTAAGAACATTTCC
>NZ_JBALPZ010000143.1:0-9774 GCF_036965645.1 Neobacillus drentensis
TGAAGGACAAAAAGATCCCGGAGCTCGAAGAAAGTGTCCTTCATAAAGGGGATGAAGGACAAAATTCTCGAAAGAATCGACCAAAGTGTCCTTCAAGGACCTTTAGATATAATCGAATTCATCGGTATTAAGATAATCTTCGAAAAATCATTTTTTATCTATTGGTCAAACAACATTAACTATCTCTCCAAGTCTCCATCCTTTAAAAATCAGCCCCCAGTCGATTATAATAGTGGAAGGGTTTACATAATGGAAGAGGAGGATTACTATGGTTTATCAAGCTGCAGACAATCGTTACGAAACTATGAAATACAATCGAACCGGGCGTTCAGGATTATTGCTTCCAGCGGTTTCTTTAGGCCTTTGGCATAACTTTGGAGGCGTCGATACATACGAAAATGGCAGAACTATGCTGAGAAAGGCCTTTGATTTAGGAATCACCCACTTTGACTTAGCTAATAACTATGGTCCGCCAGCAGGCTCTGCGGAAGAAATGTTTGGCCGCATGCTAAAAACAGATTTTGCTCCTTATCGTGATGAAATGGTCATTTCATCAAAAGCGGGCTATTATATGTGGCCTGGTCCATATGGAGATTGGGGCTCAAGGAAGTACTTAATCTCAAGTTTAGACCAAAGCCTCAAACGAATGGGACTTGAGTATGTAGACATTTTTTATTCACACCGTCCTGATCCCAATACACCGCTGGAAGAGACCATGATGGCATTGGATTCCATTGTGCGTCAAGGAAAAGCGCTATATGTCGGAATTTCTAATTACAGTGCCGAACAAACGGCTGAAGCAATTAAAATATTGAAGCAACTAGGTACACCACTGCTTATCCATCAGCCCAATTACTCGATGTTTAACAGATGGATTGAGGATGGCCTTCAGGATGTATTACAAGAAAATGGTGTGGGCTCAATTGCCTTTAGTCCATTAGCGCAAGGCTTGTTAACGAACAAATACTTAACGGGGATTCCAGCAGACTCCCGAGCAGCAAGTCCAACAGGATTCTTGCAAAAAGAACATGTCACCGCGAAAGTATTGGAACAAGTACGCCAATTAAACGAAATAGCTGGTGACCGTGGTCAAAGCCTATCACAGATGGCTCTTTCATGGGTATTGCGCAAAGAAAAAGTAACATCCGTTCTAATTGGTGCGAGCCGTGTAAGTCAAATTGAAGAAAATGTGGCAGTAGTCAACAACCTTGATTTTAAGGACGAAGAACTGGCAAGAATTGAAGATATCCTAAATAGCTAAAATAAAAATCTGTCAGCGACTGCTGACAGATTTTTATTATATAAGAAAGTCTAGAAATTGATTTTGAGAATTGTCTAGCTCCAGCGCCTAGCCCCTCGAGGTCACAAGTCAATCCGTCCAAAAGGTTAAAAGGCAACCTTTCGGCCGGCTTGTCTTGTGCTTGTCGGGGCTGACCAAGGCGCTTGCGCATTTCTTAGGAAAGAGCATTTAATCCAATGACACCAATAATAATCAATACAACACTAAAGACTCGTCCCGCGCTTTTCGATTCTCCTAAAAGAAACATATTGATAAAGACAGCCCCGGCAGTTCCAATTCCAACCCAAACGGCATAAGCGATACTCAGTTGGAGAAATTGAAATGATCCATATAAAAAGGCAAGCGATGCCCCAAATCCGCCCATATAAAGGATGCCATTCCTGACATTCTTTTGCTGACTATACAATTTTAGCCCAACAGCACCGGTAACCTCACTGGCTGCAGCTAACAAAACCAATACCCATCCCATGATTATGCAGCACCTTTCATGGCTACTTTTTCTTCCTTATTATCCGAAAGGTTTAATCCAATGACACCCAAAATAATAATCGCAATAAAAAAGATTTCTCCTAGGGTGATCCTGCCGCCAAAAAGGAATACATCCATTAATACTGTTCCAATCGTACCGACCCCAGCAAAAATAGCATATACAGTGCCTGTTGGGAGGGTTTCACAAGCTTTTGGAAGGATATGATAATCCCATAAAATCACGGCAAGGACCAATGCCCACTGCCACCATGTATGGGCGGTATTAAACCCATATACCCAAATCCATTCAAACACACAAGTTAAAATAACATAAAACCAAGCTTTATTCATCGTTTGCACCTCTTAGAAGAATAACCATTATTATTTTAGAATACCACAACAAATACTAATTAAGACTCGTCACTACTTTGTAAAGTGATTTATATCACTAACCCCGGTCCCGTTTTTCTTTATTATTATGTAAATAGGGGAAAATTAATAGTGGATGGTGAGAAAGATGGATTATAATTTTAAATCACTATATAGTGAAATTGGCGGTCAAGAAACGATCAATAGGCTGGTGGATGCTTTTTATCCTCGTGTTTACACTGATCCTATTCTAGCTCCGCTATTTCAAGGGGATATGGAAGAAATCAAAAGGAAACAGCGGATGTTCTTGCCACAATTTTTAGGAGGTCCAGCCCTTTATAGTCAAGAATTTGGCCCCCCGGCAATGAGAGCGCGTCATCTGCCTTTTGAGGTAACACCGACAAGGGCTAAGCATTGGCTGCAATGTATGAAGGAGGCCTTTCATGAAATTGGTCTTGATCAGACTCCTGCAGGACTAGCCTTTTATGAACGATTAACACAAGTAGCCGGTATCATGGTAAACACACCGGATCGTGAATAACATAAAGGCTCTTCTCACAGTGAGAAGAGCCTTTATAGATTTATAATCTTATTTTTTTAATTTAGCCCATGTTGCATCAAGTGCTTTCATAGCTTCTTCTTTTGTCTTTTGGCCGCCAACATATGCTTGTAGTGTTGCACCAAATTCTTGTCCAGCACCATCAGGGTACTTCATGAACTGCCAAGAATATGTTTTTCCATCTTTAGAATACTTTTGAAGGTCAGCGCCTAGAGGTCCAATATCTTCGGCCTTTGCTTCAATGGTTTTGAATGCCGGAACATATTTGAAATCTTTAACTAATGCAGTTTTACCTTCTTCAGAAGATACCATCCAATTTAAGAAATCTTTTGCAGCCTTTTTATCAGCATTAGGTGCTTTGTTATAAACAACCCAGTTTGTTGGAACGTCAACCATTAGCTTATCTGCCTGCGCAGCATCATCTGTAAGAGCAAGTGGAATAAAACCAACTTCCATTCCAGGGTTTAATTTATCGAGCATAGGCTGAATCCAGTTTCCTTGCTGGATCATTGCTGTTTCACCGTTAGCGAATTGAGTTACTTCTGTATTGTAGTCAGTCGTTAACGGATTTTTGTTACCATACTTCACTGTTAAATCAACAAGCTTAAAGTAGTCTTCAAAGTATTTGTTTCCGGCAATTTTTCCTGTGCCTTCATTTAAGCTTTTAATGAAATTCTCGTCATCAGCTTGTTGATAAGCAAATGGTACGTTAAGACCATGGTTTGCTAATACCCACCATTCTGCATAGCCGACAGAGAAAGGTGTGATACCAGCAGCTTTAAGCTTCTTCGCTGCCGCTTCTAACTCTGAATAGGTTTTTGGAAGTTCTGTAATACCTGCTTTTTCAAATAATTTCTTATTAAAAGCAAAACCGTATCCTTCCATGTTTACAGGCTGGCCATAAATTTTTCCGTCGATTGTCATTGGTTTTAGGGCATCTTCATATGCGTCTTTTACCCAAGGCTGATCAGATAGATCTTCAAACTTATCTTTCCAAGTAATAGCCTCTTGGTATCCGCCATTTCCGAAGATATCAGGTGCTTTGTTAGAAGCAAATTTTGCTTTAAGGGCTGCAGCACCATCAGCGCCGCCTCCGACTGATTCGATATTAAAAGTAACGTTAGGGTGCTCTTTCGTATATTTATCTGTCAACGCTTTCAATTGATCTGCGATTTCAACCTTACCGTTAAAGATATCAACAACAACTTTTCCGTCTTTGCTGCCGCTGTCTTTTTTTGTACCAGATGCGCTGTCACTGTTACCACAAGCTCCTAAAAGAAGTGAAGCTGATAAAATCCCCGCTGCGATTGAATATTTTTTAAATACCATTTGTTTTCCCTCCTGTTAATATATATCTAATTTATAAATCCTCGCTGCCAGTCGATTACTGGCAGCAAAGGTTGACCCCTGGGATGAAATTGTCTAGCTACAGCGCCTAGGAAAAAATGAACTTCTTTTTTCCCTTGGTCAAGGCGCCTCCGCTTTTCGATTTACTTAATGGAACCGCTCGTAATCCCCTTGATAATGTGTTTTTGCATGGCAAAGAAGAAAATTAATAACGGAATGATACCAAGGACAAGTGCTGCTAAAGCTAAATCCCATTGTTTTGTATACTGTCCAAAGAAGAAGAAGGTTGCTAATGGAATGGTTCGGTATTCTGGATTTTGAAGAACCAGTGACGGCAGCAAATAGTCATTCCAAATCCATAAGCTATTTAGGATAACAATTGTGACAGTAATAGGTTTTAATAGTGGAAATACAATTCTCCAGAAAACCCCTAGCCTTGAACATCCGTCAATAATCGCTGCTTCTTCCAATTCTACTGGTATTCCTTTGATGAAACCATGATAGAGGAAGATGGTCATCCCTGAACCAAAGCCTAAGTACATAACGACAAGTCCCCAGATGCTATTCAACATTCCAAGAGTTCCAGCTGTTTTGATGAGCGGAATCATAATCGATTGAAATGGAATGATCATCGCTGCAACAAATGTCATAAAGATGATATTACTGATTTTCTTTTTCGTTCTAACCAGCATATAAGCGGCCATTGAACAAAAAACAACCAGAACGATATTACTGATAACCGTAATAATTAAGGAATTTGAAAATACTCGTAAATAGTCCAATTTTTCAAATGCGTTAATGTAGTTGTCTAGCATGAATACTTTTGGTAAAGCAGATGTGTTTGATAAAATCTCTGCGAACGGTTTCAAGGAGTTTGAAATCAAATAATAGAACGGAACTAAAAAGACAAGAGCAAGCAGGATAGCAAATATCTCAAGAACAAATGTCTTGCTTGTATACTTGTTTCCCATTATGATTCAACCTCCCTTTTCTTCGAAATTGTCACTTGTAGTACAGTAATCGCTGCGACAACAATGAAGAAAATTAATGCCTTTGCTTCACCAATACCATAACGGTTATTGACGAAAGCCTCTGTGTAAATGTTTAGTGCTAACATCTCCGTTGATTTAAAGGGACCGCCGTTTGTTAACGACAGGTTTGCATCAAAGATCTTAAAGGATGAAGCGGTGGTTAAAAATAAACAGATTGTAACGGCCGGTGCCACTAGTGGCATGGTGATATGGCGTAGGATTTGAAATCTATTCGCGCCATCAATTTTTGCTGCTTCAATTAGTTCTTGCGGCACATTTTGTAAGGCGGCAATGTAGATAATCATAATGTACCCTGCACCCTGCCATACACTGACAATCACAATTCCCCAGAAGGCGGTATTAGCATCCCCCAGCCAAGGTAATTCGAAAAAAGGAATATGTGTTAATTGTCCAAGCGAACTAAAGCCTTTTACAAAAATGAACTGCCAGATAAAGCCTAGTAAAAGACCGCCCACCATGTTTGGCATAAAGAAGACGGTTCGCAATATATTCCTTGTTTTCAGCATTTGTGTAACAAGGAGTGCTAATCCAAAACCAATCATATTTGTTAAGATAATCGCTACAACGGTATATTTTGTTGTAAGGATAAAAGAATCTTGGAATTGCTTGTCCTCTGTAAATAGGTATTTAAAGTTATCAAGACCTACCCATTTAATGTCGCCTGTTATTCCATTCCAATCGGTGAAGGCGTAATAAATTCCCGTAAAGAAAGGAATAAGGACAATGATGGTAAACGCCAAAAATACGGGGCCGACAAATAGGGCGAATAACCCTGCCTCTTTTAGCTTCTTCTTTTTATTTAAAGAAGAAGACTCTGAAATTTTTATACTAGTTTTGCCAGGTAAAGCTGAACTTTCTAACTCACTTTGATTATTCACTTACTGCACCTCCCATATCTTCATTTTAGGGTTTTTGAAAAAATATGAAACGGCTTACATTGACCAGTAGGGTGGAAAATATTGAACAGTCCATTTTGCCATATTAAAATAGACCCCATGTATTACGATGTTTTCTTATGCTAAAATGGTGGGGTATTTAGTACACTTTGAAAAGGGGGGAGGCTAGTTCAAATTTTAGGGACTAGCCCAAAAGCACATGCAATGGGGAATCCGAAAAAAACTAATTGTAACTTTAATGGCTGTCATCATACTCCCTTTTGGAATTGCGATTACCATTACGTATTATCAAACAACGAAGTCAATAAATGACCGATTTGTCTCCACGAATCATGATTTAATTGTTAAAGGGGAAGCGGAACTAAGTACTTATTTAGAAGATGTTGCACAAATGTCGACTGTTTTATATCGGTATACACCATTTATGTCGGTGATGAGGGTTGGAATAACAGACAACCTAAGTAGTAATCAAGAAGAAGTGCGGAGGATGCTCGCCTATACCTTTAACTCCCGGCCAGAAGTCGAGCAAATGCTGCTTTATATAAATAAAGGAAAAGATTCATATACCAATTATCACTCAAGAATTAGCGGCAGAGGGAAATACCAGAATATCTTGTCCAATCCTTTCTATTCCCGCTTAAGCAGGTCTCATGACTTTTCAGTTATTGAACCGCCTCATAAGATATATAGTTACAATAACTTGTCGGTGATCCCTAATTCCGAGAAAAATCAGGTTTTAAGTTTCCATACGATTATAAGAGATGTACCGTTAGATACCATTTTAGGCTTTGTATCTATAGATATTAATCTCTCCAAGATAAGAGATATTTCTGGAAGGTTATATACGGATGGGGTTGAAGACTTATACATAATGAATGAAGAGGGCATTGTCGTTTATTCTTCAAAGAACAACGAAATTGGAAAGGCTAATAAGGACGCTTGGTTTAAACAAATAAAGAAAGAACCAAAGACAATTAAAAGTCTTGACTGGAAGGACGAAAAATTTTCGGGTGTAATTGTCTACCAAAAGTTCTCCGATTCCTTTAAAAACTGGTACATTGTTAAAAGAATTCCTTATGATGTACTTTACCAAGGTGCAAGGCAGACTGTATTTACGAATATTATCATTGTGATTATCACATTAATTATCGTTCTATTTGCTACCATGTTCATCTCTTTCAGACTCACTGCTCCGATCAAAGTATTAATTGCGAATATGAAAAAAGTAGAAAAAGGTGTGTTTGAAGCAGATTTTGAATCATTAGGAAATGATGAAATCGGGATGCTGGGCAGGCATTTCAAGTTGATGATTTCAAAAATAAATGAATTAATTGAACGGGAATATAAATTGGAGATTGAAAATAAATCCTCCCAGTTAAGAGTTCTTCAATCCCAAATAAATCCGCATTTTCTCTATAATGCGTTTCAGTCAATTGGAACGCTTGCATTAAAATTAAAGGCAGTTCAGGTGTATTCGTTATTAAACTCATTATCCAATATCATGCGGTACAGTATGAATATGAAAGATGATATTGTCCCATTTTTAGCAGAAGTCAATCATGTTAAATCCTATCTTAATTTACAAAAGCAAAGATTTGACGAGCAGTTTGAGTTTGAACTGAGAATTGAAAAAGGTGTAGAAGAGGTCATCGTTCCGAAAATGATTTTACAGCCCATTGTTGAAAATTGTTTTAAACATGGCTTTGACCAGCAGTTAGAAAATGCAAGGATTGTTATTACTGCAAAGGGAGAGCATGACCATTATGTATACATTTCTGTTAAAGATAACGGAACTGGTGTTAATGAAGATGAACTTGAACAACTTTGCCGGGAATTGTCCGATGGTGGAAATGGTGAAAATCACAAGGGGGCTGGCATTGGCCTGAAAAATATTTATGACCGGTTAAAGATTTATTATAGCAATCAAGTAGTAATGGATGTTGCCAGCGGAGAAGAAGGTGGTTTTACTGTTACGATCATCATTCCTAGAAATATTCAAAATGAGGTGATACATCTATGAAGGTCTTAATCGTTGATGATGAAAAACATGTTCGTGAGGGAATCAATCTGCTCGGAGAATGGGAACAGAATGGGATAACAGAAATTTTTGAGGCTTGTAACGGTGAGGAAGCGATCCAGCTTATTCAAACCCTTCGCCCGGAAATTATTTTTTCTGATATGAAAATGCCAAAAATGGATGGGACACAGCTGTTAGAGTGGATTAAAGAAAATCAGCCAACTAGTAAAACCATTGTCGTGACTGGTTACGATGATTACCATTATATGCGTAAAGCCATTCATTTTGGCAGTTCAGACTATTTACTAAAACCAATTGATCCGGAAATATTAAATCAAACGCTGGAAAAAGTGGTGAAAGAGTGGAGAGAAGAGGAAGCGGAGCGCAACAGTAAAACAACTACCTATCAATTAATAAATGAAATGAAGCCAGTTTACCGGGATCGGAAACTAACCCAATTATTGAATAGTGACAATCTTAAGGATGAATTGTACGAAGAATTTGGTTTTTCTAAATCACAAGAATACCTCGTCGCGCTTGTTCGACTAAATAGAAAGGCAATAGAGGCATTTCAAGGAGATCGAGATTTAACTTATTTTACAATTTTGAACGTTATTAATGAAATTTTGCAGAAAAGGGAATGTGGGATTGGTTTCCGTTATCTTGCTCAAAAAGGGGAAATTGTGATTGTTTTTTGGGAGCAGTTTGCCTATATTGAAGAGCTATTGGAGTACATTTATAAAGCGATTAAGAAGGCGATTGGTGTTTCTTGTCATATTGCCATCGGAACAGCTATCGATAAAAGGAACAAATTAATAAATTCCTATCAGTACGCAAAGCAGGTTTTATTGAACAGTAATATCTTGGATGATGAAGAAAGCAAGGTTTACCGTCAGGATGTTATTCAACCCCTCTTATTAAAAAATTTATTTTCCTATTCTTCTGAAATTGAATTAGCTATTCAAGCAGGGGAGATTAGGGCTTTTGATGATTTGATTGGTAAAATTGCTAAGGATTATACGGAGGGTCATTCCTTATCATGGGGCCAGCTGCTGCAGCTTGAAAATGAATATCTGGTTATCAGTAACCATTGGTTTGAACATTTTCAAATCACAAGAAAGATTTCAGATCGAATCGAATACAGAGTGGATCAATTTTTCAATCAAAACGGTACATTCCAGCTTCAGGATTATATTGACCGAACCATCCGCGAAGTTTCTATTTTTCTAAGGAAAATTAAGCGAAAGACTGTTCAGAAAAGCAATAATGTCATCTATGAAATAGAGAAATATTTAGAGGCGAATTTTGATCGGGATGTAAAACTGCAAGAGATATCAGACCATTTTTATATCAGCAGGGAATATATTTCTCGGAAGTTTAAGCAGGAGTTTAACGTTAATATTTCTGATTACATTGTTAAAATCCGAATAAAAAGGGCTAAAGCTTTATTGAAAAATAGTGAGCTGAAAATCTATGAAATTGCCAATATGGTCGGTTACCAGGACGACAAGTACTTTCGAAAGGTGTTTAAGAAGGTGGAGGGTGTAACCCCAAATGAGTTTCGGGAAATACATATTATTCAGAAATGAGCGGATTATAATGAGTAAATGGGAGTTAACATAACTGGTTATTTCAGTTATGTTAACTCTCTTTTTATTAGTTAATTAAGCGTGAAGATAACTAAAATACAGGTAAATTTTATAAAAATAAACATTTTACTAAAAAATAACGTAAAAATCATTGAATGAAAGCGTATCCTCTGATAT
>NZ_JBALPZ010000143.1:9806-74742 GCF_036965645.1 Neobacillus drentensis
GTTAATTTAACTAAAAGAGATTGATGGTGAGAGAATGGCGACAATAAAAGATATTGCCGATCAGGCAAATGTATCGACAGCAACAGTTTCCCGGATCTTAAATAATGATTCCACACTTTCCGTATCTGATGATACGAGAAAACGGGTGATTGAAATCGTCAATGAGTTAAATTATAAACCATTGCGAAAAAAGAGTGGGAAAACGGATAAACCTAATGAGAATTTTAATATTGGCGTCATCATGTTAAATGATGAAACGATTGATCCATACTTTCAGTCGATTCGCCTTGGTGTAGAAAGTACCTGTAATCAATATTCTCTATCTATCGCTACGACGATGATGGTAGGAAAAAGCAACATTACAGCAGAATCTTTGAGCGGACTGGATGGGCTGATTGTTCTTGGAGATGTTGATATAGGAGATTTAAAAGAAGTTTACTATGAAAATAACCATATAGTCGCGGTGGACTATTTGCCTCAAGATTCACATGTGGATGTAGTAATTTCAGATTTTGAAGGGGCAACTCAAAAAGTTCTGGATCATTTGCTTGAGCTTGGTCATACGGACATCGCTTTTCTAGGCGGAAGAGGAATGGTATTTGGGGTAAGCCGCCAAAAGTCGAAGGAAAAAGAAGACACAAGAAAAATGATCTTTGAAAAAGTCATGAAAGAAAAAGGATTGTACAACCCAGATAAAGTCTTAATTGACGAATGGGGGCCAACAAGCGGATACACATTAACCAAACAGTTAATTGAAAACGCTCAACTGCCAAGTGCGATTGTAGTCGGCAGTGATCCGATGGCATTGGGCGTGCTTCGTGCCTTACATGAGGCAAATGTCAAAGTACCTGACGATGTTTCAGTGTTCAGCTTTGATGATATCGAAGCAGCGGCCTTTATGAATCCACCCCTCTCAACCGTAAAAGTTTATGGAGATGAAATGGGGAAAACGGCAGTAAAGCTGCTATATGATCGTTTGAAGGGAAGAACAATTCCGCTGAAGGTGACCATTCCAACGGAACTTGTTTTACGTGATAGTGTAAGCGTTAAAAAATAATAAAAGTGCTAGGGGCGGTTAAAGGTTTTTCTTGTGACCGCTCGCCAATCCTTTTGTTAGTTTAAATATTAAACTATTTAAAAATTATGGAGGGTTTTCTATGAAAAAATCAATCTCGTTAGTAGCAACTGGTATGATCGCACTTTCTGTTCTAGCAGGCTGTGGGAGTAACGACGAGGCTTCAGGCGGTTCAAATGGCAAGGTGAAAATTGAGTTTTTTCAGTATAAATCAGAGGCAAAAGGTACGTTTGATGAACTGATTAATAAGTTTGAAAAAGAAAATCCAACCATTGATGTCGTTCAGTCTCAGCCGCCTGATGCTAATACAGTATTAAAAACACGTGTTGCAAAACGAGACCTTCCAGATGTCATCGGAATGGGCGGAGATGTATCGTATGCAGAAATTTCAAAGGCGGGAGCCTTTAAAGATGTTTCAAAAGATAGTGCTTTAAATGATGTACAGCCTGCGTATGTTGGCATGTTAAAAGATATTTCAAAGCAAGAAAAAGTATATGGAATTCCATATGCAGCAAACGCCGATGCTGTTATTTATAATAAAACTATTTTTAAAGATTTAGGTATTGATGTACCGACAACATGGGATGAATTCATCGCTGCTGCGGAAAAAGTGAAGGCGGCTGGTAAAATTCCATTCTACTTTACTTTTAAAGATGCTTGGACAGCCCTTCCTGCTTACAATGTACTTGCAGCCAACACTCAAGGAGAAGACTTTTTTAAAGACCTTGATAAGGGAAAAACTACATTTTTAAAAGGACATAAGGAAGCAACTGAAAAGCTATTAACCTTACTTAAATATGGTCATAAGGATCAGTTGGGTAAAGCATATAACGATGGGAACGTTGCATTTGCAAAAGGTGAATCTGCTATGTATCTTCAAGGGATTTGGGCAATTCCCGAAATTAAAAAAGCAAATCCTAATATTGATTTAGGTGTATTTCCTTACCCAATTAATGATTCAAAGGTTGTTTCAGGAGTTGATTTACTACTAGCTCAATCTGCAACTAGCAAGCACCCGAAAGAAGCCAAAAAGTTCATCGATTTTCTATTAAGTGATGAAAATATGAAAACATATCTAACAGAGCAAAATGCTTTTGCTGCTAAGAAGGGTGTCGTACAGGAAGCACCTGAACTAGAAGGTTTAAAAGCAAGCTTTGACAAGGGTAATGTCGTTGACTTTCCTGACCACTATGTACCAACAGCTGTTGCTCTTGACAAACAATTGCAAGTGTTAACACAGAAAAAGAATGTTGGAGAGTACTTGAAAACATTAGATAGTGAATGGGAAAAAGTAGCAGACCGTAAATAATAATTATGGAGAAATTGGGGATCCCAATTTCTCCAGGTTTAAAAATAGGGAGTGAAAGCAATGAGCAAAGAGGATATTGCCTTGAAAAATCCAACGATTTCTTCCGCTAAAACAAAAGAAAAGAAGACAAAAATCAAACTTAAAAACGTCCCCTTTTATTTAATGACGATTCCTGCGTTTCTTCTTTTCCTCATTTTCCATACCTTCCCAGCCCTTCAGGGTATTTATTATTCTTTTACAAATTGGGACGGTTTAAGTTTTACGTATGACTTTGTAGGTTTGAAGAATTATTTGAACTTATTTAAAGATGGAAATATCCTAAACTCCTACTTATTTACTTTTAAATTTGCAATTGTTTCCACGATTCTTGTGAATGTATTGAGTCTTTTAATCGCAATGGGGCTCAATGCCAAGATTAAAGGTAAGAATTTTTTCAGGGCGGCTTATTTCCTGCCTAATGTACTTGGTGTGCTAATCGTTGGTTTTATCTTTAACTTTATTTTTTCTAATGTCATCCCACAGCTAGGAGACAAATTGGATATGGGGTTTTTATCCACCAATATCTTGGGAAGTGAAAAATTTGCTTGGTTAGGTATCGTCATTGTAGCGGTTTGGCAGGCATGTGCCTTTAATGTCATTTTATACTTATCCGGCCTGCAAACCGTTCCATCTGAATTATACGAGGCATCAAGCCTTGATGGAGCGAATAAGTGGCAGGAATTTTGGAAAATTACTTTTCCAATGATCGCCCCATTCTTTACCATCAATATGGTACTTTCGATGAAGAACTTCTTAATGGTTTTTGACCAGGTTGTTGCCTTAACAGGAGGCGGACCGGGAAGAGCGACAGAATCGATTTCCCTTTTAATCTATAAAGGTGGATTTACTGGGGGAGAGTTTGCATACCAATCAGCAAACTCCGTAGTCTACTTTATTGTGATTGTTGTAATCTCTGTTTTTCAAATTAAGGTTCTCCAAAAAAGGGAGATGGATATGTAATGTTAAAACAAAAGATAAACTGGCCTGTTACGATATTAATTGCTTTAGGGTCTCTATTTATTCTTATCCCTTTGTATATTGCGGTTTCGATTGCGTTAAAAACACCGGATGAAATGGCCAAATCGGTCTTTTCACTTCCAACAGGGTTTCATTTTGAAAATTTTACCCGGGCCATCGAAGCAACTAACTTTTTTGCAGCATTCAAAAATAGTGCGGTCATAACTGTGGTTACAGTAGTTTTTACCATCTTGACAAACTCAATGGTTGCATATGCAATCGCAAGAAATATGCACAAGAAATTTTTCAAAGGACTCTATTACTATTTTGTTAGTGCTATGTTTATCCCGTTTCCAATCATTATGCTGCCACTGGTTAAACAGACTTCATTACTCAATATGGATAATCAAGGCGGACTGATCTTTTTATACATTGTCTATGGGGCGGCATTAAACATCTTTATTTATACAGGATATATTCGTTCAATTCCAAAGGAACTAGAGGAGGCAGCAATTGTCGATGGCTGCAGTACATGGGGAGTTTTTTGGAAAGTTATTTTTCCGCTGTTAACACCAATAAATGCTACAGTGGGAATTCTAACATGCTTATGGGCGTGGAACGACTTTATGCTTCCATTAATTATTCTAAACGATCCAGCGGATGCTACTCTTCCATTAGTTCAGTATATTTTCCAGTCTCAGTTTGGTACGGACTTTAACTTAGCATTTGCATCATATCTATTAGCTCTATCACCGATGGTTATCGTCTACATCTTCGCACAAAAGTGGGTTATTGGCGGTGTGGTAAAGGGAGCTATCAAATAGCCGATTTAGGAGTTGGAGATTCATGGGAATTCATTTTTGTTCAAAAAATAAAACCTTTCACTTGCAGGCAAAGGATACAAGCTATGTTATGGAAATAGTCCGTGACGGCTATTTAGTCCACAATTATTGGGGGCGGAAAATTAGAAGGTATAGCCATTCAAATTTTCTGCAATCGTTAGATCGCGGTTTTTCCGGGAACCCTTATCAGCATAAAGAGGATCGGACCTTCTCCCTGGATACTCTTCCGCAAGAGTATCCACAGTACGGAAACACCGATTTTCGGAAGCCGGCCTATCATATTCAGCTCGAAAATGGCTCAACGGTTACGGACTTGAAGTACCGATCCCATATCATTTTTAAAGGAAAAGCACCTTTAGAAGGACTGCCAGCAACATATGTAGAGAGTGAAGATGAGGCGGAAACGCTCGAAATTACGATGGAGGATTCACTTATCGGCTTAAAAGTAATCTTAAGTTATACTGTTTTCGAACAGTTTAATGTGATTACCCGTTCAGTCCGCTTCGTAAATGAGGGAGAACAATCATTAAAGCTGTTAAGTGCATTAAGTGTGAGTGTCGATTTTCGAGATGCGGATTTTGAATTTTTACATCTTCATGGTGCACATGTTAAAGAAAGACATATTGAGCGCCAGACGCTTCGTCATGGAGTTCAGTCAATTGAAAGTACGAGAGGTGCAAGTTCTCATCAGCATAATCCGTTTATAGCACTGTTAAGAAAAGGTACAACCGAAGATACAGGTGAAGTTTATGCGTTCAACTTTGTGTATAGCGGTAATTTCTTGGCACAGGCGGAGGTAGACCAGTTTAGTAATACCCGTGTCACGATGGGAATTAATCCATTTGATTTCAGCTGGAAGCTGGAAGCGGGTGCGGTGTTCCAAACACCGGAAGTAGTGATGGTCTATTCCTCTGAGGGTCTTGGCAGTATGTCACGAACATTCCATGAACTTTATCGTACACGTTTGGTAAGAGGAACATACCGCGATCAAGAGCGGCCGATTTTAGTGAACAACTGGGAAGCGACATATTTTGATTTCAATGCTGATAAGATCCACGAGATTGCCAAAGCAGGAAGCGAATTAGGGATTGAATTATTTGTCTTGGATGATGGCTGGTTTGGGAAACGGGATAATGATAAGTCTTCTTTAGGGGATTGGTTCGTTGATCGTCAAAAGCTCCCTGAAGGATTAGATAATCTTGCGTTAAATGTGAAGGATATGGGGATGGAGTTTGGAATCTGGTTTGAACCGGAAATGGTTTCGGTTGATAGTGACCTTTATCGTGAGCATCCAGACTGGTGCCTGCATGTTCCAGACCGCCTTCGTTCGGAGAGCCGCAATCAGCTTATTCTCGATTTTTCAAGAGAAGATGTCTGCAATGAAATTACCAAACGAGTTAGCGATATTTTAGCAACTGTTCCAATCTCTTATGTGAAATGGGACATGAATCGCCACATGACGGAAATCGGTTCGGCAGCCCTGCCTGCGGACAGGCAAAGGGAAACGGCACATCGATATATGCTCGGTTTGTATAAAGTAATGGAAACAATTACGACTTCGTTCCCACATATTTTATTTGAGAGCTGCTCTGGCGGCGGAGGCAGATTTGATCCAGGGATGCTCTTCTATATGCCGCAGGTGTGGACTTCGGATAATACCGACGCAGTTTCACGTTTAAAAATTCAATATGGTACGAGTCTTGTCTACCCGATTGTTACTATGGGCTCCCATGTATCCGCGGTGCCGAACCATCAGGTGCATCGGAGCACTTCAATGGAGATGCGCGGTAATGTCGCGATGTCTGGGAATTTAGGGTATGAGCTAGACTTAACCAAGATAACAGGCGAGGAAAAAGAAATCGTCAAACAGCAGGTTGCTCACTATAAAGAAATTCGTAAATTAATCCAGTTTGGTGATTTTTACCGGCTGCAGAGCCCGTTCGAAGGAAATGAAACAGCTTGGCTTTTTACTCCTAAGGACAAGTCTGAAGCCATTGTCTACTATTTCCGGGTATTAGCTGAACCAGCTGCACCAACATCTGTATTAAAGCTAAAGGGAATTGATGATACGAAACAATACCAAGTGATCGGAACTGATAAAGTATTTGGCGGGGATGAGCTGTCATATGTGGGTCTAAGTATACCTGCTAACATTCATGGGGATTTCCAAAGTTACGTTTGGCATTTAAAAGCGTGCAGTGAATAAGAGTCGTATCGTAAACGGTGAACAACAGAAGAAATGTTGTTCATCGTTTTTATGTAATGACCAACTTGTGTAGGGAAATAAATCATCCTTAGGTAGTGGTAAGTTCTTGAGAACTTTTGTAAAAAAAGGGAATTCATCACCTGCTTTTTTGATACATTTTAAAATATTACTCCGTAGACCCAAAAGGATTGTTTTACCTTTTGGGTCACTTTTATTTTTCAGTTAATAAAAAATATTAGGAGAAAAACTACTAATATAGCAATTAAATTACAATGGTATGATGAGAAAGGATATGTTAAATTGAATTAATAATAAAACTAGATTAGAAAAAATGCATAATACTGTAAGGGTTTACTTAAGCCTTCAGGGGGACTGATATGTTTTTTTCCTTACGTAATCGTTTATTTATCGTATTTACTTGTTTATTAACAATCCCGTTAATTATATTGTCCTTTATCATACCAAGCTGGTTTACATCTATCATTGAGGAACAGACTCAGGAACTGACAGTGGAGGCTATGGACCAATATTCGCTTTTTATTGATTCCATCACAACGCAAGCGAAAGATTTAGGGAATCAGGTACTCGTAAACCAAACGACACAAAAATGGATCAAACTAGAAAGCAAGAATGCCAATATATCCGATGGACAGAGACTTCTACAGAAGAATCAACTCAAAATGTTGTTATCGTCGATGATGGTAAACAATTCAAATGGCATGTCGATTTCAGTTGTTTTGAATGATGGCACAGGGACCTGGGGAAATATCTCAAACTTAAATCAAGTAGATTGGTATAAAGACTATTCTCAAAATAAACAGCGATATATTAAGTCGCATATTGATCCATTTCAGCCAACCCAAGGTAACATTAATAGCTATATTTTACCCCTCTTCGATATGAATACATTTGTTTCGTATGGAATGATTAAGGTGAATTTTCCTTCAGAGTTGCTTGAAACATCGTTGAATAAAACCAAGATTGGAAAAAACGGACATGCTTATTTGATCAATCATAATGGCGAGAATATCCTGCCTGGAAAGATCCGAACCCCTAAAAAGGTTTTGAAACAAACCTTAATTAAATTAAGCGATGATAAAAATCAAAAGGGATTAGTCGAAACGGATGATCATGGAGAAAAATATTTAGTTTTTTATCAAAAGTTAGGGGTAGGCGATTGGATTTTAATTAGTGAAGTAACTAAGTCTGAATTATTCGCTAAGGTCACCCGTTTACAACGGAACCTGCTGTTAACTAGTGCGATCGTGTTTTTAATAACGATTGTAGCTTCTTACATGATTTCTTCGAATATTGTTAGCCCCTTAGGTAAGTTGGCAAAAGCTATGAGGTATATAGAAAGTGGAGATTTTTCCGGAGCCAAACGCTTTATGCCGACAATAAAATCAGCTAATAATGAAGTGGGTTACCTAATAACCGTTTTTAATCAGACTATTGATCGGTTGAAGAATTTAATTGAAACCGAATATGAGGCAAATTTACGCCAAAAAGATGCGGAATATAAAGCCTTATTATTACAAATCAATCCACACTTTTTAAATAATACGCTTGAAATTATTGGTGGATTAGCTATGCAAGGAAAAAATAAACAAGTTATGGATGTAAGTATTCACTTAGGCCGAATGATGAGATATTCCTTGAACACGCACAGTGATGTAGTAAATTTGGGAGAAGAGTTAAAGTATATCCGCAGTTACACTGAAATATTAAAGCTAAGATATGAAGATGCTATATCAATTGAGATTGAAGAAGATTTAGAGACAAGAAGTCTTCCTATTATTAAATTTATTTTACAGCCTCTCGTCGAGAACGCAGTGAAATATAGTTTTATCGAAAAAACGTCAGCAGAAATTTTTATTAAAACCAAGCAAAGTAATCATTTAGTATTTATTGTTATTGAAGATAAGGGGATCGGAATGTCTGAAGAAGTGATCTCCGATCTAATGAGTGTCCAGACGAAGAATGATATAAATAGTGTCCTCATGAGTAAAGGAAGCAGCATTGGACTAAGGAATGTACTAAGTCGCTTGAAGCTTAACTATGGTCCAAATTTCTCGTATATGATTGAATCTGAAAGGAATGCAGGCACACGGATTACGTTATGCCTCAATACAGATCGGGGTGATAGACATGTTGAAGGTAATCATCACAGATGACGAGATTCAAATTCGTAAAGGCTTACGGATGAAAGTGAACTGGGAAGAACAAGGATTCCAAATAGCAGGTGAGGCGTCCAATGGGGTAGAAGCGCTTGAATTGCTTCGCGATTTGAATATCGATGTGGTTATTACGGATATGAGGATGCCGATTATGGATGGAATTGAATTAGCGAAACGTTGTCAGCAAGAATTTCCGAACGTAAGGGTAGTTGTTTTATCGGGTTATTCTGATTTTGAATATGTAAGAGGTTCATTGAAAGAAGGGGTAAAAGACTACTTGTTGAAACCCGTTGCCCCTGATGAATTAGTAGAGGTATTGAGTAAGATTCGTAAGGAAGTGGAAGAAGAGAAGCGGATCCAAGCGGAATCAGCTCGATTGCGCAGGCTTGTTCATTCTCAGCTTCAAGAAGTTCAGGAGCAATATTTACTCTACCTTGTAAAAGAGGAATGGCTGGAGCTAAACAAGGTAACAGAGAGATTGCGCCAATTGCAGTTAGAAGATCTTGTAAATAATGACGGAGAAGTACAATTTGTTACGGTAGAAATAAGAGAGAAAGAATACAATCCGAATCGATTAAAGGAACTATGGCTTCCCTTTCAGATGTTATGTAAGGAAATTGCAAAAGATCATCCCAAAACGTATTCGTTTTATGACCCTAATTATGCAAATATGATTCACTTTTTACAGCTTCTCGATTCCGACAATAGAGACAGTCCTTCAAGGCTAGTAAAAGAAATACAACAGACGATTAAGAGACTCTTGAAATTAGAAACGGTTGTTGGAATTGGAAATGTGACTTGTGGAATTACAAATTATAAGACAGGTTATATCTCTAGTTTACTTGCATGGAGTCAAAGTCAACTCGGCTCACAATCACAGGTATTGGATGGGTCGAATGTAAAAGAAGAAGTATTTGAGTTTTCACCTGAGATTGAAAGAAAGTTAACTAATGGAATTGAAAGTGTCAATTACGAGGCATTTAAAGAGAATATATACTTTTTATTGGAAGGGGACCGAAACCTCTCGATTATGTCCTTTACCTTTGCTGCTAATCGTGTGTTGTTTTTGTTAGGCTCACTCGCAAGAAAATATAATATGGAAACAAACGATTTTCAAAAGGTAATGTGGAATTGTCAGCAAAGCATTTGGGAACTCAATTCGCAAACTAAAGTAATCGAGCATCTTCTTCAATTAGCGAAGCTAATTATCGAGAAGGTCCGTGTAGCGCGTTTTTCGAACGGAAAAGTTATCGTAGCTAGTGTTCAGCAATATTTGGAACAGCATTACGCAAGTGAAATTTCCCTTTCCATGCTATCGGAACTCTTCCATATCAATAGTGCACATTTATCCGAAACGTTTAAACATACTGTTGGACAGAATTTCAGCGATTATCTTGTTCAATTACGACTACAGAAGGCCCGACAGTTCCTGAAAGATAAACAGCTTAAAATAATTGATGTGGCAAACTTGACTGGCTTTTCTAACTCAGGGTATTTTAGTACCGTTTTTAAAAAGTATTTTGGACAAACCCCTGTTGAGTTCCGAAACTCACTAGATTCATAAGTTTGATTTTTTAAAGCAGGAAGGTGAGGGAATGTAGATGAAAAAATGGTTATCTTTGATTATTTTTGCCATTTTACTTATAAGTAGTTCCTTGTATGCGCTATCTTTCCTTGGTACATTCTCTAGTAGTAAAACAGAAAATGTTGAAAAACCAAATAAAACCAACCCAATCGTGCTAACCTTCTGGCGCAATAATGGAAATGCAGCAGAAAATAAAGCATATGAAAAATTAGTTTCTTCTTTCGAAGCAGTTCATCCTACTATTAAAGTTCATATGAAATCATTTCCTTATAGTGATTATGAAATAAGACTGCGAACCGAGCTTGCCACTGGAAACCCTCCGGATGTGCTGACAATTGACAGCCCGACCTTGGCGCTTTATGCCAATACAGGTTCATTATTATCACTCGATTCATATATGAGAAACGAGGGAAATATTGAGGATATTCCTGAATCAACATTAAAAGGAATGAGTTTTCAGGGGGACATTTACTTGGCTCCTCTCGTTGAATCTAGTATTGCATTATTTTATAATAAGCGGCTTTTTAAAAGCGCAGGCATACCTTTTCCTTCAGGCGATCCCAATAAGCCAATGACATGGGAGGAAGTGCTGCAGATTGCCAAAAAACTAACCCATCCTGAAAAGGGAGTGTATGGGATTGATCCAGCACAGGGCTTTAATGATGGCGAGTCTCCTGCTTATTTTAAAATGCCTCTCCTTTGGCAGTTTGGAGCGGACGTGCTAAGTCCAGATGGTACAACTGCAAGCGGGTATTTGGATTCAAAAGAGGCATTAAAAGCCCTGCAATTTTATCAAGATTTATATTATAAAGATAAAGTGGCCGGTTTTGAATTACCGCCAGACCCATTTATAACAGGGAAACTTGCGATGACTGTTCTTGGATCTTGGACATTGAAGGATCTGGAAAATAGTTCTGAATTTAAATTAGGTGAAGATTTTGGAGTTGCCCCTTTGCCAGAAGAGAAGTATCAAGTTGTGCCAAATGGAGGATGGGCCCTCGGTATTTCCTCCAAGACTAAATACTCAAAGGAAGCTTGGGAGTTTATCAAATATGTTACAAGTTATGAAGGGATAAAAATGTATGTGGAGGAAACCGGTGATATACCTGCTAGGTACTCTGTTGCTAAAGACTTTCCTGAATTTAATCAGTATCCTAAAAATATCTTTTTACAACAAGCACAAAGATTTTCTAAAAACCGCCCGGTTACCCCAGCTTATCCTGTGATCAGCGATGCCCTAAAGACCTTATTTGAAGAAGTTGGACTTGGCGGAAATGATGTAGGGGCTTCTGCAAAGGAAGCCGTGGAGAAAATTAACACTAGTTTAAAACAAATACAGAATCCATAAAAGGTATCCTCTAGTTCAAAACTAGAGGTTTTTTTATTTGTTAAAATTGTAACCGATTTCAAAGTGCCGAAAATATTAAACACCTTAAACCAAAAATATTGAAATATTCATTAGAGCCATTTTGTTAAAGTAAAGCCAGAAGAAGAAAATACCCCCAGAGAGGAGGAAGCAATTGTGGAACAGATATACCAGAAAGTAGAGAATGGTCCAAACGAAGTAATGAAAGCAGAAGTGGGCACTAAAATGTCGAGGAATTTAAAGTATATGAAGAACAATTATCAATTATATCTCCTTGTTCTTCCAGCGTTAATCCTGCTTATTATTTTTAAATACGTACCCATGTATGGAGCCATTATTGCCTTCAAAGATTTTAATCCATTACAAGGAATCATGGGAAGTCCGTGGATTGGATGGGAAAATTTTGAGAAGTTCATGAGCACACCAGATTTTATGAATCTCTTAAAGAACACCCTAAAATTAAGTTCCTTTGGATTAATATTTGGCTTTCCTGTACCTATTATTCTAGCACTTATGATTCATCGAATTAAAAGAGTGGCCATTAAGAAAAATATTCAATTAGTCTTATATGCTCCAAATTTTATTTCAGTTGTTGTTGTAGTCGGGATTGTTTTTATTTTCCTATCTCCGGTTGGACCTATTAATCGATTCATCACTTTTTTTGGTGGAGACAGTATCTCCTTCATGACAGAACCTAGTTATTTCAGGACGATCTATATTATAAGTGATATTTGGCAATTTGCGGGCTGGGCATCGATTGTTTATTTAGCATCACTTTCCAATGTAAGCTCAGACTTAATTGATGCCGCGAAAATAGATGGAGCTAATATATTGCAGCAAATACGTCATATCGATTTGCCAACGATTAAACCGATTATGGTAATTCAATTTATTTTAGCTGCCGGAAACATCATGAGCCTTGGGTTTGAAAAAGCGTATTTATTGCAAACATCAATGAATCTTCCTACATCTGAAATATTGCCTACCTATGTTTATAAAATTGGCTTGCAGATGGGGGATTATGGTTACTCAACCGCAATTGGGCTTTTCAACGCCGTGATTAATGTCATCTTACTAATCAGCGTTAACCAAATCGTAAAACGGTTAAACGAAGGAGAAGGTATATAAATCTACATGATGGAGGTGAGAGGTATGTTTAAGCATCAAACGAGGGCAGATAAAGTCATTTTAACAACAAACGGGGTTATCTTGGCCTTAATCGTATTTGCTATTTTAATCCCATTAATTTATGTCATTATGGCATCGTTTACAAATCCAGCAACTTTGTTAAACAGTGGGATTACCCTTAATCCATCCAAATGGACACTTCAGGGATACTCACGAGTATTTAAAGATGGATCACTATTAATAGGTTTTAGGAATTCACTTTTTTACTCCACTGCTTTTTCGCTTATTTCAGTTACAATCACGTTATTCGCTGCTTATCCATTATCAAGGAAGGATTTTGTCGGCCGAAAACTGATGATGGCTCTCTTTATTATTACAATGTTTTTTGGCGGGGGATTAATCCCAACCTATTTGTTAGTCAAAAATTTAAATATGCTGGATACCATTTGGGCCATTTTATTACCAGGTGCTGTAAATGTATGGAACATTATTTTAGCAAGAGCCTACTTTCAAGGCATCCCAAACGAATTACGAGAAGCCGCTATTGTTGACGGTACATCGGAAATCCAGTTTTTCTTTAAAATCCTGCTTCCATTAAGTAAACCAATCATAGCGGTATTAGTGTTATATCAATTTGTCGCACAATGGAATTCTTATTTTGATGCCATGATTTACTTGAAAAGCGAGAATTTACAGCCCTTACAAATTGTCCTTCGATCAATTCTTGTTCAAATGCAGCCTAGACCTGGCATGATTCAAGACGCACAAAACACTGCCCAGCTGCAGCAAATTGCTGAAATGGTCAAATATTCAAGTATTGTCATTTCCAGTTTGCCGCTAATAATAATTTATCCATTCTTCCAAAAGTACTTTGAAAAAGGAGTAATGGTGGGCTCAATTAAGGGTTAAAAAATAAATTTTTAAACTATTAAATGGGGTGAAGGGATTATGAAGAAAAAGAAAAAAATGAGTTTTTTAGTAACAGCAGCACTCGTTACAAGTATACTAGCTTCAGGTTGTTCCAATTCAGCCAGTTCGAAAAAAGAGGCTGATGGGGCCAATTCATCACCAAAGTATGAATTGAAGAATATCAATTTTCCATTGGATAAAAAAGTGACCTTAAAGTTCTTAACACAAAGCTCTCCAATTGCTCCAAAGGATCCCAATGATAAATTAATTTGGCAAAGAGTAGAAAAGGATACAAATGTTCATATCGATTGGACGAATTATCCTTGGGAACAATTTGGAGATAAACGAAACTTAGAACTTGCCAGCGGCGACCTGCCGGATGCCGTTTTTCATGCTGGATTAAGTGATAACGATATTTTGAGATATGCAAAACAAGGAGTTATTGTCCCTGTAGAAACTTTAATAGATAAATATATGCCAAATTTCAAGAAAGTTTTAGATACTCGCCCGGAATATAAAAAATTAATCACTGCTTCAGATGGACATATCTATTCCTTCCCATGGATTGAGGAACTTGGAAGCGGAAAAGAAGCTATTCAAGCATTAGATGATATCCCTTGGATTAATAAGAAATGGTTAGATGAGCTAGGTTTACAAATGCCGACAACCACTGAGGAATTAGAAAAAGTATTGCTTGCTTTTAAGGAAAAGAAACCAGAGGGAAAAAATGATATCATTCCGATGTCGTTCATGATCAACCATGGCGGTGAAGATCCAGCTATGCTCTTAGGTGCCTTCGGGTCAGGTGATAACTATGATCATTATGTGGTATCAGAGGATAAGAAAGTTGTCTATACCGCAAACCAAGAAGGATACAAAAAGGGAATCGAATGGCTTCACCAGCTGCAACAAAAAGGTTTAATCGATAAAGAGGCCTTTACACAAGATTGGAATACGTATGTGGCAAAAGGAAAGAACGGCCGCTACGGCTTATACTTTACGTGGGACAGAGCCAATATTTCTGGTAATAATGAAGATTACGTTCCACTTCCTCCATTAAAAGGACCTGATGGGCAAATCAATGTAGCAAGGACCAATGGTTATGGTTTTGATAGGGGCCGAATGGTCGTAACAAGTGCAAACAAGAATCTTGAATTAACAGCAAAATGGATTGATAAGGCTTATGAACCAATTCAATCTGTACAAAATAACTGGGGTACTTATGGGGATAAGAAGCAACAAAATATCTTTGAACTTACCAGCAATGGTTCTCTAAAACATTTACCGCTTGGTTCCACCTCCCCTTGGGATTTAAGGCAAAAAACAAATGTTGATGGGCCTTTGGCAGTTTTAAATAACTACTATGGAACGGTAACAACCATGCCAGACGATGCTGCTTGGAGACTTGATATTTTGCATAAGATATATGTCCCGTCTATGAAGGCCACTTATAATTATCCGCCAATTTTCTTAGATAAAGAGGATCAAGATCAATTAACACAACTTGAGACGGTAGTAAAACCATATGTAGAAAGAAAGAAAGCGGAATGGATTTTAAAAGGCGGTATTGAAAAACAATGGGACGACTATTTAAAACAATTGGACAAAAACGGCCTTCCAAAACTATTAGACATTAAACAAAAAGCATTAGATAAGTATAATGCCGGGGAATAAGTTAGTAGATTATTAAATTAGGGAATGACCATCCAAGCCGAAACAGAATTTCGTTTCTGTTCGGCTTATTTTTCATAAAGTTAGGTGAGTAGACATGTTCGATGTAACGGCACTGGGTGAAGTATTGATTGATTTTACGCCAGCAGGGAAATCAGAAAGTGGTGAAGTTCAATTTGAAAGGAATCCAGGAGGAGCACCAGCAAACGTTCTGGCAGCACTAGCTAAGTTAGGAAAGAAAACTGCGTTTATTGGTAAGGTAGGTAATGATCAGTTTGGTCATTATTTACATTCTGTATTATGTAAGAATAACATCAACACGAAGGGCCTTGTGTTCTCGAATGAGACAAATACGACACTAGCTTTTGTACATTTAGATGAACAAGGGGATCGGTCTTTCAGTTTTTATCGTAATCCTGGGGCAGATATGATGTTAAAGGAGCAAGAAGTCAATCTAGATTTATTAGATCATACGCGTATCTTCCATTTCGGAACGATATCAATGACACATGAACCTGCAGCATCTGCCACTTTAATGGCGATTAAGTATGCGAAAGAAAAGGGCCAACTCATTTCATTTGATCCAAATTTAAGAGTTAATCTTTGGGGAAATCTGATCCGTGCAAAGGAGATGTTTACTATTGGTTTGCGATATGCCAATATCTTAAAGGTCTCTGAAGAAGAGCTTGAATTTATTTCCGGCTCGAAAGATCCTCAAAGGGGTACGGCTTTTATCTATGATCGGTTTCATACCGAATTAATCTTCGTTACCATGGGAGGAGAAGGCTGCTTCTACCGTTTGGGAGAAAAGGTGGGAAAATGCAGTGGCTATAAAGTTGAGTCAATCGATACAACAGGTGCAGGAGATGCCTTTTTAGCAGGCGTTCTTTATCAAATTCTTGAGTTTAATCGTTCGCTATCTGAATTGACTTTAAATGATGTAAAACAAATAGTATTATTTGCGAATGCCGTAGGAGCCTTAGCAACAACGAAAAAAGGGGCAATCCCGGCAATGCCATTAATGGAAGAAATTAGCGCATTAAGAGACAGCCAAGTTTTAATTAAAAGGGGAATGGAATCATTATGATAAACGTTGATATGAAAGAAAAGTTTCGTCCGCAGTATCATTTTTCACCCGAATCGAACTGGATGAATGATCCAAATGGAATGGTTTATTATGCCGGGGAGTATCATTTGTTCTATCAGTACCATCCTTACGGTACGACATGGGGGCCCATGCATTGGGGGCATGCTGTAAGCAAAGATTTAATTCATTGGGATCACCTTCCAATCGCTATGGCACCTGATGAGCATGGAGACATATTTTCTGGCAGTGTGGTGGTCGATTGGAATGATTCAACAGATTTTTTTAAAGGTGCATCTGGACTTGTAGCCATTTTTACACATGCGGATCAATATCCGGATTCAGACCGTCCAAGACAAAGGCAGAGTCTTGCCTATAGTACAGATCGTGGACGTACTTGGACTAAATATGAAGGAAATCCCGTCTTAGTGGAGGAATCAATTACAGATTTCCGTGATCCAAAAGTATTTTGGCATGAAGAAACCAATAAGTGGATTATGATTCTTGCTGCAGGAAACCATGTTCGGTTCTATACTTCACATAATCTAATGTCTTGGGAGTTTGCAAGCGAGTTCGGTTCCCAATCCGGGTCCCATGCTGGTGTATGGGAGTGTCCTGACATCTTCAAATTACCAGTTGTCGGAGTTGAAAATACCAGCAAGTGGGTAATGATCGTTAGTATTGGCAACGACTCCGATTATATCGAAGGATCAAGAACGCAGTACTTTATAGGTCAATTTGATGGTATATCGTTTACAAACGGGAATACGGATGACACTGTTCTTTGGCTGGATCATGGAAGAGATAATTATGCCGGCGTAACTTGGTCTGATATCTCGCGTGAAGATGGACGGCGGATCTTTATTGGCTGGATGAGTAATTGGAAATATGCAAATGAAACACCAACCGTCGGGTGGAGAAGTGCCATGTCCCTTCCGAGGGAGTTAACATTAAAAGAAACCTCTGATGGCGTTAGACTTATTCAAACTCCGGTGGCTGAGCTTGAAAAAATCAGACGGGAAAAACGGACATGGAATCAGCTCATCCTAGAACCAGAGAAAAATGTATCACTTGACGTTGCTGGAGAACAGTTAGAAATTATAGCTGAATTTGAACTGCAGTCAGCAACAGAATTTGGTATCAAAATTCGGAAATCAGATTCGGAGGAAACCATAATAGGATATGACACTGTAAATGAATTCCTATTTGTTAATCGGATTAACTCGGGAGTTACTGAATTTAACGAATATTTTCCTTGTATGCATGGAGCCTCATTAAAAACAGAGAATAATTTACTGAAACTGCACATTTTTGTTGATCGTTCATCCGTCGAGATTTTTGCGAACAATGGCCAAGTGGTAATCACGGATTTAATCTTCCCTGACCCTAAAAGTACAGGGATTGAATTATATACCACAAATAAGAATGTTAAATTAGCCTCGTTAGTCATCGTTCAATTGGCTTCGATTTTTTAATGACTACATCCAGTCTTGTTTTTTCTGAACTGTTGAAGTTAATTGTTATTTCAAATTAAATGTAAATGAATTATTTGAGTAAGGGCAGATTTCAACCTGAGTGAACCTGCCCTTTTTCAGCCATTAATTGAGTATAAAACACTTAATAGGAGGGTATTTCATGCAAATAGGCTTTATTGGATGTGGAGTTATTTCAATTGAGCATGTTGAAGGATTAGCGGAGTTAAAGAACAAAGGACTGGAAACATTTGAATTGTCAGCAGTCTGTGACATTCAGGTTGAAAGAGCTGAAAATTTTTCTATAGAGGTGGAAAAAAGGTTAGGTAAACGCCCTGCTGTATATTCTGATTATCGTGTGATGTTAGAAAAAGAACAATTAGATGCCGTTTCTGTTTTGATTAATCATGATTTGCATCATTCAGTAGCTGAAGATTGCTTTGCTGCGGGAGTAAATGTGCAAATGCAAAAGCCCTTAGCAATTTCCCCTTCTTTTGGTCAGAAAATGATTTCTGATGCCAAAAAGTTTAATCGTGTTCTAACAGTTTCAGAACCAAGTGTGTTAGGTGCAGCAAATATTGCGATGGTGAATGCTGTAAAAGATGGAATAATTGGTTCTGTTTCTTTAATTATGGATTATGCGACAGTTTCTTTAAATCGAGGATTTTTCGCGGGTACTCCGTGGAGGCATATGAAGGGTAAGGCTGGGGCTGGCTGGATTAATGATCATGGTGTACATCGAACACACTTCTTCACTGAAATTAATGGTGCGATTAATGAGGTTTTTGCTTATAAAGAAATTTTTGAAAAAGAATTAAGTAATGGTGAGGTGACAATTAAACCTACTGGAGAAGATACTGCGGTTACTGTATTTAAATTTAATAATGGGGGACTTGGACATTGGATGTGTGCCACATCGGCTCATGGTGAAAGAACCGGAGGTGTATGGATTTATGGGAATAAAGGATGTCTTCGTCCAGGACAGCATGTAGCACTTGATGATGGAAGAAGAATTTTGATACCAGAATTAATAGAAAGATATGCATCGGATATTGTTAAACATCCATTTGCCCATTCCTATGTGGAATTATGGGATGCAATAGTTAAAAATAAGACACCTATTTCTAGTGCTCAAAGAGGCCTAGAAGCATTGGGCGTTGTATTTGCTGCACTAGAATCCGCAACAATTGGCCAGCCAGTCAAAGTTAAAGACATCCTAAATGGTAAAAAGCACAAGTATGAAGATACGGTTTTTGATGAGATGGAATCTAGAGAAGTGAATTTATAATCGAGCTCTAATAAAAATATGAATCTAGTAATTAATGTAATTGGAAGAGAGGGCAAAGGATGAAATCGACTTTGGAAAAATGGACTTTTGTATTTTTGTCAATCGTGCTTATTACGGCTGCAATGGGAACGATTTTTACTCATCCTACGACAGGCAGGGCAACTGAATCGACAGAAAGCGGGGAGGGTTCAACTATTATTAAAAACACAACCAAAGCAAATACGAATCTAACAGACTGGCAAGTGAAAGGGAAAGGCACATTAGAAGACACAGAACAGGGACTTTTGCTCACTTCAGAATCTAAAGAAAATGTCATGGCGATATCGGGTGTTACAACTGAAGATTTTATTTATGAAGCAGATGTAAAAATCATCGACAAGAACGCAGACGCCACAATAGTGTTCCGATCAAATGAAGATGGGTGGGACTCGTACATGCTGCAAATCGTGCCAAATGCGGGGATTATTCGTCTTCGTGATGCTCGTGATGAGTCGAGATTAAAAGTCGAACACCAAGTGAACCTGCAAGAAGGAGAGATCTATCATCTGAAGGTAAAGGCGGTTGGTGAACATCTCCAAGTTTATTGGGGGGATCATTATGCTCCTGTCATTGATGTTCATAACGATTTATACAAGAAGGGGTTACTTGGTCTTAACGTATGGGATGGATCTGCCTTATTCCAAAATGTAAACGTTAGCAAACTATCTAGTAATCTAGGCTCTTCTCAATATAAGGAAGGAAGCTGGGAACCAGCCATCAAAGGTCTAAAGGGAATGGCCGTTGATGGGGGGGAAGCCAAGCAAATCTATAATAAGAGTGAAAGCGACTTTGTTCTTGAAGGAAATATATCATTTGACCAAGATCTATCGGAAGCTGGCCTTTTATTTCGCACAAATGAGCAAGGAACTACGGGTTATCTAGCGGTACTTATCAAAGAAGGAAACTCGGTCAAAGCTCAATTGGAGAAAGCGGACGGTACTGTACTTAAAACATCAGACCACATTTATAAAACTCAAGAAGGTACCATACACCATCTTGAAATTATCACAAACGGCAATCAAATTGAACTTTATGTTGATGGGGATACGGATGCAGCAGTAAAGGCGACGGATGCGAGTTACAGCACAGGCTTTGCTGGTTTTACCGTTGTATCAGGGACTGCATACTTCCAAGATACTTATCTAGTTCCAGCATCAAGCTATTATACGGAAAAATATCGGCCAGACTATCATTATACTCCGGCTCGTGGATCTGTAAGTGATCCGAATGGACTCGTTTATTACGAAGGAGAATATCACTTATTCCATCAAGATGGAGGAACTTGGGCTCATGCAGTAAGTAAAGATTTGATAAATTGGAAGCGCCTTCCTATTGCTTTGCCATGGAATGATTACGGACATGTATGGTCTGGTTCTGCCATAGCAGATGTAACAAATGCCTCCGGTTTATTCACTAATGCTGGTGGTAAAGGGCTGATTGCCTACTATACTTCATTTAACCCAGATGGACCTAATGGTAATCAGCGGGTTGGTCTTGCTTATAGTACTGATCAGGGACGTACTTGGAAATATTCAACAGAGCACCCTATCGTTATCGAAAACCCGGGCAAGAATGGCAACGATCCAGGCGGCTGGGATTTCCGTGATCCGAAAGTTGTTCGTGATGATGCAAACAATCGGTGGGTAATGGTAGTATCCGGAGGAGACCACATTCGCTTTTTTACATCTACAAATCTAATTGATTGGAAGCTTACGGATAATTTTGGTTATGGAGATTATGTTCGTGGTGGTGTCTGGGAATGCCCTGATCTCTTCGAACTTCCGGTCGAAGGTACAGGAGAGAAGAAATGGGTTCTGATGTTCAGTACAGGTGCCAATCCGAAGACGCAAGGATCCGATGCAGAGTATTTTATTGGTAATCTAACATCTGAGGGTAAATTTATTAATGATAATCCAGCGGGTGCAGTACTGAAAACGGATTACGGGAAGGAGTTCTACGCCTCGACGTCCTTCACTAATATGCCAGATAACCGTCGTGTGATGTTGGCCTGGATGACTAACTGGGATTATCCATTTGCTTTCCCAACAACAGGCTGGAAGGGACAACTGACCATTCCGAGAGAAGTAAGATTGGTGAAAACAGACAAAGGGATAAGACTTGCACAAGCTCCGATTAAGGAACTACTGTCGATTCGAAATACTATTTTCCAGACAGAGAACAAGGTAGTCAATCCGATTGATGCTTCAAACGTGCTGAAGGGAATCTCTTCAGGAGCTTTCGAAATAGAAGCTGAGATCGAAATCCCTGCTGACAGTAAAACTAGCGAATTTGGATTTCATGTTCGTGTAGGGGCTGGCCAAAAAACGGTTGTTGGGTACAAAACAGAGGACAAACAATTATTTGTTGATCGTGCCGAGTCAGGAGAGACTGATTTCTCTAGCCTTTTTTCTACTTTACATGAAGCACCTTTAAAACCAAATAATAAACGTATCAAACTGAATATATTTGTAGATGATTCTTCGATTGAGGTATTTGCTAATGATGGCAAAGTAGTTTTATCTGATGTCATTTTCCCTGATCCATCGAGTCGCAGCATGAACTTCTACACAAAGGGTGGAGAGGTGCAGGTTGTATCCTTAAATGTACACTCGTTATCCAATATTTGGAATCCGTACGATGATGATGATACCAGTATTGTCATGGATTCAAATCAAAGAGAGATGAATATTGGTGATTCTCTCACTTTATTTGCTTCCGTGAAAAATGGAAAAGGAAGGGGAACTAAGCCACTTGAGTGGAAATCGAGTAATCCGAATGTAGTGAAGGTTGCCTCCGCAGCTGACTCCAAAGCCGTGCTTAAAGCAGGAAGCAAAGGAGAAGCGACAATTACCGCCACTTTACCAAATGGAAAGGCTTCTGCAAGTGTAGTGGTAAGAGTGTACGATGGTGAATTTAATACAAACCTGACTGGATGGAAATCTGATCTTTCAGCCTCTCACTGGACCGTTACCGAAAATGGAATTCGTGGTACGTATACAAGTGATGCAAACTATGTGGCAAAGGAAGCAGCGGGAGACTTTACGTATGAAACAGATATGATGCTGGGACAATCGGGCGGAGCAGGTTCTATTCTTTTCCGGGCAAGTGAGGATGGCAGAAGCGGTTATTACTTCAATATTGATCCTAATATGAAATCGTTCCGTCTTTTTTACAAGATTGACGGCCGATTTGAGGATCGTATGATCATTGCAAAAGTCCCCACCTTTATTCAACCTGGAAAAACGTATAAGGTGAAAATCGAAGCAAAAGGTCCTCACATCCAGATTCATGTAGATAGTCAGAAAATTATCGATTTACAGGATGGGACCTATGCAGAAGGTCATTTTGGTTTAAACGTGTTTGGAGGTCAAGTTTCCTATCAGAATGTGAATGTCAGCAATCTGTCTTCAGCAGATTTAACTGTTACAAGCTTTACAAATAAAGTGCTAGGCAAAGCGCTTTTTACAGGTAAGTCAGAGAACGGTGAGCCTGTGACAATAACTGATGCCGACAAGGCTACAGATTGGACTTTAATTCCAACTGGTGACGAATACGGTTCTTATTCGATACGTACTGAGGAAGGCAGGGCACTTGACCTTGATACGGGGCAAAATAAAGTTCAGCTCTATAATTATCTGGGCTATAACAATCAGCGCTGGATTCTTACAAAAAATAAGAATGGGACTGTAACAATTACATCTGTTCATAACGGGAGGGCACTTGAAATATCCGCAGAGGGGTTGTTGACACTAAACGATTGGAATCCAGATTTGGAGCGCCAGCAGTGGACCCTTTCATCTGCAATTAGATAATATCCAAAAAAAAGCATTCGAAGTGCGTACCGCGCGGGATGCTTTTTCTTTTTCGTTCGTAGAAAGCTGATGCAAAAATAGCAAAATAGTATATGTTTTCATTAGATGGTCTATGTTTTATTTTCGTTACACGAGATAAGATATGTTTATGATTTTAAGCGCTTACTTAGTAGGAATAGTATAGAGGATGAAAATGGGTTGGGAGGAATAGAACATGACAAAAAAATTACGCGTTGCCATCATCGGGTGCGGTGGAATTGCAAAGGGAAAGCACTTGCCAAGTCTGGCAAAGCTTTCACAAATCGAAATGGTGGCTTTCTGTGATATTGAAGAGGATCGTGCTGTTGAGGCAGCTTCAAAATATGGAACCGAAGATGCTGCGATCTATGTGGATTATCTAGAATTGTTAAAGGACGAGACCATCGACGTAGTCCATGTATGTACGCCTAATGATTCTCATGCAGATATCACCGTCGCAGCATTGGAAGCGGACAAACATGTTATGTGCGAAAAACCGATGGCCAAAACAGCATCAGATGCCAGAAGAATGGTAGAGGCAGCCAAGCGGACTGGGAAGAAATTAACAATCGGTTACCAAAACCGTTTCCGTACTGACAGTCAATATCTGCAAAAGGTATGCGAACGCGGAGATTTAGGAGAAATCTATTATGCGAAGGCGCATGCGATTCGCCGTCGTGCGGTGCCTACATGGGGAGTATTCCTTGATGAAGAGAAGCAAGGCGGAGGCCCGTTAATCGATATCGGAACGCATGCGCTCGATTTAACCCTGTGGATGATGAACAACTATAAGCCCAAAGCAGTTTTAGGAAGTACATTTCATAAGCTTGGGCAGAAGAAAGATGCAGCAAATGCCTGGGGATCTTGGGATCCAGAGAAGTTTAAGGTAGAGGATTCAGCCTTCGGTTATATTACGATGGAAAATGGTGCAACCATCATGCTTGAATCCAGCTGGGCCATTAATATGCTGCAGACAGGAGAAGCCAAATGTACGCTGTGCGGGACAGAAGGCGGAGCAGATATGTGGGATGGCCTTCGCATCAATGGGGAAGATTTCAGCAAGTTGTATACAAATCAAATCAATTTAGATGCAAAAGGTGTTGATTTTTATGACGGGGAAACGGAGGGTGCAGCCGATCTAGAAGCAAGACTGTGGATTGAAAGTATCTTAAATGATACCGAGCCGGTCGTAAAACCTGAGGAGGCACTAGTAGTTACTGAGATTTTAGAAGCTATCTATAAATCGGCGCAAACTGGAGAGGCCGTTTATTTTAATAAATAAACAAGCAGCTGGAGGGAACTCTTACAACCCATTTTTTTAAATCAGTAGCAAGAAGAATTATTCAAAATTAATAGAATTGTAATTAAAAGAAAATGACACTGGTTTGCTTGTTATCAAACTGGGGTCATTTTCTTTTATTTCTAGCTAGATTTTAAAGCATAAAAATATTTTTTGAAATCTATAACTTATCTGAAAATATGTATTGCAATCGGAAGAGTAATCTATTAAAGTAAAAATGTAACCGCTTACTGAAATCGATTACAACTAGAGAGAATATTTTTTAAAAGGAGGGAAAAGGGGGGATTTTGTTTGGCAACAATTGCCGATGTAGCAAAAAGAGCAGGACTTTCAAGGGCTACCGTTTCAAGGGTGCTTAACAACCATCCAAATGTTACAGAAGATAAAAAAAGGTTAGTTCGTGAAGCAATGGAGTCGTTAAAGTATGTTCCAAATACAACTGCTCAGCGGCTCCGGAACCAAAGAACAGACACCATTGCCATACTAGTTCCAGTTCTTACAAATCCATTTTTCGCCTATTTGCTGGAAGCGATGGATATGGTAGCAACTAAGAACCATCTTCAGTTACTTATTTGCCAAACGAGGTATAGCAAACAGAAGGAAATGGATTTTTTAGAGCTATTAAGAACAAAACAAGTAGATGGTTTAATCTTAACTTCCTATGAAAACGAGTGGAAACAAATTGAGCCATATTCAGCGTTTGGCCCCATGGTCTTATGCAATGAATATGAAAGAAACACAAAGGTGCCAATCATTCGTATGGATCAATTTGAGGCAAGCTACATAGGAACACGGCACTTGATTGAACAAGGCCATATAAGAATTGCATGTACCTGTGGTGATAAAAGTAATTTAGCAAAGGATAGACAAGCTGGGTACAGAAAAGCACTTGTGGAAACAGGAATTTCGGTTCAAGAGGACTGGATCTTCTCTAATGTATTCGACATCGAAGACGGTAAAAGGGTATTAAGAACGATTATGAATTTGAAAGAAGCACCTACAGCCGTTTTTACAGGAAGTGACCAGGTGGCAGCCGGAATGATTATGGCTGCCAAGGCGTTAGGTAAAAATGTACCTGATGATATCGCCATCATTGGTTTTGATGACCAGCCGATTGCCAGGGTGGTAGAGCCGGCTCTTACAACCATTAGACAACCAATCGAAGAACTTGGAAAGACAGCAATGGAAGTAATGATTGATTTCATTGCCTTTAAGAAAGAAGTCAACCACCAGGAGATTCTATTACCCTATGATTTGGTAATTAGAGATTCAACTATGTCAAAATTGAAATCGATTTCAATATAGGGGGAATAACGTTGAAAAAGTCGAAAAAAGCAAAACTTCTAGCCGTATTTGCTACATTATCCTTGGCACTTGCTGCCTGTAGTTCCGATCAAACCAGCACAAAGGAAAAGCCAGCTGGCGACAAAACAAAGACAGCAACTGAGCAAAAAGTAAAAATTGTCTATGCACGCGGGAAGGATGTAACTAAAGGAACTGAAAAAGTGGTGGAGGCTTTTGAAGCAACACACCCAAATATTGATATTGAGTTCCGAGAAATGCCCTCTGATACCGGAAAGCAGCATGATGCATATATAACGGCTTTCAATGCAAAATCTTCCGAAATTGATGTTATTGATATGGATGTAATTTGGCCTGCTGAATTTGCCCAGGCTGGCTATGTGCTTCCACTTGACCGTTTTATCCAGCAGGATGGAATTGACCTAAATGAATATAACCAGGGAGCTCTTGGTGCAGCCCAGTTTAACGGGAAACAATGGGCCCTTCCTAAATTTGTTGATGCAGGTCTACTATACTATCGAAAAGACTTAGTTAAAGAAGACGAAGTTCCAAAAACATGGGATGAGTTATTGGCAAAAGCAAAAGACAAGAAGGGACAAGGCAACACAAAATTTGGTTATGTTTTTCAATCGAAACAGTACGAAGGGCTTGTATGTAACGCTGTAGAATTTGTCGCCTCATATGGCGGAGCGTTTATCGATAAAAATGGGAACGTAGCCGTGAATAGTCCAGAAGCAATCAAAGGTTTAAAGAAATTAGTTGAAGTTGCCAAGTCTGATGTAGTACCTGGTAATGTCACAACCTTTACTGAGGTTGAATCAGACCAAGCCTTTATTGAAGGACAAACCGTATTCTTACGTAACTGGCCATATGAATATGCTAGTGCAAATGACAAAGAGAAGTCCAAGATTGTAGGTCAGGTAGGTGTAGCTCCGCTTCCAGCAGGTGACAAAGGATCTGCTGCGGCACTAGGCGGTTGGATGGCTGGTATCAATAAGTATTCCAAGCATCCGAAAGAGGCTTGGGAATTCTTAAAGTTCATGGCGGGAGCAGAGGGTCAAAAGATTGATGCAATCTACGGCGGACATGCTCCAACAATTACAAAGCTATACCAAGATCAAGAGATTCTTAAAGCGAACCCAACTTTTGCTGATAAAGGCTTCGTAGATGGTTTAAGTGCAGCAGTTTCTCGACCGGTCGCTCCTAATTATCCAGAAATTTCAGAGATTATTCAAATTAATATTTCAAAAGCAATTGCAGGGGAACAAACTGTTGAACAAGCGGCTCAAAATATGGAAAAAGAAATGAAGGCAGCCCTTAATAAATAATATTTAAAAGCTAGGATTAGCCTTTTCCTTGGGGGGGGCTAATCCGTTTAAATCCCTAAAAAAAGGAGGGGTTAACGTGAAAAATAGTGCCCTTAAAGTAGAAACTGATGACTATAAAGCATCGGTTAGAAAGACTTCTTTTACCCCGAAAAAGAAAAGAAAAAAACTCTTTACTGAGAAAACGGCCGGGTATTATCTTGTGGCACCTGCTATGATTTTAATCTTCCTCATTGCCATTTGGCCCGTCTTGCAATCTTTTTATTTCAGTTTGTTTGATTTAAGATTAAACAATCCCACTAAATCGGAAGTCCATTTAAGTTATAATCTCGACCTAGAAAGATATCTGAATAACTATCCGTTTTTAATCGGAACCATTGACAATGAAATAAAGAGTGGGAATGGCGCCGAGGAGCTTCAGCCCATAAAAGATCAACTGCAATCCATAGATAAGATGATTCGCAGCAGATCTGAGATCAGCACAAAATATGATTCCGTAAACGATAAGTTAATGAATTTTGAGCAGGTGAACTCTGAGCTTAGCATTGCAAAAATTGATAAAAAAATGGCAAAAGAATATGAAAATACTTCTGAAATTATTAATAATAAAATGAAGAAATTGTCCGGCAATGTTAAGTTCACTCAAGAAAAGAAACTCCTGGGTTTAGCCGCAGGATATGGAGATGCGCTTATTCAGCCTAATTTTATCGGTTTGCAACATTACAAAGATAATTTAACAGCTATCAGAATGTGGAAGGCGATTGGAAATACTACTACATTTACGATTATCTCTGTCCTTGTGGAGCTTGTTCTTGGACTAGCGATTGCCCTTTTGATTAATAAGGCTTTCATTGGACGCGGGCTTATTAGGGCGAGCATTCTGATTCCTTGGGCCATTCCGACTGCGGTATCCGCCCTTATGTGGAAGTTTTTATATGATGGGCAAAATGGCATTGTCGCCAAAATTTTTGCAGATATCGGGTTGGTGGATAAGATGGAAAAACTTCTTGTAACTGACACCGGTGCCATGTTTTCAGTCATCTTTTCTGATGTCTGGAAGACCACTCCATACATGTCTTTGCTGTTATTGGCCGGGCTTCAAACCATTCCAGACTCACTTTACGAAGCAGCTTCCATTGATGGTGCAGGTAAATGGAAGCAATTCATGAAAATTACATTGCCTTTGTTAAAGTCAAGCATACTTGTTGCACTGCTATTTAGAACACTAGACGCTTTTCGTGTTTTTGACTTAATTTACGTTCTAACTGGCGGCGGTCCTGCTAACTCTACTGAAACCATTTCTATCCTCGCTTATAAGGTGATGTTTTCTCAAACTAATTTTGGTGACGGTTCTGCCCTTTCTGTCATTGTATTTATATGCGTAGCCATTATTTCAATGATTTATATTAAGTTTTTGGGCAGAGATTTACTAAATGACAGATAAGGGAATTCGACAGTACACCATTTTTTAGGGGGGAATTTTAACATGCAGAAAAAAGCAAGCCCATTCTTTTATGTGTTTCTTATCGTGTTTGTATTTGTTGTAATGTTTCCATTTTTATGGATGCTGATAAGTTCAATAAAACCAGCTACTGAATTGTTCGGGGACAAGGCATTTACTCCCTACACCTCCCATCCGACAATGGAAAATTATAAATCCGTTTTCTTTGATCATCCGTTTTTAAGATATTTATGGAATAGTACGGTGGTTTCAACTATTACAACTGTGTATGCCGTTACAGTTGCGTCATTTGCTGCTTATGCCATTGCGAGGCTTCAATTTAAAGGAAAAACTTTTATTCTTGGGATTGTACTATCTGTCTCGATGTTTCCACAAATCGCAACCATTACACCAATTTATATCTTTTTAAAGAACCTTGGACTCACCAATTCCTATTTAGGATTGATTATTCCTTATTCAACCTTTACGCTGCCGTTGTCTATTTGGATATTAGTAACCTTTTTCCGCAAAATACCGCTAGATCTTGAAGAAGCGGCAAAAATAGACGGAGCTACTTTAATGCAAACTTTTTGGAAGGTCATCATGCCGCTTGCAGTACCAGGAATATTTACAACCGCTATCCTTGTTTTCATTGCAGCATGGAATGAGTTCTTTTTTGCCCTTACCATCAATACAGATGATAAGTATAAGACGGTACCGATTGGGATTGCTATGTTCCAGGGACAATTTACCATTCCATGGGGTGAGATTGCAGCCGCTACAGTTGTAGTAAGTGTTCCACTGGTTATTATGGTGCTAATCTTCCAACGAAGGATTGTATCCGGTTTAACCTCGGGTTCAGTTAAAGAATAAATAGCAAAATAGTTCATCTTTTAACTATATAATCTATGTTTTAATTCGCATATCCATAATAAGATGGAATCAAATAAGAAATGTTTTTATAAGTTTATGAAAATACCAAAAATGCATGTAGGAGAATAGGTGCAAAAAAGGAGAAAATAAGATGACGAATAAAAACTATCATTTAGTTATTGTTGGTTATGGTGGTATGGGGAGCTATCATGCAAAGCTATTAAAAGAAAACCAAAACATTGAGGTCGTTGGAACCTATGACCTATCTGAGGATAGAAGAACAGCTTCTTTGGCAGATGGCTACAAGGTCTATGAAAGTTTATCTGCTGTTTTGTATGACGATGTTGTTGATTTTGTTCTAATTGCTACCCCTAATGATGTACATAAAGAAATTGCCATCGCAGCTTTGAACGCAGGTAAGAATGTAATTTGTGAAAAGCCGGTGACTATTTACAGTGAAGAGTTACTTGAAATTATGGAAGCGGCAAAAATTAATGACCGTGCCTTTATTGTCCACCAGAACCGCAGGTGGGATGAAGACTTCCTAACGATGAAAAAGATTTACGACGAACAGATCATCGGAGATGTTTTTCATATCGAATCACGTGTTCAAGGAGCAAATGGTATTCCTGGAGACTGGCGTCACTTGAAAGAATATGGCGGCGGGATGCTTCTTGACTGGGGTGTCCATTTATTAGATCAGCTCTTATTTATGGTTGATAGTAAGATTACGAGTGTCTTTGCTAATTTAAGTTATATTTTGGGGGACGAGGTAGATGACGGATTTCAGGTGTTTATCACATTTGAAAACGGTATCACTTCATTGATAGAGGTTGGGACATCCAACTTCATTCAACTTCCGCGTTGGTATACAAAAGGAACCAAAGGTACAGCAGTCATTAACGATTGGGATATTAATGGTAAAATTGTCACTCAGAATCTGGGCGAAGTAGAAGCCCCAAAACCGATTAAAGCTGGACAGGGCTTAACGAAGACAATGGCACCTCCTTCTGAAAAAGCTGTGAGTACATCCGATTTACCTAAAGTAGAAAAAACAATGGAAAGCTTTTATGAAAATGTTGTTTCAGTAGTGGCAGGAAATGCAGAACCAATCGTGAAAAACGAGGAAGTTTTGCGTGTCCTACGATTAATGGAAACGATTTTTAAATCAGCCGAAACTAACCAAGTCATTAAAGACCTTGATCTTGTACCTTCAAAATTGAATTAAGTTAGTTTATAAGAAATGGAAAGGGCTAGAAAACTGGTGTATTCTAGCCTTTTTCAAAAGATAAGAAAGTATAAATTTCGACTTCGAGAATTGTCCAGCTCCAGGCGCCATCGGCTCGAGGTCACAAGCTTATCCAGTTGCGGCTCCTTGGTACTCTATACTTTAGCCACCCCCTGAAGAAGGCAAAAAGCGCCTTCTTGCAGTGTGCGTCTTAGTCTAGGGTCCCAGGGCAGTCGCCTCCACATTTAGGTCAATCCGTCCAAAAGGTTAAGGAACAACCTTTCAGCCGGCTCGTCTTGTGCTTGTCGCTGATAGGCGGGCGCCTTGCGCTTTTCTTATATATTATTCAAGCCGGCGGTACATACCTGGGGCAACCCCATACTTCTTTTTAAATACTCGATGAAAATAGGGATAGGTGCCAAAACCGCAGTCTTCCGCAATTTGTTCGAGTGTATGAGTAGTGTACTTCATCCGTTCAAGGGCAGCTGCCAAACGGATTTCCTGTGTGTATTCCATGATGGTTTTTCCAACACTGCTTTTAAAAAGATGAACAGACCGGGAGACACTCAGTCCTGCATGTCGTGCTACATCCTCTACTTTTAATAAGGTTGTGGCATGCTCCTCAATGTACCTCATCATCCGTGTTACTGGATAGGGATAATGGTAAGAGGGGACTGTTTCACTAACTGCGCGTTCTAGCGTTAAACAAAGGGCTCGGATTAAATAGTCAGCGAGTTCTTCGTTTTGACTAGAGTCAGGGCGGCGTTTTTCAATCATAATTTGGCGCCATAGGAGCAGCAGTTTCTCGTCCAAATCAATTCGAGAAACGGGAGGTTTATCAGAGCGGTTCCACCATTCGTCGAGCCACTTTCCCTCACATCCGATGTGATAGTCTCCGCTGATTTGCCCTTCATTGACTAGAAGTTCGTAATGATCGCCTGGTTTAATTAGAAGGAGATCGCCCTTCATAAGTTCTAGTTTTGTTCCTTTTACGACTACCTCGCATATCCCTTCTGTTTGTAGTCGAAAAAGATAGGATGGGTATCCGGTTTTATGTTGGGAGTGGTATCCCTTTGTATGATAGGAATAGCCGCAAAAAAGTATGTTTGTAGTCATAATTTTCCTCTTCAAAAAAGATAGCAGAATAGTAGATGTTTTAATTATATCATCTATGTTTATTAGTAGAAATACAATATAAGATGTAATCAATTAAGCTAGGTTTTTAGAAACGGAGGACTAAGGATGAGAAAAATTCCAGTAGCAGTACAAATGTTCACATTACGGGAAGAATGTGCAAAAGATTTTGCAGGGACTTTAAAAAAGGTGGCAGAGCTAGGGTTTGATGGGGTTGAGCTTGCTGGTTACCATGGGTTAACAGCGATTGAAATTAAAGAGTTATTAGATCAGCTTGGACTTAAGACAGCTGCCTGCCATGTGCCGCTTGATCAATTAGAAAACAATCTGGCACAGGTTATTGAAGATCAAAAGATATTAGGAAGTAAATATGTTGTGTGTCCATATTTAATGCCAGATCGACGCAGTGAAAGTGACTACATAAACCTAATTTCGTTTTTAGAACATGCGGGTGAAATTTGTCGCCAGGAAGGGATTTCTCTTTGCTACCATAATCACGATTTTGAACTTGAGCGTTTATCTGATGGCAGGATGGCACTTGAAGCCATTTTTGATGAAACAAACCCTGACATCGTAAAAGCAGAGCTTGATATTTACTGGCTGACAAAAGCGGGACAAAAGCCTGCAGAGTGGATCGAACGATATCAAAATCGAACACCGCTGATTCATCTAAAAGATATGACGACCGATGTCGAACAATTCTTTGCGGAACTTGGCACAGGCGGGGTTGACCTAGAAGCTGTGCTTAATAAGGGTGAACAAGTTGATATTCAGTGGTGGGTCGTAGAGCAGGATATGAGCCGGCGTACCCCTCTTGAAAGTATTGAAATTAGTATCAATTATTTGAAAACAAAGCTCTGCGTCTCTAGTAAATAAATTTGTTCAATATTTTTCACCCTATTTGTCAATGTAAGCAGTTTCAATTATTCTGGTATTCTCTAAAATAATAGATAAAGTGAACAATGAGAGGGAGTGTCCAAGCATGTTGAACGTAACTGTATGGAATGAAAATCGACATGAACAAAAAGATCCAGTCGTAAGGGATCTTTATCCTAAAGGTATCCATGGAACCATCGCTGAGTTCCTTCAACCTGAAGGCATTGATACAAGAACCGCTACTCTTGATGAGCCCGAACATGGTTTGACGGATGATGTTCTAAATAACACAGATGTATTAGTTTGGTGGGGGCATGTCGCTCATAGTGAAGTAAACGATGAAATCGTCGAGAAGGTCCGCCAGCGTGTCCTAGACGGAATGGGGCTGATCGTTCTTCATTCCGGACATTTTTCGAAAATTTTTAAGACCTTAATGGGAACAAGCTGTGATTTAAAATGGCGCGAAGCGGGCGAAAAGGAACGCCTTTGGGTCGTGAGTCCGAGTCATCCCATTACAGAAGGAATCCCTGAATATATCGAGTTAGAGCATGAGGAAATGTACGGGGAGCATTTTGATATCCCGCAGCCTGATGAACTAATTTTCACCAGCTGGTTTGAAGGCGGCGAAGTATTCCGCAGCGGCTGTACTTACAAGCGTGGCAACGGCAAAATATTTTATTTCAGACCAGGTCATGAAACCTATCCAACCTACCATAACAAGCAGATTCAGCGTGTCATTATCAACGCGGTGAAATGGGCCGAGCCTGTTAAACGAGAACGGCCGGTCTACGGAAATTCTAAACCACTCGAACTAATTAAGGGAGGAATTTAATTTGAAAAAGATTAGAGTAGGCGTCATTGGCTGCGGCAGTATCGCCCAGTATCGTCATTTACCAGAATATCAAGTTAATCCAAATGTAGAGCTTACAGCCGTTTGTGATATCAATCAAGAGCGGGTAATCGAAACAGCTGAAAAATATGGTGTTCTTTCCTATACAGATTATAACGAGCTGCTGAAAAGTGGTGAGGTGGACGCGGTAAGTGTTTGTACACCAAACTATCTCCATGCTCCGATCACCATTGCTGCTTTAGAGGCAGGTCTTCATGTCCTTTGCGAGAAGCCAATGGCAACCTCTAAAGAAGAAGCTGAAGCGATGATTGCGGCAGCTGAAAAAAACGGAAAAAAATTAATGATTGGTCATAATCAGCGTTTTGTTCCGTCCCATCAAAAAGCCCGCCAGCTGATTGCAAATGGAGAAGCCGGCAGAATTTACAGTTTCCGTACAGCGTTTGGTCACGGCGGCCCAGAAGGCTGGAGCGTTGATGGAAAAGAGAGCTGGTTTTTTGAAAAAGAAAAGGCCTTTGTCGGTGCTATGGGTGACTTAGGTGTCCATAAAACAGATTTATTGCGCTATGTATTAGGGGAAGAAATTGTTGAAGTGGGTGCCTTTGTTGAAACGAACGCAAAGGATTTTGCTGACGTGGATGATAATGCCGTTTGTGTATTGAAAACAGAAAGCGGCATCATCGGTACACTTGCCGCAAGCTGGGCTTATACCAGCAAGGAAGATAACTCCACCATTATTTACGGTGAGAAGGCAATCCTTCGTTTAGAAGATGATCCAATAAATTCTCTTGTTGTTCAATATAGCAATGGCGAAGTAGTCAAATATGAACTAGGTAAAATTCAATCGAATGATGCGGGAGGTCAAAACAATACCCATGTCATTGAGCATTTTGTAAATGCTATTCTGCTAGATGAAGAGCCTGTGGTATCTGGTGAAGAAGGAATGAAATCGCTAGAGGTAATTCTAGCAGCTCTTAAGTCAGACGAAACGAAGCAAATTGTCAAAGTAAGATAACTATTAAAAACTAGAGTTGGCAGCAAACATAGCGGTCAACTCTGTACTATTTAGTGTGATGGATATAACGTTAATAAAAGTGAGGAGATTATAATATGAAACTAGGCGTCTTTACTGTCTTATTTGCTGAAAAAACATTTGAGGAAATGTTAGATACTGTTCAAAAGGCTGGTTTACATGCAGTTGAAATTGGCACCGGCTGCTACCCTGGAAATAGCCACTGTGATTTAGATTTACTGCTAGAAGACGAAAATGCAAGACGTGAATATATCCAAAAAGTGGAGGAGCGTGGATTAACCATCAGTGCGTTTAGCTGCCATGGTAATCCAATTTCCCCAGAAAAAGAATTTGCTCAAAGCTCACATGAAACACTTATAAAAACTATTAAATTGGCATCATTACTGAATGTACCAGTAGTAAATTGTTTTTCAGGTACAGCAGGTGATCATGAAGGAGCAAAGTATCCGAACTGGCCTGTTACCCCTTGGCCAAATGAATATGGTGACGTCAAAAAATGGCAATGGGAAGAAAAGCTGATTCCATATTGGAAGGAAGTTGGCCAATATGCTCAAGACAACAATGTCAAAATTGGACTTGAACTACATGGCGGCTTTTTAGTGCATACCCCATATACATTGTTAAAATTGCGTGAAGAAACCTGTGATGCGATTGGAGCTAACTTAGACCCAAGTCACTTATGGTGGCAAGGAATTGATCCTGTAGCTGCAATTAAGATTTTAGCAAAAGAAAATGCTATCCATCATTTCCATGCAAAGGACACATACATTGATCAAGAAAATGTGAATATGTATGGGTTAACGGATATGCAGCCATATGGAGAAGTACGTTCACGGGCGTGGACGTTCCGTTCGGTTGGCTGTGGACATGGTTTAAAAGAATGGTCTGATATGATGAGCGCCCTTCGCACATATGGCTATGATTATGTGGTTAGTATCGAACATGAAGATCCAATCATGTCGATTGAGGAAGGGTTTACGCGAGCTGTAAGTAATTTAAAATCTATCTTAATTGAGCAGCCTGTTTCACAAATGTGGTGGGTATAACTCATAAGAAAAACATCTAAGAAAAACATCTAAGAATTAGAGGTGCCATATGAATAAAAAGTGGTGGAAGGAAAGCGTGGCCTATCAGGTTTATCCTAGGAGCTTCGTGGACAGCAATGGTGACGGGATTGGTGATCTAAAAGGGGTGACTTCCAAGTTAGATTACCTAAAAGAGCTTGGCATCGATGTGATTTGGTTATCGCCAATGTTCAAATCTCCTAATGATGATAATGGCTATGACATTTCCGATTATCAAGATATCATGGACGAATTTGGCACGATGGCTGATTTTGATGAGCTCCTTGAAGGTGTTCATCAACGCGGGATGAAATTAATTTTAGATTTGGTTATTAATCATACAAGTGACGAGCATCCTTGGTTTATTGAGTCCCGCTCTTCCAAGGATAATCCAAAGCGCGATTGGTACATTTGGCAAGATGGTAAAGACGGTAAGGCACCAAATAACTGGGAATCCATTTTTAGCGGACCGGCATGGAGATATGATAAAGAAACAGAGCAATATTTTATGCACATCTTTTCACCACGCCAGCCGGATCTAAATTGGGAAAATCCTGAGGTTAGAAATGCATTATATGACATGGTCAATTGGTGGCTCGATAAGGGAATAGATGGATTCCGTGTCGATGCGATTTCTCACATTAAAAAAGAACCTGGATTCCCTGATATGCCAAACCCTGAGAATCTAGACTTTGTCCCATGCTTTCCGAAAATGATGAACGTGGATGGTATTGATGAATTCCTAACCGAATTCTCACAAAAAACCATTAAAAACTACGACATTATGACGGTTGGGGAAGCGAACGGTGTTGGGCTGGACGATGCGGATAAATGGGTCGGTGAAGACAACGGCTACTTCAATATGATCTTCCAATTCGAATTCTTAGGTCTCTGGGATAAGGATGCAGATGACCGTGTGGATGTACGTGCCTTGAAGAAGAATCTGACCAAATGGCAAAAAGGGTTAGAAGGCAGGGGATGGAACGCCTTATTCATTGAAAACCATGACCAGCCGCGCAGAGTTTCAAGCTGGGGAAATGATCGCAAGCTTTGGAAAGAAAGTGCCAAAATGCTGGGGGCATTATACTTTCTGATGAAAGGCACACCGTTTATTTACCAGGGTCAGGAAATTGGAATGACCAACGTCCAGTTTCCATCGATAGAAGATTATAATGATGTTGGAATGGTTAACTATTACAAGGTTGAAACGGCAAAAGGCCGTACCCATGATGAAATTATGGAGATTATTTGGAAGCAGTGCCGTGACAATGCCCGGACTCCAATGCAATGGGATGCTACTAATATGGGAGGATTTACAACTGCTAACCAAACATGGCTGGGGGTAAATCCAAACTATAAAGAAATTAATGTCGATTCACAATTAAACGATCCTGATTCTATTCTATCTTATTATAAAAAGTTGATTCAATTACGGAAAGAAAACCCGTTGTTTGTATATGGAACTTATGAGTTGATATTGCCGAATCACAAGCATTTATTTGTTTATATCCGTCGTCTTAGCGGCCGGAAAGCGATTGTAATTAACAATTTCAGTGAAAAATCAACGAGATTTAAGATACCAGCAAGTGTATCTTATTCTGTTTCCGAATTGGTATTAAACAATTATGAAGGAGCAGATAAGAAATTAAGAAGAGAAATAACCCTCAAGCCTTATGAATCAAGGGTATATTTGTTGAAGTAAGAAGGGGAATTTTTCATGATAAAAGACGATTCGAAAATCCGAATCGTCTTTTATTCTATCTTTCTTTACACAGTTGCTTTTGTTTTTTCAGGACCTGCATTTTTATTGCGCATTTTTCTGAAGAAAGGAACCACCCAACGGTCTAAACCGATTCTGCCAGCATTGTAGCCTGCTGTTAAAATGATGAAGCCTAAGAAAATGTCTCTAGGATTATGAGATACTGTTCCCGCTAGGAAGAAAGTGAAGTTCATCACTAGACCAAAGAACATGGCAGCAGTTGTTAAGCAGCCTAAGATTAAGCCTAAACCGATTAAAGTTTCTCCCCAAGGCACGATTACATTAAATACATCCACATTTGGCAATGCAATATGCTTTAAGAAATCAACATACCAGCCGAATACAACCGCACCATCCGGTCCTTTTACTGGATTTGCAATCGCCCCTTTTAAGAACCCAGAAGCATCAAAGCCGCCGCTTGTTAATTTTCCAAGACCTGCAGTGAACCAAGAGTAGCCAAGGTATAAACGTAAAACCGTTAGGATATAAGAAGCAATTTTATTTTCTCTTAAAAACTTGTTAAACATAAATGATTCCGCCCTTCAAATTTTGATTGTTCTTTATGGTTCTACTATATTCTGTTTATCACTTTAAAAACATGGCTATAGTTATTAGTTCAAAGTTTGTTCGAAATGTTATGGCAAACTATTGAACGAGAGAATCTTATGCTTAAAAATAGACATGGAAGCTGCCAGAAGTAATAATGAATCCGCTTACGTTTAGGAAGAAGCGACGATTGTTAATTATGACGATTTTTGTTATTTTAATGATAAACATATAAGAATCATTCACGAGTCAAATGATTGGAACAAGGGAGAAATTAAATGGCAGTGCCAAAGACAAACAGACAACTACAATTAAAGATTTTTTATAGTCTATTCTTCTTTATCATGCTATCGGAAATTTCAATCACCATATTTTTCCCATCCGTGCCGTTTGTTAAGTTGGCAGCTATGATTACGCTTATTGGAACGTTACCACTTATGTATGTAACCTTTAAGGAGTTACGGGGAAAAGATGAAGAATCCGCTCAAAACAAACAAAAGTTAAAAAACATATTCGATACTTTGGATGTGGCGATCTGGTCTCATGATTTAAAAGCGGGAACCTTATTAATTACTCCCGGAATTGAAAAACTTTATGGGTACTCCTATAAAGATTTTTATAAAGATATGGATCTTTGGAAAAAGGTGATTCACCCAGAGGATGTCTATCTTTTGACTGATAGGTCGAAAAGGTTAGCAAGAGGCGAGACCGTCACGAGTGAATATCGGATTATTCGGCCCGATGGTGAGATCCGCTGGATTCAGGACAGAGGTTTTCCAACCCTTGACGAAAAGGGAGACTTTGTTGACTTTAATAGTGTTTTATTTGACATAACTGACCGCAAAGAAAGTGAGGACCGCTATCGCAGTCTGGTGGAAATGTCTCCAGATATCATTGCAGTTGTTAGTCAAAATACGATTGAATATATAAACGAAGCAGGATGCAGACTGGTTGGAGCAAAGCACCCCATAGAATTGATTGGTAAGTCACCATTGGAATTTGTACCTGAAGAAATTGTGGAAGCCTTTAAAATGAAGGGGGCAAAATTGCATAGCCAACAAGTAAGACTCGAATGTCAGGTTAAACGATTAACAGGAGATACGATCTATGTTGAATTGGCATCTGCCCCTATCTATTATGAAGGCAGATATGCGGTCCAGGTAGTTGGAAGAGATATTACGGAGCGAAAACGAACGGAAGAAACGATTAAAAATATGGCGTACCACGATACATTAACTGGATTACCGAATCGAAACCGATTCCGGCAGCATCTTAACGCAGTATTGAATCATTTAGAAAACAATAAGATATTGGCTGTTTTATTCATTGATTTAGATAGATTTAAAATTATTAATGACACCAAGGGTCATACAGTTGGGGATCTGATTCTCAAGGAGGTTGCGGATCGGTTAAAGCTGGTAGTTGAAAAAGATGGATTCGTATCAAGACAGGGCGGAGACGAGTTTATTATTTTATTAGAAAATGTTAATAAAATAAAAGCAGTAGAAGCTGCCCAGCGGATTCTGATGGAGTTTACCAAGCCATTGGTCGTGAATCACCAAGAATTCTTTGTTACCCCAAGTATTGGCATTAGTCTTTATCCAACAGACGGTTTGGACGAGGAAACTTTAATCAAGAATGCAGATACAGCAATGTATCAAGCAAAGGAAAGAGGGAAAAACAATTTTCAGTTCTATTCATCCAGTCTGGACGGTATTTCCGTTCGAAAAATGGAGCTTGAAAATGGCTTGAGAAAGGCCCTTGAAAATCATCAGTTTATCCTTCACTATCAGCCGCAATTATCCTTGTCTACAGGGGAGTTAGTTGGAATCGAAGCATTAATTCGCTGGGAGCATCCTGACCGAGGAATTATCTCTCCTGCCGATTTCATTCCACTCGCAGAAGAGACAGGTTTAATTGTTCCAATCGGGAAGTGGGTGCTGGCGGAGGCCTGCCGGCAGCGAAAATTATGGAAGAATGTTGGCCTATCCGACCAAGTTCCGATTGCTGTCAATGTTTCAGTGCGCCAATTTGAAGATGACTTATTTTTTAAGTATACCGGAAAAGTTTTAGAACAGACAGATTTACAAGGGTATCAATTGGAGCTAGAGATCACGGAAAGTATTATGCAAAACTTGGAGAATTCCACGATTATCCTAAATCAGTTAAAAGAACGGGGGATTTTAATCTCCATCGACGATTTTGGAACAGGCTATTCATCATTAAGTTATCTGAAGCATTTACCGATTGATAAAATCAAGATTGATAAATCCTTTGTTGATGACATCACATCCCATTCCAACCAAGGGATTATGGTAAAAACCATTATTGATATGGGCTTAAATATGAATTTTACAGTCATTGCCGAAGGAATCGAGACAGAGGAACAGCTTTATTTTTTAAAAGATAATCGATGCAAAATTGGCCAGGGCTACCTTTTTAGTAAGCCAATACCCGCCAGTCAAATGGAGAAATATCTTTTAAATAAAAAAAGTGGCAGCCAGTTTTATTAACTGACTGCCACTTTTTTATATAGAAATTTCTGCCTTTGCCAATTTGCGGCGCTCCCATGGTTTCATTAACCAGCGTTTTAAAGCAAAACAGCCGCGCAGCCATTCATCTGCACCCTGTGCAAGCCACACACCTAATAACCCTAGTTCATAGTGTACTCCAAGCAGGTAGCTGAGAGATACGGCAATTCCCCACATCGATAAGACACCAATGATCACTGGGAATCGAACATCACCAGCCGATTTAAGTGAATTCATCAAAACAATATTCATTGCCCTGCCGGGTTCTACAAAAACAATGGCCCATAAGACTGGCAAGCCAACAGCGATGATTTCAGGATTTTTTGTAAAAGTCTCTAAAATCGGCGATCCAATCAAAGCGATTATCAACGATGTTAACGTCGAGGCAGCCATGGCAATTTTTAAGGTCTGAATGCCGCGCTTTAAAGCCCGGTCAAATTGTCTGCCGCCAATGTACCTGGCCACTAACAGCTGCGTACCTTGGGCAATTGCCACTGTAAAAAGAAAACAAATATAGTTTATATTTAATACATATACACGTGCTGCGAGGGAAGCAGTACCCATAGAGACTACAAAGCTAGTAATAATCAGCTGTGAGAACTGATAGGAAAGATTCTCGCCTGCTGACGGGATGCCAATCGCCAGCAGCCCTTTGATATCTTCTTTTTTAGCAGTCAAAACATCTTTTAATTCCAGCCTTAATGCCAGCCGGTTATATACGAGATAAATTAAAGCACAAACGGCAAAGGCACGCGCCGCCACAATGGCCCAGGCCACCCCTGTAACACCGGTAATCGGTAATCCGAAAATACCTGTTATGGCAAGGATATTTCCGCCTATACTGATAAAATCCATCATCATTGTTACGAACATTGATTCTTTTGTATAGCCATGGCTCCGTAAGATAGCACTTAATGCAAGCGAGATTGATTCAAAAAAGAGTGAGATGCCGCAAATACGAAGGAAGGTGAGTCCGTAGTCATATACTTTTCCATGGATATCGAATAGTTGTAAAAGCTGTTCACCGAAGAAGAAAACGATGAATGCCACAAAGATGCCGAACCAAACGTTCAGTCCAAATACCGTGCGCCCTAACTGTCTAGCGTCCTTTAAGCGGCCGGCACCGAGTTTTTGGCTGATTAAGACCGTTCCTCCAATTGAAGTGACGTTAAAGACGAGAATAAATATATTTAATAGCTGATTGGCTACCCCTACACCTGCTGCCGCTGAATCCGAATAATGACCGAGCATGAAGGTGGCGATAATGCCGATTCCCATATGCAAGGAGAGTTCAATAAAAAGCGGCCAAGTAATACTAAATAGGGATTGTTCTTGATATTTATAAGATTTTTCTTCCAAATCTTTATACTCCTTTGCTTCTATTAACTTATTAAAACATAACTTTCATTGTACACCCAACTCCCCAATAAAAATAGTGGGGAAAACTCGAGAGGTCACTTTTACCATATTCGATTTGGGCTTGGATAAGACGTTAAGAAAAAAATGGCTGACTCCATTAATTGAGGAGTCAGCTGGTGGTCTGGAAAATGTATCGGTTTATTGCCCCCACTTCAGGGCAACTGTTAAGGTGCAGCAGTTCATTGGCTGCTGCTGAGTAGTTTGCGTGGTTAGGGTGAAGTTTACGCCGGTCGGTGTAAATTTCGTTATAACAGGGACTTTTAGACCGATCGTTTTAATTAATTGATCGACTTCAGCATTTTTTCCTTGCTGTGCTGCACTCATGACTTTCTGTGCGAATGCTGCATTTCCTAACCGGTCTAACAGGATACTTCCTTGTGCCATTAACAGCCGAAACGATTTGACCGACCCTTCAAAGACTTTCGTGTTGACTGGGGGATACATACGAGGGATTGGATAGTTAACGGTATATGTCGGGTATACCGGCATGGGAGGAACAACCGGATATTGATAAGGGTTGTAGTACATGGTGTCTCTCCTTCCATAATAAAAAACAAGACAATATACGGTATGAAAAATGGGGGGCTTTTGTTCCAAGTGGGCAGGATGAGCAGAAACAGGTTTATATTCTCCTGTTTTCATTTAAATGAAGTATGAACTAAAATGGAATGATGAGGTCAGTTATGAGGAGAGTGATTAACATTAATCAAGCCATTATTTTATTTATTCTTGCTGGACTAGCCGAAATAGGCGGGGGATATTTGATTTGGCAGTGGCTTCGTGAGGACAAGCCCTGGTGGTATGGAATCCTAGGAGGCATTATATTAGTTGTATATGGTGTGATTCCCACGTTACAAAAATTCCCCTCCTTTGGAAGGGTGTATGCTGCATACGGGGGAGTGTTTATTATTCTCGCTTTACTTTGGGGATGGGGAATAGATAAAAAGACTCCTGATTTATACGATTGGATTGGTGCGATCATTTGTCTGATTGGTGTTTCGGTGATCCTTTGGGCTCCAAGGCATTAAGAATTTTATTTTTTCGATTAACGAAGTTTTTAAATCCCTGCATAGAATTTGTGGTATTCTTTGATAGGGAGGAGAGATTTACATGCTGCAAAGTTTAAATAAACGACTTGTCAAAATCATGCCGCTCATCACTCCAGTTAGTGTCATATTGGGCGTTCTCTTAAGCACTTATATAAAGGATTTTTCTTATTTAGTTCCATGGATTTTTGCTTTTATGACCTTTGAGGGCAGTTTGAGTTCCAATTTCCGCTCCTTAAAAGATGTGATTGTCCATCCGTTTCCTATTTTTCTAGCAATGTTAATTTTACACGTCCTTATGCCGCTATGGGCCTGGGGGGTCGGCCATGTTGTTTTTTCAGGAGATGTATTCACGATTACAGGACTTGTTCTTGGCATGGTTATTCCAACGGGTGTTACAAGTTTCATTTGGGTTTCTATTTATAAAGGGAATATTCCCTTGGTGTTATCGATTATATTAATTGATACGTTATTATCTCCGATTATTGTTCCCTTGACCCTGTCCTTATTTATTGGTCAAAAAGTTGAGATGGATACGATTAGTATTATGAAGGGCATGTTGGGAATGGTGGTGATCCCGTCATTAATCGGGATGACTTTGAACCAGCTGACGAAAGGGAAAGTGAAAGAGCAAATAGGGCCAAGCCTTGCTCCTTTTTCAAAGATTTGTTTAGGCATTGTTGTGATGTTGAACGGGTCGGTCGTTGCCCCTTATTTGAAACATATTGACCTCAAGCTGATTAGTATTATAGTTGTTGTCTTTTTCATTGCTTTAACTGGTTATTTGTTTTCCTTCTTTGCAGGCCGATTGATGAAAAGGGGACAGAGTACGGTGATTACACTGACATTTACTGGAGGGATGAGAAATATTAGTGCTGGTGCAGTATTAGCGATCTCCTTTTTTCCAGCAGCAGTTGCCGTGCCGGTTGTGGTTGCAATGCTATTTCAGCAAATCCTGGCTTCGTTAAATGGTCATTTTGTTGAACGTTATTATAGTAAAAGGGAAGTCAATAATCAGAAATCGATTGCTTTATAGATGTTAAAAAAGCCAGTTTGAAAGAACTGGCTTTTTACTATGCATCATTGCTGATATGCTTAAATGTTGAGACCTGAAATAAGCCTTGATCCGTCAGCTTTAACTCCGGAATCACCGGGAGTGATAAAAAGGAAAGCGTTAAGAATGGATTAAATTGTTCGTTCGCTCCTAACGTGCGAAGAGCCAGATTGATCTCATTTAATTGACTGTACACTTCTTGATAAGGGAGATCAGACATTAATCCCGCAATAGACAGCTCTAATGAGGCCATTACTTCCCCTTGATTAACGACGACCATTCCACCATGCATTTTTTTGATTGCGTTAGCGGCAACAACCATATCGTAATTATTAGTGCCCGCAATGATAAGGTTGTGAGAATCATGGGCGATAGTGGTAGCGATCGCCCCAGATTTTAGGCCCAATCCTTTCACAATCCCCAAGCCAATGGCACCTGTCAGATGATGGCGCTCAATGACAGCTAACTTTAACTGATCAGCTTTTATAGATGGTTGGAATAAGCCAAGTTCACATATATCCACATCTTCAATTCGATGAATCGTTACTAGACTGTTAGGAATAATTTCAATAATATTCGCCTTCGTATCCTTCAAAAGGATCTGAAAACTATCCTCTTCTAACTCATGAAAGCGGACAGAATCTTTTATGGATGCAGATATAGAAGTATTTGCATTCCCTAGATCAGCGATTAGCAGGCCATCTTTGACAACAGCCAGCCCATCTTTATAGACATCGGTTATTTGGATCGTTTCCAAATTCTCAAAAAGGATAAAATCAGCTTTGTATCCAGGGGCAATGGCTCCTCTGTCATCTAGACCAAAACATTCAGCAGCATTAATGGACGCCATTTGAATAGCTGTTAAAGGTGGGAGACCAGCGGCAATAGCCTGCCTAACATTATGATCAATACTACCTTCGTGTACAAGGTCATCCAGGTGCTTATCATCTGTCACAAATAGACAGCGGCGGGCATTACGCTCATTGACGACAGGAATTAACTGATTCAAGTCTTTAGCAACTGTGCCTTCACGAATCATCAGATACATTCCCCTGCGAAGCCGGTCTCTTGCTTCATCGATAGTCGTACTCTCGTGATCGGTTCGAATGCCAGCGGACATATAAACATTTAAATCATTACCCTTTAAACCCGCAGCATGGCCATCGATTTTTTTCCCCAAGTGCTTAGCATCAGATAGTTTGCTGATCATGTCTGTATCCGCATTAACCACAGCAGGGGAGTTCATTACTTCCGCTAAACCCAATACACGCGGATGCTGATAAAAAGGCTTTAAATCCTCTGCTGTAAGAATGGCACCGGCATGTTCAAAGGCTGTTGCCGGCACACAGGAGGGAAGCATAAAGTAAAAGTCAAAGGGAAGGTTCTCAGTGGAATTCAGCATATATTGAATGCCAGTCACCCCTGAAACATTCGCAATTTCATGGGGATCCGCTATCACGGAGGTAACTCCATGCAGGAGAAGGACTTTGGCAAATTCCCTTGCAGTTACCGTAGAGGATTCGATATGAACATGGCCATCAATGAAAGCAGGAGAAATATAACATCCTTTTGCATCAATGATTTTTTTTCCACTGTACTTTCCAATCCCTGCAAAATATCCATCAGCGATAGCAATATCAGCTTCCATTATTTCCCCGTTAAAGACATCAACAATTTTCCCGTTCTTAATGACGGTATCCGCAGGTTCTTTTCCAGAGGCCACAGAGATTCTTTTTTCTAATTGATTTCTCTCCATCTTCAACATCCTCTATTTGTCAGATTAGTATTCCACCTTATTTTGTGATTTTTCCCATGTTCTAAACGGAAGGTCGCCATTAGCAGGGAAAATTTGTTTCATAGGAATTTTTCGCGCTTCAAAGGGTAATGCTAGCTGGTCATAAATAAATTGATCATCGAAGCCGATTTTGGCTGCGTCCTCTTTAGTACAGGCATAATAAACGGCTTTCGGGCGCGCCCAATAGATGGCGCCAATGCACATGGGGCAAGGTTCGCAGCTGGTATAGATTTCACAGTCATCCAGCTGAAAGCTTCTAAGATTATTGCAGGCCTCACGGATGGCCTGAACCTCAGCATGGGCTGTAGGATCGTTTAGGGCTGTGACTTCATTACGGCCTCTGCCAATAATTTTCCCATCTTTTACTACTATGGCTCCAAATGGTCCGCCATGACTGGCTATCACATTGGTTAAAGCCTCATCTATGGCTTCCACCATAAATTTATCAGCTGACATCACAATCTCTCCTATCGTCACTGTATTAAACATTTGTCATTAAAGTTGTATGCCAGGAAAGTAAGATTTTCCCTCATAAACTTGAGATATATTATTCTATAACACACGCATATTTTCTTTTTTGTTGTCAGGGTTTCTCACAGACTTTTTCAAAATGTCCATCGTTAAAGATGAAAGGAACAGCCTTTTTATTGCTGTAAATAAGTGCCATGCAGAAACAAGAAAATTTTCTATGTTAGATTATATGACGTCAATGTAGAAGCTATCTCCCCTTTTGGATATTATTAGTGAAAAGCTGATGATAGAAACTTTAACATTATCCTTAGTTACATATTCTCACCTATCCAACTGAGCCCAAATTATAGAAAGATAGAACATGGTTGTTTTTAGGAGGTCTAAGAATAAATAAATTTAAGGGGGTCTTGTATGGACGGGATACATGAGATTCTAGACGCGATTGCCGGGTCTGCTAATGATGGTGTCCTTGCTACAATTATTCAGGTAGAAGGATCAGCTTACCGAAAAGAGGGGACTTCCATGCTGTTTCGAGGGGATGGAACGCAAATAGGTCTTCTAAGCGCCGGCTGCCTTGAGACGGATCTGTCTTTTCAAGTTCAAGAAGTCATAGACCAAAGAAATACAAAAACCGTTGTTTATGATTTAAGGGATGAAGACGATCTGTCATGGGGGCAGGGGGCAGGCTGCAACAGTGTCGTCAGTGTTCTCTTGGAACCGATTGATGCCTGTCTTCGTGAACAACTTTGTAAATTAAAGTTTCACCTTGACAGCGGGAACCGAGTCACAGTTATAAAAAAATTAGCAAAAGACAGCTCGGTCTCTGATTATTTGTTTATCACAGATAATCAGCAGCTATTTGGGAAATGGCATGGAAGAGTACCCCTGCAAATAAAAAGACTCGTAAATGATATCCATCAAAAAATACCAAAAAGCGGAATTACTTTTTCACCCGAATTATCAGCGGAAATTTACATCCACTGCTACGAACCAAAGCCTCGTTTAATTGTCTTTGGAGCTGGAAGAGATGCCGTTCCACTAGTTAAAAATGCCTCACAAGCAGGCTTTTCGGTATTTGTATCTGATTGGCGGCCGGGATTATGTAAGGAAGAGTTTTTTCCAGACGCAGATCAATTAATCGTTGGTTTTCCAAGTGAAGTGATGCAAAGGCTGACATTATCCAGTCTAGATTCCGTTATTATTCTTACCCATCATTTCCAAAGTGATCGAGAACTGCTGCATCTTTTAAAAGATCGAAAGTTAAGATATCTCGGTGTGCTTGGATCAAAAGCAAGGACACAGCGCTTGCTTGATGGGAGAGAAATTCAGACAGAGATTAAAAGCCCAGTTGGACTGTCAATTGGGGCGGAAGGTCCAGAGGAGATTGCTGTTAGCATAGTAGCAGAATTAATTCAGACCAAGCGGGCTGGAAGGAAAGAACAGATGTTTCAATTGAAGGGAGCTGATCGGAGTGATGAGTAGGCAGGGAGCAGCCAGGTTGAATTCACCGTGGGTCTGGATTCCGGATGATCTGGAGGCAGCCTGGGAACTAAAGCAACAGTTAGGTGAGGAGGCTCGCTTTATCGCGGGAGGAACACTCATGCAGACTCAGTGGCAAAAAGGTATGGATTGTCCCCATCATTTAATCAGTTTGGAAAAAATTAAGGAAATGCAGGGCTGTGAGAAAGTCCGTTTCAACGGAGAGGCTGGTACCCGGATTGGCGCCTTAACCAAACTAACTGCATGTAAGGATCATCCTTCCCTCCTAAAGAATATCCCCTTATTAGTAGAGGCTTTAAAAAATGTAGCAGCTCCGGCTGTTCGAAATCGTGCCACACTTGGCGGCAATATTGCGGGAGGATTTGGGGATTTAATTCCTGCCCTTTTGGCGCTCGATGCCACCTTATCCTTTTATGATGACGGTAAAACAAAACTAAAAAGATTATCAGATTGTCTAGGTCAATCAGAAGGTGAAATTATTACCGCCATTTTTGTTCCTGACGATAAAGAGCTTAACGGAGAAAGTTGTTTTTATAGAAAGCTTGGCTACAGAGAAGCATTTACCCCAAGTATTGTAACAATCTCCGGCCGTTGTCAGCTCACTGACCAAAAGGAGATTAAGGACATCCGCCTTGCTGCAGGAGGTAGTACAACGCCCCCTCAAAGATTAGCCGAGTGCGAAAGATTAGCAGAGGGCTCCATTTTATCCCATGAACTCTTAAGAAATCTTTTTCAAAAAATAAAAGAGGAATTCACAGCTTCAACCGATGCGTTTACTACAGCGGAATACAAAAAAACAGCTGCGGCAAATATGATGGTTTCAAGGCTTGCTAGTATTGCTGGTTAAATGGAGGGATCTTATGGCATTACAAACTGACCTTTCAGAGCCGAAAAAAAGGGTACGTCCTGATGGTCCTGAAAAAGTGACCGGCAGAATGAAATACCTTACAGACTTAACCTTTCCTAACATGCTGTATGGAAAAATTTTAAGAAGTGAAGAGCCTCACGCCGAGATTGGATCTATTTCGGTTGGGGAAGCAGAGCAGCTTCCTGGGGTAAGGGCTGTTGTCACTTATAAGGACGTCCCTGGTTTGAACGGTTTTGGCCTTATTTTTCCGGACCAGCCGGTTCTTTGTGAGGATCGAGTCCGCTATGTCGGGGATGCTCTTGCAGCAGTCGCGGCAGATACAGAGGAAATTGCTGAGCAGGCCCTGCGCTTAATTCGGGTGCATTACAAAAAGCTCCCAGTAGTGGATAGTCCTGAAAAAGCCCTCCAGCCGGATGCTCCACTGCTTCATCCAGGAGGAAACGTTCTTCATCATCCCCATTTCATACAAGGAGATGTAGATACCGCTTTTCAAGATTGCGCTATTGTTGTCGAGGAAACCTACGAGCTGCCAAGGCAAATGCATGCCTATATGGAAACCGAGGGCGGCGTAATTGTCCCAGAACCAGATGGGAAATTAACTGTTTATGTGGGGACACAGCATGGTTTTAAGGACCGGTTTCAATTGGCAAGAATCTTGGGAATGTCGGAAGCGGATATTCGTGTGGTTTCTAGCCCTATGGGTGGTTCCTTTGGCGGGAAGGATGAATTAAATATACAGCCATATGGGGCATTGCTTGCCCTCGCGACAAACTGTCCTGTGAAGATTCATAATAGCAGACAGGAATCCGTAAGAGCGGGCATTAAACGCCATCCAATGAACATTACGATGAAAACGGGAGTGGATCAAGCGGGGAATATTATTGCTCACAAGGTGAAAATTATCGCTGATACTGGAGCATATGCCACTTTAGGTCCAGCCGTTTTAGACTTTGCCGTAGAGCATGCGCCAGGTCCTTATATAATCCCTCATATCGAAATCGAGGGATTATCTGTTTTTACCAATAATGGCGTAGCTGGTGAATTCCGAGGCTTTGGCGGGAACCAGATCACGTTCGCTTTAGAGGGCCAAATGGACCGGCTTGCCAATAAGTTGAATATGGATCCAGTCTTATTCCGTTTAAAAAATTTAAGGAAAGCGGAGGACCCCGGACCACTCGGGCAAAAAATAGTTCCGACGAATGGTGCATTGGAAGTCCTTCAAGCGATAAAGCTTTCCCAGGCTGAAAAGGCAAAAGAGTGGAAGGAGGGGCCGTGCGATAAATGGAAGGCGAGAGGGATAGGTATTGCTCTCACGATGCATGGAGGTGGACTTGGAATGGACCGGAATGATCCTGCCGGCGGCCGCCTTTCTTTTACAAAGGAAGGGAAAATTGAAGCCGCCTTTGGTTTTGAAGAGTGTGGTCAAGGTCTTTTGGCCGTGATTGAAACCTTACTAATGGAAGAATTCGAGTGTACAGAAAAAGATATTAAGATTGTCATAGGAGATACTGCATTGGTACCTGTCAGCGGTTCATCGACTGCTTCCAGGTCGACAAGCATGGTGTGGCAGGCACTGCAAAAAATGAAGGATTCTTTTCGAGTCCAAATTCTAGATCTATCACAGCTAATGACTGGGATATCTGCTGAACAGCTCCGAATGGGGCCGGGCGGTATCTGGATGAAGGAAGAAGGGAAAACTTCGAACCCTTGTATTACATTTATGGAGCTTGCGGAACGAATGCCAAGCGGTCGTCCGATCAATGTTCATACGTCATTTAACTTTCCGACAAGTCCCGATGCAACAGTTGGCGGAAGCCATTATCTTTATGCGTTTGCGGCTGTTTTGGCCCTCGTGGAAGTTGATCTGTTAACAGGACGGGTAAAGGTAAATGCCATCGACCAGGCAGTTGCAGCTGGTCCTATTGTCAGCTCTTTGGGTTATCTTGGTCAAATAGAAGGCGGAGGTGTAATGTCCTTAGGCTATACCTTAATGGAGGAGGCCGTCATGGAAAAAGGAATCTATTTAACTGATAACTTTGATAGCTATATTATTCCGACCATTTGCGATGTTCCCTATAAGACGAATGTCGAAGCGATTGAAAAATTAGTGGAAGGCGACCGATTTGGACCAAGAGGGGTAGGGGAAATCGGGACGGTTGCTGTTGCACCGGCAATTGTTCGGGCCATTTTTGATGCAACAGGAAGCTGGGTGAACAAATTACCTGTATCTCCTGAATTCTTATTACAATCTATCGTTTAGGAGAGAGAAAGTATGGATATGAAAAGGATCATCCAAAATTTAGAACAACCGGCACCCAGCCATAAAATGGAGCTTACGCTTACCGTAAATGATGTGCACCATCAGTTAGAGACAGCACCAGCAGCAAGGCTGTTGGATATTTTACGAGAAGACTTAGGGTTAACAGGTACAAAAATATCTTGTGAAATTGGCCGCTGTGGTGCCTGTGCTGTTCAGATGGATGGTCAATTGGTTAACTCATGTTTGGTTATGGCTTACCAGGCAAACCATGCTTCTATTATTACCATCGAGGGATTGATGGAAGAGGAGCTTCATCCCATCCAAAAGGCGTTCTTAGAAGAAGGCGGATTTCAATGCGGCTATTGTACGCCAGGGATGATTATGGCTGTTAAGGCATTACTAGATTCAACCCCCAGTCCGACTAACCAACAAATACAAGAGGCACTCTCAGGAAATTTATGCCGTTGTACAGGATATGGCGGAATTATTCGTGCAGTGGAAAAGGCGATTTCAAGCCTAAGAAAAAACCAGGTTACTAACATCAAGGAGTGATAGATCTGATGGCTAAAGTACTAACTGAAGTAGTTAAGGAGGAAAAAAGGACAAAAGATCTATTAGTAAAGAATGGCTTTGTCTTTACTGAAGAAGGCTTTCGTGAGGTAACCATTAAAATTAGGGACGAGAAAATTGTCTCACTGGTTGAGAGTGAAGCAGGTCCAATTTTGGAGACGGCGGAAAACATTATTGATGCCAGTGGCTGCCTAGTGGTTCCAGGGTTTATTGATGCCCATGTTCATTTTAATGATCCAGGCAGAACGGATTGGGAAGGAATTGAAACAGGAAGCCGTGCCGCCGCAATGGGTGGAACGACGACAATCTTTGATATGCCGCTGAATTGTTCACCATCTACAATTAGCTTGAAAAATTTAGAAGATAAACGAGAGTATTTAACCTCATTATCTCATATCGATTATGCTCTCTGGGGCGGGATGACTGGTACGAACCTAAAGAATAGACAGGAATTAGCCCAAATGAGTGAAGGAGTGATTGCCTGGAAGTCATTTATGAGTGAGAGTGGGATCGAAGACTTTCAATACGTGTCTCCCAAAGAATTGAAACAAGCGATGCAAGCGGCAAAAGAGCATGGAAAAATACTCGCCCTCCACGCGGAATGGGAAAAGGATATTGCTAGACTGACAGCTTTTAATAAACAGCATCCTTGGCTGAATGAACGCAGTGCTTATTTGGCGAGCAGACCGATCTCGGCAGAGGAGAAGGCCGTAAACTATGCATTAGAGCTTGCCGCGAAATATGGTACAGCTCTTCATTTTGTTCATATCAGTTCACCAAAGGTCGTTCGTCTAATTGAGGAGGCTAAAAAAAGCGGTGTGAACGTAACAGTTGAGACGTGTCCTCATTATTTAATTTTTGATGAAGAGGATTTTCTTCGGGAGGGTGCACTCCTAAAATGTGCGCCTCCATTAAGAAAGCGTCAAGAGGTTGAGGGACTATGGGAATGCTTGGCCGACGGGGTGATTGATACGATTGGGTCGGACCATTCTCCATGTCTTTATTCCATGAAGGAAACTGATTCGATTTGGGATGCTTGGGGTGGTATCCAAGGAGTTCAATTTACGTGGCTGGCAATGGCCGATGAGGCCTTGAAGCGTGGTGTGCCTCTTAAACAGATTTTACCGTTAGGAACATCCAATGTCGCAGACCGCTTTGGGATATCCGGTAGAAAAGGAAGAATTAGTCCAGGATTAGATGCTGATTTAGTATTGATTTGTTTAGATGAAACGACTGTTGCCGAGAAAAAGTCGTTTGGATTCCGAAATACCTATTCCCCTTATGAGAACAGGGTATTTTCAACTAAGGTTAAGAAGACGATGCTGCGGGGCAGGGTGATTTATGACGATCAAAAGGGAGTATTAAATGAAAAAATAGGAGTCTGCCTTTAACTAAGGGAGAGAGGTAAAAGAAATGAAACTTACCCAGCGGGAGCAAGAGAAATTAATGGTTGTGGTGGCAGCCGATTTGGCGAGGCGCAGGAAGGATCGCGGATTAAAACTTAATTATCCGGAAGCTGTTGCGCTCATAACATACGAAATTATGGAAGGTGCAAGGGATGGCAAATCGGTTGCGGAATTAATGAGCGCGGGGACTAAAATTTTAGCCGCTGAAGAAGTCATGGAGGGTATTCCTGAAATGATTCGGGACATTCAGGTTGAGGCAACATTCCCTGATGGCACAAAACTAGTAACGGTACATCAGCCGATTCGGTAGAAATTTCGGGTTTTAAGGCTATTCTACGAAACTAAGGCAGTTTTCTACGTTTACTAGGATTATTTCTACAAAAATGAAATGATTTCTGCGTAATAACCCAACTATTCTACAAATTATATAAAAAATTACCATACACCTAATTTTACGGAGTGAAAAGTATGATTCCTGGTGAATACCACTTAAGAAAGGACCCAATTATTTGTAATCAAGGAAGACCCGCTTCAATGGTCATGGTGCTCAATCTTGGAGACCGTCCTATTCAAATAGGGTCACATTTTCATTTTTATGAAGTAAACTCGGCCCTGCAGTTTGACCGCGGCCAAGCATTTGGCAAGCACTTAAATATCCCGGCAGGCACTGCTGTCAGGTTTGAACCCGGCGACGCAAAAGAAGTAGAACTCGTTCCCTTTGCGGGCCGCCGCGAAGTTTATGGATTAAATAATCAAACAAATGGTCCTCTAGATAGCAAAAAGGAGGGACATCATGAGCTTTAGAATGTCAAGAAAGCAATACGCGGATATGTTTGGTCCCACAACAGGAGATGCGATCCGCCTTGCTGACACAGACTTATTTATTGAAATTGAAAAGGATCTTACCGTTTATGGTGACGAAGTGAAATTTGGCGGCGGTAAAGTGATTCGAGACGGGATGGGACAGCATCCGCTCGTAACCCGAGCAGATGGAGCGCTCGATACGGTGATAACCAATGCCATTATCGTGGATTATACCGGAATCTATAAAGCGGACATTGGGATTCGTGATGGACGGATTGCTGGTATAGGTAAAAGCGGGAATCCGCTCCTAATGGAAAAAGTAGATATGATTATTGGAGCCTCAACAGAGGTCATTGCTGGCGAAGGGATGATTGTCACGGCCGGCGGCATTGATGCTCATATCCATTTTATTAGCCCGCAGCAAATCGAAACCGCCCTATCCTCAGGGATTACGACCATGATTGGAGGTGGCACTGGTCCTGCGACTGGAACCAATGCTACAACCTGTACACCAGGTGAATGGAATATCCATCGTATGTTAGAAGCCGCAGAGGAATTCCCTATGAACTTGGGGTTTTTAGGGAAAGGAAATGCGTCAGCACCGGAACCGTTAATTGAACAAATTAATGCTGGGGTCATTGGCCTAAAGCTTCATGAAGACTGGGGGACAACAGCATCGGCAATTGACCATTGCCTAAGGGTTGCAGACCAATACGATGTGCAGGTTGCGATCCACACCGATACCTTAAATGAGGGCGGGTTTGTCGAAGATACCTTGGCTGCGATTAATGGCCGGGTTATCCATACATATCATACGGAAGGCGCAGGCGGCGGGCATGCCCCAGATATTATTAAGGTTGCCAGCTATCCCTACATTCTTCCGTCTTCCACTAATCCAACCCGTCCCTATACAAAAAATACCTTAGATGAACATCTTGATATGCTGATGGTATGTCACCACTTAGACCCTGAGGTTCCGGAGGATATTGCTTTTGCCGATTCAAGGATTCGCAAAGAAACGATTGCGGCTGAAGATATTCTCCATGATTTGGGCGTATTCAGTATGATTAGTTCAGATTCACAGGCGATGGGCCGTGTAGGAGAGGTCATAACCCGTACATGGCAGACTGCGGATAAAATGAGAAAGCAACGAGGAAAGGTGCCAGAGGATATCGGCGTGGGCGACAATTTTCGGGTCAAACGCTATATTGCCAAGTATACGATTAATCCGGCGATTACTCATGGTATTGCGGAGGAGGTTGGTTCGATTGAGGCAGGAAAACTGGCCGACCTCGTCATCTGGGATCCGGCTTTTTTTGGTGTTAAGCCTGAGCTGGTACTAAAAGGCGGGATGATTGCCCACAGTCTGATGGGTGATCCGAATGCTTCGATTCCCACTCCTCAGCCTGTATTATACCGCCCTATGTTTGCTTCCTATGGAAAGGCAAAATATTCTACTTCAATTACCTTTTTGTCAAAAGCAGCGATTCATCTTGGTGTTCCACAGCAGCTCGGATTAAAAAAGCTCATCAAACCGGTCCAGGGAATTCGCTGCTTAAGCAAGACAGATATGAAGCTAAATAGTGAAATGCCCAAAATAGATGTGGATCCACAAACCTATGAGGTTAAGGTGGACGGGGAACTTGTGACCTGCGAACCGGCCGAGATTCTACCAATGGCCCAGCGCTACTTTTTATTTTAAGGCTGTGTAAAAGATTATCGATGATTTTAAAACGATGTTGATTGGAGCGGAAATCAACATCCAAGTTTAACCCAGCCTATTTTAAAAGAAAATCAGTAAAGGGGGATAAAAATGATTATTGAACAAATCGTTGGGAATGTTGAGGATATCCCTGCATCCAGCAGGCATATCGAAAGGGTCTATATAGCAAGCGATGATTTGGTGAAGCGCATCCAGCGAGTGACCACCGACCATGGGAAAGAGGTGGGGATTCGCTTAAAAGAGCCTAAAGACTTAATGGACGGCGATATATTATATATGGATGAACACAATATGATTGTTATAAGTGTCATGAATGATGACTTGCTGGTGATTCAGCCTGCGAATATAAAGCAAATGGGGGAGATTGCTCATCAGCTCGGGAACCGCCATCTGCCAGCTCAATTTGAAGGTGAAGATATGCTTGTCCAATTTGATTACCTTGTTCAGGAGCTCCTGGAACAATTAGATGTACCGTATTCAAGACAAATTAGAAAGGTAAAAAAAGCTTTCCGTCACATTGGTCATCAGCATGGATAATCAGTTATTAGCATTGCTGCAATTTGGCGATTCGAATTTTCCATCCGGTGCCTTTTCCCATTCCTATGGTTTGGAAACCTATATTCAAGAAGGCACGATTCATGATAAAGAGACATTCTTTAGTTGGATAAGAATGTTTTTAGAAAAACAACTGGCTGCCACTGATGGGCTCGCCTGCCGGTTAGCGCTTGATGCCATAAGGCAGAGTCGAGTAAATGAGATTTGGGCCCTCGATCGAAAGCTTTTTATGCAAAATATCCCTAAAGAAACCCGTCAAGCTAATAGGAGAATTGGCGAAAGGCTCATTAAAATGGGAAGGGATTTATATTCGATTCCATTATTAGAGGATTATCAGATGAAAATAAAGCACAGTGAAGCCTATGGACATCCAGCCATTGTATTTGCGATTATTAGTCAATTTTTAAACATAAGTCAACATCAAATTATGTTGACCTATCTATATTCCACTGTCGGCACACTCGTTCAAAATGCGGTACGCGGTATTCCGCTTGGGCAAACAGCGGGTCAACAAGTTCTTTTAGAACTTCAGCCTTATCTCGTAGAGACGGTAAAACGAATTAACAAAATGGATCAAGATGACTTTGGTGCAGTAGCACCTGGAATTGAAATTGCCCAAATGCGCCACGAAAGGCTGCATGTACGGTTATTTATGTCCTAGAAAAATAAAAGAAAGAAGGGGAGAAGATGGAGCCCATTCGAATTGGAATTGGCGGACCGGTTGGAGCAGGAAAAACCATGCTGGTCGAGCGATTAACAAGACATCTTAATGAAGAATTTAAAATGGCGGTCGTAACGAATGATATTTACACAAAGGAAGATGCCCAATTTTTAATTAAAAACAGTGTGTTGCCAGATGACCGAATAATTGGGGTCGAAACCGGAGGCTGTCCGCATACCGCGATACGGGAAGATGCATCGATGAATTTTGCGGCGATTGATGAATTAAAGGAAAAACATCCTGACCTTTCGATTATTTTTGTCGAGAGCGGAGGGGATAACCTGGCTGCTACTTTTAGTCCTGAACTAGTCGATTTTTCTATATACATTATAGATGTCGCTCAGGGGGAAAAGATCCCGCGTAAAGGCGGCCAAGGGATGATTAAATCTGATCTGTTTATTATCAACAAAATCGATCTGGCACCGTATGTAGGGGCTAGTTTGGAGGTCATGGAATCAGATACAAAGGCAGCCAGAGGCACCAAACCATATATTTTTACGAATTTAAAAACTGATACAGGTCTAGACCAGGTAATTGATTGGATAAAAATGAATACGTTGTTGGTAGGATTGGGATAGGTGGAAACGCGGACTGGATACCTAAGTCTATTGGCCGCAAAAAAAGGGGATCACACCATTTTAAAGGACTCTTATTCCGAAGGGGCTTTTAAAATCACTAGACCCGTTTACCTGACCACAAGCGGCGAGGCCTATTTTTATATTATGAATCCTGGTGGAGGCTACGTTGAAGGGGATACCTATAAAATCGATATTGGTGTAGAAGAAGCCGCAAGCGCGGTTGTAACAACCCAATCGTCTACTAAAATTTATAAAACACGAAATCGACCGGCTTTTCAGGAGACAAACATTTATTTAAAAAGTGGAAGTATCTTAGAATATCTTCCAGACTCTGTCATCGCCTATCAGAATGCTCGTTTTAAGCAGACGATGGTGGTGAAGATGGAGAAAGATTCATCGTTTATTTGCTCGGACATCTTTACCCCGGGCTGGGCTCCTGATGGAACTCTTTTTCAATATGATTTCCTCCAGTCCAAAATGGAAATTTATATGGAGGATCGTTTGGTACTTTTTGATCATGTTCAATTACAACCCGACAAAGATATTGACGGGATTGGCATGATGGAGGGTTATACTCATTTTGGGTCAATGATCGTTATTGACCATCGGATTCATTCAGCTGTGGTTGAGGAGCTGCAAGAACGGTTTGATTCGTACTTGGATGCCAGAATTGGAATATCGATGTTGGGGGTTCCGGGTTTTGCGGTAAGAGTTTTAGCAAATTCGACACAGGGGATTGAAAAGGTTCAATCCATCTGTCATGAATCCATCCGACGGAGCATATTGAAAACAGATCCTGTTTTTTTAAGAAAATATTAATCGGCAGATGGTTTGGACCATCGCCGATTTTTTCTTTATAATAGAGATAGTACAATACCAGTTTTGGAGGGCCTTATGACTAAATTATTTGTGGACAAGACAATTGGCATTAATGCACCTGCTTCAAAGGTTTGGGATGTTTTAACAAGAAGTGAATTAAATTGTCAGTGGGCAGTCGAGTTTTCAAGCGGCGGGCCGGAGTTTCACCTTGAATCGACTTGGGAGTTAGGAAGTCCGGTCTTTTGGAAAGGCCAGGACGGGACTGTGATTGTGGAGGGGAATGTAACCGCTGTCCAGCAGGATCAACTTCTTCGGTTTACTGTTTTTGATGTTCGAATGACAGAAAGACCGACTGTTACTGAAGAAGATGGAATTACCTTTCAGTTGGCTGAAGATGAAGGCCAAACAACGCTTCATATTTTACAAGGGGATTTTTCAGCGATGACAGATGGTGCGAAATACCGTGATGCTAGTGCTGACATCTGGGATAAGGTTCTGCCGAAAGTAAAAAGAATGGCTGAGGAAGATTAATGGCTAAGTATTTTTATACTTGGCCTTTTTTTATTGTGGTAAACTTTTTATAAAAAGGAGTTTTGGAATATGAATATAATCGATTTGCATTGTGATGCTTTGATGAAACTCCAGGAAGCAAAGGGAGCTCTAAGATTTGCAGATGCAAAGGAACTCGACACCAATAAGAATCGGTTACAAGCGGGCCAAGTCAAAGTGCAATGCTTTGCGATTTTTATTGAGCCAGAAATTAGAGGTGATCAGAAATTCCAAGTCGCTCTTGAGCAAATTGATTATTTTTATAAGGAAGTGCTCGGTCGTAATCCGGATATGGTCCATATCAAAGAGTGGTCGGACTTTGACCGTTTGAAGCTTGGGCAGATAGGAGCGATGTTAACACTTGAGGGCGTGGATGCCATCGGCAATGATTTGGCTAAGCTTCATATTCTCTATCAGTTAGGAGTTCGGTCAGTGGGATTAACCTGGAACCAAGCAAATCTTGCTGCCGATGGAGCTGGGGAACCGCGCGGCGGAGGGCTGACACTGTTTGGCAAGGAGATTGTTGAGTTTAATAATCAACATCAAATTCTTACGGATGTATCTCATTTGAGTGACAAAGGAATTTGGGATGTGATTGAATTAGCAAAGTATCCGATCGCCAGCCATTCCAATGCCCGCTCTCTTTGTAACCATCCTCGGAATTTAACGGACGAACAGGCGAAGGCGATGTTTGCACGGGGGGGATTGGTCCATGTGGTATATAATCCTCCGTTTATTAAGGAAAGTGGAGAGGCGGCTATTTCAGATTTGGTCAACCATATTGATCATTTTTGTTCCTTAGGCGGCGTGAAGCAAATTGGCTTGGGTTCTGATTTTGATGGTATTACTTCCTTTGTCAAGGATTTGGAAGATGCCTCTAAGAGTCAAAATCTGATTAATGAATTGTTGAAGCATTTTAAAGAGGAAGAGGTACGAGGCTTTGCCTGCGAAAACTTTCTTCATCACCGTCCGGGGATGGGGCGTTAATTTGGATTAAAACAGTTCATCATTTTAAGAGCTTCAAACCCTTAAGAAAGAAGGGTTTGAAGCTCTTTTGTTCTTTATTAACCCAGCCGCGAAGCTCTTTTTTTGAAAAGGGCTGTTTCTTCAAAATAAACGAAGGAAATAGTAAACATAATACATCTCAAGCTGTTTTTATAAATATCGTTATTTAAATATATTATATGGCACAGGTTCAAAACAGATCGGAAGAAGAGAGGGCAAGGAATGGAAAACGTTGAGGACTTTCAATTGCACTTACAAAACATAGAATTCCTATCATCAAGAATCTACCCAGGAATTGAGATTCTTCTAGTACTTGATGGAGAGTTAATTGTTGAAATGGATAGCGGATTTTTTCAGCTGCAAGAAAATGATCTGCTTGTGATAAACCGGAATCAATTATATCAAGTGCGCGCTGTAAAGAAAAATACTGTGTTAACATTGAGTATACCAGATACATTTATTTCGAAGTATTATCAGGAGTACCGTCATTATCATTTTAATTTATTTTCGCGGCAAGTTGATCGAGGAAAAGAAAATATTATTGTCCAGATGCGTAAATTTCTTTCTGAATTGTTGGTTGCCTATTGCAGACATGAAGAGGGGCGTCAGTTGGAATTACATATTTTAATTTGTAGAATTTTACTTACTTTGATTCTAAGATTTAAAGGGGGAAGAAACAATGTTGAAGAAATAACTGTCAAAAATCAGCGATTAAAAGAGATTATCGCCTATTTAAAGCAGCATTTTGACGAACCAATCACGTTAGAAGATGTAGCTAATCATTTTTATTTATCTCCCAGTTATTTGTCGCGATATTTTAAGCAGCAACTAGATATAGGCTTTAGCCGTTTTTTAATGAATATCAGATTAGAACATAGCGTAAAGGATTTACTCTATTCCAACGATTCCATCACCTATATTTCAATGAAAAATGGCTTCCCTAACACAAAATCATTTACAAATTTATTTAAAGAGATGCATGGAGAGACACCCCATTCTTTTCGGGAAAAGAACAAGCAGGATCAAGTAGATTTAGTGAAGAATTATCAGTTGCAAGATTCTGGAACACTTCTTAGTTCCCCGGAAATTATAATGAAGTTAGGGGATTTACTATCAGAGGGGGATACTGCATCATCCTTGAGTAATACAGAAACTCACTTCGAGGAATTAATAATTGACTTATCTGCTGTAAACAGCAGCCTATTGGTTCATCCTTCCACTATTTTATCGATTGGTGAGTTGAGAGAACTACAAAAAGATATTGTCCGCAGGCAAGTGATAGTAGCTAAAAAAGGATTGAATATAAAGTATATCAGTATAAGTAAGTTATTAAGTGGAGGGACAATATCTTCGGCAGTTGAAACAGATGAATTAATACCGACAACATCGCCTTACTATAATTCAGACGAAGCCATTCAATTTATAAAAACAAACGATTTATCATTATTTATACAAGTAAATTATAGAGGCATCTCCTCAGATGAACATGCATACCTTCAAAAGCTTGAACATTTTTTAAGACATTGCTTGCAAGTATTTGGTGAAAAGTATGTAAGCTCCTGGTACTTTGTGTACTTAACAAATGATGAAGCTTTGGATCATAAAAGGTTAGAACGTTTCTATTTATCATTACAAAAATTATTGAAAACAATGGTTCCTTCTATTCAAGTCGGTGTATTATTACCATTTTCATTCCAAACAGGGGCCACAGATGACAAGCATAGATGGGTATTGCACCAAGAAGAGCAAATTGATTTTATTGCTTTTCAAGCGAATCCTAATGAAATCGTCGATTTTAAAGAATTAATCGATGATCAGTATCTATTAGCAAAAGATTTTATTAGAAAAAAAACGGAGAAAATAAAGCACTATTTAAAAAGTCACTCGATAGAAAAACCCCTTCATTTGCTTACTTGGAGTTCCTTCTCTGGAAATACGCGTTATACAAATGGAACCTTCTTCCGTGGAGCGTTAATATTGAATGATGCCATAAACGCAACGGACGATGTGAAATCACTCGGCTTCTGGATTAATTCTGAAATACATGAAAAAAGTGTTGGAGGAAAGAATATTCCACTAGAAGGAATGGAACTGTTTCATTATTTTAATGGAAAACGTCCTGCCTATTATGCCATGTCATTTTTCAACAGACTGCAAGGTAATATGATTGCAAAAGGGGATTTTTATATTATAACGGAAAATGAGCGAGGCTATCAGATTGTGTTAATGAACCACAATATTGTTAATCCCTATTTTTCAATTGAGGAAACTTTTTTACAAAAGTTAATGAAAGAAGTGCGAGTCACGATAAAAGGAATCCCCAGAGGAGAATATCAAATACGTAAATATATTTTTGATAAAGACCATGGGGCTTTGTATAAGAATTGGTGGCAAAATAACAGTAAATTTGGCATGGATTCCGAGATTATTGACTATATTACGCATTCAAGTCAACCATCTTTAGAAGTATTTGATGAAATGATTAACGATGAATGGTCGTTCTATTCTTACTTGTCCATGAATGCGATTCATTTTTTTGAACTAAGAAAAGTATTTCTTTAAATAAGAATGAATTTTTAAATATTTTTTACCTGAACAATCTGTTTTTTTACTTACTTTAAGCTATTTTCACGATAAAGGTAAAAAATATACCGTTAAATTTCGCCTAAATAATTTTCGCGTTTATAAATGCATGTATCAGATAGCTTAATTTGGATAAAAAATGGCTCCTTTTTAAAAGGAGTCTTTTTTATAATATAGACATACCACCGGTGTTATTAAGAAAAAATATTAACATGCACATTTTACTTATAAATAATGCATTTGAGGGGGTTAAAGAATAGAAACTTATAAACGTACAAATAAATTGATTACCGGGATTGTATTTGGCGTTATTACATTCTGGCTGTTTGCTCAAGCTATGGTTAACGTAGTGCCAGCCGTACAATCAGATTTAGGTATTTCACTTGGAACATTGAATATCGCAATTAGTTTAACTTCGTTATTTTCAGGTATGTTTATCGTAGGTGCTGGCGGTCTAGCGGATAAAGTTGGACGGAAAAAAATCACCTATATTGGGTTAATTTTGAGTATTATTGGATCCTTACTCCTTGTAGTAACTCAAGGGGCAGCGTTACTGATTGTTGGACGCATTATTCAAGGTCTTTCGGCAGCATGTATTATGCCAGCAACCATTGCTCTAGTGAAAGAATATTATGAGGGAACAGATCGTCAACGCGCTCTAAGTTACTGGTCCATCGGGTCTTGGGGTGGATCAGGAGTTTGTTCATTTGCTGGTGGCGCGATTGCAACCTATATGGGCTGGAGATGGATTTTTATCTTCTCGATTATATTTGCTCTCCTTGGTATGCTGCTTATAAAAGATACCCCAGAAAGTAAAGCAGAAACAAAAGGTGCTTTTAAATTTGACGTTGCAGGATTAAGCATTTTGATTGTTACCATGCTTGCCTTGAATCTTTTCATTACGCGTGGGGATGATTGGGGTTGGACAAGCGCTCTTACCTTAATTTGTTTAGCTGCAGCTGTAATTGGTATTATTGTTTTTGTCAAAGTAGAAAGAAACAATGCCATTGCTTTAATTGACTTCTCTTTATTTAAAAACAAACCATATGCTGGTGCAACTTATTCGAACTTCTTATTAAATGCGGTAGCTGGTACATTAGTCGTTGCCAACACGTATGTTCAAGTTGGGCGAGGATTTACTGCTTTCCAATCGGGGATGCTGTCAATTGGTTATTTAATCGCCGTTTTAGCGATGATTCGGGTTGGCGAGAAAATTTTACAAAAAACAGGTGCCAAATCTCCAATGATATGGGGAGCCGTTATTACTACTATTGGTGTAGCACTTATGGGATTAACCTTCTTACCAGGCGTTGCTTATACAGTTGTGGTGTTCATTGGTTTTGCATTATTTGGTTTAGGGCTTGGCATCTATGCAACTCCATCAACCGATACTTCTGTATCTAATGCTCCTTCAGATAAAGTTGGGGCGGCTGCAGGGGTTTATAAAATGGCAAGCTCACTTGGTGGAGCATTCGGGGTTGCCATTTCTGCAGCAGTTTATGGTGCCATTACAAATGCTGCTAGTGTTGAAGTTGCTGCAGCAGGTGGAGTTATCGTCAATGTCATTTTCGGTATCCTTTCGATCATTTCCATTATCGTAATGGTTCCAAAAAATGCAGGAAAAGAACATAAAGAAAAAGCACTCCACAAAAAGGCTAGTTAATGTTTCCATTAGTCGTACTAAAATAATGAGTAGGAATGTAATGGAGGTAAAAGAAAATGAAAGACAAATTGATGAAAATGTTAGAAGACCGTAAAGCAGAAATGATTGAAATTCGTCGATATCTTCATGAAAATCCCGAACTATCATTTGAAGAAGAAAATACAAGTAAATATATTGAAGAATTTTATAAAGGTAAAGATGTTGAAGTGCAAACAAATGTTGGCGGCGGACATGGCCTAATCGTGACCATAACAGGTGGAAAACCTGGAAAAACAATTGGACTGCGTGCTGATTTTGATGCCCTCCCAATTTTTGAAGAAACAGATGTACCGTTTAAATCGAAAAAACCAGGTGTCATGCATGCTTGCGGTCATGATGGACATACCGCTTACCTGATGGTTCTTGCTGACTGCTTAATTCAACTCAAGGATGAAATCCCAGGTAAGATTAAAATTATTCATCAACCTGCTGAGGAGGTACCGCCTGGTGGAGCAATCGGAATGATTAAATCTGGGTTACTGGATGATTTAGATCATATTTTCGGGATTCATTTACTGCCGCTTGGACCAGCAGGCGTTGTTGGCTATAACAGCGGTTACGTATTTCCCGGACGAGCCTACTTTAAGTTGAAAGTTCAAGGTACAGGGGGGCATGGTTCTTCTCCTCACTTAGCCAATGATGCCATTGTAGCTGCTTCCCATTTCGTAACAGCCATTCAAACGGTTATCAGCCGCCGCTTAAACCCATTTGATATGGGGGTTATTACGATTGGTTCATTTGACGGAAAAGGAACATTCAATGTGATTAAGGATAGTGTAGTGCTCGAAGGTGATGTCCGTGTCATGACAGATGAAACACGCGAATTAATTGAAAAAGAAATTCGCCGCATCGCCAAGGGAATTGAACAAGAATTTGATGTAACTTGTGAACTTACTTATGAACCAGATTATCCACCATTATATAACGACCCAGAAGTGACCGAGATGGTTGCTGGATTTTTGAAAAATGCAAATGATAAGGAAATTACGGAGGTAAAGGAATTCCCTAAGATGTCCCCGTCAGAGGACTTTGCACACTATGCGAAAAGATTTCCAGCGTGCTTCTTCTACATTTGCTGCACTCCAAAAGGAGTAGAAAAACCATACTTTAATCACCATCCAAAATTCGATATTGATGAAGATGCTCTATTAGTAGCTGCAAAAGCAGTCGGTCAAGTTGTTTGTGGTTATTACAAAATAGACTAACACCTCTAGGTCAATCATTAGATGAAAAGAACCTCTGCTATGAATTTCTGAACTGACCCGTTAAAAT
>NZ_JBALPZ010000144.1:0-22296 GCF_036965645.1 Neobacillus drentensis
TGACACACTATATAAATCTAAAAATCTATGTATCTACCAATTGAACCATTGCCACCAGCTTTAGTTCGTCTAATTTACTGAGTCCTACTGCACGTTTTACAGCTTTCCGAAGTTAAAGTAAAATTTAGAAAAAAATCCCTTCAGCTTGATGCTGAAGAGATTTTTTTATTTTTATTCAATTTAGACCTATAAACAGAGTTTTGGGTCCGTTCAGTTTCTACTAATTTTTCTAGATAAGAGAGCAGGCTATCATTTAAATCTTCTCGCTGAAGAGCTACTTCAATCATCGCTTTTAAATACCCTACCTTATCCCCGATATCATAACGTTTTCCTATAAGATCTAACGCCACCAGTCTTTCTTTTTGACATAAAAGCCTTAGGGCATCTGTTAATTGCAGTTCATTTCCGACACCAAGTTCAATGGATTTTAAATACGAGAAAATCGATGGATTCAAGATATACCGTCCCATCACAGCCAAATCCGATGGAGCATTGGCAATGGCAGGCTTTTCCACTAAATCCTTAACGGAATGAACCTGGCCAAATTTGCTGCCTGGGTCAATAATCCCATACTTTGAAACATCTTCCATGGCCACTTTTTTCACACCAATCACAGATTGCTGCGTCCGATGATACGTATCAATCAATTGTTTTAACGCGGGTTTTTCTGAAATCATAATATCATCACCAAGCAGTACAGCAAATGGCTCATCTCCAATAAACTGTTCCGCACATAATACGGCATGACCAAGCCCTAATGGTTCTTTTTGACGGATATAGTGGATATTGGACATGGAAGAAATCTGCTGCACTTCTTTTAATATATCAACTTTCTGCTTTTCTTCTAACAGAAGTTCTAATTCCACCGATTTATCAAAATGATCTTCAATCGATTTTTTATTGCGTCCGGTGATAAAAATAATGCTTTCAATTCCTGATGCCACTGCCTCTTCCACAATATACTGGACCGCTGGTTTATCGACAATCGGCAGCATTTCTTTTGGTTGTGCCTTCGTTGCCGGCAAAAAACGAGTACCCAGTCCCCCGACTGGAATAACGGCTTTTTTAATCTTCATAGACTTGTCCCTCTTCCTTCAATTTAGTAAATACAAATGTTTTCGTTCCCAGATAATTGATTCCAACGCTGATCCCTGTGACTAGTAACTTACTAATGTGCAATGAGATACCCAGCCTTTTATAAAACACAGTTAATAAAAATGTAGTGATCAGCAGCGTAATCAGATTCACACCGATAAAAGTAAAGAATTCACGCTTACTTCCTTTTTCTTTTTGTTCAAACGTCCACTTCCGATTCATCAAATAGCTGTTTAGAACCCCGGCACTATACGAAATACATTGAGCCGCGAGGTAGTTTAAATGGAACTTAGTCAAGACCGCATAGATAATCACATCAATCAAGGTGTTAACTACCCCCACGAGGGCAAATTTAATCAATGACAACCATTTCTTGATCATTTGTACAACCATTTCTTTTCTGATTTTTTCTGATAGACTTCTTGAACAATATAGAGTGGACGCTGTTTCGATTCGTCATAAATCCGTCCAATATATTCACCGACGATCCCAAGAATAAATAAAATAATCCCGTTAAAAAGCAACTGAATCACAATAAGAGAGGACCATCCTGTTATGGTGGCATCGGTAAAGATCCTCAAGTACAGGACGATAAACAAATATAAAAATCCGATTACTGATAAGATTACGCCAGCAACGCTAGCTAATTTTAATGGTTTATAGGAAAAGGACGTAATCCCATCCATCGACAATTTCAACATCTTTTTGAGCGGGTACTTGGACTCTCCAGCTAGGCGCTCATCTCGTTCATACTCCACCGCAATTTGTTTAAACCCAACCCAGCTCACTAACCCGCGGACGAATCGATTTTTTTCTTGAAGGTTATTCATCTGATCACACACTTTGCGATCTAATAAGCGAAAATCTCCTGTATCGAGTGGAATATCAATATCCGTCATCGAACGTAAAAACCGGTAAAACAGCTTAGCGGTGTATTTTTTAAAAACCGTTTCCCCTTTCCGTTTCGTTCGTTTTGCATAGACCACATCATATCCTTGCTTCCATTTTTCAATCATCTCCAGGATAAGCTCGGGCGGGTCCTGCAGGTCTGCGTCAATGACGACAACGGCCTTCCCTCTTGAATAATCCATTCCTGCTGTGATCGCAATTTGATGACCGAAATTCCGTGAAAAATCTAGTAAAATAACGGATGGATCTTTTTCGCTGAAGGTTTTGATGATGTCAGCTGTTCGATCGCGGCTGCCATCGTTCACAAAGAGAAGCTCGTAAGGTTCTCCGCTGGAGGTCATGACTTCGGTTAATCGACGGTAGGTTTCATGAATCACGGCTTCTTCGTTGTAAACCGGTACTACTATTGAGTATTGAATAGATGGATTCATCATTTCGTATCACTCCTTTAAAAAACTTCATTGTTTATGAATTCAGTATGAGCCCCTACCCTGAAATCAGATTGAAGAAAAGCTGAATGTTTCCTGAAAATGATAAAGTTGTTCATGCGAGGGTCAGCCATATTTATAAAACGGTCAATAAAAAAAGGATTGAGTCCTGTCCATACAGAGCTCAATCCTTAAGAATAGCTGATTTTTTATTTACTTTTTGGCTGTGTTAAATCATAGACAGTGACACCATCCACTGTTTTTGATTTAAAGTTGTTCTGGACCCAAGTCGCGATCTCTGAATTAGATCCTCCCATTGGACCGCCTTGGAAGTTACCACCAGGCGTACTTCCGTTTGTTTCTTCGTTGGTGCTGCCATTTGTAGAACTGTCATTAGTCGTGCTGCTGGCCATAGGGCCTCCACGATTCATTCCACCACTAATATAATAATGAATCTTTCCTTCACTTACGTATTTCTTAAACTGAGCAAGAGTTGGTGATGGATCACTTCCAGTAAAGCCGCCGATGTCCATAACTGGTTCACCTGTTGCAAGCTGGTATGGAGCAGAAGATTGTGATCCAACGGTCGCCGCAACCCACGTATATTTAGAAGCATCCTGTTTCAGCAATTTCACGATATTCTTGCCAGGTGTGGCGTTATCACCAAAACCTCCAGCACCACCCAGTTTGAGATTACCAGCAGTATTACCGCTAGGAGCATTAGCACCTGCAGATTCCCCTGTGGACGAGTTGGATGTATCGTTCCCAGGAGGAGTTTGACCACCAAAATTAGGGCCTCCGGATGGTTGTCCAGTTGACGAATCAGTTGAATTAGCTCCAGATGGCATTTGATCTCCAAAGCCGGCGTTTCCGGATTGTCCATCAGACGAATTAGAGGAATTAGCACCAGGTGGCATTTGACCTCCACCAGCACCACCAGGAAAACCGCTGCCGCTTGTTGCTGGACCTGCCGTAGGCATTGAACCGGACTGTGGTGTGGCAATCGTTTGGATCGAATAAGCAAACGGACCAGCCAAGGAGGCAATCAAGCCAGCCGCGGCAGCACCCATCATTACTTTATTGCCAAGCTTAGGTCCAATCACCATAACAATGGCTGCTAATGCACCAAGGATCAATATAGTCGTACGGAGCCATGGGTGCCAGGTAGATGTACGATTGAGTAACACAAATGACCAAACGGCCGTCAAACCAACTGCCGCCGCTAAACCTATACGAGCGGATAATTGGTCTTTTCTAGCCCAAAGAACCTCCACAGAAATACCAATCATGGCACCGATCGCTGGAGCTAGAGCAACCGTATAGTACGGGTGAATTGTCCCTTGTCCAAAGCTGAAGACAATACCGGTGACGAAGAACGTACCACCCCACAAAAGCAATGCCGGAATCGTACGATCACTTTTCCAATTACGGCGAACAAGCCAAATAGCGAAAATCATTAAGATAAGTGCAGCGGGAATCAGCCATGAAATCTGGCCACCCATTTCGGAGTTAAACAGACGTCCTAAACCAGTGGTGCCGCCAAAATTAGCTCCCATGCCCCCGCCACCAGCTGGTCCCATAGTTGCTGCTTGACCAGCTGCTTCATTGGTTGTTGCTCCGAATGCCGCTTTGGTACTGCTCATCCCGGACTCATTTCCTGTAAGCCGTCCCAAACCGTTGTAACCGAAGATTAAATCTAGAATACTGTTATTCTGCGAGCTCCCAATAAAGGGGCGTTTCGAGGCTGGAATCAGCTCGACAATCGCGACCCACCAGCATGCTGATACCACTACGGTAATCGCACTTATCACGATTTGCAGCAGACGTCGGCGTACCGATACGGGTGCAAAAAACAGATAGACAAATACAAATACGGGGATTACAAAGAAAGCGGCTAACATCTTGGTCAAAAAGCCAAAGCCAATGAGCGCAGAGGCCAACACTAACCACTTTGTCTTCCCTTCCTCAAGCGCCCTCGTAAATGCGTAGGCACTTGCCGTAAGCAACAATATCAAGAGTGCATCTGGATTATTGAAACGAAACATAAGAACCGCGACCGGTGACAGGGCTAGCACTGCCCCAGCAATCAGCGCTGCACCGGCGCTAAACCAGCGGCGAATGGTCAGGTAAAGAATCCATACGCTTGCTACTCCCATAAGTGCCTCTGGAACAAGCATGCTCCATGAATTAAAGCCGAAGATTCGAGCGGATAGCTCCATCACCCATAAGGAGGCAGGCGGCTTATCCACTGTGATAAAGTTGGATGCATCAATAGAACCGAAGAAGAATGCCTTCCAGCTCTTCGTCCCCGCCTGAACCGCAGCGCTGTAGAATGAGTTGGCCCAGCCTGATTGTCCAAGCCCCCATATATACCCTATTGCTGTCAACACCAATAAGATCCAAAGAGCGGGCCTTTCCCATGGCGGATCTCCCGGCTGGCCTGTAATAAAAGTTGCCAATTTACCTTTTTTCGACTGAACTGTATCTGAAGGATGTGTTTTTACGTTTTCCATATTCATTTTCCTTTCGTCCTGCAGCCTACCATCAGCCGCATGATTTGTTGGTTATTTCGTTCATGTCTGTATTGTGCATCATCAAACTGAAATACGTTTGAAGAAAAGCTGAATGTTTCCTGAAAATCTATCAAATTAAAAAACGTTTGTTCTAGATTCGTTGTTGATTTCCGATCTAGGCGGCCGCCTTTTCCCCGGCACCTTTCCGTCTTTAGCTACTGGGATTTTAGTTCAATAGATATACATAAAAAAACCTAGCTTTTTAGGCTAGGTTTTAGCGTTATCCACAGTTTTCGACGCAGAGAAGAATCATAACAATTTTAAAAATCTATTCCTCCAGTCCTCTGCAAGGGCATCCACTGTCAATATTTTTTCAATTGATGCTTTATCTTCTTTTTGATGAAAAAGAATTTGTGTAGCAAAGGAAACGGATATTTCTTTTGAGTGTTTTTCCAAAAGAGTTATATCCGAATCGAACATAATAGTTCCCTCTTCCAATACTCGAAAAAAGTAACCGGTTAGAGTCGTTTCAATCACTTTCTTTAAAAGTTGTTTTTCTTCGTTATAATTCGAGATAGATACACAAGGTACCCTCCCTTGTGTTATCTGAAGAATAGTATTCCCTATTTTATATATGTCACCAATACAAACATGATCTTCCGTCATCCCTGTTGCCGTAATATTTTCCCCAAAAGCAGGTAGAATAAGCTTTTTTTGAAATACCTCTTCCCAATAAGAGTAATGCTCGAATGGATACAAACATACTACACGGTCAGGTCCCCCGTGAAATTTGTGATTTGCAACATCATCACCAACAATGATAGATTGTTCCACCTTAAAGGATTGTACAGCCGATTTTCCTATTCCAGAAAATTCTTTTTTATTATTCCAATTGTATTCCTTCGGTTTTCCAACAGCTATATTATTAATTTTTCGATTCATTTTGAATTTACCTCACTTTTACAGAACGCTAATATCAATAGGCTAATATAAATTGTATTATACTAGTTCCACTTGAAAAGGTGCAATTTTCAAAAAAAACAGTTTGTTCAGGAAAACTCTACAAGTGCTGTCCATATTATTACACTATTAGAAATAGGCACCTAAATCAGTAACAGTGACCTAATTTGAACCATACCTTGTTGAAGAGAGTACCAGAGATATTTAGTGGTTTTTCTAACGGAACTAAAAATGATCTTAATGAAGCTCTCAGTTTATTATCTGTTTAAGATATTTATATAGGGGGGGTAACTTTGCAAAATTTTCAAAATGAATTACAAATGTTGGGCATGGATCATTACCAAGTGGGTGGGCTAAACCCAATTGATCCCTATACTCAACAATATCTAAATGATTTTCGTCACTTCGGACACTGTGGAGGAGGATTCCATTGTGGTGGATTCCGATGTGGTGGATTCCATTGCGGAGGATTCCATTGTGGTGGATTCCAATGTGGAGGATTCCGTTGCGGCGGATTTGGATGTGGAGGATTCCGTTGCGGAATTGGTATCGGTTTTATATAAAAAGTACTAACAGGGTTAGAGTTGAAGATGTACTACACCCCAAAAGTTAGAGTGAAATCTAACTTTTGGGGTGTATTTTTGTGGCTAACTATAGTGAACAATTTGAGTTAATAAATCGTAAATTTGACCATTTACCTTTAACACATTTTCCGCTTATTTATAGAAGGAAAGCTTTTCAGCAAGCTTGCTGAGCCGTATTATATTAAGTATTTACTACATAACGGACAACATTTTTTATTCGATTAAGTTGATATTCAGATTTTCTTAAGGTAATTTTCAGCTAAATAGTCGAAAATAGATTCATTAGATTCGGGAGGTATGTACATGAATACGAAAGATGGAATAAAAATCTTACTAGTCGATGATGAACCACATATTTTGCAATTTTTAGAGATGGGTTTGACAGGTGAAGGATATGAGGTGCAAACCGCATTAGATGGATTAATGGCGATCAATACAGCCAAGGAATTTGAACCGCACATTGCGATATTGGATGTGATGATGCCTGGAATGGACGGTTTTGAAGTATGTAAAATGATTAAAAAAAGCGGTGCGCAAACCTCGATCATCATGCTTACAGCGAAAGATGAAGTGGAAGACCGCGTAAAAGGGTTAACCATTGGAGCAGATGATTATGTCATCAAACCGTTTAGTTTTGAAGAATTATTGGCGAGAATTCAAGCCCGCCTGCGCAATCAATTCCCGAATCTTTTCAATGAAGTCATGTATGGCCCTTTTAAACTGGACGACCGCAGAAAAGAGTTCATTTATAATGAAAGAATATTGGAGCTATCTCCAACTGAATACGAGCTTCTCAAATTTTTGGTCATGAACCACGGGATTGTGATGAGCAAAGCCATGATATTAGATCGGGTTTGGGGGTATGATTTCCTAGGGGAAGAAAACATTGTCGAAGTGTACATCCGGTCACTAAGAGATAAGCTAAGCGATAAGAAACATGAGGTTATTCGGACCATAAGGGGTTCAGGTTACCGGGTGGATTACTAATGAGGAATTGGAAAATAAAGAATGTATTCTCTCCCCGCTCGTTACGTTATCAACTACTTGCACGCACCTTAGTCATTTTGGCTTTTATATTACTAACCATAGGGTTAACACAGTACTTCGTCATGAAGGATTTTTTGTATCAAAATGAAGCAGAAACCCTAAGTGCAAGGCTGATGTCTTTGCCAAAAGACATTGGTTTTGGAAATTCAACCATTGACAATAAGAGCCCTGATGCCAACAATGGGGATACCCCCTCACAGCCGAATAATCGGTTTTTCTTTTTGCAGGATATGTCGCTTGCGCTTATCGATCAAAACGGCAACTATCAAGACCTATTAGAAAATAGCAGCATCCAGGCGCCAAAACTTTCTACAAAAGAATACCAAACACTTATGCAGAATTTTATTGTTCAAAAGGATATTCAATATAAAATTGAATCGAATTCAAAGGGAATTGAGCAATTAATTGTGTTTAAACCAGTGGGATATTTTCCCGGTCAAATTTCCGGGGTCCTGCAGCTCGGAACCAATACGGGACCGCTCAAACACATCCTTCTTCAGCAATTATTGATTTTTTCTATTCTATCCGCTTTGGCATTAGCCGGAGGCCTCGGAATTTACCTGCGAGTCCTAAAGAAAACACTTGTCCCCTTATCCAAAATGGTAAGGGCGGTAAAGAAAACCAATGCCGGCAACTTAGAAAAACGCCTTCCAGTTGACCAGGGACAGGAAGAGATCGACCATTTAGCCCTTTCGTTTAATGACATGTTAGGGAGATTAGATAGATCCTTTGAGCATGAACGAGAAACAAAGGAACGAATGAGACGTTTTATTGCAGATGCTTCGCATGAACTGCGAACACCACTTACATCCATTAACGGCTTTCTAGAAGTATTATTAAGAGGAGCGGCCGCTCGTCCAGAACAGCTGTACAAAGCATTAAACAGCATGCAGGGTGAATCCAGGCGGATCATTAAATTGGTTGAGGACTTATTATTGCTTACAAAGCTAGACCGTGACCCTGATTTGCGGGCTTCAAAGACTAATCTTTCACAGTTAATCGTAGAAATGGAACCGCAGCTAAAGGTTCTGGCCGGAGAACGAACAATTCAATTTGAACTTGCTGAAGACGTTACAGGGTTATATGAGCCAGATAAATTGAAACAAGTCATTCTTAATTTATTTAATAATGCTGTTCAACATACCGATCCTGAATCTGGATTCATAAAGCTTTCCCTTTCAGTATCTAATCGGTTTGCTGAGCTTTCCGTTCAGGACAATGGCTCTGGAATCTCTGAAGAGAGTCTGCCTCTAATTTTCGACCGTTTTTATCGTGCGGATGTTTCCCGGGCGAGACGGACTGGTGGAGCAGGCCTCGGATTATCGATCACCCATTCTATTGTGGAAGCTCATGGAGGAAGAATTGAGGTTGAAAGTCATCTGGGAACCGGGACGGTTTTTCGTGTTTATTTACCTTGCCAGGGGCTTACTGACTAACCAGGTGATATTAATAGAAAGAAACTTAGCGATGCTTGTAGAAGCATCGCTAAGTTTCTTTATTTACCTTCGTGTGTATGGCAAGATTAATCTGCAGCAGGCTCAATCGTCTCCGGATATAACCGCCGCTCCTCCATCTAGTTCAAAACTTCCGGCCTTTTAAACTTATATTCCGTTTTAAAAAAACTATAAATCGGTTCAGATGATTTTGAATGAACAACGATTGTTGATGACTTGTGCTCCCCCATATTTAAGGTTAGGGTTACCTGATCATCGTTTGGAAAATTAGGGTCATAGATATGAATGGACAGATTGTTTTCATTCAAGTCATACCCGTAGGCAAGAACTTGATGATTTCTTCTTATCTCAAATGGATTAAGGGATTTTACTCTAACTAAACCAAGCGGTGAAAGCATTCCGTTATCGAGATCATTTTTAATTTTCGGCCACTCCTCGTTCATCATTTTCCACACCCTTCCGTGTGAGGCAGCGCCTATATTCCTAGCCTTTGTTTCATGGTCCGGGAGGAAAGGATTCATGAGTACCATATATTTCATCAAACCTAAGGGTAACTGAAAGCTGTCAATCTGCCGATTCACAATATATTCGAACAATGGACCAGAGGCAGGAGCTGTCAGATCGGACGGAATCAGCATTTTTGCTTCAAAATAATCTATAACCGCAAGAATCATTCCGCCACAAAGACCATAGGAAGCATTACCAATTGGAATCTGCTGACCCAACACGTTTATTTTCTTTAATGGAACAGGTGGAAAGTTGTTTCCAAATTTAAAACCGGATAAGCTGGGGAGAAATGCTGTTAAGGTTGACATCGTGACATCCACCTATTTTCTTTGAGATTTTAAAAATAAAGCAACAATCGTTAACCTACGGGTTTTATTATATATACATATTTCCTGCGATCAGAAATAGTCAGTTCCCTTTTTAATTTTTCGAGAAAAAAACTTCAATTCCTGTATCCCGTTCCCTTTTGAAGAGCAAATATAACAATTAGCCCTACCATTTGAAGGCGGAATCACAAAGATTTCGTCTTTTTGCTTTATTGATTTATCCATGTTAATGGCGAAATGAGGTGTATAGTAACATTACACTTTTTAGTTGAAAGATTACCATTGTAGAAATGCCTTCAAAATAGGACCACAGAAGTAGATAGAATTAAGACCGTGGCTCATTATCAGATCATTTTCCACCTATTATAATGAACACGGCAAGAAGCGGCAGGCCCATTTAATAAAGCTATATGGGTTTAAAAGGGTGTATAAATATTCATTAAAATAAAAAAACAGAGCAACTCGGGGGTTTAGAAAATGAAAAAAATAGGTCCAAACGGTATGAAATGGTTGAAAATGATCCACGTTTTTTTAGTAGTATTATTTTTCGGAGGAATTTTAAGTTCTTTGGCTTTAAACTTTCATATTGATTTAACAAAATATGATGAGTCCTATCTTGGATATAAAAACCTTATTGTAATTAGTGATAATATTATCCGATGGGGTGCAATTGGAACATTACTAATTGGTTTTACATACGGATTTTTCACTAATTGGGGCTTTTTCAAGCATAAATGGGTTGGAGTGAAATTTGTTCTTTATATGATCCAAACGTTCATTGGAATTTTTGTTGTCGACAAGTTAATGGTCGCGAATATGGAATTATTGGAGACCCAAAAAGAAATGGCGTTAACCAATCCACTTTTCATTCGGAATCACGAGATTAGACAAGATGCGGTCTACTTTCAAGTGATCGTTACCATTTTCATTTTTATTATTTCATTTTTAAAACCTTGGAGGAAGAAAAAACTTCAATCCATACAAAGTTAAATTTTTTTTGCGAAGAACAAGGCGAAAAGCGTGGTTAACCACGCTTTTTTAGTGTTTCAATTTTGCTAAATCTCCATTTATTATTCCCATATCGGCTACATGTTGGCGTGTTTTTTCATCACCTAAATAATATAGGAAGGAATAGATAAGGTACAGCCGTCGGTCATATTCTTTATTTTGGGGCTGATGATGATATTCAAGATAAGGAATGTGAGCACGAAAATAACTTTCCCAATCGGTTTCATCGGTTTGATCAAACAGCCTTTCTAGGACAGCCAATTGACTTGACGTTGCTTCGATTTTAAAATCCCATTCTACTCCATCAGGTTCACTAAAAATCTCGTGAGATTGAATATTAAGATAATAACTCTGTTTTGATTCTTCCAAAAGATCATCTCCTTATTCGTTTTTCACCAAAACAGCTCCACCCCTTCTCTTTCTATTGTTTAGTACCCTTTCTTTCAAAAATTTAACACCATATCTACTAAGTTATATCAAGCGTGATGGTTGTTAGAGGATGAAAAAGGGTAAAGAACTAAAAAGGAAAGGACGGAGTTTAGATGAAATATATGGTTTTAGAAGGAAAGTCTCATATTGGTCATTATAGGTACAAAATAGTAGGAACTATTGAAGCTTCTTCCTTAGAGATCGCAAGTGATCTCGTATATAAGAAATTTAGAGGAGAAGTGAACAAAAAGAACGGAGAAACCTTTCTCATCGTTCCGGACAGCGAAGATATGAATTTAAAAAAAGATCCTATCCTTTCAATAGATGATGTTCCCTATAGTATGATCAAGTATTGGGAACCTTAGCGCCCTTGGAAACTTCATATGTTCCGCATTCATTTACTTCATTTAACACAGATACTACAAACCAATTGTGAATCTAATTGGCTTTGCGCCAGTAGGCAACCTCTGAACGCAAGGTTCTCAACTGGAAGTTTATTCCATTGTCTTTAAATTGTTTGATATGTTGATATTTTATTTTACAAAATCGTAGTAACTACAGAGACGGTTCTCCTAGAAATTAAATCCAATAGAACCGCCCCTAGGCTAATAAATCACTTACCGCAGAATCATTTACAGATCCATTTAAACTGTACACGAAGAAGATTGGGAACATATCGACAATAAATCTCGAAACGCCAGCCATGATAATCTTCATGTCCATGATTCAATTTTAAGTTGTAAACCACCTGTGTCTATTAAAGACAGTTTAAAATCAATCTTATTGCGAGACAGGAACTAAGCTTTTACTGTTGCAGCACTACCTCTTATGATTAGTTTTGTGTGGATCGTTACTTTTTTGCAAATTTCTCGTTTGGTTGCGATTCTTTCTAATAGGAGATCGACGGCGGTTTCCCCCATTATTTCGGTGTATAGTTTTACAGTTGTTAGCGGCGGAACCATGTATTGCGCAGATGATACATCGTTAAAACCGACGATACTGAGGTCAACGGGAATTTTGACTCCTAATTCATAAGCTGCTTTATAACAACCGACCGCAATTGAATCGTTTGCGACAAACACAGCGGTTGGTTTTTCGTCCCCCCTTAGCATTTCCTTTAAGATCAAGTATCCATCCCTTGGATTATAGCCGCCGATTTTGACAAACTCCTCTTTCAAAATACCTTTTTCCTTTAAATAGGACTCAAAAACATCCTGCCGCAAATCTTTGAACCGGTTCCCATACATATCGGTTTCAACCCCGCCAATGAAACCAATTTTTTGATGACCTAAATCAATTAAATAATCCAGTGCATTTTTCGTAGCGGAATTGAAATCAATTACGACAGAATCAAAATAGTTTTCATCAGGATTTGCATCTACAAACACGGACAGCTTCTCAAAACTTTTAATTAATTCAATGTCTGCCTTCTTGAACGTTCCAAGGCAGATGATGCCATCTATTTTCGAAATGCTTTTCTTAGTATCGTCTTTACTAATGTTATAGAGCTCCATCCCCAAACTCTCAAGCTTCTTTTCCAAAGCCACACGGATGGACAAATAGTAAGTGTCAATTAATTCCTCTTCAAGCGAATAGGAATAATAAAGACCGATGAGTTCCCTTTTTTTGGGTTTCTTCTTTTTCGGGGTTACGACATAATTTAATTCAGCTGCGGCCTCAAAAATTCGCTTTCTCGTCTCCGGTGCAACATTCAATGTTTCATCGTAATTTAACACTCTGGAGACTGTCGCCATTGAAACCTGTGCTAAATCTGCTATATCTTTAATCGTTGCCATTTCGCATACCTACTTAACTTGTATTTATATAGATCTTTTGTCATACAACAAACTCCAAATTACTGGCATTATCCAGTGACTACAATGCTTCTTCAATGGTTTTCTTTTTGATAAAAGCGAGCTTCGTTTCAGAAATGATAATCGCAGATAGAATCAGGATTGCTCCAATAATCATTTTCCTAGTGATAACTTCACTTAACAGGATGATGGAGAATAACATACCCCATAATGCTTCAGTTGATAAAATGATGGCCGCATTTGTTTCTGTCGTATATTTTTGCGCATACGTCTGCAGTAAAAACGCAATCGTTGTGGAAAAAACACCCAAATATAACAGATTGGAAACCCCTACGACATTCATCGAAAAGCTTGTTTCTCCTTTTATAAAAACGACAATCAATCCTAAAATCGCCGCGGTTCCCATCTGAATAATCGTTAATAGAATCGGATCCTCATCTTTGACAAACTTTGCTGTATAGAAAATATGGAAAGCAAATCCTACCGCACACAACAAAGTAAGCAAATCCCCTAAATTTACTTCAGCTGTAAGCTTGAGAGATAGGACGCCGACACCTATAATCGCCAAAATTGAACCAAAAAGCTCAAACTTATCCATTTTTCGCTTATAAATAAAAAATACAATAAACGGAACAATCACCACATTTACCGCAGTCAAAAAGGCATTTTTTGATGGTGTTGTATATTGCAGTCCGACCGTTTGCAGGGCAAATGCCAAGTATAAAAAGATTCCAATAATGGATCCTTTAATAATCGTGCTCTTTTTAATCATTTTTAGTTTCTTAAAAAATACAAGACTTAGCAAAAGCACACCAATCAAAAACCGAATCGCTAAAATCTGGTACGGTGTAAAGTGCTCTAGTGAAACCGCACTTGCCACAAACCCGCTTCCCCAAATAATGGCTACAATCGTAAGAGCGATCTCCCCAATGTATTTACGCATTTAGTCCTCCATTAAATTTTTCTCTACTAGTTCCAGAAAGACACTAGATGTCCACGTAAAGGAGGTATCTACAAGTCCTTTGCCGGAAATAGGGTCAAAATTTTCTGCCATCCCACCTACTAATGTAAGATTCAAAAACTTATCTCTGATCCTCTTTCCAATCTCACTGTAGCCAAAATTTGTTAAAGAATCAACAAAAAGATAGGTAACAGGCGCCCAAATCGGCCCAAGCCAATATCCATTTTCCTTATAAAACGGACTTGACAGCATTTCAGTTGCAAGACCATATGGAGTTTCAAAGTTTTCAATAAGATCCGTAACAAGCTGATTCATGACCTCTGTATCCAAACGATAGCCAATGATAACGGGCAATCGTAAGATCAAACTGGAACGGATGTTTATCTTTTCCGCATTTTTTCCAACACGTCCAAAGAAACCATTTTCGTCATAAAGCCGCTCCATCAGTAATTCAAATAAGGAATCTGCCTTTTTAGTAAATTGGTTCGCTTCTGCTTCTTCCCCAAGCAACCCCGCAAAACGAGATAAACTATCATACGATCTGATTAAAAAGCTTGCTAAATCTGGAGCTTCGACCGGCATTCCTTGATGGAACAATGACGCATTATCCCAACCTGAGTCATTTCCATGCTTGTAATGAGATAGTCTGCCTTCATAGGTTCTATATTGGTCATAATATTGCATGACTTTTTTTGTAGATTCATAAATCTCTCGCAGCCGATTTTCATCTTTAAAATAGTCATTCATATCCATCAGTTTTTCATACACATACGTAAAAATCGGTGGTTTAGTGCAGTTATAAGATACAAATTTATCATTTACAAAATCAGGATAAGCCCCTGATTCGTCCTGGGTATTGATAAAGATTTTTAACTGCGAATAAGCCAACTCCGGATACTTTGCACCTAAATGCAATGCATTAAAACAGTTATCCCAGGACCAAATATTATACATCCAAAGCTTTGACATATACATCGCATAATCTTTTAGGATGCCGTGAGGGTGGACCACGCTTGACCAGGTAATATACGCAGCCCGATCAATCGAGTTCTGGTAAACCACGCTCTTCTTCCCAACATTTGCTGTCCATTCCCGATATAGCTTTTCGACCTTTTCCTTCCCTGCTTCAAAGCTATCGTATAGCTTTTGTTTAAAAACTGTACGATAGCTTTCCATGACAAAATGGCCATTTTTCATACGAATGTCGATGAAATCATTCCCAATTACATTCCATGGCGCATCAACCGAGATATCGCCTGACAGTCTGCTGATCATAAGCTTTAATTCCTTCGGATAGAGGTGGTATTCATACACCCCCTCCTTATATTCATATAATGTATCGTACTTCACTTTAGTTGCCTGCAAACGGACCTCGACTCCGCTTGTTTTAATATGAAGTTCATTCTCCTCAGGAAGAATGAATTCAACAAACTTCTCTTCATTTCCTGCTAAATGGAAGCGTAAAGCCGTTTCTGACGCAAGGATGTCGAACTCTTTTTCAAGACCATCCTGTAACAAATCAAGTTTAAAAAGCTTAGATGGTGCGTCATCCCCGCCGTGTACGTCTCGGATATAAATTTCCTCAGACTCCTTTTCCTGTGATATACAAAAATAGGAACCAAATCTGGAAAAAGGAATTTCTCTAATATCTAGTTTCATGGATTCTTTCTCCTTTTATATCATAAGCAGAGTTTCCCCTGCTTACTTTAACGTGCTGTAAAAAATTTTCTTTCTTCTGCCAGGCTGCTCTTCCTGATTTTTCTCATTTCAAATTGAAGATGAAAATCCTCGACTCCTGCTCGATACGGAGAAAGCTGTTCTTCGCCACAGCTATTGCTTCCAACACCACTTTGCTTGTAATCAATCGTCAATACATTGTAAGGTGACTTTTTGATTTTACCGCGGTGCTTTGCTTCTTCAAGAGCACTCGTCTCATAATCATGGATGGTGAAATCATATTCCTCTTTAAAATTAATTAAATATAAGTCTTCATCCTTTGCTACCGCTAGGAAAGAAGTATCACAGCGTGAACCATTTTCCTGAGGATACACATAATCAGTATGCATTTCTTCAACCGACTTACTGTATAATCCAATGATTTGACTGCGTTTCGTGTCTTGGTACGATTCAGAATCGCCGCGTCCATACCAAGTGACATGGTTATAATCCTGATTTAGATACATGGTAACTCCGATCCGCGGCAGCATTTCTGGAATCTCCTTACCTCTGAGAACCTTTCTGCCTTTAAGGTCAATGTTTAGGGCACCATTTTTCGTGATACGGTAGTTATAAGTTAGGTGGAAGCCCCACGCCTGGTTTATGGTTGATAAATATTTAGTCATTTCAATATCTATATAGTCTTCAGACACTTCGTACGTAACCGTTCCAAGCTGTTCTTTTGTATTTTTCAGGAAGTACTTATTGATCCAGTCATCCTTTTTATACATATCGTTATCGATGATCGCTCTCCAAAGTGTTACCTCAGGCCCTTTATGGATTATTTTTTCTCCATCTGCTGTAAAGGATTCCAGTGTTCCGAATACCTTTGAAAAAACAGCCTTGAACTGGTTGTTTTCAATGGTAAGCCGAGCCGCTTCTTCCTCGATACAAAAATCCGAACCGTTAGAGACGAAAACTTTTACTGTTTTATCAACTTTAGTAGAACCAATTAAGAAGCTTTCCTTCGTAATCTCATGGCCTTTTTTTGCAAAGAGGGTATCTTCAGGTTCCTGATAGCTTAGATAGATCCGAACATCGTCATGCTGAGTTGCTTTCGCTAAATCGATTGGTAAAACCATCTCCACTTCTTCCTGCGGATCTATGCTTGGCAATTTGATTGTTTTTTCTTCGATGAGTGAATCGAAGGATGTTAACCTAAAATGAAGCAAGATGCCACTTAAATTCCTAAAATCATACAGGTTCTTAACGCGAACCTTGCTTTCTTGTAAATTTACTTCCTCTGTTACAATCGGCTCAATCACCTTTTTATACTCAAGGAGCCCAGGGGATGGTGTTTTATCCGGGAACACAAGCCCATCAATACAGAAATTTCCGTTGGTTGGGAAGTCTCCGTAGTCTCCTCCGTATAGATAGATGGTATCGCCATTTTGATCTGTAGTTTCAATACCATGATCGCACCATTCCCAAATGAAGCCGCCTTGTAATCTGGGATACTTTCGCATGACCTGTTGATATTCGGTTAAGCCCCCAGGACCATTCCCCATTGCATGACCATATTCACATAGAATATGTGGCTTCTTGCCTTCCGTATCTTTTCCGATTTCTTCAAGTGGCTTTAATCGAGTGTACATCGTTGAGTATACGTCACTGTAAGCTGCCACTCTGTCACCCTCGTAATGAACTAGTCTAGTTGGATCGATCGCCTTGATGGCCTTGTACATGGAAGTGAAGTTACGTCCTGCTCCTGATTCATTTCCAAGTGACCACATGATCACACTTGGATGGTTGCGATCTCTTTTCACCATGCGGACGGCGCGATCAACATATTGTTTTTCCCATAGCTCATTATCGGAAATCCAATTGTAATTGCCTGTATTTTCAAAGCCGTGGCACTCCAGATCGGCCTCATCAATTACATATAACCCGTACTCATCACACAAATCATAGAACACATCATTATTTGGGTAGTGGGCAGTCCGAACAGCATTTATATTATGCTGCTTCATCAGTTTGACATCTCTCAGCATATCCTCATAGCTTACCGTTCGACCAGTCTTTGGATTAGCATCATGTCTATTCACACCATTAAAGAAAATACGTTTTCCATTGACACGAATTTCGTTATCTATGATTTCGATAGAACGGAAGCCAATTCTGAGCGGAACAATCTCTTTTTCGCCGGTTGGCAATTCATATTTAAGTTCAAGAAGATAAAGATTGGGCTCTTCGGCATTCCATAAAAGAGGATTTTCTATTAATCTATTGACTTCGAAAATGCCATCAACCACATTTATCACAAATTCATCCACTTTTTCATTTCTATATCGAAGAGTCGCTCCAAGATTTGTTACGCAATCGGTAAAAAACTTTCCTCCAATTTTCAATGTGAATTTTTTGTAGTTTTCAGTAGGCAGGGTTTCAACAAAAACATCCTGCAGCGTATTTTGATTGATTGTATATAACTCTACGCTTCTAAAAATTCCGGAGAGCCACCACATATCCTGATCCTCTAAATAGGTCCCGTCGGAAAATTGATAGACTCTAACTGTTATGCGATTGTTTCCTATTTTCACAAACTTCGTTATATCAAATTCAGAAGGCAATCTTGAAACCTTACTGAAACCAACATGCTGTCCATTTACATATAAATCAAACGCGGAATCCACACCATTAAACTTTATAATAAACGCTTCTTCCTCTGGAAGTTCGTCGATCACGAGCTCTCTAAAATAGATCCCAGTTGGGTTTTCCTGCGGTACAAATGGCGGATTGATTGCGAAAGGGTACAACACATCGGTATAATGCATGTTGCCGTAGCCTTTCATTTGCCAGCTGGACGGAACTTCCATATCATGCAAACTCTCAATCGCAAAATCCTCTGTCTCAAAGCCCTTTGGTGAAAGCTCCGGTGCATCTACAAATAGAAACTTCCAAACTCCATCGAGTAATTGATATCCGATACTTTTTTCTTTATTAAAGGAAGCTGCCTTCTCTCTATTATTATATCGATAAAAATTCGTATGTGCGGGAAGTCTATTGATCCCAGTCAGATCGATATTTTCCCATCTTTTCATTTCACGTAGCATATTATCTCCCTCCGAATGAATCTTAGTTGAACACCGGGCATTTTTACGAAAACTACTTGATTGAACCACTAATTCCTTCCACAATGTATTTCTGAGCAAACAAGAAGACTAATACAGGAGGAATAATCATGATTAATGTAATCGACATAATCGGTAAAATTTGCAGGTTATGAACTCCCTTAAACGCTGCAAGTCCCAGTGCCAACGTATATTTTGATTGGTCCTGAAGATAAATTAATGGACCAAGGTAGTCGTTCCATACTAATAAAATATTTAATACTGCGATTAAGATAAGCGGTGCCTTCATAATCGGGAAGAATATTTTATAGAAAATCTGAAATTCATTCGCTCCATCAATTCTCGCTGCATTTTCAAGATCCTTAGGAATATTCATAAGGAACTGTCTTAGCAAAAAGATATAATAAGCAGACCCAAAAAAGGCTGGGATAATTAATGGCTTTAAGGTATTAATCCAACCGAACATTTTAAATTCCATGTATAAAGGAATCATCGTTACATCCCATGGAATCATCATCGTTGAAAGCAATAGAATGAATAGGATATTCTTATATTTAAAATCATATCGGGCAAATCCATAGGCAACCAAGGAACATGAAATCAATTGTCCTAAAGTGGTCATCACAGAAACAATTACTGAGTTCATAAAATACTTTCCAAAAGGCTGGCTGTTCCAGGCATCCATAAAGTTGCCCCACTGCGGAACATCTGGAAAAATCTTTGGAGGAAAGCTGAAAACCTCGGCCTCCGTTTTTAATGCAGAAAGAATGACCCACACAAACGGCAATAAGAAATAAAGTGAAAATAACCCAAGAAGGATGTATACGATTGTTTTGTACTTCATTGACATCTTCATTTCTACTACTTCCCTTCTTTTTTCACTTCATTTTCATAAAAGACCCACGCGGATGATGATTTAAAGATTACCATGGTTAAAAGTAAAATAATGATGAACATGAACCATGCGTTTGCACTTGCATAGCCTAAATGATGGTGTTTAAACGCGTTATTAAATACATACAAACCGTAGAAATAGGTTGATTTCAACGGACCGCCGCCTGTTAGCAGGAGAACCAGTGTTAATTGCTGTAATGCCGCAATGACAGAAGTAATCACGTTAAATAGAATCGTTGGCGTAATACTTGGAATGGTGATGCTAATGAACTGACGAAGCGGATTCGCACCATCAATGGCTGCCGCTTCATATATTTCAGCAGGAATTCCCTTAATATCAGTATAGAAAATCAGCATCATCGTCCCTACTCCCCAAGCGCTTGCGATGACGATCGTAAGGATGGCCCATTTTGGATCGATCAGCCATTTTGGCCCTTCCACCCCAATGAAGGATAAAGCATAGTTTAATATTCCGTACTGAGAGTTGAAAATCCATCCCCATATAATAGAAATCGCTACACCGGAAACAACAGCGGGCAGATAGAAAATAGTACGGAATAGTTTCATTCCTTTTACAGGTTGAGTAATGAGAAGGGCAAGTATTAAGGCTATAACCAGATTTAACGGAACGAAAATAGCGGCAAATTTAAAGGTAATACCTAAGGATTTATAAAATTGAGGATCGATTGTAAACATATTTTTATAGTTGTCGATCCCAATAAATGTCGGTTCACTTGTAATGGGCCAATCAAAGAAACTCATGACTAATGAAAAAGCCAACGGTCCCAAGGTAAACACCAAAAACCCAATAATCCAAGGTAAAATAAATAAATAGGGTACTTTTCCACTTACCAGCTGATAGCTATTCGCTTTTTTCGATTTACTAAACATTAGATGACCCCTTAAAGTTCAGATTAAAATGGAGGAAAGCACCCCATATTCTCAGGTGAAGTGCTTAACCTCTTACGTACTTACGTTTTACTCCGCAACACTGCTTAATGCTTCTTTTGGATCCATGAATGTACTTGGGTTAAAGATCTCTTCGAAGGCAAGATTTAGATTTTCAGATACTTGACTCCAGTCATCAACGATGAAGGAAGATGGTGTGTAGCCGTCACTCTTTTCCAGCATGGAGTAGAACACACTTCTAATTTCATCTTGCTCAAGCTTTTCACTTTTTACTACCGATTTTAGAACGGGCAACTCGAAATTTATTCTTGCTTTATTCGCTTCTTCACTAGTCCAGAATTTAATAAACTCAAATGCTTCTTTTTTATGCTTAGAATCCTTCGAAACGGAAATTCCTGAAGAGCTTAAAATACTTACACTTTTTCCAGCTTTAAACTTTGGTAATTCCACTACACCGTAATCAATGCCGGCTTCCTTTAATGGCTTTAATCCCCAGGCGCCATAAACAAACATGGCTACTTTACCAGATTTCATTTCTGTATCACCGGAACCTTCTGTGGTAATGGCGGTGCCTTTTTTCGCCATGTTCTGGAACATTTTAAAAACTTCAATTGATTTCTTTGAGTCCAGGTTTCCTTTTAGGTTTCCATCCTTATCAACATAAGAAGCGTTGTTGCCCCATAGGTACATTTCAAAATCATATGGGTCTGGCTTACCAGAGAAAGCAAATCCAGTAACTTTAGTCTCTTTGTTTGTCAGCTTTTTAGCTGTGTCTTGTAGATCTTCCCAGGTCCAACCCGCTTTTGGATATTCTACTCCAGCTTTATCAAAAAGGGCTTTGTTATAGTAAACGACGTGAGTGGTGTATCCAACTGGTAATCCCAGGACTTTTCCATCTGCTGAATTGTAGTTCCAAAGAGTGTTATAGAAATTATCTTTGTACTCTGCACCCTCTTTTTCAATATAGGAATCTAGAGGTTCCAATGCATCTTTATATTGAGGGTAGTTCCACATATACATCACGTCTGGAGCATCCTTCGCACCCATACCAGCTGTGATTTTTGTATCATAATCACTTCCATAAGCTTCTAAAATAACTTCTATATTTTTATGAGTTTTATTAAACTTATCAATTAAACCTTGCTGTAATTTAACATCGTCCCCAACATCCCATGTAGCAAATCGGATTTTGATTTTTCCGTCTGCTGTTTTGTCGCTGCTGCCAACGTCAGACGATGAACTACAACCTGCTAAAAGAAAAATTGCTGCAATGGATAAAGATAAAATTGATTTTACTAGCTTCATAGTGATCCTCCTTTTATTCTGACACCTTGATTATATTATCTATTTTACTAAATGTAAACGTTTTATTGTTATTTTTACTAAAATAAATCCCCTGCTAAATTTTGTTTTGTTGTTGATAAGGTAAGGTTTTACAGGTATTAAAAGAGTTTAATAAATAGATAAATTCAGAATATTAATTTAAGTAAAATGGAATTTTATATTGGATAATTTAGTAAAAATCGAAATAACCACGGGGACAGTTCTAGTGGTTTTTTTTGAAAACCACTAAAACCGTCCCCTATCTCAAAAAACAAACCGCTATGACAAGTACCCAATGATTTTTAAGCGCTTTCATATTTTTGATGACGGGTTTAATAGATACTGTTAACC
>NZ_JBALPZ010000145.1:0-7673 GCF_036965645.1 Neobacillus drentensis
TAACAGTTACATTATTTCAAGTAACCATCCCGACTTGTATTTTATAAAAAAAGAAACTCCAAAAAAATTTATTTGGAGTTTTAAAAATATATATTCTTACAAGTCATTTATCATTTAGTCCCACACGGTTAAGTCTAGTAATTGAGCACACAAAGGAAATCATTGAAATTACTTAACAGCAGTAGGACGCACCTTAGCTTTATCGGATTCACCCGCTACTCGGTTAGCAGCCACCCGATCTTGAGACATTTCTTCTACCGTCCTAACACGAAGTCTTGCAGCACCTTGATTTTGTTTCGTAGGGATGAGATTTCCTGATGCCAATCTCTCCTTTGCTTTTTCAATCGCCGTTTTATATTGTGGCAGCCACTTCTCCTGTGCCACGAGCATCTCATCGGTTAGCTGCCAAATTTCCTTCGGATTACAAACGGCACCGACGAGAGGATCCATCATCATCGCTTGACGCAACAGCAGGTCATCCCCACTTATCGCAGCCTCTACTGCAAGTCGTTGGACGGAAATACTCACATTACAAACCGCTGCACACCCAATTGGCAATTCACCAACCTTTGGGATGCTAATTCCATTTCCATCCACATATCCCGGCGCCTCGATAATGGCATCATCAGGAAGATTCGAAATGACGCCATTATTTACGACATTTAAATGGCCGCGATACACCCTTCCTGTTTCTAATCCTTCCACAATATAAGAGCCGTGTTCTTCACTTCGATGTTCTTGTTTATATTCAAGGGCAGGATCTTTCATCCAATTCGGAAAATCCGTCTCGAACCAGTTTCTGCTCTCCGTACATACTCTTAAATAGCCGCCTGTTTCACCATTTATCCAGCTTCCCAAATCAATCCACTCAGAAATTTCTTCCGGACGTTTCCGGTACCATGGCAAATATTCACTTAAGTGCCCATTGGATTCTGTACTGTAATAACCAAACCTCCTGAGCATATCAATCCGCACTTTTTCCGTTTGACTATATTCCGGATGGTTTTCAAAACCTTCCAGCAGCTTTCCAGTCATGTCCTCACCCTTGTGTCTCACTTGAACATACCAGGTTTGATGGTTAATTCCGGCACAAACAATATCAACCTCCTCTTTCGTTAACCCAAGGACATCAGCAATTTGCTTATGTCCATGCTGAACACCATGACAAAGACCAATTGTCCTCACACCGCCATATTTATTACAAACCCACGTCATCATCGCCATAGGATTAGCATAATTCAACAGCAGGCAGTCCCGCTCTGCCACTTCACGGATATCTTTACAAATGTTCAACATTTCGGCTATCCCGCGCTGACCATACATGATTCCGCCAGCACAAAGTGTATCTCCCACACATTGATCAATACCATACTTTAACGGAATATCAACATCTGTTTGAAATGCTTCAAGACCGCCAATTCTGACGACAGAAAAAATATACTTTGCATCCCTAAGGGCCTCGCGCCGATTTAAGGTAGATTGAATTTGGATATCAAGCCCGTTTTCTTTGATATCGCGCTGACAAAGCTCGGTCACCATCTGTAAATTACGTGAATTGATATCGGTAAAAGCCACTTCTATCTGATGAAATTCAGGTACAGCCAGTAAATCCCGTAATAGTCCTCTTGTAAACCCAATACTACCTGCTCCGATAAAGGCAACTTTAAATGACATAGGGCAACTCTCCTTAAAAAATAGATTTATAGCCATTTTACCAGCCTACAAATAGAAAACGTTATCAAAATCGTAACTTCTTATTTTAACAAATAGATAAGATTCTCACTTGTTCCTCAAACTCTTTCCCATGAGGCAAATTCCTTTTTATGCGTCGCCGCTTTTCGATATTCCACTGGCGTTTGCTGTGTATATTTTTTAAAAAGTGAACTAAAGTATTGGCGGCTATTGATCCCGATATAATCAGATATTTCAATTAAAGGGATTTCCGTTTCCGCTAAAAGCATCTTGGCTTTTTCCATACGAGTAGAGGTGAGGTATTCCATAACTGTTAAACCAGTATGTTTTTTAAAAATCCTATGTAGATACCCAGGATGAAGATTCACGTCTGCAGCAATATCTTTCATCTGGATCTCACAATCATAATTCTCATGAAGATAAGCAATCACCTTTTTGATATAAATATTCGTTTGTTGCTGCGGTTCATTGGCTTTTGCTTCAACCGCCAGCCTCCCAATTTGAATTAAAAGCTGGGAGAGCAGCAAATGCACCATTAGTAGATTCTCTTTCCCCCTTTCGTCCATTTCTAATACAAGGTTTTTTAAGACAAAATAAACCTCATTAGGATCCTTTAAGAGAATATAAGGAGCATTCATTTTCAATAATTTAGCAAAGGCTCGGTCTTCGGCTGCAAAATCTTTGATAGAGGGAAAAAATCCTTTTTTCTCATGAAAACGAAATTCAACGTTTAGCATCCGACACGGACTGCCTTTCTCTACTAACAGGCGATGGGGAACTTCTGCATCAATAATAATGAAATCCCCCTTCTTCATGAATAATGACTCTCCTTCGGTTTCAACACAACAATGACCTTCAATGACATACATAATTTCGACCTGATTATGAGCATGAAATGGCATCGAATAGTGATCCCACTGTTTATAGTAATAGGCAACAAGTTCAGGAAGAAACTCACCGCTTGTCAACGCACTCTCGTATAGACTACTTTTCTTCATTTCGGCCTCCTCTTGATCTAACAGCTTTCTATTTTTATTTGCCAGCACCCATCGTGATTCCTTTGACAAAATGCTTTTGCATAAAAATAAACAATAGTAAAATCGGCAAAGAAGATAAAATGATCCCGGCAAAGCCTGTATTAAAGTCAGTGCTGAAAGCAGAAAATAGCTGTGATTGCATAACAGTTAATGTCTTCATGTTGTTTTCGGATAAAAATAGAAGCGGCATGAGGTAATCATTCCAAATTTGCAAGGATAAAATAATCGTTAAGGCTGCCGCCACTGGTTTTAACATGGGCAGTACAATTAACCAGAAGGTTCGAAGTACAGAACAACCGTCAATAGCAGCCGCTTCTTCCACTTCCTTCGGGATTGTTTTCATAAATCCAGTTGTCACAAAGACAGCAAATGGAAGATTGGTAGCGACATAGAGAAAAATAACCCCTGCAAAATTATTAATAAAGCCTAAATTACTCCCTAATGTAAACATCGGCACAAAAATGACCTGATAGGGTATTAAAATCCCCGCAATAAAAAGAACATAGGCGGAGTTAAAAAATTTTGTTTCACCTCTGGCAATGGCATAGGCTGCCATACTGCTCAAAATGATAATCAAGATAACGGAACAAACCGTTAAAAGGGCTGTATTTCCCAGGCTCTGCCAAAAGTTCAATGCTTCTAAAGCCTTTGAAAAATTGGCCCACTCAATATGGTTTGGCAATGAAAGCGGGAAAGATTTAGACGTTTCTTGCTGTGATTTTAATGCGTATAGAAAAACAATCAGAGAAGGAATTAAATAGGCAATCGCTACAACAGAAATAAAGATTTGTAAAAGGAGGGAACCTAGACGGTATTTTCGTGCCATTATAATTCCACCTCTCTTTTTCTTAAAACTTTCAATTGAATAAAAGCAAAGATCATTAAGACAATTAAGAAGATTACCGACATCGCGGATGCGTAACTCGCTCTTTGGGAAGTAAAGGCACTGTTGAATATATACATGATAAGTGATTGCGAAGAGTCACCAGGTCCACCATTGGTGGAGGCTACAATTAATTCAAATACTTTCAAACTGCCCGTAGCAATTCCAATCGTACAAATCGTGATGGATGGCGCTAACATAGGGATAGTAATGTGATAGAATTTTTGCCGCCAATTTCCTCCATCGACTGTGGAAGCTTCGTATAGTTCTTTTGGAATCGCCTGAAGTCCGGCTAAATAAATTAACATCCAATATCCGATCCACTGCCAATTGTTCGCAATCAGTAATCCACCCAATACGGTATCAGGACTTGAAAATAATGCAAAGGATATATTTGTTCCCAATAAATCATTTAGGCTTGGTAAAATGTCCCCAAACATTTTGGTCCAAATTTGTCCTACTAGAATTGGACTTAACAACACGGGAGAAAAGATAATGACGCGGTAGAGGTTTTTGGCTCTAATGCTGCTATCCAAAATCACAGCAAAGAACAGGGCAGCAACATTTTGAATAATCGTATTAAAAATCATAAACAAAAATGTGAATTTAAAAGCCTTCATAAAGATTTCATCTTTAAAAATTTCTAGATAGTTCGCAATCCCTACCCAATTCTTAGTAAGACTTATTCCGTCCCAATCGGTAAAAGAATTGTAGATCCCCATGAATAATGGAATAATCATCCCAATAATAAAAACGATTAATGGCGGCATTAATAATAAAAAATAGCCTTTATTTTTAAAACGTGTTTTTTTAGCCGCCCGCTCTGTATGAATCTGTTTTTTCGTGATGATTTGCGGCTGTGGATCTCCTTGACTAATATTCACGAGAACACCTCCGTAGGCTAATTAGCTGTATGGAAAAGGGAATACATTCCCTTTTCCATCTTACAATCCTCTAGTTTGTTTGGAACTTAACCTTTGACTTAAAATCATCGGTTGCCTTTAGTGCTTCTTCCAAGGTCATTTTACCTAAAAGCCACTCAGCAATATAGGTGGTATATTGTTGTTGGTATGGCCATGGAATTTGGACATTTCCAATATTAGCATCGACAACACCCGCATTTTTAGCGGTATTAATATCATTTACATAATCACTTTGTACATCTGGGACGACATCCGGCAGCAAACTTTGGGTTTGAACTTGGTTAATGTATTCTTTTGCTAAACTCTTATCTGTTGCGAGGATTTCTAATACTTTTTTCACTTCCTTTGGATGTTCCGTTGCTTTGCTCGCAGACCACGTATGATCAGATTGCATAATGAGTTTGGTATTCTCGGCATCTACGGCAGGTGTTGGGAAAAAGCCAAGCTTAAAGTTAGGATTATTCTTGAAGATCTGTGCGGGTGCCCATGTCCCGATAATCCACATGGCTGTTTTTCCGTTGGCAAACAGGTCAGCTGCTCCAGTAAAATCTACACCAAATGGATCTTTTTCAGTGTTTTCATAAAGATTCTTAAAATGTTGGAAAGTGGTTTTATATTCAGGTGATTTTGCGAACGAAACTTTTCCTTTTTGTAAGTCAGATCCCCACTCCGGATTCTTAGAAAATACTTCCAAAGTTGCAAACTGATTCGCGGAATTCCCCATTTGATAGTCTTTAAAATGAGAAGTAAATGGCGTGATTCCTCTAGCTTTTAAGGTTTTAGCCACATCCATTAATTCTGCCCACGTTTTCGGAATTTGGATATTATTTTCTTCAAATATTTGTTTGTTGTAGAATACCCCTTGAAAGTTGGCAGTGTACGGAACAGCATAGTCTTTGCCATTAACCTTCAAGGCTTTACGGACATCATCCGGGAATTCTTTCATAAATGGTTCATTTGTTAAATCCATTAAGAACTGAGCATATTTTGGATGATCTCCGCCCTTGATCATGATAATATCAGGAAGCTGTTTTCCAGCAATTCTCGTTTGCATAACAGAGTTGAAATCCTTGTCCCAATTGATGTTTTCAAACTGCAGTGTTACGTTAGGAAGTTCTTTTTTGACTGCCTCAACAATGGCTTTTTGGGTTTCCTTTTTATTGGTTGTATTCCAATCAAGGACTTTTAACGTTATTTTTCCGTCACCACTTGAACTAGATGTTGAGCTGCAAGCGGTTAATGATAAAAACAATGCCAGTACAACCAATAGGCTAACTATTTTCATGAAACCACACTTCATTCCATTCTCTCCCTTTTATTGGTATCTTCTTTCCAACCATAAATTAATCGAGATCTAGAAACATCCGTTTTCAAAAAAGGCATTTGGAAGCGATTTCAACACGTGCTGTTTTAAATAAACGTTTATGTAATGAAGGAATTCACCACCTAACAATTGTAAGAATATTATTAATCTTTAATCTATTTGTTATTATACTTGCGAATAAAAGCTTGCTTCAATACAGAATCCTAACTTCCTATATCCATCCATTTATAAAATCCTAACTTTTTAGATGTAGGATGTTAGGATAATAAAAAAAGAAAAAACAGCGCAACAACTGCGCTGTCCCCATATATTTCTATTCAATTTCATACATATTTCTATAAATCATTTCTAAATAATAGATACCAATAGCTTATGCAAAATTTTTTCCGTTTAAGTAATAGGCCGACTCCAAAAATACACTAAAGGCAACTTCCACTTCAGGAATGTCTAATGAACGGACGTGCTTTGTGATAATTTCGGCAAACTGATCTTGTATTACCTGGCCTCGTTCAAACCATTTTACCTCAATAAAAGGAAATCCTTTTACTTCATTTTCATTAAATATAAACGTCGATTGTGGAATTTCTAACGTAAAATTGTCGGTTTCACATTGACAAAGATTGGCCAAATCCTTAACTAACGAAATACTCACTTTCTTTACTTGATCTACCGAAATTCCTTTAAAAATCAGCTGGGGCATATCATTTTCCTCCATAAGTCATTTAAGGTGTCATATGTGTCTAATCCATTCAAAATCTGCAGGCAATATTAGCAAATCCTTACGAACAGATGCCAAGAACTATCTAAATTTAAGGTTAATGAAATTATACCAAAAACAACAATCTATAAAAAAAGTGTTCAAAGAAAAAACGCTAAACTCAAATTCAGAAAGAGTTTAGCGTTTATTGTTGTTTCGTCCTATGTAATAGCCCACACAACTTCACTAGTTATGGCTGCTGCGTTCCCGCCCTGACCTGTTCCTAGTGTCCTTGTTGGACTATGACTCCGCAGGTAGGACTCGAACCTACGACCGATCGGTTAACAGCCGATAGCTCTACCACTGAGCTACTGCGGAATATTGCTGAGTTATGTTGCTTTCGCAACGAACTCTGGTGCCGGCTAGAGGACTTGAACCCCCAACCTACTGATTACAAGTCAGTTGCTCTACCAATTGAGCTAAACCGGCATATAATTTGAGATTTTATTATGTTTGCCCACGCTGATATAGTTAACGTCATCCTGACCTCAGAAAGCTTATGCACGCAGCAGCTCGGTCAGTATGCTGTAGACTACTCAGGAAGCTTATTCGATCGTGCTCTACCAATTGAGCTAAACCGGCATATCTATCATCTCGTCATGTTTATATTATACTCAGGAGATGATGCTTATTCAAGTGTTTTTTATAGATTTTTAAGTGGAAATGACGGGAGTTGAACCCGTGTGCAAAGATATTGGCACTTATACTTCTACGAGTGTAGTCAGTTTAATTGGTTTCACCCACTTCTTTAGCCCACTGACAGGCATGGAAGCAGCTAGTCTGGTTAGTCTCTTCCGTTTTCCTCAGACTGTGGAATTCGGCGTAGTCCACTTAAGATGAGTCCCAAACCTGCCACATGGACGATGGAGGATGGAACCGCTAACGTCTGTTATTAGGCAGCGAAAGCGAAGTTGTTGTTTTGTTTGCCAGTTATTAGGCTTTATCGTTTTAACGAGGCCGAATCCCTCGACTCGCAATATAAGCTCAAACTATCCCTGTCGATACCAAGACATCCCCATTGTAATATGGCAGAGAAGAAGGGATTTGAACCCTCGCG
>NZ_JBALPZ010000145.1:7710-8082 GCF_036965645.1 Neobacillus drentensis
TCAGCCTCTTGAGTACTTCTCTGTAGGAAAACGATCCGTGTAAGTTCTGTTAAGAAGCTTACAAGAAAACTATATCACCTCTCCAATTTGGAAGCTAGCTGTAAAATTTGGTAGTTCAAAGGTCCTTAATCTACGCAAGTTAACATACCCCTTCTTCATCACAATGGCACTAACAAAGGGATTATTTAATCATGACGTTTAGAGAATCCGTACAAGTGTGTAGTAGAGCTTTTATACAATTGTTTGACGACGTGAAATCCATTCCATTAAAATATAAGAATGAATTTTACTTATGAGAAATTAGAACTAAATTTATTTGGTATCGTTTATTTTGAATTGGTTAAAATGACTCCTATATATTATTGAAGTGTG
>NZ_JBALPZ010000146.1:0-3371 GCF_036965645.1 Neobacillus drentensis
AATAGATGAAGGGGAGTTTAGAAAACTCCCCTTCATCTATTCAATCTATTTTTCTATCTTAATACTTATTTATATAGTCGGAATTATCGGATATAATGAAATGGTCAAGGTTTCTAAACTCTTATATTTCGTCTATCGAAATAAATGAAGTGATTAATAGTATCCAAAAATAAATAGTTGGAGGGTAAAAACTGTGAAGTACAGCTATGTTTCCCATCTTGAGTGTCCAAAATGCCATGAGGTTTACTCTGTTGATGAAGTGAATCAGCTATGTCGTTGTGGAGCTCCATTATTAGTTAGATATGATTTAAATGAAGCAAAATCTATAATGAAAAAAGAAGACCTAAACTCTCGAAAAAATAGTTTATGGAGATATTATGAACTGCTCCCCGTGAAAAACGCGGAAAATATCGTCTCGTTAGATGAAGGGATGACTCCCTTAACCCATCTAAAGAAATTAGGTAAAAAATACTCTTTAGTTAATTTGTTTATCAAAGATGAGGGGATCATTCCAACAGGTTCCTTTAAAACTCGCGGGGCAAGTGTCGGAATTTCCAAAGCAAAAGAACTTGGTGTAGAGCAGCTGGCGATGCCTACGAATGGTAACGCAGGAGCAGCATGGGCATTATATTCCGCAAAAGCTGGCATAAAAGCAACTATTGTGATGCCTCAGGATGCCCCGAATATCACGAGAAAAGAGGTTGCTGTTTCCGGTGCCAATTTATATTTAGTAAATGGACTAATCAGTGACGCTGGTAAAATTGTCGGTAAACTGATCGCTGAACAGGGAATTTATGATGCATCAACATTGAAAGAACCATACCGAATTGAAGGTAAAAAAACAATGGGATACGAAATAGTAGAACAATTTAATTGGCAGGTCCCCGACGTTATTTTATATCCGACTGGCGGTGGTGTTGGTATTATAGGCATTTATAAAGCACTATTGGAATTAAAAGAAATGGGCTGGATAGAAGCTGATAAGTTTCCTAGACTGGTAGCGGTTCAAGCGGAGGGTTGCGCTCCGATTGTGAAGGCATGGCAAGAAGGGAAGAAGGAATCGGTATTCTGGGAAAACTCAAAGACTAATGCCTTTGGAATCAATGTCCCAAAAGCACTTGGTGACTTTCTTGTCCTGGAAGCCATTTATGAAACAAATGGCTGTGCGATTGCCATTTCGGAAGAGGACCTCGCGAAGGCACAGAAGCTTGTAGCAGAACTTGAAGGGAACTTTATTTGTCCTGAAGGGGCAGCTACGTTTGCGGCAGCCCGTATTTTACGTGAGCAAGACTGGATAAAAGAGGATGAAACAGTTGTTTGCTTAAACACCGGGCAGGGCATCAAATATCCGGAAACAGTTGAAACAAACCAAGTAACATTATTACAGCCGGATGATGTCATTAAAGCTTAAAAAACAGACGATAAAAAGGTCTTTTCGTTCTAATTCGATTTGGTACTAAAGGCAGTGACATCTCTACTCTTGGCAACATAGGATAGTAGCGGAGGTGTCATGAATGAAGAAATGGTTAAAAGCCGTCATTTTGACATATCTTTGCCTGCTGTTTTTTGGCAGCTTTATCATGGTAGGCATGTTGGGGACCGGTGCGCTTGAAAAATCTCTGCCATTCATTACTGATATCAAAATCTTTTTGTATTATTTTTTCGCTGGAGCAATTGGCGGTTCACTAAGACATCTATATATGTTTTGTACTCACTATATGGAAGACGAGTTACACGATTATCGAAAATGGATTATGTATATTTTTTATCCTATTTTTGCTACAGGCACAGCAGTCGTGGCTGTCACGCTGATCCAAAGTGGTATTTTACTTATTCAGTTTACTGATTATCAAGATACGCCTTATGCGCCTATTAGTATAGCCTTCTTTGTGGGATTTGGATTTAACCGCTTTGTAAAAAAGCTTAATACTGTTTCTAAAGATATTTTTCAAACGAAAAACAAGAAAAGCAATACAGCTGATGAAAAAGCGGATGATCTAGATGAGGTCTCAGATATACAGCACGAAAGTCAAAAGAGTCCCACCAACAATGGTCCATCATAAACAAAAAGCCTTCATGTGCAAAAATGAAGAGACCCAGGTAAATGAGACAAGGAAAAAACACCCCCTGAATCGTATTTATACAATATGATTTTAGGAGGGTGTTTTTCTATGGGCACAAGAGTACATTACGCAGAAGAAATAAAGTGGGAAGCTGTAAAAATGAAACAATCTGGAAAGTCGAACAAAGAAATTATGGAGCAGCTGGGGATAAAAAATAAGAGTCAAATTAAAACATGGATGAGATGGTACAATGCTGGTCAAACCTATCGGTTTTCTCAACAAGTAGGAAAGCAATATTCCTACGGTAAGGGAACTGAGGAGTTGAGTGAGTTAGAACAATTGAAACTAAAGAATAGGCAGTTAGAAACTCAATTGGAAATCTTAAAAAAGTACCAGGAAATCGAAAGGAGTTGGAGCCAAAATTCGTTGTAGAGGTAGTAGATAGTCTCTCATCCAAGTTTAAAGTAACCGACATTCTTAGTGTATTAGGCATCCCTAAAGCAACCTATTATCGTTGGAAAAAGAAATATAAAGTCATTGAGTTAACACCATTAGAGGAGATAATCCTTAAAATTTGTGAGGAAAATTTTTATCACTATGGTCACCGTAAGGTTAAATCCATTTTAAACAGAAAGTATGGGATAAATGTAAACCGCAAAACGGTACAAAAAATAATGCAGAAATACCAGGTCCAATGCCAAGTTAAGAAGAAGCGACAAAAGTACATCAGTGGTGAGAGTAATATTGTGGTGTCCAACATTCTTAATCGTAACTTTACAGCAAGTCAATCGAACGAAAAATGGGTAACGGATATTACCTACTTACCATATGGCTCGACTATGATGTATTTATCAACGATTATAGACTTATATAACAACGAAATTGTGGCTTATAAGATAAGTACGAGACAAGATATTAACCTGGTATTAGATACATTAAGGAACGCTATAGAATTACGTGAACCAGTAGGATTGCTTCTACATAGTGATCAAGGTTCTGTATATACTTCATATGCATATCAGAATTTGGCCAAAGAAAAAGGCATTACCACAAGCATGTCTCGAAAAGGAAACTGCCATGATAATGCCGTCATCGAATCCTTTCACTCCTCGCTAAAGTCGGAAGGATTCAACGCTCAAGGTAGAGCATCTATGTCCAATTCTAAAGTAGTACAAATAGTAAATCAATATATGTATCGATATAATCATGTACGTATTCAGGCAAAATTAAACTACCTGTCCCCACTTGAATATAGGGGACAGGCAGCATAGGTGTTTTTTCTAAGTCTCATTTTAACGGGTCAGTTCA
>NZ_JBALPZ010000147.1:0-2737 GCF_036965645.1 Neobacillus drentensis
TAAGGCTTATGAATGGAAAAGAAAACCCTATTTACATAATTTGTATTTAACCATAGGTGGTGAATGGATGGGTTTTTTTAGCAGATTATTTGGTAATGATACAAAGGAGGAACAAACAATGGCAAATGAAAAGTTAAACATCGGTATTATCTTAGGCAGCACTCGACAAGGGCGGGTAAGTCCACAAGTCGGCGAATGGGTAAAAGGAATTGCTGATAAACGCGGGGATGCAAATTACGAAATCGTCGATATTAAAGATTTTGACTTGCCATTCTTAGGGACAACTGACGGTACTGAGCCTGGATTAGGAAAATGGAATGAAAAGCTTTTAAGCTTAGACGGTTTTGTGTTTATCGTCCAAGAGTACAACCATAGTATCACAGGAGCATTGAAAAACGCGCTTGACTGTGCACGTGAGGCTTGGAACAACAAATCGGCTGGCATCGTAAGCTATGGGTCTACCGGCGGTGCACGTGCTGCTGAGCACTTACGCGGAATTTGCGGAGAATTATTGATTGCCGATGTCCGAGTCCACCCTACATTATCTTTATTTACTGATTTTGAAAATGGTACTGACTTCAAACCACAGGAATTACATCTAAACAATGTAAATGCTATGCTCGATCAGGTTCTTGCTTGGGGCGGCGCATTAAAAACATTGCGATAAAAATTTATATAAAAGGAGCAGCCACTTTGAATGGCTGCTCCTTTTATTTTTATACCTCCATTGTGAATGAAATGAAATGGGGGTTTTCCATTTTGCCGTTAAAACTAGTTAATTCAAATATTCTGGATGTTTTTGTGGGGTATTTTGAAGGATCTCTTCGAATATGTCCTGACTAGAATCCTTGTTGGTTGTAGTTAGGTTCTGTTGTGAGATTTGATTCATTAGTTTTTTAAATTCGCCAATCGTTAGTGGTTTCGCGTTCTCTTTTAATTCATAGCCCAATTGTCCGTTTGGTTCAATCGTCCCAATCTTGATGTCAGATAATTTGGTAAGACCCATATTCCGCATCCGCATTTCCAGACCATCAACAGTTAATCGGAGCCTCTTTAAATTTTTTATATCTAATTCTCCGTTTTCAATAACTATTTTGGATTTTCCCATAATTAATTTTTCAAAAGAATTAAAACGTAGCTGGATATACTCGACGATGAGGATGGACACAACAAATATGATACCCCCTCCTATTGCCTTAACCATGCTTACTTCTACAATAGGTTCAACTATAAGGTGACCTAATGAGATCATCACGATTGTTTGAGCAAGTGTCATCTGTGCGATTGATTTTCTTCCAGCGATTCGAAGCAGGATAATACCTGTAAAAAACAGGATAAAAGATTTTAAAATAAAGGATAAATCCATCGTATATCCCCCTACAAATTATGGTTATTTTCTTCTCTAACGAATGTTGGATTGAAATTTAAATGTCAATTTTTTATTGCCAATTTCTTTAAGACCTGCACGAATTAAAAGAAAAACGACAATCCACGAACAAACCATTAAGAAAATCTGTCCAAGGGGGAACATTCCTGGTATTTGCGTGTCCCATAGCGCATGCATCAAAACAACTAAGATAAAGACGCGTAAAAATTTAATAGAGAATAACATGTTGAACTTAAAAGGCTGGTCCCCTTGAACTCTGCAAAATGCTGCACCTGTTAAAGCGGCCCAGGCTACATGGCCGCCTGGGGCCAAAATTCCGCGCCATAGCATCGTGACATAAAGAGTTTTGCCATCCCCGGAAAGCAGCGCTCTTAGGGCATAACCAGCTGTTTCAAAGGCAGCAAATCCTGCTCCAACGGCTGCCCCTATCAGAAGTCCATTTAGGATAAACCTGTATTTACGGTATCGTACAAAAGTGATCACCGTGATCGCCTTGGCGAGTTCTTCGGCAACTCCGATCGTAATGGGATTGATATTATGTTTTAAGATATCGAAAAACACCAACGCGACTAACATAGAGAGAATCCCGCCGATAAACACAACATAGATGATCCGATAAAAGGCAATATTTTGTGGAGCGTTCATTTCCCAGAAGAAAATTAAAGTGGTTAACGGAACAGCAAAAGCACCAACAATGATAAGTCCAGGGATAAAGTTTACATTTTTAAAATAACTTACGCCAATATATAATCCTAAGAAGGCAATAAGGGCAAATAGGAACACCCTTGCAAAAAGCCAAGGCTTTGGCCATGTTTCGGTAACTTCTGTTATTTTGGGTGTGGTCAGGGCAGTTCCAACGATGAAAAGGCGTTCAGCCTCTAGTTCACTATGATTTCTGAAGACGCGGGAAAAGACGTTTTGAAACTTTGGTTCAACCGAGCGTTCATATCTCGGAACCATATCCACATAATGGGCAAACTCATAAAATAAGCTGTTTTCATCCTCTTCCGTATTATTTTTAATGAATTTTTCGCCGCAGCTTAAGCAGAATTTCACACCATCCGGATTTGAATAGACACATTGCGGGCATTTCATATTACTTCCCCCTCTTGGTATCAAATGTTTTCAATATGTACTCGAACACAAAAATACTTATTGTTAATTTAACCAACAAACACAAATAAAAACAGACGAATTTTTTCGAGGTCACTGAAAATCCTTTGGTTTTTTGAGGGACTTTATGATAATAAAAAAAGGTATAATCCTCTATCTGCTGAGAAATTATACCTTTTAAAATTAGACTGAGTAAAAGTACTCTGTTGATTGGAGCGGAAGGCGGCGAAGACTCCT
>NZ_JBALPZ010000147.1:2865-10593 GCF_036965645.1 Neobacillus drentensis
TACCTACACAACTTACATTCAAGTCATTTTTTCAGTTTAACTATGACATCAAATTAATTCAAGAGGACGTAAGTTTGCTTCAATTTCTTCACGTTTCGGTTCTAAAAATGGAGGTAATGCCAGTTTTTGACCCATCGTTTCCAGTGGTTCGTCTGTTGCAAAGCCAGGTGTATCCGTTGATAGTTCAAACAAGATACCATTAGGTTCTCTAAAATATAGTGCTTTAAAATAATATCGTTCTACCTTACCAGAACTGGCTATCCGGTGTTCCTTTAAACGTTGAGCCCATAAATGATATTCGTCCTCATTAGGTACCCGGAAGGCCACATGATGAACTCCGCCTCTTCCAATTCGTGCCCGCGGTAAATCTGGTCTTGGTTCAATATGGACCTCTGCTCCGCTGCCGCCTTCTCCAGTTGCAAAAACCAAAATATCTGGATATTCCCCTTCTAGTGATGGATAGGAACTGACAAATCGAAATCCCATTACTTCTGTAAGAATACCGATCGTTGGTTCAGCTATGCTGACAGTAAGTGTGACTGGACCTAATCCAATTATGGCATGTTCAACTGGGATATCGTCCCGTTTCCAAGGAATACCAGCACTAACACCAGTTTCCCCATTATCTGCAACTAGAATTAGGCGGGTTCCTTCAAAGTCTCGAAAAGCTAATGTTTCGCGGCCAGCCCTTTTTACAATTGAGTCATGTTGGATTCCCAATTGGGTAAAACGTTCATTCCAAAATAACAACGCATCTGTTGTTTTTACTCTTAAAGAGACTGTGGAAATATCTGAGGTGCCTCGATAGGAGTGGCCTAGGCCTGGAATATCAAAGAATGTGACCTCAGTACCTGGAGTTCCCTCGGCATCCGCATAGAAAAGGTGATAAGATTCGGTATTATCTTGATTGACGGTTTTCTTAACTAATCTCAAGCCTAAAATTTTCGTATAAAATTCGTAGTTTTTCTCGGCTTTTCCTGTCAAAATCGATACATGATGCAGTCCTAATAATTCCATTTTTTAAACCTCCTTAACTAACAATTCCTTTATACCATTTGGCTGCTTCCTCTACTTCTTCTCTGGTTAATTGATGTCCTCGATTTTCCCAGTGCAGCTCTACGGATGCGTTGGCATCTTGAAGTAATGCTTGTAATTCTTTGGATTCCAATGGTGAACAAATTGGGTCGTTCGTTCCTGCAGCAATAAACACATTGGTTCCCGCTAAGTCAGGAAGTTCGATTCTTCGCGGAACCATTGGATGATGAAGGATCGCACCTCTCAGGGCATCTTGATAGTGGAATAATAGGCTTGCTGCAATATTCGCCCCATTCGAATAACCGATGGCTATGATATTTTTTCGATCAAACTCATATTTTTGTGCTGCTTCATCAAGAAAATCATTTAATTCTTGAGTACGGAAGACAAGATCCTCTTCATCAAATATACCTTCCGCAAGTCTTCGGAAAAAGCGGGGCATTCCGTTCTCTAATACATTTCCACGAACACTTAGTACGGATGCCTCTTCATCAATCATTCCAGCCAGCGGTAAGAGATCTAATTCATTTCCTCCAGTTCCATGAAGTAATAGTAAGGTTGGTTTTGCAGGGTTTTTTCCCTTTTGAAAAATATGTTTCATCTATATTCTCCTTTCAAACTCTATAATGGGATCGTCATTTTTATTTAACCCAGATGATCATTCCATTTGTTCATTAGCCATAATACATAGCACATCTTTTTTGCTAGTATTTCCAAATTCGTTTGATAATTATTTTGAAGTTAATTATCTTGAATATGAGATAATTGTAATACATCTAGTGGTGCTTCGTCAACAAAAAACACGCTGAGTTTTATTCAGCGTGTTCCTCCTGGCTTTAATAATGACTAGCAGTTTTTTCAAGACCGCCAGGCTTTTAATGAAAAAAAAGCGTACATTCATACGCTCTCCATAAAATCATTATTTGGTTAAAATGATTGGTCCATCCTTTGTCACAATCAAAGTATGTTCATATTGTGCGACAAAGCTTTGCTCTGTTACATACGTCCAGCCATCATCCAATTGGAATACTTCCTCGTCATGGGTAGAAATAAACGGTTCAAAGGCAATGACCATTCCTTCTTTCAACAGCCCGTGGTCCGAGGTTTCATTATAATTATAGATATACTCTGGTTCTTCGTGAATCGTACGTCCAATTCCGTGACCGGTAAGGTTCATAACAACGGTTAATCCGTGCTGACGTGCAACTTGATGGACGACCTTACCCATTCCAGTTATTCTAGCACCCGGCTTTACTTTTTTTAGCCCTGCCTCAAAGGCTTCTTTGGCAACATCGCAAATCTTGGTAAGGATCTCTTCGCCCTTGCCAACTACAATGGAAACACCGGTATCTGCAAAATAACCATTTTTTGAACCAGAAACATCAATATTCACTAGGTCCCCTTCTTTGATAATGCGATCTCCAGGGATCCCGTGAGCCACTTCTTCATTTACACTGATACAAGTATAGCCAGGAAAATCATACTCCCCTTTTGGTGCGGAGATAGCACCTTCTTTTTCAAAAAGTTCTCCTGCGAGATCATCAAGTTCTTTAGTGGTGACACCTGGGACAGCTCTTCTCACTAGTTCATCTCTAATCGATGCAACGATTCTGCCTATTTCCCTTAAACTGTTAAAATCCTCTTCTGTTTTAGCAATCATTGGTCTTGCCCCAATCTTTATAATTTATTATTAAAAACCACATAACTTAGATTTTACTCGTCCTTTCGTAAAAATCCAAGTATTGTTGATTGTTCATATTTTTTTGAAAATAGTATTTGGTCTTCACACCCCACACGCTAGGAATGATAAACTATAGATAGTAAATCTAAAACATGGAGGGGAAAATGTGAACCTCGTAGAGATTGAAAGTTTACTTGACGCCCAGGCTCTCACCCTGCTTGAAAAAATGAAGTTACATGAGGAAGTCTTTTGGTTGAATCCGAAAATTCAAACCGCTCAAAACCGCTTGGAAGCCGCTCCGCTCACTATGGAGGACATTCGAGACGCGGAAGAACGATTGAAACGTTTTGCTCCTTACATTGCTCGTGTATTTCCTGAAACAAGAGCAACACACGGAATCATTGAATCCAAATTAGTCAAAATCCCAGCTATGCAAAATAAATTAGTAGAAAGTTACAATCAGCAAGTGTTAGGGGATATTTGGTTAAAATGTGACAGCCACCTCCCCATTTCCGGCTCAATTAAAGCAAGAGGCGGTATATATGAAATCCTCAAGCATGCAGAGGATTTAGCCATTGGACAACAGCTTCTTCGCAAGGATGATGATTATTCCATTTTAGACAATGACGAATACCGCCGATTTTACTCACAATATCAGATTGCAGTAGGGTCCACCGGTAACCTGGGATTAAGCATTGGGATTATGAGTGCCAAATTAGGATTTAAGGTAACCGTCCATATGTCAGCGGATGCGAAACAATGGAAAAAAGATTTGCTCAGACAAAAAGGCGTCAGAGTAATTGAATATGAAGCGGATTACAGTAAGGCAGTGGAGGCTGGCCGTATACAGGCAGAAAAAGACCCCCATTGTTATTTTGTAGATGACGAGAACTCACAGCATTTGTTTCTCGGATATGCCGTGGCTGCCTTAAGGTTAAAAAATCAACTAGATGAGCTTCAGATTAAAGTCGACGAAGAGCATCCCTTGTTTGTTTACTTGCCTTGTGGTGTGGGCGGTGCTCCGGGTGGTGTGACGTTTGGGTTAAAACAATTATTTGGAAACAATATACACTGCTTTTTCGCTGAACCAACACACTCCCCATGCATGTTACTTGGATTAATGACAGGACTCCATAACAAAATTTCCGTCCAAGATATAGGAATTGATAATATAACCGCCGCAGATGGACTTGCTGTTGGAAGACCTTCCGAATTCGTCGGCAGAATCATCGAGCCAATTTTAAGCGGAGCGTATACAGTCAAAGATGAGGAGTTATTTAAACTTTTAAAAGATCTAGTGGAGACAGAAAATATAAGATTGGAACCTTCGGCTCTAGCTGGGATGATTGGCCCTGTTAAACTAGCACAAACAGGGACGGCGTTTTTACAAAAGAATGATTTACTAAAAAAACACCCTGTTCATATCGTTTGGGCGACAGGCGGTAGTATGGTGCCAAACCAAGTAATGGAAGATTACTATAAAAAAGGATGTAACTAAAAAAAATAGCAGCCTGCCTATATTGGTTCATTTAGGCAGCTGCTATTTTTTAAATACACCAAATTGGGATGTTAAGTCTGTTAGTGTTTTTTGTCTAGAAGGAACTCCCCCAGAATTGAGTAATTTCACCAGCATTTTCAGCGCATCTCCGACAAAAGGGCCTTTATTTAACATGATGCAGTTTGCCCGACTCCCATAGGCAGCATCGGTGATCTCTGCGCGTGAGGGGATCCCATTTTTTGTAAGCTTCTCCAATACCCCTGTCGCCCATATAACGGGTGTGTAAGCTGCAGAACAGATGGTTAAAATCTCATCCTGCACAAATGATAAATTTTCAGGATCCACCTCAACAGCTAAGTCTCCCCTCGCCAGCATAATTCCAAATTTCTTAAAATGTAATCCTTCTATAAGGATTCTCGACAAATGATGGACCGCATCCTTTGTTTCAATTTTAGCGACAACCCCAATATCAGTTCTATTAAGTATTAGTAGTTCTTGATGTAACTTTCTCAAGTCGAGCGGTGAATGGACAAAGGAAATCCCTAAAAGATCAGCGTGTTTAGTGATAAACGGGATATCTTCCAAATCTTTCTCAGTTAGTGCCGGGAGATTTAAGCTCAAGAGTGAATCAGGTAAATTTAAACCCTTCCCTTCTTTAATCCGTAATGGTTTGGCCGCAGGGGCTTGAATCTCCACTTCGATAAATTCCTTGAAAACTTGTGTGGCCACTCCATGAATTTTACCATCATCGATATAAATAGAATCGTTTATCCGAACATTTCGGAAGGCCTTTTCCAATGTGACTGGGACACCGGCAGGAATATCCTCTGAAGCGCAATGCCCTGCGGTATCGGAATTCAAATATAGTCGCAGCAGATCCCCTTTGATCACAAAAATTGGACTATTCGGCAGCTTTCCGATTCGTACCTTGGGACCAGCTAAATCCATATATATTTTACATTCCTGATGATGATACTTCCCTTCCAGCCTTAGTTTTTTCTCTGCAAATCGGATAGCATCAATGATTTGCTTCCATCTTACTTTCTCATCATGAGCACAATTGATTCTGGCAATATTCATTCCATTAACTAACAGTTCTTCCAGCAGGCTTGGTTTGCTCAAGATTTTTGAATCTACTGTAACCATAATAGCTGGTTGATTCAGTTGCGTTCTAACTCCAAAAAGTTCATCTGTCCGCTTTTTTAATATGCCTCTAGAAACTTCCGGAGTTGGAACTTTTAGATATTTTTGCGAGGGTAATGTGATATTTAAATAGGATAATATTTTTTCAAATGTATATAAAAGATGTGTATGTGATTGTAATAGATCGGCAAAACCTCTATCCATTAATGATTGACGAATATCAAGAAAGTTTTGTTCACGAAGTCCTAGATACGAAATCAAATTGTCCCGACAAATGCTTGCATCGTCCTGCAGAGGAAATGGTTCCTCTATTTGATGACTGGATTGAAGAATTTGATGATAGACACTAAGGATTCGTTGTGAAAATCGATCTTGATTTAGTTGGGATTGATCCATGTCCCTTTCACATCCTTGTGTACTAAACTATAGGCTGAGTTAATCTAATCTTGGACGTTGATTTTTGCTCCAATCAACATTGTCTCAAAATCATCAGTACCTTTAACAGTGCCAAACTATAAAAAGTTTCCCCATAAACTTAGTATTCATAAAAATAAAAAGTGTGTAGAAATCTAATTCATACAGAATAAAAAACAAGTTTAATGAACAGAGATCTCTTCATTAAACTTGTTTAAGTGGTTTTATTTTACAAAAAAGAGTAAAAGCCATAGATACAAGCTGATTAAGGTAAAGACTAATGTTGGCGGTATGACGATTAAAGTAACTTTAATGTATTCTGCCCAAGTAATCTTAATTTTGCTTTTCTTCAATATATGCATCCATATTAGGGTTGCCAAGGTTCCTATCGGGAGAATAAGGGATCCAACATCGCTTCCAATTATATTGGCTAAATACACCGTTTTCATAATTAGAGGGTCAAGACCCATGTCAGTCAGTGCCAAGGTTGAGACCATCAGTGCAGGATGATTGTTAAAAATGTTTGACAAAAATGCTGTAATGACGCCCATGGTTAAACTGGCATGGAAGAAGCTATCATGAACAAGTGGTTTTAGATATTCGATAAGATAAGCAGTTAAACCTATATTGTGTAAGCCAAAAATGATCACGTACATGCTGAAGGCAAAAATCAAAATGTGCCAAGGAATTTTTTTAATGACATCCTTGGGAGTAACTTTTAAATAAATCCATCTCCACATCAAAAGTATGAACGAACCACAAACCGCTACCAAGGAAACCGAGATTCCTATAAAAGAGGCGGCGAAAAGACTTATTCTTACAATAAAAACGAAGATTAACATTTTAATCATAAGATTCTTTTGCTGGTCGAAAAGACTATCTGCATTTTTTTGCAGCGGATGGAATGGGCGGTTTCTTTGCAACGGAATCGAGTATGAATGGAACCGGATTTGGGGTGGAATATTTTTTTTGAAGACGAGGAACAGCAAGTAGGATAAGAATAATAGGCCTATTACTCCTGGTACAAACATCATTTCAGTTTGTAGATAAAGGTCCATTCCAATAATTTTCAATGCAATGAGATTTACAATATTGCTTACACCAATGGGGGCGCTTGATGCAGTTGCAATTAAAGCACCACTTAAAAGATAGGGGATTTTTTGTGCGTTTTTAAGTTTTAAATTATTTAAAATTAAAATGAGGATCGGTGTTGTAATCAGAATACTTCCATCGTTATTAAAAAATAACGTCATTAAAAAGCATAAAAGCAAGGTATTCCAATATAAGCGGTATCCGGATCCTTTTGATAGTTTAAGCATAAGCGCGGCAGTCCAGCTGAAAAAGCCAATGCTCTCAAGAACGATTGCCATAACGATCGTGGCAATTATCGTAATCGCCGCCCCAGTTACCTTGGAACTTATGTCAAGCAAGTCCCCCGTTGTAACGCTTCCACTTAAAAAAACAAGTACAGCTCCAATGGTCGCTGGTATGGCTTCATTTATATTTTTGGGACGGATAAAGATCATGACCATTGTGAGGAGAAAGGCAAATATCGTGACAATCACCGTCATTTGATGATACATAAAAATGAATTTACTCCCTTCGTTTAGTCTCCTTCTGTAATTTTTCCGTTTATTCATATCTTGTCCTTTGCAATATAGTACGTCCAAAATGATGGCTTGTTCTAAACGGATATCCCGTAATGAAACAAATCAGCATCTAACTATATATTTTGGTATGTAGTTAACATGTAGTTTTATTGGAGATTGTAACTTAGCGAATAAATAGAAAAACCGATACATGAGTATCGGTTATCTCTAATGGTGGTGGGTAGTACTTATTATCTAGGTCCTTTTGGTCCCTTAGGCCCCTTAGGTCCTTTTGGACGACCGCTGCCATGTGAGCCACTGCCTTTTGAGCCACTGCCTGAGCCACTGCCTGAACCGCTGCCTGAGCC
>NZ_JBALPZ010000148.1:0-16470 GCF_036965645.1 Neobacillus drentensis
CACATAGTCAAATTAAATATCCCCTAAGAATAAATAAACCTATATGAGTAAGGTATATTTCACCATTTAAGGAGGAAAATAGTTCTAAATGGGGGATATGGCATATGCGATTCTTTCGAAATATATACAAACAAAACATGGATAAATTTAATTCATTTTCTTCCAAGAAGGACGAATTAAGCACTACTGTATCCATTAATGAGCAGATGTTAAAAGAGAAATTCGACATGTGTAATGATATAGAATTCCGCTCGATTGCCATAGATAATGATTCAAAAATTCTTTTAGTTTATATCGATGGTTTTTGCGATACCAAAACTTTAGATGAATCTGTTTTAAAACCGCTCATCTTTGATGGGATTACTCAGAAATTAGATAGAACAACCATTAGGGAGATTATTCAGTTACAGCTTATTCCAGTTGCGAAGGTAAAGACCGTCCCAAACGTTTCTGAGGTAGTTGAGGAAGTAATAATGGGGAATGCAGCTTTTCTAATTGATGGGGAAAGCATGGCCTTAATCGCCGATCTGCAGGGATTAGAAAAAAGAGGAATAGAAGAGCCTAGTTCGGAAACAGTTATTCGAGGTCCTAGAGACGGTTTTACGGAAACATTAAGGATAAATACAAGCTTAATTAGAAAGAGAATAAGATCCCCAAAACTTAAAATTGAATCGTTTACGATCGGGGAGTATACCAAAACTTCTGTGGAAATTTTATTTATTGAAGGGATTGCGAAGGATTCGGTCGTTGAGGAAGTGAAGAAACGAATCGAACGAATTAGGATTGATAGTGTATTAGAGAGTGGTTATATTGAGGACTTTATTGAAGACGTCCCTTTTTCTCCTTTTCCTCAAGTCCAAAATACAGAGCGGCCTGATGTAGTATGTGCAAGTTTGTTAGAAGGGAAAGTAGCAATCCTTGTTGATAATACCCCTTTTGTATTAATTGTACCAATGACTTTTTGGACAGGATTACAAGCAGCAGAGGATTATTATGAACGGTTTATATACACAACCTTTATACGATGGATTCGCTTTACTTTATTGAATATTGCCTTATTGTTTCCATCTTTTTATGTGGCCATTACTACCTTTCATCAACAGTTGATTCCTACCAATTTATTAATAAGTGTTGCCGCCGCGCGGGAGGGTGTGCCGTTTCCAGGAGTGATAGAAGCACTCATGATGGAATTTATGTTTGAAGCATTGCGTGAAGCAGGGATTCGGCTGCCAAAACCAGTAGGCTCTGCAGTTAGTATTGTCGGGGCACTTGTTATCGGCCAAGCGGCGGTTCAGGCAGGAATTATATCAGCTCCTATGGTTATTGTCGTTGCCACAACTGGGATTGCATCTTTTGGAACCCCGCGTTACAACTTAGGGTTTGCCTATAGAATCCTTCGTTTTCCCATTCTTGTGCTTGCAGGTATGTTCGGTTTCTATGGCATTGTCATTGGAATCGTCTCGATTCTAATTCATCTTATTAATCTTCGCTCCTTTGGGGTCCCTTATTTAGGCCCAGTGGCTCCACATAGTAAAGGGAACTTAAAAGATATTTTTTTACGTGCCCCTAGATGGAGTATGACTGAACGTCCAAATTTAGCCGGTGATAATAAACAAAGAATTCCACAAGGGCAAAAGCCAAGTGTAAAAAGAGGGAATGAAACGAAATGACTATTTCAAGAAGAGTCTTTTTTCTTTTACTTATCGTCACTCTTTTCACCACAGGGTGCTGGGACCGCCGTGAATTAAATGACTTGGCGATTGTATTGGGGTGGGGTATGGATCTTAATAAGGATGGTAATTTGGTAAGCAGTGCACAAATTGTGGTCCCCGCAAAACTCGGCAGTTCAGGCGGAGGAGGAAAAGGAAGTGCATCTGCAGGGCAGGGGTATTTTCTAGAATCGGCAACGGGAAAAACGGCCACTGATACTTCGCAAAATATGCAAACCAAGCTATCGCGAAAGATTTTTGCCAGTCACAGAAGGGTTATTGTTATTGGGGAGGATTTAGCTAGAAACGGACTCGCAAAAATGACGGATGAATTTAGCCGTAACCCAGAAGTCAGGTTGAGGACTGATTTATTTGTCGTAAGGGGGTCGACTGCCCAAGAATTTTTATCGATTCCCTACCAATTGGAAAGTATTCCTGCCTTGGCCCCTTTGAAAATTCAGGAAAGAATTAGTGGAAGAGCCAGCTCTACCTACAAGGAATTTTTAGTAGAGGCCAATTCAGAAGGCAGTAATGCAACATTGCCGATGGTTGAAATCATTAATTCTGCAGCTAAAGGGGATGCCGGACAAGTGCCATCAAAAACATTCAGAGTCAGAGGGAGAGCAATATTTAATAATAACCTTCAAATGATTGGTTCGTTAACACCCTCTGAAGTAAGAAATCGTTTTTGGGTCAGGGGAGAATTAATGGAGAACACATTAACCGTTTATGTACCTGAAGGAAAGGGAACAATCAGCTTTGTCGGAAGAAAATATAAAAGTAAAATAAAACCCTTATTACAGGGTAATAAAATTAGATTTACCATTTTTCTCTCTGGAAAGGGGGTTATCAAAGAGAATAATACGAACTTAGATTTAAAAAATCCTAGTCATCTGAAGGCAGTTGAGCGAGCTTTAAATCAGAACGTACCAAAAGACGTTTCTCAAACGATTGTACATGTCCAGAAAGATTATAAGGCGGATATCTTTGGACTTGGGAATGCGTTTCATAGAAAATACCCCATGAAATGGAAGAAAATAAAAGCTAATTGGCAAAACGAGTATTCAGAAGCAGATGTTGTTGTGAAAGCAGATTTAACGGTTGATCAAGTGGGATTAACAGGACCTTCATTACAGCTAATGGAAAGTGAGTTAAAGAAATGAAGATTTCTCCAAGACAATTATTCTGGATTATAGCCATCCTGGATATAGGAATGACTCTTTTATTGACACAAACACCCGCAATTGCTGCGGCCAAACAAGATGCATGGATTTGTTTCGTAATTGCTGGAGCGGCTAGCATTGGGTTAATCTTTATTGCCGGTAAATTGAGTCTGCTGTATCCCAATCAAACTTTTATTGAGTACAGTCAAACGATTCTAGGGAAATGGCTGGGGAGAATCATTGTCATTCCTTATTTCATCCAACTTATACCGACAATGGGAATCATCCTTCGTGAATCCTCTGATTTTATCCAAATGAATTTGTTTAGAAATACGCCTTTGCTGGTATTGATTCTTTTGATGCTGTACCTGATGGTTTATGTTACTTATAAAGGAGGGATTGAAGGAATCGCGCGATGCAGTGAGATGATTGGTCCCGTTATTATTATAGTGATAATCCTTACTATGTTACTGAGTATAAATAATATTCAGTGGAAACAAATATTACCTGTTTATGTGGACTCTGGATGGGGGGCGATTGCAAAGGGGAGCCTTGCACCCGTTGCGTTTTTGGGGGAGGCTAACGTAATCATGATGCTAACCTGCTTTACTACAGAGCCAAAGAAAAGTGTGTCTATTACAATAAAAGGTATTGTCATGATTTCTATTATCATTATATTAAATACAGTAGAGGTAATTATGGTATTTGGAAGTGGGTTAGCTTCTAGGATCTGGTATCCCTATTTTGAGATGGTACGCTACATTTCCGCTATGGAATTTCTTCAAAATATCGAAATTATTCCAACCGTTATCTGGATTTTAAGTGTGTTTATTAAGCTTTCCACCTTCCTGTTCGTTACTAGTCATGGAATCGGCCAGTTATTTCATTTAAAAGATTGGAGAAAAGTTATTTGGATCATTGCGTTAACCCTGATTCCACTTTCAGTCCTTTATCGCAATATTGACGTTTCATCAATTGAATTTCCAAATAACTTTTTTATTCCATACGTTTTACCAATAAACATGGTAGCAATCCCACTGCTGTTATTGATTGTAGGAACCATTAAAAAAACAAGAAAAGAAAAAAGGGATTCATTAGCTACATGAAGCATGGGGACGGTTCTCTTGCTTCTTTTTGTGGTGCAGTGAGAGCTTATAAAGGTAGCAGGGGCCTTGGCAGCCAGGTGCCAGGCCTCTTTTTCGCGCTTCCGTAGACAGTTACCTTTTGATTGTAATGTAAGTTTTCCCTCTTTGAGGATAAATTCCATCCGTTTGAAACCAGTTCCAATTTAAATCACCGCTTTTTTTGCCAATAATGCCGCTCATAATCATTCCTATTTCAATTAATTTATAAGGAAGGCCCCTTATATAATAAGTATGGTTGGTTTCAAATTCACTCAATAAAACCGTGTGCTCGATGATACTCGTAACTTCAAATATACTATTAAGCCGATTCGTACATTGGTCATATTTGTGATTAATCCTTTCAATGTCTTGTTCCGGATCCCAGTCAGAGTGATATATGCGTGGAAAATCGTTTAAAAAGAGGCCATTTAGCAGGTGTTCACAGGACTTAAGTTCCGAACGTGCAATAAAAATATATTCTTCAACGATTAAATACCATGAGGTGCCCACACGTTTATCAAGCCACTCTACAAACTTTTTTAACTGTGACAAAAAGGTTTCTACTTCTTTTTCTTCTGGCGTGATTTTCATGCAATGAGGATAAAAGGTAAAGATGAGTTCTTCCCAAAATGAGGGTACACATTGTTGCCAAGAGGGTGGACAATTGTCTTCTAGACATTCTGTCATAAACTTTGAAATAATACGAAGAAATTCATTGCGGTTTTTGTCTGTGGGATTTTGCTTTTTATAGTCAATAAACTCTTTTCCATAGTAATCTAGTAACCCGCGGTATCTCATTTCAAATTCAGAACTAATGGCCAAATTCATCAAAAATTGCTGACGTTCTTTGGGGCTTTCGAAATGATGTACCCGCATTCGTACTTCGGGCTGTATTTTTGGAGAACGAGCCTTGATATGACTTCTTTTTTTCATAAATCAACCTGCTTTCACTTTTTTGGGGGATGAAAAAATACAAATGAGGCTGGGGGAGGGATTATGTCTGTAACTACTCGTAGTATACAGCCTAAAAAGGCGAGGGAAGTGTATTATTTTTGAAATGTTTGTGAATTTTGGAAAGAAAATTTGAATGGAAAGCTTTATATCAATCGTGAGGATTCTCATCATAGGATTTGCAATATATAGATTTATTTAAATAAAGATTATCCATGCTATACTTGGGGAACGGATTGGCGTTCTGAAAGGAGATAATTATTTTGAAGTATATGAAATCGCAAATGCAGCAGCTAATTAAGGATAATAAAGAATTGCATACACTTTTAAAAGGGTTGAAGGCAGAGTACGGTCTTGAAAAAAACAATGCTCTCAAGGCTTTATACCATTCACAAGTTGCTGATGGAGGAAAGTACCAATTAGCTTACCAGGCGCTTGATCATCCCAAAAAGTAGTATCAATACTCCAAATTTGCCTCCATGATAGGAATCGATTGGTTAAAATCTTTATTAATTTATTATATTAGATTCTTAATACCTCTGAAATATGTTCTGCACCTGGTTCTAAGTAGTCATGTTCGCGATTCTGTTTATCATGGTTTAGAATTGTAGTAATTATAAAAGTTTGAAAATTCTAATAGGTAGAGGAGTGGAATTGGAAGATATGAAGCAAAAGAATTCAAGCAAGTTAAAGCTGTTGAAAATCCCAAGTGGAGAAGATCTCATCATTGGACGGATGTATATTGCAGAAGGAAAAGGCCCTCATGCGACGGTCCTGATGCTGCATGGTTTTCCGGGTGTAATGATGAATCTTGATCTTGCCGCCGAGCTTCAACAGCAAGGATGGAATGTATTAGTCATTAATTACCGTGGTGCATGGGGGAGTCAAGGCAGTTTTTCGTTTACCCATTCACTAGAAGATGTTCATGCGACGCTTCATTACATTAAACAAGAACAAGCTGCTATAGAAAATAGGATTGACAGTGAGAGGATTGCTTTAGTGGGACATAGTTTTGGCGGCTTTTTAGCTCTAAAAGTAGCTTCTTTAGAACCGTCCATCAAGGCTGTTGCCTCCCTGTCAGGTGCCAACTTCGGTTTGTTTGCACAAATGCTGGAAAAGGATCCAACCATGGAGGCTCAAATAACGGAAGTCTTAGGAGAAGGAACCTTTTTCTTGAATGGTGCTTCTGTTGAATCGATTATAGAGGAAGTCCGTACCCATCAAAATGAATGGAATACCTTTTTACTTGCGCCTCAACTAGCGGTTCAAAGGATTCTTTTGACTGCAGCTATGTTTGATGAGGAATTGCCAAAACCATACTTTCATGACCCTCTTGTGGGGTTACTTGAAAATGCTGGGGCGGAACATCTTCAATATGAAGTTTTTGAGACAGATCACAATTATATCGATAAACGCAAAGAAATCGCACTCTTACTAAACAAATGGCTAAACAGTGTTCTTAATTAGATATAATTAGAAATTGCGGGAATGCCATTTTCCTGATTATCATTAGTACTGAAATGGAAAAGGGGCACCAGAAAGTCAGTCATGTTACACTTTCTGGACAGCCCCTATTTTACTATCTTTTTTATTACTCTTTCATTATAAATGCTACCTTATTTACTATGTCCCGCTGGGGTCCTCACGGTGATGGAATCTGTCAACGTAATGTTGTCAGAAGAGTTGCCAACGTACACTTTGTATTCACCATCTAAAGTTTTCCAATTATCAGCATTCGAATCCCAGATGGACAGTGGATGGTTGCTTGCTGCTGGGTCAATGGTAATCGTTACACGTTTCTTTTCACCTGGATTGAGCCAAACTTTCTCAAATCCAACAAGCCGTTTAGGCGGTTCGTTCGCAGCTTTAGGCAGACCTAAGTAGACTTGCGGCACTTCCGCACCTGCTGCTTTTCCGGTATTTTCGACAAAGAAGGATACCTGAATCTTCTTAGTTCCATCCGTCGTCTTTGGTGTTACAACAAGTTTAGAAATGTCAAAGTTAGTATAGGACAAACCATGACCAAAGGCGAAAAGAGGTTTGATGTCTTGGGCATCGTACCATCGGTATCCCATCTCAAGTCCTTCAGAATAGTACACTTGAGGGATCTCTTTTCCCGCGCTATCGAGTACACCTTGATTAACTCCTGGATAGCGGTCTACAGTGCTGGTTGGTGTGTCCGCTTTGGAAACTGGATAAGTTACTGGAAGCTTTCCGGATGGGTTGGCAAGCCCAAATAACAAGTTAGCGACAACATTGCCGTCCTCTTGGCCTGGATTCCATGCTTCTAGGATAGAAGGGACATTGTTAACCCATGGCATAAGCACAGGATCTCCATCTTTAAGCACGAGTGCCGTTTTCTTGTTTGCTTCAGTTACAGCTGTTATCATATCATCCTGGTTATCAGGCAGAGACAAGCTTGGACGGTCACGGCCCTCACTGGTCACTACTCCAGCCATCAGGATGACGACGTCTGCATTTTTCGCTGCAGCTACGGCTTCGTTGAGGTTGCTATTGTCAGCAGCGACTGTAATCTTGGTAATTGCTGCTTTAGAACCTACTTTTTCTAAAGTATTCTGAAGTCCCTCAAGAGGTGTAACGGTATAGAGCGGACTTACCCGCGAACTGCCGCCTCCACCTGCAACGGCTGCATCAACATAGGTTGACTTACCGATTAAGGCAATCGATTTAACAGATGGGTTCATCGGAAGCAAGTTACCCTCATTCTTTAGCAGTACTGCTGTCTGTTCCGCAATATCGCGCGCTTTCGAACCGTTCGTCTCAGCATCGATCGTACCCCTGACAATCGGACGGTCGAAAATTCCATATTTAAACATTTGGACATAACGGCGACTTAGAGCTTGGTCAACAGTAACCATTTTTAAACTGCCGTCCGCAAGTGCGGCCTTAATGTTGTCACTTGTGAAGAATCTTGCACTCTGCATTTCTAAATCCAATCCAGCGTTAAGCGCAGGAGTAGCTGAATGGGTGGCACCAAAGTCAGACTGGACGTACCCCTTGAATCCCCACTGATCACGCAAAACGGTATTCAATAGATACTCGTTCTCACAGGCATAAGTTCCGCCTACTCGATTGTAAGAGCACATAATGGAAGCAACGTTACCATCCTTTACCGACATTTCAAATGGGAGCAGGTAAAGCTCATGAAGTACATTTTCGTCGATGTTAACGTTCACGGACATACGGTTTTGCTCTTGATCATTAAGTACATAATGTTTTGACATGGCAATAATATCATTATCTTGGATACCCTTAACTTCTTTAGAGGCTAAAACACCAGCGAGATAAGGGTCCTCACCCATGTATTCGAAATTGCGGCCGTTCTCGCCCAAGCGTGCAAGATTCATGCCTGGTGCTTCAAGTTCGTGCAGCCCAAGCGTGCGGGCCTCACCGCCCATTAGGTCACCGAAAGCATAAGCAAGATTGGGGTCAAAACTGGCTGCAAGTCCAATTGCGACAGGTAATGCCGTTGCTTTATCCTGTGGGCTGCAGTCACCGCCGCCTAGACCAACAGGACCATTGGTAATCCTGAATGTTGGGATCCCGAGTTCAGGGATTCCAGGAATATGCCTCCCTGGGCTTCCGCATTCCACCAACTCTGGGATTACTCCGCGCATCCCGGCTAGCTGTTGGATTTTCTGATCTAGCGTCATGGCTGCGATCAGCATTTCAGTACGTTTTTCAGGCGTAAGCGACGTATTCATCCAAGGCAGCTGAGATGAAACAGCGGCCTGTTCAGCATTCACCTGTGTTGGCTGTGCAGAAAAGGCTCCGCCCACAATTGCTGCAACAGCTGCACTTGATATAACCGTAGACCACACAAGTTTCTTAATTTTTCTCCCTATTTTAAACACTTTTCCAACCTCCCCTAAATTGAATTTAATTCAGCACTTTACTTACTCTTTCACCTCCGTACTGTTCCTTTTTTTGAAAACGCTGTCACAGTGGTGTCAACCTCATTATAAAGAAACATCTGAAGATTCCATTTGTGGTATTTTTATGTTTTCTTGCAATTTTTTTATCTGACTCTTAAAAATATTAAAAACAGTTATTTTGTAATAGGTAATATTTCTTATGTGAAATTTTTTTAGGGGAGGTAGAGGGAAACCAAACCGTTATGGCTTTTGACCGTTTTAAAAAATTATAAAAAAGGGTCTTTCTTTTTGGAAAGTACTGGAATATAATCAAACTGTACTACGATCAATAGTACACTTAGTACAGATTGGGGGCACCCCGTAATGTTTGAGATAGACATAAGGAGCCGAAAGCCGATTTATGAACAGCTGGTGGATAAAATGAAGGAGCTTATCATGAATGAAGTATTAAAACCAGATGAACAGCTGCCATCCGTAAGAACATTAGCTACAGAACTCACGATCAATCCGAATACGATTCAAAAAGCTTATCGAGAATTAGAAATCCAAGGATTTATCTACTCCATTAAAGGGAAGGGCAGCTTCGTCAATCCAAACCATCAAATAAAAGATTTAGAGAAAATAGAAACTGTAAAAAAGGAACTTGAAAAAGTGGTCTTGGAAGCTTTGTATCTTGGAATCCCAGCGGGTGAAATCATCAAATTAATTCAAGATCTAGACCAAGCAAAAGGGGGAGGCGGAAAGCAATGATTGAAATGAAAGGTGTTAGCAAGAAATTTGACCGTTTCGTCGCGCTGGAAAGTGTCGATTTATCCATCAACAAAGGCTCCATTTACGGTCTTATCGGATCAAATGGTGCTGGGAAAACCACACTCATTAAACTGCTGGCAGGGATCTATCGCCAGGATCACGGGGAAGTAACGATTAACGGTGAAAGTATATTTGAAAATATCAGCCTAAAGCAAAAAGTCTTTTACATACCGGATCAGCCCTATTTCTTCTCGCAATATACAACCAAACAAATGGCCCGTTTTTATAAAAGCTGCTATCCAACCTGGGCGGAAGAACGTTTTCAAAAGCTGGCTGAGCTTTTTGATTTGAATCTAGATAAAAAAATCCATACCTTCTCAAAGGGATGGCAAAGACAGATTGCTTTTATTCTCGCCCTTGCTTCCAACCCAGAGATCCTCATTTTGGATGAGCCCTTGGATGGCCTCGACCCTGTTGTCCGGAAAAAAGTGAAGAACCTGTTGATTCATGATGTCGCAGAAAGAGAAATGACCATTCTAATTTCATCACATAATCTTCGTGAGATTGAAGACATTTGTGATTACATTGGCATTATCCATAAGGGTACCCTCTTAATGGAAAAGGAACTCGATGATCTGAAAGCGGACATTCATAAAATTCAGGTTGCCTATAAAAATGGAACTCCTCCAGACAAGCTGCTTTTAAATCTCAATCCTCTTCATACTGAAAAAAGAGGAAGTGTGTACCTTTTCATTGTCAGAGGCGATGAGGAGAAAATAGAGAAACAAATTCTCCAGACAAACCCTGTCATTTTTGACCTGCTGCCTCTTACGCTTGAGGAGATCTTCATATATGAAATGGGGGATATCGGCTATGCTATCAAGAACGTCTTGGTTTAATAAAGAATTACTTCTTCAAATTGGACGAAGTACAGGCTGGGTTTCGATTGTTTACTTTTTAGTCTTGCTATTTATTTTGCCCATTCAATTATTAATGATCTATTCTGACGAAACCAAAAGTTATTATCCCGAACCTAACAATCTCTTTCTCGTTAATTTTACCTTTCAAATTGGGATCATGGTTATTGTCCCTGTCATCTTGGCGGTATTTTTATTTCGTTTTCTTCATGTGAAACAAGCGGCAGACCTTATGCATAGTATTCCCCTTAAAAGAGAAAAGATTTTTCATCAATATGCGCTGACCGGAATGGTATTATTAATTCTGCCTGTTTCCGTCATTACGTTGATCATTCTTCTTATGCATAAAACACTGGATTTCAGTAACCTGTTTAGTGTAAAGGATATATTCTACTGGGCTGGCACGACTTCGGTCATCACGCTGCTTTTATACACAGCTGCTGTGTTTATAGCCATGATGACAGGGATGTCAATCGTCCAGGCAATTCTGTCCTATGTTTTTCTCCTTTTCCCAATTGGAATAACAATGTTGCTGTTTTTTAATTTAAAAATAGTACTCTATGGATTTCCAGGCGATTATCTTCTAAATCGACAGCTTGAGAAATTGTCTCCCATTACCTATGCGGCTGTCCTCGACAGCAGGAAGTTTCAATGGGGTGAAGGGATCGTTTATATCATCTTAACCATCGTGCTATATGGACTTTCCATCATTTTTTATAAAAAAAGAAATTTGGAATCAGCTTCTGAGGCGATTGCCTTTCCAAAATTACGTTCTATTTTTAAATATGGGGTAACATTTTGTGTGATGCTTCTTGGTGGTTCGTACTTTCAAGAAGTTTCCTATAGAAGCTTTAGCTGGACCATTTTCGGTTATGTGATCGGAGCTGTGATTGGTTATTTAGGAGCAGAGATGATTTTAAGAAAAACGTGGCGGGTTTTTGGACGAATAAAAGGCTTAATTGTCTATTTAGCCATAACCGCTGTCCTAGGTATAGGAGTTCAAATTCTAGGAATCTATGAAAATATAGTTCCGGGGGAGGAGCAAATTAAAACCGTCCTATTCTCCAATCAATTTGGTTTTTATACAAATGATGATATTTACAGAGAATACTATACGCCAACACCAATGAAAGAAAAGGCGAATATTGAGGCTGTCCGCATGCTTCACCAGCAGCTTCTTTCTGATAAAAGGATCAATCAGCAAAAGGAAAACAACCAATCAGAGAATTTTTATATTCAATATGAATTGAAAAATGGCAGCAAAGTGACAAGAGAATACAGTGTAAATGAACGTCTGTATGAGGATTATTTCAAACCAATCTATGAATCAGAGGAATATATAAGATCCACAAATGAGATTTTTAAATTAAATGAAAATAAAATTAAAACCCTCACGATTGGGAATGGGCCTATTTCAGAGGGAGTTACCTTGTCTAATGCCAACGATATAAAAGAAGTGCTTGCCGCTTTAAGGAAAGATGTATTGGCAGAATCATATGAAGACAGCCGTTACTTCAAGGGCTCAAATGTTGAAGTCTATCTAGGCAATGACCACTTTTTGAGCTTTGAATTTAAGCCTAACTATCAAAATTTGACCGATTGGCTAAAGCAAAAGGAATTACTGAAAGACGCAATGCCAAGCGCAGATGATGTTAATCATGTACTTGTAGCCAAAGGTGAAATGGAAAATCCGGAAGATATCGAAATCATTAAGAGTAACTTAGAAAAAAGCAGAGATACCTTGGATGTAACCAATAAGGGACAAATTGAACAAATGTTAAATAACGCAAGCGCGGACCCGAATCACGAATACATGGCTGTCTTTTATTTCCGCTCTGCCCATTATTACGAAGTCATGTTTTTTGATGAAAAGCATGCTCCTGATTTCGTTAAGGATCATTTTAAATAGGATGGTGGAGATTTGAGTACGATTGATTTTAACCAAGTATATACTGAGTACGCAAATCGTCTGCTTCATATTGCTTTTCGGTACACACATGACTGGCTTTGGGCCGAGGATATTGTGCAAGAGGCATTTTTAAAAGTATTTAAAAAAATAGATACAATTGAAGATATAAATAAATTAGGTGCTTGGTTGTCTACCCTAACTGCCAGGACTGCCATTGATTTTTTAAGGTCAGAAAAAAGTAATAGATGGATCGTTGTTGACTCTGCCCAAATGGAACTAATCATGAATCATAGGATAAATCAGGTGAACACCGAGGAATCGGTGAGCATACGGCTCTTTCAAGAGGACGTAGACAGTTCAATGGAGAGCTTATCGAAGGAATTCCAAGAAGTGCTGACCTTTAAGGTGAAATATGGTCTAAAGGAAAACGAAATCGCACGCCTGCTCGGTATAAAGCCAGCTACGGTCAAGACACGGCTATATCGGGCAAGAAAACAACTGAAACAAACCTTAGCAAAAAAGGAAATAGCAGTAAGTACTCTTTGAACTCTAATAAACAATATGGGCTGCTATTCGAGGTAAATAGATGATCAACAGATAAAAGGCGAAAAGTGATTAGCACTTTTCGCCTTTTAAGTTGAAAACAAACACCCAATTCGAGCAGTGTTTGGCAATTCCTAATTAAACCTTTGGGCAGCCTTCCACGACTCAATAAACTACAACTGGCTCATGAGTGCTGAGATTGTTATATACGGTTCTCATAATACTTGGTGGTGTGTTGACACAGCCATGCGATCCTGCCGTAAGATAGGCTTTACTTCCCCAATTGCCTCGCCAGCTGGCATCGTGGAATCCTTGACCATCATTTGTGAAAGGAGCCCAATAATTAACATCGACCTGATAAGTGATTTTTCCGTTTTCTCTGCCCGTTAGGACGGCAGGAGTCTGCTTATAGAGAATATACCAGACTCCTGGTGATGTATCATGATGGGTACTATGTGTGCCAGTAACGACATTCGTTGTGACGACTAATTTCCCATTTTTGTAAATCCAGATTCGCTGCTCTGCAATGGAGACCTCAGCATACGTATCGCCAATACCATTGTTCGTACTTGCTTCATATCCGTAACCTTCACCATTCCAGCCATTTCCGTAAATATTAGAGGCGGAGACCGATTTCTCTCCTTTTTCAAAAGCTTCCTTAATACGGGGTACCTCTTTTTTAACATCTATGGCCCAGCCATAACCTTTTCCTTTAACAGATATCACCGAACCTGAATGGGTCTTGAATGTGAAATCCTTATTTAATGTGGATTGGGAATTGTTAATTTCAGCGATCTTGTTGTTAATATCAAAAGTATCATCAATCTTAATCTGCGAATCTTTTGAAATGGATGCATTCTTAATAATTTCTCCTGCTTTTAACGGTAAAACTTTATCCTGTACCTTATAATTGACGGTCTGAGCAAGGAATTCTTCAAACTTTTTTTGTTGATTTTTTACAAACTCGCTGTCTTCTTTAATTGGCTGTATGTAAACTGGATTGAGCCGGATTTCACTAACATATTCGTGTTTTTCGTAGTCCTTCAATATACCCGCGACATCATATTGCTCTCCGCTAATGCTGTTAGAAACAACAATTTTGCCTTGTACCAAACGAACCGCTGCATCTTGTGGCGCTTTTAAACTCTGATTCATGGCTAACAGCTTTTCTTCCACCTGTTTTTTCAACGTTTGATTTCGGTACAGATCCTGATTGCTGGGCATTAATGAATAATCCTTGGTCTTTGAAGAAGGAAAAAAAGTCCATTGTTTCTTTAATAATTTTTTGATAGCGGGCAAATCTTTATCCGTATATCCCATCATTGTATCTTCTCCATCTAAAATCTGTTGATCTCCGACATATACATCATTTTTTAATACGGTTGTTTTTAATTTATTAAGGGCCTGATCAGCGGTCATTCCACCGACTTTTATGGCATTAATCTTGATTTCTGAATTGAAGTGGTTTGCCTGATAATAGCTGCCTGCTCCAATGATGAGTGCGATAATAATGAGGGCGCTTGTTGTGATCAACCACCAATTTGCATACCATTTAGTTGATTTTAGGCGTTGTTTCTCAATTTCTTGAATATTTACCGTACTTTCCATAAAGCTCCCCCCATACCTGATCATTCGTAATTAACATCCTTCGGCTTTAAGCTAAAGTTTTTTTGTGTCAAATATTACCGATATATTAAAATGGTGGTAAATTATACTATTATTTTACATAATGTCTTGCTCGAACCTTGTCGGTTTTTGGGCTTGCTTAAATTTTTAATTTTATTTCTGTTAAACAATATACATTTGTTAATTGAAAAAGTACTTCAATTAAGTAACTAGGTGATTAATAGGAAAAAGGACCTGATTGTAAGTTTGTTATATTATAATAAGAGTATTGTTTGGGATTTTCTTGAAAAGGTGTTAGGGGTTTGGAAGAGGCACTATTACATGGAGATATCATAAACATAGAAGCCAAAAGAATAGAGCTTGAATCAGAAAGAACAGGCAGAGACAATATTATTAATCAATTAAATAAACAATACCGGGCACTCTCAAAGAAAAGAGTATTTACCTGCCGTTGTTGTGATGAACCTGTCAAATTAATACCCACCAAAAGGAAGGAAGTTCAATAGTTTCTATGATGGAGCTATTAAGTGATATGAAGGCCAGTGGGGTTACTTTTAACCAGAATGATTCTCATGTTCAACATCCTGTGAAAGAGTTTTTGTTGTTTTATCAAACGGGGTTAAAGAGGGAGATGAAGAGGCAGGTAAAGGTTATTTTTGTGGATTGAATTGAAATGTGGAACAAATCTTTAATAATAGGGTAATAAATAGAAGTAAAAAGGATTTTAGAAGCCCCCAATTGAGTAATCACTTGAGGGCTTTATTAATTTGCTTATCAGTTTTGTTATTCTATTTAAAGTCATTTATTAAATTTTTCAATTGTTCCCTTACATCACTTGATATTCTCGATGAATTTATTATTATTTCTAATGCTTCTTTTCCCTTTCCATACTTAATTACATCAACTGCAAATGAAACACTTCTGGCTTAAACTACTTAGTCAGCAAAGTGGGCTAATTTTGTTACTAATAAAACTTGGCTAGAAAATATTTACTATTTTTTCACATTTCTTTTCCATTTATATTATTTTGTTATAATTAGAATAATTAACCACATGAAACGGAGTTTTTTATATGAATGTTGTTATTACAGAACCATCTGCGGCACCTGTTATACATGCATTAAGATCAATCGGGTATAATCCTAGCACGGCTGTTGCTGATTTAGTTGATAACTGCCTAGATGCCAAAGCCACAGTGATTAATATAAATTTTGTATACGGCGAAACAGATGGAATGATAACAATAGCAGATAATGGTTCTGGGATGAATGAAGAAATGCTTCAGACAGCAATGAACATAGGATCAAAAGATCCGCGCGCGAAAAGAGCTGTTAATGAACTAGGAAGATTTGGTATGGGGTTAAAGACTGCATCCTTTTCTATGGGGAAACGTTTGTGTGTACTTACAAAGTCAAATGGTATTTATCATGAAAGATGCTGGGATTTAGACCATGTTTCCGAATGTAACGAGTGGCAGCTATTCACCTCTATCCCTGACGAAGTAAAATTAAAAATGGGAACAATAGCAGATGATAGCGGTACCATTATCTGTATTGACAAACTAGATCGATTTATGGGTGCAGGCGGAAAGCGTACATTAAAGGAAATAAGTTTCTTTAAGAAGGTTTCTCGAATCAACAAACACTTAGAATTTGTCTTCCATTCAATTTTAGAAAAAAATAATATCAAAATGTTTATTAATGGGAAAGAAATTATTCCTTGGGATCCATTTATGAGGACACACCAACATACTATTGAAGGAGAAATGCAAATTATAAGAGTAAATGATAACAGAATAAGAGTACAATATTTTATTTTGCCTCATGCCTCGCACTTAACTGAGCCTGAATATAAAAAGGCTGGGGGTTATAAGGGGTGGAGG
>NZ_JBALPZ010000149.1:0-6183 GCF_036965645.1 Neobacillus drentensis
AAACGGAGACAGAAACCGAGACTGATACAGCAACTGAATGTCCGATCCCACCGAAACCTCCGAAACGAGGAAAACCAAAACCGCCAAAACCAGAAAAACCAGAACCACCGAAACCGGGAAAACCAAAACCGTCGAAACCAGAAAAACCAAAACCGTCGAAACCAGGAAAACCAAAACCGCCGAAACCAGGGAAATAAATCAATAAAATTAACTGCTTTGCTCATTTAAAAAAGAGACTGATCTAAAGGTAATCAACCGACTTTTTAGGTCAGTCTCTACTTTGTATTTTCAGGTTATTTTAGAATTTGGAGGGTAAAGGATCTCTATTGATGGAGGAATATGCAGGGTCTCTTTTTACCAACAATCAAAAATAATCAATGCCGGAATGATGAAAAGGAAAAGTTAATATCAACAATTGTCCAGTTATAGAATTGATGAAGGCGTAATAGAAAAATGGGTATCCCAAAAACTAACTTCTTAATGTTTTCAAGCATTTAATATAGAAGAAGCTTGATAACAGTACTTAGGGGAGATGTATGATGAAACTTGGAATTATGTGCGGGATTCCACTAAGCGGAAAATCAACTTACGGGAAAACACTTCAGGAACAAGGGTGGACTCGCGTATCTATTGATGATCTCAGGCTAGCTTTACATGGCCGCGTTTATAAAGCTAAGGCTGAACCAAAAGTATGGGAATCAGCTGAACTCATGGTCCGGACGTTACTTAAAAGCGGCCATAAAGTAGTTGTGGATTCCACTAACAGGACAAGAGAGCGTCGTAATAGATGGATCGAGGTTGCAAAAGAATTCGGACTAACTTTGGAAATATTTCATGTTGATACCAACTTTGATATTTGTAAAAAACGTAATAAAGTGTTGAAACGATTACCGGATTATTTATTAAAAAAAATTTACTACGAAGAGTTCGAAAAACCTACCTCGGATGAGGGAGTAATTATTATGGTAATGAATAACGATACCACCTAAATCTAGATTAGTCTGGAGGAAATAATTTGAAAAAGTTCATCTGTTTCGATGTAGGCGGGACAAAAGTTAAGTACGGTTTATTATTAGAGAATGGAACTGTTCTTTCAAATGGTAGCTATAATACCCGTCCAATCAACCTGGAACTATTTCTAAAAGACATGATAGATACAATTAACATGTACACAAGAAATACTATTGTGAGTGGGATTGCTATTAGTTTACCTGGATTTATTAATCCCCATACAGGGTATTCTGAAGCAGCAGGTTCTGTAAAGGCATTAAGTAAACAAAATCTAAAAGAATTATTAAATGCAAAAACTTCCCTTCCGATTGAAATAGAAAACGATGGGAATTGTGCTGCGTTAGCCGAAAGCATCAGTGGTAATGCAAAAAATTGTACAGATTTTATTTGTATAACATTGGGAACCGGAGTTGGCGGAGGGATTTTCACTAACGGGAAGCTTTTGCGTGGTCACAGTTTTAGAGGGGGTGAATTTGGGTTTATGAAGAATCGGGCTAAAAGAGGGCATTTTGAATTATGGCATTCGAATTCTTCTACATCTGCCTTAATTCATTCCTATAAAAAATTAAAAGGCTTAAATGAAAACGAAAATATTGATGGAGAGACCGTTTTTTTGGAATCTAATAATAATCCTTCGGTTAGAAAACTAATTGATGATTGGACAAAAAACATATGTTATGGAATTTATAACCTTACTGTAACTTTAAACCCTCAAAAAGTATTAATTGGCGGGGGAGTGGCCAATCAACAAGAATTGTTAAGCATGATTAATCATCAACTTGACCTTATTCCATGGTGGAAAGTATTCAAGGTACCTGTTGAACTATGTAAATATCAAAACGATGCTGGAATGATTGGCGCTTTGTATCATTTTTTACAAGAACAAACCCGGCGTTTTAATTAAAATAGCTGTTGTAATTGTGTATTAACTCAAATAAGAGAAACCCAATCCAAGGAATTTTTTTGGACTGGGTTTCTTTTTAGTTCAATTTCGCAATTTAACATAAAGATTTAATGATCGGTTCCAATTGATTTTTCCAGATCCATTTTGGAGAATACCGTTGTTTTGCGATTGTTTTTGCATGAATAACTGAATTGGTATCCATTAATTTGATAATCTTGTCAGCATGTTGAGTAAGATAAGCTTCTTCTGAAGGACGATAAATCTCACGAGTATTAAACCCAAAATTCTTGGCATCCCATTTCATAAAGTACGCATCCAATTGGCTTCCGAGTTCATTTAAAGCCGGCACCTGTTCGTTTAAAACAAGAAAATTCCCTCTACTTGCTGCTTCCAGGACAGTTAAACCAAAAGACTCTGAGTAAGAGGGACATATAAATAAGTTTGAAAGTGCGAAAAGTTCTAATACACTTTTTCTTGGGAGCCCTTTATTAAATTCTTCTATATCTGATGTGAATAATAAATCTTCATTATTTAAACCAAATTTTACCCCAATAGAGCGAACAAATTCCTTATAGGCCTCTGGAGAAGTATCTAACTTTGGGAATGTATCACAGAATATTACTTTGACAAACTTGCTTGTTTTTACTTTTATTGCTCCGGATATAGCAGCAACTTTATCAAATTTCTTTGCCCTCGTTAAACGACCAGGATAGACAACTAAAATATCTGGAGTCAGCAAATCAATATATTTTGATAATAGATTAACTTCCTCTGATACAAAACCTAGTAGGTCAAGACTGTTATTTACTACTTTACAACGATCTTCAGGAACATTGTATTGTTTTGCCAAGGCTGAAATCCCAGATTGGGTTGGATAAATATACAAAGTATTAGGCATAGGTGTAAATCGGGCAGAGAAAGGCCATTTCGGGTTGGGAGGGCGTTTAACAGGCGCGGAGTGGGTAAATGCAAGGAATTTAAGGTTAGGAAGTTTCTCCTGAACTTTTCTAATTGCGATGTTATGGTGTAAATGCCACCCCTGGTAATGAATATCATGCATAAAACAGATATCAATATCTGCTAATTTATTTACTAAGTCCTCTGCTATCACATCTGCCTCATTAAAAAAGGTATCATGTACCTCACCTTCTGACTGAATGTAGTTTTTCCAATGCATTTGTTTTCCTTCTAGTTGGTTACAAATTTTCACCCATTTAATTCGTTTATCTAGGAAAATTCCATAAAGTTTATTGAGCGGGCAGATGTCACTTACCAAAATTCTGGTTTCAATATTTGCATCAAGAAGCATTCGAACCTGTTCCGCTACTACATTTACCAAGGAATACGAACTATCTAAGCCATTAAACATTGTAAGAAGTGCTATTTTCATCTCTTAGCTCTCCCTTACTTTATAGATCATTTTGTTTGATGAACGTCTTATCATATGAATAAACCTGGAAATTTATTCGGTAGAGATTGTTGCGAAAACAGAAAAATATTTCGAGGAACATATTTTATCTATTAACATACTATAATGATGGATTAGGCGAAAAAGGTGGCTCATTTAATGTTAAATCTACTTCTGATAGGTAAAGATACAAAATTTAAAACTTTCAATGAGAGCTTTAACCATGTTGAGAAAGAATTATCCCAAAAAACAAATTTAGCCATTTGGAGAGATTCCGGAAATATACAGGATATTTTAAAGCATATACCTTTTACACCTGATTTTATTCTTATTCAAAATGATATTGGTGGCAGTTTGAAACCTGTAGTTTACGGTTTATCAGATATTAGTATTCCTGCTGGGATTTTTATTGAGGATGTACACCGAATTATTGAAAAAAGAAGAGAATATATCAATTCCAATAACATTCAATACATTTTTTCTAATTATAAGCAGATTTTTAAAAAAATATATCCTGAATTTAAAAATCGACTCTGTTGGTTTCCTCACCATATTAATAGTGAAATTTTTAAGGATTATAGTTTACCAAAGGAAATCGACATGTTACTAATGGGGGCTGTAAATAGCGGTTATCCCTTGAGAGAAAAAATAGTTAAGCAATTTAAAAAAGATTCAAGATTTGTCTATCACCCCCATCCTGGATATCGAAAATATACCGAAGACGAAAAGGATAAAATTTTTGTAGCGGAAAGATATGCAATGGAAATAAATAGGGCAAAAATCTTTTTTACTTGTGGAACGAGAAGAAAGTTTCCGGTAATGAAATATTTTGAAGTTCCTGGATGCAGAACTTTATTGCTTGCTCCACAACTTAAAGACCTTGATGATTTGGGGTTTATTCCTGGTGAACATTATGTTCGTATTACGAAACATGATTTTTATGAAAAAGCAGAATATTATTTAGAACACGAGGACGAAAGGAATAGGATTGCGGACCAGGGTTATCAATTTGTCCAAATCCAACATACTACTAATAAAAGAGTAGAACAATTAATCGCGAAGATTGAAGAAATTTTAGGCAAACAATAGAATGTCCATAACTAACAAACAACTAATACCCAAAAATATATGAATCAACAATGACAAGGGAATTTCCCTTTTTTATTAATAAATTTGGAAAAAGGTCGATTTTCTCCCTTTCTCCTTTCATTTATTATATGAGGTGAATGATGATGAATGAAAATGATTCAAAAGTAAATTCACTCCAGAATGGAAATGTAACAAGGGAGCAGACCCTTAAAAAGGAATATAAGTACTTTACTAAAAAACCAAAAAGCAAAATTTGTTTTGCCATCCTTGTTCATAATAATCGTGAGCTTATTAAGGAACTAATCAATAATGTCCGATTTTTTTGTCCGAATAGCACAATCGTTTTATTTAATGGAGGGGGAGATCCATCCCTATGCGATGATTTAGGTGTACCTGTGTGTCCATCCAGTAGAAAATTAAAGTATGGATTCACAACTATATATTTTCTTGAAACAATGGAATGGATTGAGGAACTGGGAATAGATTATGAATATTTTATTAATATAGATTCCGATGCTTTATTTATTAAGGACGGATATGAGAACATTATATCCGAACAAATGAGAGATGCAGATTACATGGCCGTTAGACTAAGGATACCTGGACATAATTGGTTTATTGGAAAACAACTAAGAAAAGATATTGATAGATGGAAAGAATTATTTAGGCTTGATCCGTATTATGGTGTATTTAATGTTGGTCAAGTGATTAAAAGATCAGTGGTTAAGGCAATTCTGGAACCGAGTAAAAAGGAAAAATACAAAAATGCTCTGTTAGAAACGATATCTTTTGGTTCTGACGAAATATTTTTTGTCAATATCGCACACGAATTAGGGTTTAAAATGAAAAAATATCCATACGTAAGTGACACGGATCTCATACGGTATCGTCCACATTTTAAACTGGATGAAATAATAGACTGTTTAAATAGCAAGAAGTTTAGTGGGTTGTGCCATCCAATTCATCGTCTTAAGAACGACCAATCACGAAGGTTGATTAAACAGCTGGCTTATAAATGCATGATTGAACAATATCGTGACGAGATTTACCCTTGGTATGAAAAAGATGAGTTGAATTTTGCGCCTTCGCTGCCCATTAGAAGTAAATTTGGCAATAAAGAACTAATGGTACGGTCAGGTAATACGTTAACCCACTATTGGGAAAATAAAGTAACAAAAATATGGAATAGAACGAAAACGTTTGCTAAAGGGATAAAGGATATTCCCCTTTTTCATGGGAATCGCTCTGGAAATTTTGAGGCAGCATGCAAGTTAGAAAGTGGCGGTATTGGATTTTGGTGGCGAGAGAATGAAAAACGAGGATATCCATGGCATGGCCCAATACTAATTACTCATGAAGATGTCGAACCTATCCTGCTTGATCAGCTGGAGGACGGCCGGACAATTCTGGTATGTAAATCGGGAGACAAACTAACATATTGGGCTTGTTCCGTAGAAGGAGAATGGATAAAAGAATCGCCTCTATCATAAATACATTTTCTAAAAAACCGAAATACTTTATCCAAATCTTTTCATTTGTGATTTATAAAATTATATAAGTGCAGTGTACTTGTTTAGGGAGGTATAAAAAAGTGAAGGTTTTGTTATTTACACCATCGTATAAACGTCCCTACATGATTCGTCAATGTATACTTAATATGAAAAACCAGTCGTATACAAATTTTACCCATTCAATCAGCATTATGTTTGATAATGAATCTGAAGTTAAAGATTATGAAATCATCTTTGATGATATCATTGACGATCGATTT
>NZ_JBALPZ010000150.1:0-5295 GCF_036965645.1 Neobacillus drentensis
ATATTAATAGAATATTATACATAATTATTCATGTAATTAGAGGGTGATGGATATGTTCGTAACGGTTGGACCCGGACAATATCACAGAAATGTGGGTTTATTATCCGAAGCAGGTTTATACATAAAGAAGTTTGGAACCACCGCGGTTCTAGTTGGCGGAAATATAAGCCGCCAAGTCATTGAAGGGCCGCTGCGGCAAAGTTTATCTCAGCAAGGTTTAACATTGAAACATTCATTATGGTTTGGAGGAGAATCTTCACAAACCAATATTGATAGATTAGTAGAACAATTAAAAAATGAAACCTTTGACGTACTCATTGCAGCTGGCGGAGGAAAAGCACTAGATACAGTGAAAGCAGCAGCCTATTATCTGAATAAACCGTTAGTAGCCATACCAACGATTGCTGCTACATGTGCAGCGGCAACCCCGATTTGTATTCTCTATAGTGATGAAGGAGAATTCCTTGAAATCGGCCGAAATTCCAAAGTACCAGAATTAGTCTTGGTAGATACGAATGTTATTTTGATGGCACCTGTCCGATATTTAATTGCTGGGATTGGGGATACCTTGGCGAAATGGTTCGAAACCAAATGTTCAATTAAAAAAGCAGTGCCAAATGCCATTAATCAAACGGCCATTGCAATTGCTGGCCAATTATATCAAACCTTAATTCAAAAGGGAACATCGGCAGTTAGCTCGATTCATGAGCAAAACATAACGGATGCGCTAAATGACATCATTGATGCGATTATTTTAGTCAGCGGCAGCGTAAGCGGCTATGGCGGAGATGATTGCCGGACTGCAGCAGCTCATGCGATTTACTCAGGATTGACCATCTTCCCGGAAATTCACGATACTTACCATGGTGAGATTGTCGCTTTTGGGATATTAGCGCAGTTATGCATGGAAGGAACGGAAGAGCAAGAAGTAAGAACATTAATTGAATATTATCAACAAGTTGGTTTGCCTTACACATTAGAACAGATGGCAATCAAAAGCTTAACCGAAAATCAATGGAATTCGTTAGGTGAAATTACCGTTACGATTGAAGATATGGCAAACATGCCATTTGAGGTTACACCTGATATGGTCATAACATCTGTCAAAAAGGCAAATGAAATCGGTACAGGCATGTTAGCAGCAACTAAATAAAGTAATAGAAAAATAGGGGGATTTATTCATGAAAAAGTGGTTAGGTTTATTATGTGCAATCATGTTGTTAGTTGCGTTAGCGGCTTGCGGGAAAGACGAAGCATCCAGCACCAGTGCGGATAGTAAGAAATCAACGGAACCTTTAAAAGTGACACTGCCTACATGGACAGGCTATGGACCATTATTTTTAGCAAAAGAAAAGGGCTTTTTTAAGAAAAACGGAATTGATGTTGATCTTTCTATCGTAGAAGGTTTAGCGGAGCGTAAACAAGCGCTGGCTAGTGGGAAAATCGATGGGATGGCAACAGCCCTTGATGTTCAAGTCACACTTGCTGCATCAAAGATTCCTGTTCAAGTTGTTTGGGTATTAGATGACTCCCACGGCGGCGACGGTATCCTTGTTAAAAAAGGCATCAATAGTGTAAAAGACTTAAAAGGTAAAAAAGTAGCATTTGAAGTAGGTTCAACCAGTCATATGCTGGCATTAACGGCTTTAAAGCAAGGCGGATTAACAGAAAAAGACGTTGAGGTTGTTCAAATGTCTGCTGGTGACGCAGGAGCAGCATTTGCTGCAGGTAAAGTAGATGCAGCCGTAACTTGGGAGCCATGGCTATCAAAAGGTTCTGAAGCAAACGGAAAAGTATTATTATCGACAAAAGATTTACCTGGTATCATTGTTGACACCGTTAGCTTTAAGGAAGATGTCATTAAAAACCGCCCGGATGATGTAAAAGCATTTGTTAAAGCTATGGGTGAAGCAATGCAATATTGGAAAGATCATAAAGACGAAGCAGATGAAATTATGGCTAAGGGTCTAAAAATTGATACAAAAGAATTCGTTGGAACTGAAGCAGGTTTGAAGTTCTTTACAAAAGAGGAAAACAAAGATTTATTTGGTACAGAAAACAGTAAAGGTTCAATTTATAAATCAACAGAAAATGCGATTCAGTTTTATAAAGAGCAAGGTATTATAAAAACTGAACCGAAAGCGGATGAAATTATTAACCCGAGTTTTCAGTAATAAGTAGAATCTAATCCAGCCTAATATATGAGTTTCTCATATGTTAGGCTTTTTAAACAGATTGATAGGAATGGGTGAGTATGATGTTGGCAAAATTGTTTACGCCTAATAAGGAAATTCCTAAAGGGTTTTATTCAACCGCTGGGTTCGTTACTTTTATGGTATTTTTAGCGGTTTGGTGTGTCTTAACCTACGGAGGAATTGTCAATCCACTGTTTTTACCGACACCAACGGCCGTATTAACAACCGGTGTTGATTTATTGGTGAATGGAGATCTCCTCTCTGATATTGGGATCAGTTTTACAAGGGTATTAGTTGGATTTGTGGCTGCTGCCATAATCGGTATCCCTTTAGGAATATTAATGGGTTCGTTAAAAATCATGGAAGGCGCCTTCGAACCTATTATTGGATTCATTCGTTACATGCCGGCCTCTGCCTTTATTCCATTATTAATCTTATGGATTGGTCTTGGAGAACCGGAGAAAATGAGTGTTATTTTTCTAGGTACCTTCTTCCAGTTAACCCTCATGATTATGGATGTAACAAAAAATGTTCAAAATGACTTAATTGAAGTTTCTTATACATTAGGTGCAAAAAAAGGCCAAGTATTTACCAAGGTTATTTTACCGGCAGCACTCCCAGGGATTGTTGATACTTTACGAATTACCTTTGGCTGGGCATGGACGTATTTAGTTGTAGCAGAAATAGTGGGTGCCTCTAGTGGTTTAGGCTATATGATTATGCAGGCTTCTCGTTTCCTGCAGCCAGATAAGATTATAGTTGGTATTTTAATCATCGGTTTACTAGGGCTGTTGACAGATATGATCTTCAAAGCCATTTATCGTGCTTCATTTTCATGGATGAGAAAGGATGGTTTGTAAGATGGTTATCACAGCAGCAAATAATGTAGAAATGGGTAAAAATCAACCAAAAATCATAACGCCAAAGTTAGAAATTAAAGAGGTCGGCAAGGTTTTTAAGACAAAAAGCGGTGAAACGACGGCATTAGAGAAAACATCTTTTACGATAAGTGAAGGTGAGTTTGTAACGATTTTGGGACCTTCAGGGTGTGGTAAATCTACCGTTTTAAGGATAGTTGCTGGTTTGGAGGAAGCTACATCTGGAGAAGTATTACTCGATGGTCAAAAAATCAATGGTCCCGGGCCTGATCGTGGGATGGTATTTCAGTCCTATACGTTATATCCATGGTTAACGGTAAAAGAAAACATTACATTTGGCTTAAAATTACAAGGCTTATCGCAAAAGGAACGTGACGATGTTGCTCGTCATTATCTGCATTTAATTGGGTTAGAGGGATTTGAGAAGCATTATCCCATTCAATTATCAGGCGGTATGAAGCAGCGGGTTGCTATTGCACGTGCCTTGGCGAATGATCCGAAAATACTGTTAATGGATGAACCGTTTGGTGCACTGGATGCGCAAACAAGAAATATCATGCAGGAAGTCCTTTTAAAAGCTTGGGAAGAGTCGAAGAAAACGATATTGTTTATTACCCATGATGTAGAGGAATCGATTTTTCTTGCCGATTCCGTGTATGTAATGACAGCAAGACCAGGCCGTTTAAAGAAAAAGGTACCGATTACATTGGATAGACCAAGGAATTTCAGTGTTAAAGGAACCGTAGAATTTGCAGGCTATAAGGAAGAATTGTTGTCGTTAATTAGGGAAGAGAGTCTGAAGGCAATCCATTAGGCAGTTTGACAATTTAAGTCTGTCATAAGTAAGGTGGAATCTACAAAGCTAGGATGGAATTCTACAAAAATAGGAGGAATTCTACGAAGACAGCTAAGAATTCTACAAATTCAAACAGTAATTCTACAAAAATAGGAATATTTTTAAAATATTTCTTTAAGGATTAGCGGAAGGTGTTTAACAGGTGAAAATTGATTCATTTTTTTCGAATAATATAAAAGAGGCACTTAAGAATAATCCGCCAGGTGAATGGATGCCCGAGCTTCCAGAGGAATGTATCCGTTTGAGTTCGGGCTATCCTGATCCCGCTCTAGTCCCTTCACAGCAAATTAAGGAAGCCGTAGCTAAACTAATTGATGAAGAACAGGATTTACCTCTTCATTATCTTGGAAGTCCTCGGATTGAAGTGCTCAAGCAGCAAATCCAGAAGCGATTACACCAGCGTGGAATGAAGGTACATGAGCGAGAACTATTAGTAACTTCAGGAGCTTGTCAAGCGCTTGATTTAATTGCCCGTGTCATCATTGACGAGGAATCGGTTGTGGTGGTAGAAGCTCCAACATACATGGAAGCATTAGAAATCTTTCAAAATTATACCAAACAGATTATAAATATACCAGTAGATGAAAACGGACTTCAAACTAACATATTAGAAGAAGTTTTAAAGGAAAGAACCAAAAAAAGTCTACCATTGCCCAGCATTTTGTATACAATTCCTACTGCGCAAAATCCCACTGGGACAACCATGGATATGGAACGCCGAAAGCATTTGTTAAAATTGGCAAGCGAATATAATTTTCTCATTTTAGAGGATGATGCATATGGGGAACTTTCATTTGGCGATAGTCCAACCCCGTTAAAAGCAATTGACACTGAAGGAAGAGTCCTTCACGTCGGCTCTTTATCCAAGGTGGTTGCTCCAGGGATGCGGATAGGCTGGATAGCTGGCAGTGAGGAATTCATTACAGCATTTGCTTGGTTTAAAAAAGATTTAGATCATCCATTTGCACAGGCATCAGTGGCCTCGTATTTAGTGGAAATTGATTTTGAAGAACGGCTTAACATGTTAAAAGAGGTATATAGGAAGAAATGTGATACATTAATCAATGCACTTCAGCTATATTTTCCTGAATCGGTTACTTGGTATATGCCTAGCGGTGGTTATTTTGTTTGGGTTCATATTCCCGGACTAGACTCCTCGGAATTGTTAGAACGCTCCCTAGCAAAGGGCGTGTCTTTCATTCCTGGGGAATACTTCTTCTTAAAACCACAGGATGGAACTGAATTTTTCCGGCTCTCGTTTTGTTTTGAAGGCCAAGATGAGATGGTGGAAGGGGTTCAAAGATTAGGACAGGTAATTACAGAATACTTAAATGCCTCATTATTAGAATAAACAAGGGGATATTCC
>NZ_JBALPZ010000150.1:5334-5600 GCF_036965645.1 Neobacillus drentensis
TATAGTTTATGAAAGAAAAATAATTGGAAAAAATTGCAGTTTGTTTAGATGAAGTGTTGGTGGTATTATATAAAAGTTGCCTCTGAAAAAAGGGCGAAAAGAGTTGGAAAAAACTTTCTATTGTTCTAAAATACATTACGTGTTAAGATAGGACAGTCGCTCTCGAACAAAGCGGACAAGTCAATCGGATATTGGAGATAATTGAAGGTTGATAGAATGTTAAGATAATGTTCCAGTCGCTTTTGGTGACATTGTTCTTTGAAAAC
>NZ_JBALPZ010000151.1:0-10374 GCF_036965645.1 Neobacillus drentensis
TTTTTTTACACCGTGTTTGAAAATTAAATAGAAGAAGGCAGGTTAATCACTATGGATTATGTGAAACTAGGGAATACAGGATTGGATGTATCTCGTCTTTGTATAGGATGTATGAGCTTTGGTGTTCCTGAACGAGGGAATCACCAATGGGTGCTGGATGAAGAAAAAAGCCGGCCAATCATTAAAAAAGCACTTGATTTTGGTATTAATTTTTTTGATACAGCCAATGTCTATTCCGATGGCACAAGTGAGGAAATTGTCGGACGGGCTTTAAGAGACTTTGCCAATAGAGATGAAATCGTGCTTGCAACTAAGGTCCATGGCCGCATGTTTGAGGGACCGAATGGAGGAGGCCTTTCCCGCAAGGCCATAGTGAATGAGATTGACAATAGTCTCAAACGGCTGGGAACGGATTATGTAGACCTTTATCAAATTCACCGCTGGGATTACGATACGCCAATCGAGGAAACGATGGAGGCACTGCATGATGTCGTGAAAGCAGGGAAAGCCAGATATATTGGCGCCTCATCAATGTATGCATGGCAATTTCTTAAAGCATTGCATATTGCTGAGAAAAATGGCTGGACAAAATTTGTTTCGATGCAAAATCATTTAAACCTTTTGTATCGTGAAGAGGAACGAGAAATGCTGCCACTTTGTAAGGAAGAGAAAATTGGTGTTATTCCATGGAGTCCGCTTGCACGAGGTAAGTTAACGAGAGATTGGGAAGTAACAACAACACGTTCGGAGACAGATGAATTTGGTAAAACTCTTTATGCTGCAACAGCTGAAGCAGATCGGCAAGTCGTCAGCCGTGTTGCAGAGTTAGCATCAAAACTGGAGGTGCCTCGGGCCCAGATAGCGCTAGCTTGGGTATTGCAAAAAGAGCCCGTAACCGCACCCATTATTGGAGCGACAAAGATGGCTCATTTGGAGGATGCGGTCGGAGCCCTTTCAGTTAAGTTAACGCCTGAAGAGATTTCATTTTTAGAAGAACCTTACGTACCTCATCCAGTATTGGGATTTAAATAATCTTAAAAATACGAACCATTTTCCTTGCATACCGTTAAAGTATAATCCTATCCCTAAAGTAAATAATAAGATTGGTGTAATTTACACCAATAACAGGATGTGGAGGGAGATTACATGAACGTACGTGAAGGATTAATTCCTACTGCATTAGGGACTGCTGTAACCGCTACAGGTTACGTTCTTAAGCAAAAACGTGGAACCAACAAAATGATTGCGAACACAGTTTTCGGTTTTGGTTTAGCACACGTTGTGTTGGGTGTAATCGACCTTGTTGAACATCGTCATTAAAAAAGAAGGAGGCGGCAGTAAAATCTGCTCGCCTTCTTTTTTTATAGAGGGAAACTTGGAAAAATTTAATGTTGAAAATAAAAGCTATAAACAATGCATATAATTCTCGGCTTGAGCCCAAGGTACGGAAAAGCCTTGTCCTTTTGAACAAAAAATAGAAGATGATGTGTACTCGGGATCGGCATCCTTATTGTATTGTCTTTTTTCTAATACTTCTTCTTGGTTGTGACACGGATAATATCCTCCAACCACGAGGTTCATCATTCCCTTTCCCTGTGTAAGGGAAGCGAATTCAGGGCTGTAGTTCATGAAAGTTGCTACCGGAACGCGTCCTGTAAGAAAAGCTTTATTTCCCTCGGTAACAGGGGGTTCAAATATGCCATGTGCCTGCTGGATATCGTTTAGCACTTTCCCAATTAGATCTAAATCTATTTTTATTTTAAAATCGTAAAATGGTTCAATCAGAATATTGTCCGCCTTTTCTAATCCTTGTCGTAGTGCCCGGAAGGCTGCCTCTCTAAAGTCCCCTCCAGAAGTATGTTTGTTATGCGCTCGTCCTGTTACTAAAATGATCTTTACATCCGTAAGAGGGGAACCGGTTAAAATCCCATGATGCTCACGTTCAAATAGATGCGTTTGAATGACGTTCTGGGTACCAACAGATAAATGATCAGTATGGCATACACTTTTAAAGGTAATGCCGCTGTTTCTCTCGGCCGGCTCTAAGTGAAGATGTACCTCTGCATAGTGGCCTAATGGCTCAAAATGACCATAACCCATTACCTCCGATGTTATCGATTCTTTATATAAGATTTCCGGGTCATCAAAGGAGATGTTAAGGTTGAACCGTTCTTTAACCACTTGTTGAAGTACTTCAAGTTGAATTGTCCCCATTACATGAATGTGAATTTCCTGCGCTCGTTCTTCCCAAGTAACATTTAATGCCGGGTCTTCGGCGTTAAGGATTTGAAAATACCGTAAAACTTCTTTTACGTTTAGTTTAGGATCATGAATTACTTTTGATTTTAAGGCTGAAATCATTTCATAATTAGCCTTTTTCTTTAAAGTTCCTAAACCATCACCGGCAGAAGCAGAAGAGAGTCCTGTTACCGCAAATAAATCACCAGCAGAAACATGATCTACGGTTTGAAATTTAGTTCCATTGTATTGTCTGATTTGGGTAACCTTTTCGCAAAGTGTCTCGCCTTCGCTTTCATAGTTAATTTCATCTCGTACTTTTAATCTGCCCCCCAAGCCTTTTATAAACGTTAGTCGGGTCCCTTTTTCATCATAGCGAATTTTGTAGACTCTTCCGGCAAAAGGTTCATCATTGTTATAGTTAGCCTCGGTTAACAAGTTCAATTTTTCTAAAAAACGATCAATCCCGGCTCCTTGCAGGGCTGAACCGTATGTACATGGAAAAATCTGATTGTTTTGAAAGAGAGTTTTCATTGTTTTGAACCATAATTCAGCTTCATAACCGTCTACCATATATTTTTCTAATAGGTCTTCATGACGTTCTGCTATAAATTCAATTAACTCTTCACACATATCTTCCTGTAACATTGTGTGGTTAATATCACATACATCCTCGGTTAATTGCGTTCTAATTTCTTCAATTACATTTACTACATTCGCACCAACTCGGTCCACTTTATTAATAAAGAAAAAAGTAGGGACTTGATGCCTTTGAAGCAATCGCCAAACGGTTTCCGTGTGCCCTTCAATCCCTTCGACCGCGCTGATAATGATGATAGCAAAGTCCATTACCTGAATAGCTCTTTCCATTTCAGGAGAAAAGTCGACATGGCCTGGAGTATCAATTAAGTAGTAGTTTGAACCATTATATGTAAACATCGCTTGGTCGGCAAAGACGGTTATCCCTCTTTGTTTTTCGATTTCATGCGTATCGAGAAAGGTATCTTTATGGTCAACCCGGCCTTTTAGTCTTATAGCATTTGTTTGATAAAGTATTTGTTCCGCTAACGTTGTCTTACCGGCATCTACATGTGCAAACAATCCAATCGTTTTTTTCATGCTGTCACCTCAATAATTTTAGCTATTCTTAAAACTATTATATCAAAAGTGAAAGGGGACTCTCCTATATAAATAAAGAAAATTTGGGACAGCGCATAACTGCTATTTTTCTATTAATCTGGGAAAAACTTCTATTGAAACATGTGTAAAAAGGATGTTATTATATGAAAGTTCTCTCGTGAGACAATCAATTATATTGAATTCTCACCAATTAGAATTTGGCCCCTTGGTCAAGCGGTTAAGACACCGCCCTTTCACGGCGGTAACACGGGTTCGAATCCCGTAGGGGTCACCATTAAAAATAATGCGGGTGTGGCGGAATTGGCAGACGCACCAGACTTAGGATCTGGCGCCGCAAGGCGTGGGGGTTCGACTCCCTTCACCCGCACCAAGTTATTTTACGAAGGAAATAATTGTAATATAATGCGCCCGTAGCTCAATTGGATAGAGCGTCTGACTACGGATCAGAAGGTTATGGGTTCGACTCCTTTCGGGCGCGTCAGTTATCTTTAAATATAAAAGCAGTAGATTCAATTTTAGAATCTACTGCTTTTTTTGTTTTACTATAGAGAATAGAAAAATTATTTATTCAAGTATGAGTGATCAGTAGGAAGATGAGACTTTCACTTTTTATTTTTTAGTGATAATGTAAAACAAGAATATACATAATGGAGTTGACTAGTTTTGGGTCGATTGTTTGCTAAAGGGTACGACTTTTTTATGCGTCCTTTAGAAAAAAAGAAGTTTAAAGTAATTCGAAAGGAGCTTCTAGTTAAGGCCAAGGGTTGTGTTTTAGAAATCGGATCTGGGACAGGTATTAATTTTCCTCTATATAAATCGGTTGAAAAAGTAGTGGCAGCAGAACCAAGTACTTACATGATTGAAAGATCCCGAGAGAAACGGATTCAATCCCCTGTAGAAATTGAAATAGAACAAACAGGTGCTGAAAAGCTGCCTTTTGATGATAATAGTTTCGATACGATCGTAGCAACACTCGTATTATGTACTATACCAAACCCAGAGCAAGCAATGATCGAGATGATACGAGTATGTAAACCAGGAGGAAAATTATTGTTTTTTGAGCACGTCAAAATGGATAACCGGTTTTTAGCCTGTTTGCAGGAGTTTTTAACACCCGCTTGGAAAAAGATATGTGACGGCTGCTGTTTGAATCGTGATACGCTTACATTAATAAAAAATAATGATTTAGAAATTAATGAGATAAAAAGTTATTATAAAGGGTTATTTCTTTCGGCCGAGACAATAAAGCCAAAATCTTGAGTCGATCCTAAATATTTACAGCTAATTCGATCAGTCAGTTAGGAGGAATTTTAATGGTAAACGAAATAGGTTTTATCGGTCTCGGTAATATGGGACAGCCAATGGTTAAGAATCTTATAAAGTCTGGTTACAAAGTGAAAGTATATAATCGGACCCCGCATAAGGCGTATGAGGTTGTTGCGGCAGGTGCTGAACAGGTCAACCGTCCATGTGATGCGGCAACACCTGAAGGTATTGTTGTTACAATGGTGTCCAATGATCAGGCCTTAGAGGAATTGGTGTTTGGATTAGATGGAATCGGGGAGAAATTAGGGGAGAATGGTATTCATTTATCCATGAGTACCGTGGCCCCCGAGACATCACGGAAGATAGCACAGTTCCATCAAGAAAAAGGGAGTTTTTATATAGCATCGCCGGTTTTTGGCCGTCCTGAGGCTGCCGCTGCACAAAAATTATGGATATTATCGTCAGGGAATAAAGAAGCAAAGGAAAGAGTAAAACCCGTTCAGGAAGCAATGGGTCAGCGTGTCTTTGACCTTGGGGAAGAGCCCGGCAATGCCAATGTTGTAAAATTAGGCGGTAATTTTATGATTATGGCAGCTATGGAAGCCATGGCCGAGGCCTTTAATTTGGCTGAAAAGAACGGGATGGATCGGGAAATTGTAGCAGAAGTATACTCGTCCACGTTATTTAACTGCACCGTTTATAACGGTTATGGGTCCATGATTGCCAAAAAGATGTTTGAGCCTGCCGGTTTCCAATTAGCGCTGGGACTAAAAGACTGCAACCTTGTACTCGATGAAGCAAATAGCACCAAGACCCCTATGCCATTAGCCAATTTAGTCCATAATCGTCTTCTTGCGTCTGTTGCAAAAGGACGAGGAAACTTGGATTGGTCAGCTTTAACAAAATTGACTAACGAAGAAGCCGGGCTGGAATGACTCATTGAATAAATACCCTTAATCAGTTAATGCTAAAGTTTAAATGGCACAAAAAGGAGACATTGCTGTGAAGCCATATGAAATCACCAATATGTTGATCGATGATGATTTTGCTGTCGAGGAATATGTGACGGCAGAATTTGTTCACCAGCATAAAAACTATAGCATTACCTTTAAAAAGGCAGATTTAGAAATCATTAATTGCTGGGTTTTTGAAGATGGTTCCTCACTACCGGCGGAAATAGCAGACGAAATCATTGAATCGATACGGGAAGATATAAAAAAGAGAATCTAATTTTAAAGAGGCGTGATTTTTCCAAGACAGGAGTAAATTACGCCTCTTTCAGCTTTATGACTTATGAAGAAGTGTTTTTGGGTTAGCGTTTAAAACGAGCATAGCACATATAAGAATACCGGAGGCAAACCAAATGGCTCTTGTCCCCCAATGTAAGGTTGTTAAGGTGCCAATTAATGCACCCAATAGAAAAGAAACGATAATGAGCGTAAAGTCTAAAAATTGAAGGAGGCCTTTTCGGTCATGCAACACTAGTGCAGTATATGCCGCTTGAGCAGCTGTACGTAAATTTCCTGTGACCATTGCCGAATTATAGGGCCATTTCACTAATGTACGGAACGAAGAAATTTGTACTGAAGCTACAAATGCAATTGTTATGGTTACGACCATGTTGGGTACTTGAACAGGCCAGGTTCCGACTAAGACTAGAACAATGCTTTCTAACAAAAGTACAGTGCGGGCTGGGTGTGGAAAGGTCCTAGTAATATGCGGATGTTTTAAGCCTTCTGCCACTGCTACTCCAAAAACAAATGCGAATATCGGTGGAATATGACGTAATCCTTGAGTCCAATGCCCATGAGCAGCCTCTACGCCTAACAAAACAAGATTACCAGTCTGGGAAGTGGCAAAAACTCCATCACGGCTCACATATGTGTATGCATCTAGGAATCCACCTACTACCGCAAGCAGTATACCAAGACCAACCGATTCTGCTGTTAGTCTGTGAACGATAGTCTTTTTTTTATAAATATATCTTCGTAAATCTAATCCAGAAAAATGTTTATGTCTAAGTTCCTTAGTTTTTTCCATGTGGTCTCTCCCAAATAAAGTTTCAATTTTTCCTCCTATTTTTCGTTAAGAACAAAAAATTTATGTAGGAGGAGCATTGGTAATCGAATGACTATTCGTTTTTTTGGAAAAGATAAAGTCGAGGTGAAAGAAATGGCTGCGGCAAAAATCGGTGATACTATTACATTTAAGCGTGATGGAGAAAGCCACGAAGGGACCGTTTCAGGGGTTCGGGAAAATTCTGTTATTGTCCAATATGGTTATTCGAAAGAGAAGGATGAACCACTTACGACAATCGTAAATCACAAAAATTACAAAATAAAAAAGGCTTCATCGTAAGAAAGAGATTCTTAGGAAAATTCAAAAATGTAGTGTGGTTCTACCATACTGCATTTTTTTTTATGAGCACTGGTGAACCATAGTGAGATTTGAATAGCAATCTAAGAATACATTGTAAATTATTGGTAAAATTACCAAATACTAATTTACTTCTTAATAAAGAACAAGTATAATCAGGGTGGATTTAGTAATTCATAAGTTCTGGGAGAGGAATAGGACCTATATACTAGATTACTTTATTCCAATATACATACGAATGAAGCAGACCACATTTATTTTTTATTTTAGGAGATTAAAAAGGAGGAAATGGAAAATGACATGGTTTACAAAATGGTCTTTCCGTAATAAGGCTGCGGTATCCCTTACGACAGTCCTCATTTTAATTATGGGAATTGTCAGCTACTTTACTTTACCTATGGAATTTTTACCAACCGCCGATAATCCACAGGTAACTGTAGTAGTACTAGGTGAAGGAACAGATGTTGCAACCATGACAGATACGGTTACAGCGCCGATTGAACAGTCGGTTGCAGCCGTTAAAGGGAAAAATGAGATTTATTCAACTACGGGAGATGGATTCTCCAAAATAGACATCATGTTTGAGGCAGAGACAGATATGAAGCAGGCGGCAGCGGATGTTCAAAAAGCAATAGATGCGGTCAAGCTTCCAGAAGGTACGAATAAACCCATAGTCGTTCAGTTAAACACAGATATGATTCCAATTGCCGATATTTCGGTCACATTTGAGGACGGCATTTCAAAGGAAAATATTAAACTAGCAAATGATAAAATTTTTCCAGCATTAGAGCAAATTAAGGGTGTTGGAAGTGTAGCCATGTACGGAAGAGGAGTTAATGAAGTTTCCGTTGAACTAGATCAAGCGAAACTTCAGCAATTTCAGCTTCCCGCACAAGCAGTCGTTGCAGCCCTACAAGGTCAAAATATGGCAGCTGCTGTCGGTCAAAAAACGATTGATGGGAAAACAAGCAACATTAAAGTGGTCGGAACAATTGAGAGTCTTGAAGACTTAAAGAATGTTCCTGTCATCCAAGGGGTCAAACTGGGGGATATTGCTACAATTCAAAAGGCCAGTCAGGAAGATCATATTACACGTGTAAATGGTGAAGATGCCTTGCTTGCAATCATCACCAAAGACAGCAATTCCAGTGCGGTCTCGATTGTAAAAGACGTAAGAAAAGAAGCAAGTGAGCTCACAAAAAAATACGAGAATGCTAAGGTCAGTGTCTTCTATTCAACGGCCGATATGGTCGTTAACTCTGTAACTAGTATGATAAAAGAGGTACTTTTAGGGGCCTTATTTGCAACCATTGTGATTATGTTCTTCCTGAGAAATATTCGGTCAACGTTTATCACCATTGTATCGATTCCACTCTCCCTTTGCCTAACACTCTTTTTACTGGGTCGGTCAGGAATTACCCTTAATATCCTGACAATAGGTGGAGTCGCGGTAGCTGTCGGCCGCTTAGTCGATGATAGTATTGTTGTGATTGAAAATATTTTCCGCAAAATGCAGCATGAGAAATTTTCAATTGAGCTGGTAGTGGAAGCAACAAAAGAGGTGGCTTCTGCGATCACATCTTCCACTCTTACAACAGTAGCCGTATTCCTTCCCCTTGGTTTAGTAGGGGCAGGCCTGAAGGATTTCTTATTGCCATTTGCTTTAACGGTGACCTATTCTTTATTATCTTCGTTATTAGTAGCCTTAACCATTGTTCCGCTAATGAGTGCTGGGCTGCTGAGTAAAGCTAAATTACCGAAACATCAAAATTCCAAACGGTATGTTTCAATGCTGCGCTGGTCGTTAAATCATAAGTGGGTTATTTTACTGACATCAACCTTACTGTTTTTTGGTTCAATCGCTGCCTATTTTGTGATGCCAAAGGGTGCCGTTGATAGTTCAGATGCCGAACTCGTCATGGTGACACTTGATTATCCGAATGAAACGCCAATGAAGTTAGTTCATGATCAAACATTGAAATTGGAAAAATACTTATTAGACAAAGAGGGACCAAAAGCGATTTACACCCAATTAGGCAATAGTCCGGATGCTGCTCAATATGGGGAAGTTGGTTCTCCGACAACAGCTGCTTTTACCATTGTGATGAAAGAGAATGCGAATGCAGAGCGATTTATCAATGAAGTGAATAAGCAAAAGGAAAGCTATCCAGGTGCAGAATTAATGGCGGGCACTGGTTCATTAACAGGGGGGAGTTCTACCTCAATTACCATTGATGTTGTAGGCGAAAAAAGGGCAGATATTGAGTCAAGCGCCGCCAAGATTGAGGACGTGGTAATGGGGATTAAAGGGGTAGAAAAAGTAGAAACAAACCAAGAAGAGAAGAAACCAGTTTATACTTTTACAGTTAACCCCGATGCGGCAAAACCTAGGGATGTGATTCAACAGCTAGGTATGATGCTTAACCGAATGCCAATTGGGAGCGTAAATCTCGATGGAACTAATACACCTGTGTTTTTAGAACCAATTCTAAATCCAACTGCCAAAAAGGATTTAGAAGGAATAATGGTTACTAACCAGCAAAAGTTAGTCCCCATTACTTCAATTGCCAAGCTCAATATAGAAAATAAAGCCACCCAGGTCCTGCACAAGAGTGGGGAGGCCTATTTACGAGTTACAGCTACCGTTGACCCGAAACAGCTTTCAGTTGTATCTGGGGAAATTAATACAAAAATTAATGGCAAAAAGCCTGGAACGGGTTTAAAACTGCCTGATAATGTTGAGGTATATGTTGGGGGCGCGGCAGTAAGCCAAGCGAATGACTTTACTGACCTGTTCTTAACGATGGCACTATCGATTGGAATCGTTTATCTAATCATGGTCATTACATTCAAAACCTTACGAGCACCGCTGGCAATTCTATTCTCGCTGCCCTTAGCGGCAATTGGAGCGATCATTGGACTGTTGATAAGCCGAATTCCGGTTGACATTACTGCGCTGCTCGGTGCGTTAATGTTAATTGGTATTGTCGTTACCAATGCGATTGTATTAATTGATCGCGTCAAGCAGAATGAGGCCAAGATGATTATGCGGGACGCAATTTTAGAGGCCGCTAGTACGCGTATCCGCCCAATCTTAATGACAGCTATTGCCACAATCTGTGCCATGCTGCCACTATTATTTAAAAAAGCAGAAATGGGAAGCCTGGTTTCCCAAAGTCTCGCAATCGTAGTAATCGGCGGACTCGCTATTTCCACCTTATTAACATTAGTTGTTGTGCCAGTCATCTATGAATTATTCCATTTTAATAAGTCTAAAAGACAGCGGATTGCACAAAAATCAAATCTGTCTGGAGAAGAACCTATTTCCGGATGATTTGAATAGATGAAGGGGAG
>NZ_JBALPZ010000152.1:0-6677 GCF_036965645.1 Neobacillus drentensis
TGCTTGGATAATGCCGTCATTGAATCCTTCCACTCCACTATAAAGTCGGAAGAATTCTACTCTCAAGGAAGAGAGTTTCTTACAAATTCTATTGTAATCGAAAGAGTTGAAAAATTCATCAATCATTATAATCACACACGACTTCAGGCAAAATTAAACTACCTGTCCCCTATTGAGTTTAGGGAACAGGCAGCATAATCGGTGCTTTTTCGTTGTCTCATTTTAATAGGTCAGTTCATATAAACCCAGTGCTGTTTTGCATTTAACTACTTCAAGAGGGCAGTAAATTTTAAAATACTGTCACTTTTCCTTGTTGATCATTTAAAAGCTGAATCATACCTGCAAGCATTTCTTCCGTAAATTTCCCCTGGCTATAATTCACAATGGCTCTTAAAGGTACACTTTCCATCATTGCGTTATTCATTTTTGCTTCATCATTGTTTGCAGACGCTTTTTGTTTCTCGCTAGTTTGGCTCAACTTGCCAACAAACTGTTTGGCAATTTCTGATAAAACAGGGTTAGCGAATATTTCTCCAAGGGTAGTATTTCGATCAACTGGCTTTTGAACAAGTACAGAAGATTGAACCTGGATCTTTTCAGATAAAGCAATTTCTCGCGAGGACTTTCCGATTAAGACTTCAAATTCTCCCGTCTCGACATGCCAATCCATCAAATGAACGTTATAGTAAGCAAATGAGCGTTTACCTAACACAAAAGTAACCGTTTTTTGTTCTCCAGGTTGTAATTCAACCTTTTCAAATCCTTTTAACTCTTTTTCAGGCCTGCTCACTGTACTTGCTACTTCTTTTACATAAAGTTGAACAATCTCTTTTCCCGGTACACTGCCACTATTTTTTACGATTAGACTTACACTTACCTTTTCTGTATCTTTTAGTTCCTTTTTATCTAGAATAAGATTGCTATATTCAAAGTTTGTATAACTTAATCCATAACCAAATGGAAATAACGGCTCAATTTCTTTTTTGTCGTAGTAGCGGTATCCAACGAAAATACCTTCTTTATATTCAACTTTGTCCCCATCACCAGGAAAGTTTAAAAATGATGGGTTATCGCTTAACTTCTGTGGAAAAGTTTCCGCTAATTTTCCGCTTGGATTTGCATCGCCAAAAAGCAAATCGGCGATTGCCCCTCCTAGTGCCTGACCACCTAAATAGCCCTCAAGTAATCCTTTAACATGATTGATCCAAGGCATGATAACAGGAGCACCATTGCTTAATACAACTACTATGTTCTGATTGACTTTTGCAATCGATTCTATTAATTGAACTTGGTTTTCAGGTAGACGTAAATGCTCACGATCATATCCCTCAGATTCATAGCTTTCAGGAAGGCCAACAAAAAGTACGGCAGTATATGCCCCTGCTGCTACTTCTTTTGCCTCATTTATTAATTTTTCGTTTACTGTGTCTTCGTCTAGGTTATAACCTTGTGCATAGATTACATTCGCATTCCCAGAAATAGATTCAATTTCATCCAAAATATTTTCCAGTTTTGTAGGGACGATATGCGAGCTGCCTCCCCCCTGGAATCGAGGTTTCTTGACAAATTCTCCAATGACCGCAATGGTGCCCTCTCTTTTTAGTGGAAGAATCTGGTCTTCATTTTTTAAAAGGACCATACTTTCTCTAGCTACTTCCCTAGCTAGATGATGATGGGCTTCACGACTGTATGTCGCATTATCTTTTTTATGATCAACTGCTTTAAAGATAATCTTAAGCAATCTTTCAACTGCTTTGTCCAATTCTTCTTCTGGAAGTTGACCACTCTTTACAGCATTGACAATTTTTTGATCACCAACACTGTTAGACGGCATTTCAAGCTCTAGTCCGTTATTTAACGCTTTTTCACGTTCGTTTACCGCTCCCCAATCCGAAACAACAATGCCTTCAAATCCCCATTCATCTTTTAAAATATCCTTTAATAAATACTCATTCTCTGAAGCGTATTCTCCATTTACTTTGTTGTAAGCGGCCATCACTGTCCAAGGTTTTGCCTCCTTAACAGGGCCTTCAAAGCTTGCTAGATAAATTTCACGCAGCGTCCTTTCGTCAATAACAACATCTGTTGTCATTCTACGATATTCCTGGTTATTAGCTGCAAAGTGTTTCAAAGAAGTTCCTATTCCTTGACTTTGAACACCCTTAATATGATTAGCCGCCATTTCTGATGAAAGAAATGGGTCTTCAGAGAAATATTCAAAGTTTCTTCCACAAAGAGGAGACCGTTTAATGTTTGCACCTGGCCCAAGAAGAATCGCCACATCTTCAGCCTGACACTCCTCACCAAGGGCAACTCCAACTTTATGAATCAATTCCCTGTTCCAGGAACTAGCCATACCAGCAGCAGATGGGAAGCATGTTGCGGGCACGCTGTCATAGATTCCTAAATGGTCCGAACTGCCCTCTTGTTTACGGAGTCCATGAGGGCCATCCGTAACCATAATGGATGGAATCCCCAATCGTTCAATTCCTTGCAATCTCCAAAATTCAAGTCCTGAACATAAACTAGCCTTTTCCTCCAGTGTCATTTTGCCGATTATGTCGCTTATTTTCCGATTCATTACACACGATACCTTTCTATGCTTGTATTCGCAATCTACTACTCTTCATTTGTTGGCCAACAGTATCTAATTCTCTCTCAAGTACATTTAACTCATCCACAAGCGCATGTAATCGATCTTCCGCTAACTTCGACAGCGGATGGTACAATAGCTTTTGAATAGGCTCGGCTTTTAACCGGATTAGCTGCCCATGAGGATTAGAGATTCCGGGTACATATGTTTCTAAAATTTTCTTTGTTTCCTCCTGTGCAAGCAGGTCTATTAATCTAGTATTTACAGAATAAATAGTCTTAAACCCACGTTCATTCTTGTAAGTGAAACGATACTGACCGGATCCTATAACAAATGATACACCCTTCTCTGTCTGGTTAATATCAAAAATACCATCCGCTTTTGTTATGCCTATACCGTTTTCTTTGACATCCCCTTTTTCTGCAAATGGCAAGATCACCTGTGCCGTCGTATTTACTGGAATTTCTATTTCTACGGTTACTTCCTCATGTCTGAAATTCCACGCAGAGACAATACGTCCATACATCGATTCATGTGCGGTACTTGCATAAGTTAGTTCTTTACCACCTATCCTAGGTTGAATACGAATCCGTTTATAAGCCGGCTCAGACTCATCCATGTCTAACCCTGCCACTACTCGGTACATCCAGTCTCCAATGGCCCCATAGGCGTAATGATTGAACGAATTCATATCATCACTCCAGAATGATCCATCTTCTTTAATACCATCCCAATGCTCCCAGATAGTGGTTGCCCCCTTGGTAACAGAATATAACCATGATGGATAGGTTTCTTGCAATAGTAACTTCACAGCCGTTTCATGATAGCCGTTATTAGAAAGAACGAGGTTTAAATAAGGTGTACCGACAAATCCGGTTGTTAAATGATAGTCATTTTCTAAAACCAACTGATTTAAGTCATTAGCTATTCTCTCTCTTATTTTTCCCTCTACAAGATCAAACATGAGGGGAAGCACATGTGCAGTTTGTGTGGTCACCGCTAGCCTTCCTAACGGGGTGATAAATTCATCGTTAAAGTGTTTTTTTATCCGATTGAATAGTTCATCATACCGCTTTACATCGTCACCTTTTTGTAGAACTTTTGCTGCGTCACGTAAGAGCCGAGTGGAGTAGGCATAAAAAGCAGTAGCGATCAGATCATCCGGTGTTGCACCAAAATAACTGCCTTCTTTGGAGTCCAGCCCAAGCCAATCTCCGAAATGGAAGCCGGTATTCCATGCAACCTCATTTTCCCCTTGGGCACGGATGTATTCTACCCAAGCTTGCATGCTAGAATATTGTTCTTCGAGAATCCTAGTATCACCATAAATGAGGTATACCGTCCAAGGACAAATAACAGCTGCATCTCCCCATGCAGCAGATGAATCACCATCAACCACATTTGGGATCACAGAAGGAACTCCCCCATTCGGGAGTTGGTCTGCCTTTAAATCACGGAGCCATTTGGTGAAAAATGGGCCGCCTTTATAATTGAATAATGCTGTACGAATAAATACCTGAGCATCCCCTGTCCAACCTAATCGCTCATCACGCTGTGGACAATCGGTCGGGACATCCACAAAGTTGCCTCGCAGTCCCCAATTAATATTCTGCTGCAGTTGATTGACCATGGGGTTCGAGCTCTCAAAATTTCCTGTTTGCATCATATCCGCATGAATGACTTCGCCAACAAAATGTTCAAGATCCAAGCCGTTTTCCTGGCCAGGATACCCTTCAATTTTCACATAACGGAATCCTTGGAAGGTGAAAGCGGGTGCATAACTCTCCATCCCTTTGCCCTTCGTAATATACTCGACGGTTTGCTTGGCCGCCCTAAGGTTGCCAAAGTAAATATTGCCGTCCTTATCCAGTACTTCTGCATGTTTTAATGTGATTTTTGTACCTGCCGGAGCATTTACGGTAAATCGAATGCGACCCACCATATTTTGGCCCATATCTAAAACGGTATCGCCTGCTGGTGTAGTTAACACTGCTTGCGGCTTAATTGTTTCTGTTACTCGTGTAGGATTGTTTTCCTGAGCAACCAAATTCTCCAATGGAAGATCAAGAAGATCCGAACCCTTCCATTTGGAATCATTGAAACCAGGTTTGCTCCAAACCATTTGTTCCAATCGTGCATCATATGTTTCTCCATGATATAGCTCGGAATACAGAATCGGACCTGTGGAAGTCTTCCAGGTTTGATCCGTTCCGATAACCTCTTCTGTTCCGTCGTCATATCGAATTTTCAATTGAAGTATTATTCCTCGCTTTGTGCCGTAATTATTTCGTGTGCAATCCCAAGAGAGATCTCCTTTGTACCAGCCGTCTGCTAACATGGCTCCGATTGCATTTGAACTGCTTGTAAGTAGGGATGTTACATCATAGGTCTGATATTGAATTCTTTTACTATAACTTGTCCAACCTGGTGTAAGTAAATCTTCTCCCACTCGCATTCCATTTAAATAAAGCTCGTATAGTCCGACACCTGTGACATAGATACGAGCTGATTCAATTCCATCTTTTAGATCAAATTCTTTCCTTAGCAGAAAGGCAGGTTCTGAATCTGGATCTAGCTCCTGTGGATTTGGTGTAATCCACTCCGCCTTCCACTCACTCCTTTCAAAAAGGGCGGTTTCCCACCAAGCAATATCACTCCAATTGGATTGTCGGCCAAAATGGTCCCAAACCTTTACACGGTAATAATATCTAGTACCGGATTTCAGCCCGGGTCCTTCGTAAACAATGTGAAGGGATTGCTCCGACTCTAAATATCCTGTATCCCATAAAGGTGTTTCAAAATCTAATTTTAAAGAAACTTGGAGCTGATAAGCCAGTTGAGTCGTTCCACGGCGGTCTGAATGAATTTTCCAGCTGAGTCGAGGTTTTTTCACATCCAAACCGAGTGGATTTTTTCTATATTCACAGGTTACATCATATATTTTCAATTCGTTCATTTGCATAGTTAAAATTCCCTGTCCTTTCCTATAGAAACATAATCTTTCAACAGCGTTTCAGGTATCTGGCTGATCAATTCATTCACAGTCCAAGGCTCATCTGCCTTTTTAATTTCTTTGATAATTTTAGGATCAGAATAAAGTGAAATTCGACCACCGCCAGTAACAGTGAATACCGCTCCGTTTACGTAGGAGGCCTGTTCTGTGCAGAGATATGCTAAGAAAGGAGCAACGTTTTCCGCGGGACCATGTTCCTTCTCGGATTCTTCCACACGATTATCGTTCGGATCCATCTTTATTCCATTTTCCTCCATCATCGTTCTGAGAGTTGCTTTGAAACTCATGTGACCGGGTGAAGCAGCCTGGGGGCAATAAGCGTTTACGGTAATACCAAAACGGTCAAGTTCTTTTGCCGTGGATTTGGTAAGTCCTACTATGCCGGCATTTGCAGCACTATAGGCACTGAGGTTGGCAATTCCTGTCCATGCGTCTGAGGCACAATTGAGAATTCGCCCAAAACCCTGTTTTATCATATGGGGGATCGCATGGGACATCAGATTGTAAGCACCCTTAAGCTTGGAAACTGTCTGATAATCCCAATCGGATTCTTTCATCTCTATAAAAGGACCGAATCCCATCCCCGCCGCATTATTAACAACGATGTCAATCCGACCATATTTTTCAATGGCTAGTTGGACCATTTTGCCAGCGGTTTCATAATCGGAAACATCTCCATAGAAAGGAGTTGCTTCTCCACCTTCCATCATAATTTCCTGTGCAGTACTTTCTGCATCGCCTCTAAGTTTGAGTATCTTTATCATTTCCTCCGCGTTAAACTCGGGAGTACCTTTTACACCTAGCGAACGAAATGTCTCGTTTACAGAAATGGTATTGGGACTTTTGGGTTTTCGATTATTCGTGATGACCTTAGCACCTTCACGTGCCATAAAAAGAGCAATTCCTCGACCAACCCCCTGTCCAGAACCAGTTACAATTGCGACTTTTCCTTCTAAAGATTTTGTCATGTTACCATCCTACTTTCAAAATATATTTAGTAAAATACCATTTGAATTATCAGACCAATTACCATGACTTGGTCTGATTGATTTATATTTCATTGAATAAACC
>NZ_JBALPZ010000153.1:0-7138 GCF_036965645.1 Neobacillus drentensis
GAATTATACCAGTGAACAAAGAAAGTGATAAGAACTGGAATAAATATTCATGATTAAAGTGACACCCATCTGTTAAATATTGTCCGACAAAGGTATCCTAATCCTGATGATCAGATACCCCTAAAATGGACAACTTCCTCAATAGGTACCCTGCTTGAAACATATTGATTATATGGATGCTCTGGGTCCGCATACCCAATCATGATACTCACGATGATTTTCTGATTGTCCGGGACGCCTAGTACGTTTCTAATATGATGTGGGTAGGAAACCGAGCTTGCTGCTGGTGCTGAATCCAGTCCATGAGCCTTAGCTGCAAGCATCAGGCTGTTGGCAAACATCCCAAGATCAATCAATGACCAATCTGTAAGCGAATGATCAAGGCATAAGAAGATGGCAACAGGAGCTCCAAAAAATTGATAATTATTTTTCCAATTTTTATATCGTGCAGCCTCGTCATCACGGACAATTCCCATGCTTTTAAATGACTCTGCAAAGCTCTTTTTCATTCGGTTCTCTATATACTTAGGCCATACCTTCGGTGTAGATAAATCCTGTGTATGAGGCTCGTGATTTACAAAGGATTGTAAGTAAGCCCTTCTTAACGCTTCTAACTTTTTGCCACTAGCCACATAGATTTCCCCCCTTTGAAATCAGCTTTTAAAATCAGTTATTTTTTTAAAAATCAACCATTTCCCAACTCAACCTTTTCATTTGTATGTTTCTTCAGTATATTTAGCAAGCCTTCGTTAATCTTACAGTTCTTAAAGGCAAACGACTGCATGACAAGGTCGATTTCTTCTTCGGATAAATCTTTAAATATTTTCGCATACTCAGGCTGGATCAGCGCTCCCGCATAAATGGTGAAAATGGCTTGTGAAAGGCTGGATAGGTTAAAACTGTGAGACAGTTCAGGATTAACCACCTCTTCCAAATGGCTCGCTAACTCCTCAACTGATTTTCTTGCCTCAAACCCAGGCAGCCAAATCATCCAATCATCCGTATTTAATGAAAGTTTCATTTTTAATATGGAAGAAATCTTCTGCATATACTCTGATTTCGGGTCAAGTGTCACTAAACCCATAACACCAACATCCTTATATGTCCAAGTTGTCCAATGGGCGCCAAATTCTTCAAAAATACTAATTTGATCATCCATGGCACTTAAACGATCCGATCTCTCCTGCTCTGGACCATTATATACGGAGCCAAACTCACCCACCCAAAGAGGAACATCATATTTTTGTGCAAACTTAGTGCCTTCATGGTTATAAAATACTTCCTCTTGGACAGATTTATCCCAATACTTGCCACTCTCTACTCGGGCCGTTTTCGCATCGGCCACGCCCGGGTACTGTCCTGGACCAAATCCAGCCGCCGTATAGTTATGACTGCTGTAGACCAGATTTTTAGCAAACGGAGCTTCTAAACCAGAAAACAGCTTGGAGTAGTTATCCCCTTCTAGGAAAATGATGTGGTCAGGATCAATATTGCGGATGGCTTCCACTACCCGCCTGTAAACCCGATTCATCCTTTCCCAATCCGGTTTATAATTGCCAAAGAATGTGTGCGGAAAATCGCCGTGCGGGGTATTCACACAAGGCTCATTCATGACGTTATACCCTGCAATTACACCTCGCCCTTTGTAACGGCGGGCAAACTCTTCCCACAGAGCGATAAACCTGTCTTGATACGTTTTGTCATGCCAGAAAAAGCTATGACGCACATCATTATCTGAATGCCAGTGGGTGTTTTGAAACCCCTGTACGGCGTGAAGATCAAGAATAACGTAAAGTCCGTGCTTTTCACAGAGATCAATGATTTTGTCCAGGCGAGTAAATCCCGATTCTTTGTAAGTAAACGGTGCCTCATCATCCTCAAAATGACGATAATTTAAAGGTATACGAATCGTAGTTGCTCCCCAGCTCTTAATAAACTCAATATCGTCTTCACCAAAGAAATAGTGCAGCAGCCGGTCGAATAAAAATTCAGCTTTTTCCTTTCCAATGACTTCGGAAACAGTATGACGGAGGGCATGTTCCGTTCCTGTATAGCCATTAATAAAGTCCTCCATATTCATCCAGCCGCCAATACAAGTTCCTCGAAGTTGAATTGGATTTCCAGTTGAATCCATAATTTTATTATTTCTTACCTGAAGCAATTCCATCTTTATTTCCTTCCTTTCATAAGAAGTACAATAGTTCTTGATAAGCAAAGCTTTATAATACTGGATTCTGAATTTTCGCCATTTTCTTATCTTCTCGTTTTTAATTCAGCTAGCACTCTTTTATGTTCTTTTTCATCAAAGTTGTAGAAATAAATGGCCACAAGCTCGATAAGAACGAATACTGCTGGAATGGCGGTCATTGTAACTAAAATACCATGTAAGGCTGTTGCAGTTTGGACTTGATTGGCAACATAACCGAAGTTGGCTAAGATCAAACCTGGGACAATACCTCCGATGGCCATTCCAAATTTGAAGAAGAATCCGACTAACGCATAAATGACACCGCTTGCACGTTTGCCAGTCTTGTATTCACCGTAATCAATTGTTTCAGGAATTAATGCCCAAGTAAAGGCACCTGCCGTGATGGTACCTAATGCAGCAACTAAACGCCCAGCGAATACAAGCGGAACCATGGAGGCAGGAATAACAAATAATGCGATTAAGCCGATCGCCTTCAAAGTTAAAGCTGTAAATAGTAACTTTTTCTTACCCATCCATTTATACATCATTGGCATTAATGGCATAAGGATGAGCGCAGGAAGCGTTCCCATTAAACCATACCACTTGACTAAATCCGGTCTTGCAACGTTATAAGTGACATAATAAATTCCAACAGAGTTGACGATGGAGTTAACACCGAAATTTAGAATAAAGAAAAAGCATACGATGACCAGCGGACGATTGGCTTTTAATTGGAGAAAGATATCTTTAAAATTAACTTTTGCTTCTTCGGAATGATTAATTTGTACTCGTTCTTTTGTATTCATGAAGCTATAAAGTAATAGAAGGGCACCTAAAACTCCCATGATTGACATGGTAATTTGCCATCCAGTACTTGTTTTTCCAGTTGCATTTGTAAAAAGTCCGGCTAAAAGCGGTACTCCAAAAGAAACAATTAAGCCACCAGTATTTGAGAATAACATTCTGACGGAGGTTAAACTGACAACCTCTTTGTTATCTTGAGTAATGGCTGAAGTAAGCGCTGCATAAGGAATGTTAACGACTGAATATGTGATCGATAACAGAATATAAGTAATATAGGCATACACTAGTTTCATAGGATCAGAAAACGCAGGAGTGGTAAAACAAAGAATCGCTACGCCTGCAAATGGAAAGGCACCATATAAAAGGTACGGACGAAATCTTCCATATTTTGTATTTGTTTTATCAACAAATGTTCCAATCAGTGGATCAGCTACTGCATCAATCATACGAACAATCAGAAACATAAACCCTGCGGCTGCGGCCGAAATTCCAAATACATCAGTATAGAAGAATAATAGATAACTACTTACTGTTTGATAAATGAAGTTACAAGCTAAATCCCCAGTGGCATATCCGATTTTTTCCTTCATTCTAATTTTTCCTGTTGGAAGTACTGTTATTTTTTCAGCAAGATTTGTATTCATTATAATCCTCCTTTTTGAATCACTACATATAGATAAAATGAAATGGGAAGTCAAATGATAATATGATTGGATGAAATTGGATTACTTACTTGAATCATTCGTTTATTGTTTGTACAAACAAAGTAATGATTAAGGATTCTTTTCCTCCTTTCTATCATCTTTAAAGATAAAAGTCTTATCGGTAATCTATCCAATTGATTATCTATAGCTATCCAAAACTTCACTTATTCACTTAACCAAATAATCGAACATATTAATTCAAATAATTCTAGAATGACTTTTGGATTCTTCCCTGTTAAATTTCTAATTTTTTCTAATCTATAGTTTAACGTATTTCTATGAATATTTAGTTTATCTGCTGCTTTGATAATATCCCCATTTTCTTCCATATATATTTGCAATGTATGGAATAGCTCCTGATTGTTTCCTAAACTTTCTAAGACTGATAGGATGGAACTAGGAAATTCCGTATGATTAGACGCCAGATGTATAAATAACTTTAAGTGATGATAATAATAAACCTTTTCTGAAGGTCTTATTTTCACGCCAACCGACAAGGCATTGGCAGCCTGTTCGTGTGAAATGGCGGCAAATCCCTCCTTTTCACCTATCGCTATTTTTTCTATTTCTTTTCTTCCTATTAAATTAGTTATTACTTCCTTAAAGCTGCTATGTTCCGTGATAAACAAGACCCTCTTGCTATTGTCAATGGTGGAATAATGTCTAAAGTGATCTAAAAACGCTTTCATTTCCTTTGAATGGAAATTCCCTTTTATCAATATGGCTTGACAGTTCCTTGTCAGGTCAATGCCATACATCTTTCCTTGTTGTAAAAACTCTTCATCATAGCTTGTTTTTCGGTAGGTTAATTCATGATAAAATGTCTCACGCTTGATTCTGTCATTCTGGGCTTTCTTACTTATGCTTTCCTGCTCGATTAGAAGTTTTGCTGCTGCCCCAACAAGTTTACTAAATGGCCTTACTTCATCTGGATCGCCTGTAATTCCAATGACCCCAATAATCTCACCGTTAATAACAATAGGTTCATTGACGCCAGGCTTCATCCCATCGCCTTCGGTATAAATCTCATGGATGCTCTTGGTGGCAATGACCTTTGATGCTCCCTTATGTAATGTTCCTACCCGTTTCTTATCTCCACTCCCAATAATCAACCCTTTTTCATCCATCAGATTAATATTGAAGGGGATGATTTTCATCATTTCTTTTGTGACCTTTTCAGCTATTGGCTTCGATAATTTCATTACATCACCTTTTCTAACCAGCTATCTACTATTAGTTTAATATTATTAAATTATATAATAAATAGGTCAGAACTCATTTTATGGACTAGTTTCGCTCTCAATTACCTCATTAAATTCATCAGTTTTACAGCATTTTCAGAGGTTCTTTGAAGGTTTTGCTGACCATTTACCAATGCCTCCTCTAGTGAAGTAACTCCTTGCATAATACTGAAAATGGAATCAATCTTCTCATATAATGAATCGATACTTTCACCAAGGCTTCCTGTGAATGCCACTACTGGCTTATTATACTTTTTTGCAACCGAAGCAACCCCATAAGGAGTCTTTCCAAATTTGGTTTGGAAATCAATACTGCCTTCACCAGTCCAGACCATATCCGCATTCTTGACTCTGTCTTCCAGAGATGTATATTCAATAACAATATCAATGCCTTTTTTTAAAGTTCCATTTAAGAACACCATCAGTCCAGCACCTAATCCCCCTGCTGCACCAGCGCCAGGTACATCGACGATATCGATATTAAGTTCTGCTTTTATTACATTTGCATAATTCATAAAGTTTTTGTCTAATCGTTCAACTACTTCTGGTGTGGCACCCTTTTGTGGTCCAAACACAACGGCTGCTCCGCGTTCTCCACAAAGTGGATTATTGACATCACAGGCTACCTCGACTGTAATATCTTTTATACGCGGATCAAAATTGGTAAGATCGATTCTTGCCAAGCGGCCTAACTCTCCTCCACCAAAACCCAGCTCTTCTCCATTTTCATCTAACAATTTCCCGCCTAAAGCTTGTATTACCCCAGCTCCTCCATCATTTGTAGCGCTTCCACCGATACCAATTAATAGTTTATTTATCCCCTGATCTAAACAGGCTTTTATTAATTGACCTGTACCATAAGTGGTAGTAATAAGCGGATTTCTATCTTCTTTTCGTACTAAATGAAGTCCACTTGCACTAGCCATCTCAATGATACCAGTTTGACCGTCTCCTAAAATCCCATAGGGGGCTTCCACTTCATTTCCTAGCGGACCTATAACCCTTACCATATATATTTCACCGCCAGTAGCATCAACCAGTGATTGCATCGTGCCCTCTCCACCATCAGCCATTGGAACTTGAATACACGTAATCTGATTATTTACTCTCTTAATTCCTCTTTCCATAGCCTCGCATGCTTCTTTTGCTGTCATACTTTCTTTAAATGAATCGGGAGCTAATACGATGACAAAGTCTTTATCCATATATTTTCCCTCCCTTCTCTATTTATTAAAGACACTCCATGATGGTTGCAATATTTTTGTCATTACCATAAAGCAGTTTTGGTGAAGCGCTTTCTTATAAGAATATTAACCTATCGAATATTATTTTTGTATAGCCCATACAACAAATATATTTGTGCATTTGCACAAAATCAGTAAAGGTTTTTTGATTATTCTTTGACATTTTATTGTGTGTTTGTTTACATTTATAACTTAACATTCTGATAGTTTTGAAAACAGGTCACAACGATTAGGAGAAATACCACTTTTTTTAGAAAGCCCTTTCATAAGGGTAATCTACATTCTTTTTTATTATCCATGAAGGAAAGTATAAAAAAAAGAGAGCCGGCTAATTTGAACTGACCTATTAAAATGAGACAACGAAAAAGCACCGATTATGCTGCCTGTTCCCTAAACTCAATAGGGGACAGGTAGTTTAATTTTGCCTGAAGTCGTGTGTGATTATAATGATTGATGAATTTTTCAACTCTTTCGATTACAATAGAATTTGTAAGAAACTCTCTTCCTTGAGAGTAGAATTCTTCCGACTTTATAGTGGAGTGGAAGGATTCAATGACGGCATTATCCAAGCAATTGCCTTTCCGGGACATGCTTGTGGTAATGCCTTTTTCTTTTGCTATTCTTTGAAATGAACGTGAAGTGTATTGAGACCCCTGATCACTATGTAGTATTAAGCCACTAATTTCACGACCTTCTACAGCGTCGTTTAAAGTATCTATCACTAAAGACACATCTTGGCTGGTACTAATTCGATATGCGATTATCTCATTATTAAATAAATCCATGATTGTGCTGAGATACAACATAGATTGACCGAAAGGGAGATAAGTGATGTCGGTAACCCATTTTTCATTTAGTTTAGAAGCTTGAAAATTTCTATTCAAATGGTTAGGGACGACTACCTTCATTTCACCAGCTATATTATTATTACGTTTTGGCTTAACCCGGCATTGAAGA
>NZ_JBALPZ010000153.1:7211-18147 GCF_036965645.1 Neobacillus drentensis
GGAATTTATGACGTTTACAAATTTCAGTGATCTGTGCTTCGAGTTCAGTTTTACCTTTAGAACCTTGTTTTCTCCACCTATAGTAAGTTGACCTAGGTGTGCCAATACATTTACAAAGAAAGGTTATAGAAAATTGATCTTTAAATTTTTCAACTAAGGCTACGACTGCTTCCGGAACCAACTCCTCTCTATTTCTTGGTACTTTTTTAAAATTTCTATTTGTGCCTTTAAGTACTCATTTTCTCTCTTTAACTGGTCATTTTCAGATAGTTCTGCAGGACCTTTCCCATAACTATATTGTTTACCAATCCCTTGCGCTAAACGATATTGTTGCCCTTCACGATACCACTTCATCCACCTTTTAATCTGAGTAACATTGGTAATTCCGAACTTGTCCATAATTTCACGGTTAGAATACTCACCACTTAACTTCATTTCAATAACAGCCTTTTTAACTTCTTCTGAGTATTCATTTATCTTCCCCATAAGAAAACACCTCCTGAGTTACGTATTATTTAAATACGATTCAGGGGGTGCTTTTTCCTTTGTCTTATTTAACTAGGTCTCTCCAATTTTTACCAGCTCCCTCTCCTTCACTTCCTATTTATTCTTGAATATTTCCATTTAGTGGCTAGCAGAGAGATGTAAAGCTTAGATTCTATTAAAATCATCAGGATCTGCAAACATTCGTTTATCCTAATTAAGAGCGTTTATTTTTTTCAAACTCACCCATTCAACCGTCTTAGCCAAGAGTAATGTAAATTCCTCATTTATAAGCCCTTCTTCATTATGTGCTGGGGTAAGACAGCAGACTCGCCCTGCTCCGTAGTGATGGAACCACCCTGCAATGGAATTCCCTTCTTCGGAAACTGATTTTAAAAAGATATTCGTCTCCTCTTCCTTTACTTTAACAAAATAGTGCTCATCTCTAATTTCAAAGGAAACCGGGCCAAAAGCATCGATTCTTTGTACATCCGTATACTTTACTTGAGGATGAGGTGCTGGATGGTATTCAAAATATCCCTTTAACATTTCAGTATAGGAACCCTCAATAGAGTAGGAGGCAAGCCCTGAATGCCAAGCTAACCATCCTCCACCTTGTTCAACATACTGAGCAATCGCTTCGCCCATTTCTTCAGTCATCCAAGTATCAACCTTTTCATCATTCGGATTAAGTCGATCTTCTTTAAATAAGATAACGGCATCAGGTTGACTTTCTAATTCCTTTTTTAGTTGACTCGGTTCAATTTCCACGTACTCAAATCTTTCGTTTTCTTCATTAAGCAGGGCTAAGACCCGAATCAAGGAAGCTTGAATCCTTTCTCTAGGATGATAGTAATCTCCTATAAGGGTAACGATTCTTTTCAAAGCCTTCACTCTCCATGAAATAATATTTTTACTAAGAATTCTATCAGTGATTTCCCGATGTAGGAGAATAGTAATCGGCCCCCAAACGATGGTTTGAGGGCCAACTACGTTTATAGTGGCATTGGCTCTCCCTTGAAATTAATAAAACATGAAGTAGCTTGAATCTCCATTTTCTTCTCGACAATATCCAAAAAACCCCGTGCGGATTCCTCCGGTGTGCCAGGAGCCCGCTCTCCACCCATGTCTGTTTTGATCCAGCCAGGATGGATAGCATAAACAGAAACTTGATCAATGGCTAGATATTTTTTTAATTGTTGAGAAAACATGTTTAACGCGGATTTAGAAAGAGCGTAAGGATAATCCCCGCCATAGGCATTCTGAAAGCTTCCGGCCTCAGATGAGATGTTAATAATGGAAGCGTTGGGTCCTTTGGCAAGAAGTGGCAGGAAGTGTTTAATAACTCTCATTGGTCCAAAGAGATTAATATGAAAAGTCTGCTCCACCTTATCCATATCCAATTCTTCAATTTTCTTTGAACGTTCATCTAATATCCCGGCATTGTTAATGATAACATCTAAGGAAACATTTTCCTCTCTTAACCTTTTAGAAGCTGCATCACATGACGCCTCATCAGCAATATTTAGAGGCAGAAGAAAGACTTGATTCGGAAAATCAGACTGAAGTTGTCTTAACTCCTCCACTCTCTGTTCTGGGTTTCGGACAGCAGCGAATACAGTATGTCTCCTTTTTGCTGCTTCCTTGGTCAACGCCAATCCAAGACCACGGTTAGCACCTGTAATAAATAGATTCATAGTAACCCTCCTAAGTTAAGCTTTGACTGGTTTACGACCTATTTCTTGTAGGCCTAGCATAACACCCAATTGTGAAACCGAATCAAAGAAACAATAACGCCCAGTTCCGTATTCTCCTTTATGTATTAAAGGAATATCTTTTCCCTCGACAAATTGAATGTGCTCTTCAAATCCATTGACAGTAAAAGTAATAAAATTAACCCCTTGTCCGTGCTTTTGCTTATACTCTGAATAAGGAGATGGTTCGTCAAGAGGCTCTAATAACTCAACTGTAACAGGTCCCATTTTAAGGTTTGCGATTTTAACTCGAGCAGGTGCATTTTCTCCGCGGAAAACGGAATAGGTCTCACCGGTTGGATCAGGAGTAACCTCCTCAGGCGGTAAAATAATCTGGGGCATCTCAACACCAAAGAGTTCCGAAAAGTTTTTCGCAGCTAAATGAATGTCGTCCACCACTAAACCGATCTTTATCAGATGATTGTTATCAATATTTTTCAACAGTGCTTCCCCCCTTACTTTTTATCGTTTTCAAGAAGCTCTAACATAATCTTTAAATCCTTGAATGTGTCTAGATAAGCATAGCGACCACCTGTATATTCCCCTTTTTGAACCAATGGCATATTTCGTGACTCCATTAAAGACACTTTTTCTTTCATCCCCTCTATAATAAAGGCGATATGGTGTGGACCTTCGCCATGCTCATTGAGATGGTCTCTCCACGTGCTAGGATGCTGATCAGGTTCAATTAGCTCTAACTGAAGTGATCCCATATCGAAAAAGGCCAATTTTGAACGGGCTACTGAAGCGGACCCTTTGTATTCCGTCCGTGCTTTATCCACTGTATCCGTCCAATTCCATTTTGGTTTTTCTACCCCAAAGAAATCCGCATAGGCTTGTGAAACTGTCTCAATATCATTCACTAGAATACCAATTTGAGCAATTACCTTTGTTCCTAATACTCCATTTTGAACATGAGTTTCATTTGACATCATTTATTCTCTCCTTTTTATCTTTTAGTTTATATACAATGGATAAGCCATTATATCTCTCACAAAGAATGAAAATTTTAAAAATATCGTATGATTAGTGATACTTGTGATTGTTCATTTAAGTAATACAAATTAATTTTTCATTATAAAAATATTAATCTTCAAATCCCCATTTTTTCGAAAGTTTGAAAAAAGTCATGGTCATAATTAAGGCGATGATTAAGAGAATCCATGCTTGCGCTGAAGCATACCCCATATTGAAGTACTGAAAAGCATTTCGATAAAGATAGAGAGAATAGAACAACGTAGAGTTGTCTGGTCCCCCATCCGTGATAATAAAGGCTTCGGCGAAGGATTGAAATACCGAGATCATTCCCGTAATTGAATTAAAAAGAATCGCTGGTCTTAACCCTGGCAACGTAATATGAAAGATCTTTTGTATTACATTGGCACCATCGATGGAGGCTGCTTCATACAAGGATTTTGGAATATCACCGATTGCCGCCAAATAGATCAAAATCATATTTCCAGACATCCAAATCGCCATGATGATAAATCCTGGTTTTGCCCATTTCGGACTAGAAAACCATCCGGGGCCATCAATACCAAAAAAGCCAAGGACCGAGTTTACAACGCCAGAATCTGGCTGAAGGACCCAAATCCACAAAATCGCCAGAACAACAAAAGGAACAAGTGTTGGAATAAAAAAGACTACCCTAAAAAAGGAAATACCTTTAATATTCTTTGTGTTAAGTAGGATGGCTATTGAAATGGTGACCACCGTTGTGATCGTCAAACCGACAAATACCATATATAACGTATTTCCCAACACAGTGAAAAACAAATCATCTTTAAAGAGAAGTTGCTTATAGTTTCCCAATCCAATAAATTTCGGTTCAGAAATTAGATTATACTCTGTCAAAGAATAGTAGAGAGAACTAAACATTGGATAGGCCGTAAAGCAGAGAAACCCGACAATCCAAGGAGAAATGAAAAGGAGGCCATTTCTCAAATTTCTTTTTTGTGTGTTCATCCATCACACCCCCTGTTATTAAAGAGTATTTTTTATGATTTTGGTTCCCAAAAGGGATCGAAAACCAAACTGTATTATCCTTTTGAACCGGTGAATGTGATCCCTTCGATGAAATATTTTTGTAGGAAGAAAAAGACAATTATGATTGGTAATGTCATGGCCACGCCAATCGCCATCAGTAAGCCCCACCTTGGGTCATTTTGTGACATAATCTGTTGCACTCCTAATGAAAGGGTGTAATGGCTATTGTCACTTAGGAAAATAAGTGGACCTAGGAAGTCTCGCCAGGCCTCGATGAATTGAAAAATCACCACCGTAGCTAAAATCGGTTTAGATAACGGTAAAATGACTTTCCAATAAATCGTGAATTCATTGGCTCCATCTATTTTTGCTGCTTCAGATAATTCTTTTGGTATTCCTTTAAAAAACTGTCTTAATAAGAAGATAAAGAATGGATTACCAAAAAAGTGCGGTATGATTAAAGGATAGAAACTCCCAATCCATCCGATTTCTTTAAATAGAAGAAATAACGGAATCATGATAACTTGAAACGGAAGCATTAATGTCGCCAAAACAAGGACGAAAATGCCATCTCGATATTTCCAATCTATTCTGGAAAAGCCATAGGCAATTAAAGAATTCGAGATCACCGCCCCAATACAGGTAAAAACAACAATAATAATAGTGTTCTTAAAATATAAAAAGAACGGAAAGGCCGTAAACGCTTCCTTGTAATTGGACCAATTGAGAACTTTAGGGATCCATACGGGTGGATCCGAAAAGAGTTCGGAACTACTTTTTAAGGAGCCTGATATCAGCCAAAGGAATGGCACAATAAAAGCTAAAGAAAATAAAATCAAAATCAAGTAAACTAGTAACTTATTTACATGTTTATTCACTTTTTTTAGCGTTGTCGATTGACTAGTTTCAGGAAGAATATTTCGTTGTTCAGGTTTTGCAACTGGGAGTGTCGTCTTCATATCGTTCTCCCTCCTTAATTTTTTTAAGCCCGGATTTTGCCCGAAGGCAAAACCCGGTTGCAAGGCCTTTATTTTTTCTGAAGTTTTTCTTGAAGTTTTTGTTGGGCTTTTTTAAGAAGAGATTCTGGGTCTTTATGATTATAGATAACATCATCGCGAATGCTAGTCAGTTCATCGCCCATTTCACTAGCGACGGATGTCAATGCTGGGTGACCCGAATCTGGAGAAGCTGCCACTTTTAACACTGTGTCATAAACTTGGTCGTTATCCCATTTGATGGCATCCGATTTTTCTTTCCAGATAGAAATGGATCTCCAAATATTAATGTTTTCCGCTAACACTTTGTCCTGGTTTCCATATAAAGCAAAGTTAACCGCTTCTTGAGGATGCTTTGCTCCCTTTGGAACAAAAAATACATTTGTTCCAAATACCGTGGAATCCTTTCTTCCGCCTGGAGGGCTTGGAATCGGAGCTACTCGATAATGGGTGTTTGGAGAATATATTTTAAGTGCATTAGCAAACCAGTTTCCCGTAACCGTCATGGCGACCTTTCCAGTCATGAATGGGTGATCTGGAGAAAAAGCCCCGCCAAATCCTGACGTAAAGGACTTGATTTTTTCTGGATTATATTTCTTGGCATAACTATCCATCCAGTTAAACGCATCAATCATCGGTTTTTCATTTAATACGACTTTTTTATTTTTTGTGTCATACATGTTAGCACCAAAATCCCATGCCCAGGTATATGGATCCTCGCCTGCATCAATCCACGGAATAAAGCCAAGTGTTTTGAAGCTGCCATCATCATTAATTTTCGTTAAGGCTGCAGCCGCTTTATCTAACTCTTCAATGGTTTTTGGAGGATTATCCGGATCTAGTCCTGCCGCCTTGAACATGTCCACATTGTAATACAATAAGTTAACGTTCGAATCCTGTGGAAGTATATAGGTTTTTCCATCAGGCTGTTTCATTAACGAACGGAAACCATCAAGAACACTATTCTCATCAAAACCTGCTTTTTCTAGATATTTATCAAGTGGCTCTAATGCCCCTTGAGCCGCTAGACTATAGGCGAGCTGATAGTCATTTCCATCTCCTAATACTAAATCTGGCGGGTTTCCCCCAGTGATGGCAGATAAAAGTTTACCATTTGTGATACCATCGGGAACGTATACGGCATTTACTTTTATGCCTTTCTCTTTCTCATAATCTGCAATTCTTCCTTTATCCCATTTTTCAGAATCTCCACCCCATGGATACCAATATGTAAATTCTTTGGAGCCACCATCAGATTTTGATGTAGTAGAGGATTTGGAACTCGAACAACCTGAAAGGATCAACATCATGACAAGGAGTAAAATCATACTTACTGAGAAGATTTTCTTCAATATTCAAAACCCCCAATAATAAATAGAATTTAACTTTTGATGAAGAAATAATGGCAAGTGTACATTTTTCAAAACCTTTTCCCTTTAGGCATCCCCCCTTTTAATAAACATATTATTTTTTTCGCGTATAAACACGCGTTTATAACTTTAAAAAATAAAACCTTGTGAATAAGCTTATACTAACCAAGCAAGTAATCATAAATTGAAAGCGCGTTCACACCGAACTAAAAAAAGAGATTAAAGAGAGCGGCAAGACTCTCTTACAATCAATTCAGAACCTACGGTAATCTTAATCCCCTTGTTACCTGGCTGTTCAATCTTTTTGATGACATCATTGGTCAAACGCTGCATCATTCCTCTGAAATCCACTTTAAAAGTCGTTAAGGGGGGAGGAAAAAAAGCACTTAATGCATGGTCATCGACACCAATGATGGATACATCTGCTGGAACATTCAATCCTTTTTCATTAAGTGCTCGAATGGCCCCAAATGCAATACTATCGTTAGCAGCAAAAAAAGCTGTCGGTAATTCAAGGTTGGTTTTTAAGAAGTTTTTCATGCTGTTATATCCACTGTCGCTATTAAAATCCCCTGGTAAAATCCATTCTTTTCTAATCGGTAAACCATGATGTTCAATAGCTTTCAGATAGCCCTTGTATCTCGCTGACCCGGAGTGTCGTTTTAGATCGCCATTTATGATTCCGATATGGCGGTGATTCAAACTAACCAAATAATCTATTGCTTTGATGACATCATTATCACTATCGAAGTTATAGACAATTCGATTGGCCTCATCACGCCCGGGCAAATTCTGGTCGACAATACCGATAATAAAACCTTCTGCAATAAGTTCTTCAATAAACGGTTCATGATTATCTGCACCCATAAAAATACCTGCATCTATTCTATTCTGGTAAAATACCGCCTTCACGCGGTCTACACTAACTGGATCCTTACTATTACGTATAATATGTGTCAATATATAGTAGTCGTGTAAGGAAGCTTCTTCTATTACACTAGTGATAAGCTTATTGCTGGTTGGGTCATTTGAGACACTTCCCTTATCAATAATGAATAATCCAATATTCCTCATATTTTTCCCTGCAAGTACTTGTGCAGACATATCGGGAACATAATTGTATTCTTTGATGACTTTCATTACCTTTTCCCTAGTCTCAGGGGGAACACTAGGATAATTATTAATGACTCTGCTAACGGTACTTCTAGATACACCTGCGAGTTCTGCAATTTGTGTGCTGTTTATTTTACTTCTTTTCAATGTATTTTCCTTCTCTCGTGAACACGCGTTTATTGTTGACTTTATTCTAATCCTCGTTATAGACTTGTGTCAATTATTAAATTGAATTTTTTGAATATTTTTTGAACACGCTTTCAAAGAGTAAGAATAATGACTTATCATTTTATACACAAAAAATTACCAGCAGTAATAATCTCCTAATGCTATTTTGATTAGACGTTTAAAAAATCAGCTCCAATATCGGAGCTGATTTACTAATTTACATTATTTATGGTCAATAATTGCCCAATAGGCCGGTTTTACATTGTAGTCTGGATCAAATACAAATGGTGCATCCTTTCCAGATTTTTTCACTACAGTAGCATATGGTGCATTTTTATCCGTTACAACGTTTCCATCTTGATCATAGTAAACATCAGCACGGTCATTAAGCCAAGTATGGTTATCAGTAACGCCCCAGAAGGTTACGTTGCTAATCTTATCGCCCAATTTCTCATATAACTTGAACAAACGATCGTAACGATCTGCTTGGTCTAGGAAATTTTGTTCCGGAATAGCTGCATAAGTTGGATATGCCCTTACAGGCCAGCCATACATACTGACATCAAGCTCGGTAATCTGGTTATCTAGGCCTAAATCCGCAAACATGTTAATCGTCTTTTCAATATCTGCTTCAGAAGGCCAGCCGATTTGGATGTGGGACTGATGGCCAACACCATCAATTGGAACCCCCTCCTCTTTTAATCTTTTAACTAGCTCATAGAGACTTGATCTTTTTGGTTCTACTTCTGTATTGTAATCATTGATATAAAGCTTAGCATCTGGTGCAGCATATTCTCTGGCGGTTTCAAATGCGACTTTAATATAGTCTTCGCCGGTTACTTTGTACCAATTAGAGTCAGTGCGTAATCCACCTCCATCAGAGATGACTTCATTCACAACATCCCAAGATTTCACATCATCCCTATATCGTGATACGACTGCTTTAATATGATCACGTAAGCGCTGTAATAATAACTCTTTGTTTGCCTCGCGTTTTACTGGATCTGTCTCACTTGGCATCCATTCACCTTGTTTATTAATGAAGAACCAATTAGGTACCTGCTGGTGCCAGACAAGATTATGACCACGGACGTCCATGCCATTTTCTTTTGCAAATTTAATAATTTGATCAGCAGGTCCCCAGTTGAATTGACCTTCTACTGGCTGCAAACTTGCAGGCTTCATGACATTCTCTGCAACGATACTATTAAAATGGCGCTTTAACATTTCCGCGTCCTTGCCTTGTAATTGGGAAGGCTCTACTGCTGCCCCAATGGTGAAAGAATCTTTATATCTTTGGTCTAGCTGTGGTGCCTCAAATGCACTAATAGTTGGCTTTTTGGCATAAGATTCTATATTAGATGCAGATACACTTGTTATTCCTACAGGTAGCAATAATGCTAAAGCTAATCCTGAAATCACTGGTTTACGTAAGACTTTTAGCATGTTCAAATCCCCTTTTAATAAATATTTTTTAAGGTGCATAAATACTAGAAATGATTCTCACGAAGTACTTATGAAAAATATTCACTTCAAATATATCTAATCCTCTAACTCAAATGGATAGGGTCCCAAAAATTGGGCTTTTTCGTGAGTTTACAAGGCCTTCCGAATACTAAATTCTAGAGGTGAATAGTCTGTCTCATTTATTCTTCTTAAGTTTAATCTCCCCCCTAACGGAGTTGTCCGATTGCACATAAAACGTGGAATTCCTGAATGATTTTGAGAAGAGGCATGATAGAGAAACGGATGGCAAAGGTAGACATCGCCTGCTTCTGCAGTTGTTTCCACTACTCTAAGGTTTGTCTCATCAACCTTAACGGTTTGATTCATAAAGTAATCGATTCGGTTCGTATCCTTGCTTGAAGAAGAGTTTGTCCCATCTTGACCTGTAAGCATGCCAAACCATTCATGAGCTTTGTTCACAGCTTGGATTCCATCCTCGAGAGTTACACCATTTGGCTGCTCAGCCAAGTATCGAGCTATCACTTTATGTGAACCCTCAGCCACTAATGTCCCGCCACCCCGGGGGCCAATATCTGAAAAAATACATAAACAAAGCAGACCTTGATCAGGGCTATCAACGTGATGTTTAAAATGGATTCCATCCCAATGCCATCCATTTGTTGGAACGTCCCATTCCAGATGGGAACCTTCCGAAAAATTAACGGGCCACCATCCCCAACGATTTGGTATGCCACGGCCGACCCAACGACCTGTTCCCACTAAATCCTCTATGGCATCGGAGAGTCTTTCACTATCGCACGGACGGAACTCCTCCGTATTGTAATTTTCATTCAATCGGAGCATGGGCTCAGTCCAGGTTGTTCGATCAAGTCTTTCAACCCCTCTTTTTTCCAGTTGTTCCCACAAGTAATCCTGTGCCTTTAATGCGGCCTTTCGCTCAAAAGCTTGGGAGACTTTAACCCAACCTAATTCAATGAATTGTTCAATATCATTTTGAGATAAAACCTTCCCTTTAAACATCCCAACAGCTCCTTTAAATAAGAAATAAGTTGATTAAAATACTAGATTTGCTTAAATAACCGTTGCCATTTCATTCCATAATCAAATCATAGTCATGTTTAAGTTTTATCTACTTACCAGTTCATTTGGTTCCCTTGATAATCAATGAACATATGTTCTTCAATCGCTGGTGACTTTAATATTTGGTTCATAATTCCCGTTGCAGATTCGATGGCATCAATCGTTGCATCTGGATTGAATTCACCAAAAATATACGACCTCACATAACCTGGATGGAATGCTAAAACTTTGATCCCATATTCTTTTAATTGATTTTGTAAGATCGTTAATTGCATGTTTAAAGCAGTCTTTGACATGCAATAGCCATACTCCTTCTTTCTCTAGGAATCAGCTAAACTTGCAGGTTCTGATGAGATATTGGCAAGTATTTTACTATTTCCTTTTATTAGCAAAGGAACAACAGACTTGGAGACACGCAATGGTCCAAATGTATTCGTATCAATCAGTTTCATCATATCTTCGTAATAAAAGTCTCCGAATATATCTTCAGACCGGTCCTTGAGAATACCTGCATTATTAA
>NZ_JBALPZ010000153.1:18172-18335 GCF_036965645.1 Neobacillus drentensis
TTATTAATAAGAATATCTAACTGTCCAGCCTGTTCTTTTATGTAATCAGCAGCTGCATCGACTGATTGTTGATTGGTTACATCTAATGAAAGAATGTCTAAATCCTCGCCATACTCCTTTTTTAATTCATCAAGCTCCTGCCAACCAGACATAAAACGTCCGG
>NZ_JBALPZ010000153.1:18449-18668 GCF_036965645.1 Neobacillus drentensis
AAACGGTCTTTTTCATTATTTATCAATACCTCCTTTTGATAACACAATAATCCTTTAAAATAATTTCATTCGAACTATACATCCTTCTATTTCTGAGATTAAGTAAGGGCTTACACCCCCATTTACACTGAAAATTTCTTTATAGAAAACAATATAATTTTTATAACTTCATTTACACACCCAACAAACTTTACATTTTACTTAAATAAGTATAGGAAT
>NZ_JBALPZ010000154.1:0-1645 GCF_036965645.1 Neobacillus drentensis
AACCGTCCCCATGCTTCCTACTGTTTAATTTTTTTAGCAATCTGATTGATAACTTCAGAAAAAACTAATCCAAAGGCAATTGAACCTGCCAGCATGAGCACTCTTGCTGCGAGAGCAATCGCATCATTATAGTTATTTTCTACAATATTTCTCATCGAATCATACGCCAGACCACCAGGGACTAATGGAATAATACCGGCAACACTAAAAATAATCACCGGCATCTTATAGATCTTCGCCATTTTTTGGCTGAGAACTGCTATAAAAATGGTTGCAGCCAATGTGGCTAATATTGGATCATGATTATAACCTTCGAGTAGAAAGTAAATTAACCATCCGCCCATACCGATTAAGCCGCATTTTATTAAAGATTCTTTTGGCGCATTAAATAGTATCCCAAATGCTGCTGTAGCCAGGAAACTGGTAATAGCCTGCGAAAGAATATCCATTCTTGTTCACCACCACGCTATAAAAATGATAATACAAACGCAATTCCTGCCCCAATCGCAAACGCCGTTAGAAAAGCTTCAGCCCCTTTTGACAGACCTGAAACCAAATGCCCCGCCATTAAATCACGGATGGCATTGGTCACTAACAGCCCAGGCACCAATGTCATGACCGAACCAATGATAATCGTATCTAATTTATGCCCCAAACCGATCCTAACAAATAATAATGATAATAACCCGATTACAAATGAAGCTAAAAACTCTGAAAAGAACTTAATCGGAACAAAGCGATGAAAAGCTATAAAGCTTACATACCCTGCTCCACCAGATATCATAGCAGGGATAAAATCATTCCAGCCTCCGTTAAACATGATCATAAAACAACCACTGGCTATTGAGGCTGCTGCTACTTGGTATCGCATTGGAAAAGTAACATCAAGATCTTCAATATCCTTTAATTTGTTCAAGGATTCGGTCAAGTCCAATTCCCCGCTGCTAATACTCCGAGAAATACTATTCACCATCGCTACCTTTTTCAAATCGGTAGACCGTTCTGATATTCGAATAAGTTTAGTTTTAGTTGGTTCCGATCCTTCTGCTGAGAAAATGATTCCCGTTGGAGTGACATAACTATGTGATTTTTCAATCCCAAAGGAAGCTGCGATCCGCATCATGGTATCTTCTACGCGATAGGTTTCCCCGCCGCTTTGAAGCATGATCTTCCCTGCTAGCAAGCAAACCTCCATGATTTCATATGTCTGTTCAACCTTTTTATCCATCTATTCTCACCACATGTTTCAACATTTACAATCAGTTTAAAGAAAATAAGTGTTCCATGCAATCTGCCCAAAAGTAACAAGCAGCCTTATCATTAGGCTGGCTGTTAGATTATTGTTTCTAAATTTTCATAAACACTAAATTCAAGATTACCATTACCACATTAAGGTAAGCAAGTGTTGTTTTTTTAGTCAAAAGTAAAGCAACAACAGGCAATTCAAAAACGATTAGTTCTAAGAAAAGAAAAGGAATTCCACTAATATGGAATCTTTGGCGGGTTATTCCTTCAATCGCACATATATATTTCATTTTGAACAAAAAATGAAGATAGTTAATCTTTAGTAATATCTCAAATGCGTTTTTAATTCAGTTATAAAGTCAAAAAGGTTTCAAAACAATAATTATTTCAGGTACAATTA
>NZ_JBALPZ010000154.1:1675-15257 GCF_036965645.1 Neobacillus drentensis
CTATTAAATAGAAGTATTTTTTCTTCAACAGATTCTTCTATTTAATATTGAAGGAGATTGTCTAATGGATAACTTATCTTACTACCTTGGCGTAGATATTGGAACAACTAGTACTAAGACAGTTCTTTATAAAGATAAAGGAACGGTCATGAGTATGCACCATGTCGAATATCCACTTTATAGTCCAACCCCATCCATTGCCGAACAAGACCCGGAAGAAATTTTCAGGGCGGTACTGGAAACCATTAAAGTGGCGGTCAAGAAGGGGGAAATCGATCCCCAGAAGATTAAACTTGTCTCTTTTAGTTCCGCAATGCATAGTGTCATTGCCATGAGCGACGAAGATAAACCGCTTACCCGCTGTATAACTTGGGCAGACAGCCGGGCAACTGCCTGGGCTGAAACGATTAAAAACGAACTAAATGGACTCGCAATTTATCGAAGGACCGGAACTCCGGTTCATCCGATGTCACCATTAAGTAAAATTACATGGCTGCGCCACGACGAACCGGAACTCTTTAATCAGACAAATAAATTTATCGGGATTAAGGAATATATATTTCATAAACTATTTGGCAAATATGTCGTCGACTATTCGATTGCTTCGGCAACAGGAATGTTTAACCTTGAAGAGCTTGCTTGGGATGCTGAAGCTTTAGAAGTAGCTGGGATTACCGGTGATAAACTAGCGGAACCTGTCCCAACTACCTATTATTTAACAGGCTTAAAAGAGGAGTTTGCCAAAGAACTAGGACTATCTAAAGAAACTCCTTTTGTAGTGGGGGCTAGCGACGGTGTTCTTTCCAATTTAGGCGTTAATGCCATAGACCCGGGTGTAGTAGCTGTTACAATTGGGACAAGCGGTGCCATTCGGACGGTGACGGATCGACCCGTTACAGATCCAAAAGGAAGAATTTTTTGCTATGCGCTAACAGAAAAACATTGGGTTGTTGGCGGTCCGGTGAACAACGGCGGTATGACCTTCCGGTGGGTACGTGACCAGTTGGCATCAGCCGAAGTGGAAACGGCTAAGCGCTTGGGAATTGATCCCTATGAAGTACTAACCAAGATCGCCTCAAGGGTTGCTCCAGGTGCTGATGGCCTTATTTTTCATCCATATTTGGCAGGTGAACGCGCGCCACTTTGGAATGCCCATGCAAGAGGATCCTTTTTCGGCCTTGGCCTCCATCACAAAAAAGAGCATATGATTCGCGCTGTACTTGAAGGTGTAATCTTAAATCTATATTCTGTCTTACTTGCGCTTCAGGAAGTTATTGGAGTGCCTACCAAAATTCAAGCAACCGGCGGTTTTGCTCGGTCTGAATTATGGCGGCAGATGATGGCTGATATTTTCAACCAGGAGGTTGTAGTCCCAGAAAGCTTTGAAAGCTCATGTCTGGGTGCTGTCGTTCTAGGTATGTACGCGCTTGGTGAAATTGAGGACTTTTCAATAATGTCTGAACTAGTTGGTTCAACCCATGCCCATCAGCCAATCGAAAGTAATGTAGAAATTTATAACGACTTAACACCTATCTATATCCGCGTCTCACGTGTTTTAGAAAATGAATATGGTCCTATTACAAGTTTCCAAGAGAAGTGGGTAAAGTAAATACTTTTTTGAGTTTAAAAAAACAAGGCATCCGGATTTAAATCCGGATGCCTTGTTCAGCTTTTTATTTTTTATTTTGTTTCAACTGCATGTCCGCCAAATTCATTTCTTAGAGCAGCGACAACTTTACCGGTAAAGGTATCTTCATCAAGCGAACGATATCGCATCATCAGTGACAAAGCAGTTACAGGCATGGCTGTTTGAAGTTCAAGGGCAGTTTCTATTGTCCATTTACCTTCTCCTGAAGAATGCATGATTCCTTTAATTGAATCAAGTTTAGGATCTTTAGAAAAGGCGTTTTCCGTTAGTTCCATCAGCCATGAGCGAATAACGGAACCGTTGTTCCAGACTCGTGCAACTTTTTCATAATCAAAATCAAAATCGCTTTTTTCCAAAACTTCAAACCCTTCCGCAATTGCCTGCATCATTCCATACTCAATTCCATTATGAATCATCTTTAAGAAATGGCCGCTGCCGATCTTGCCTGCATACAAGTAACCATTTTCTACATTAATATCACGGAAAATTGGTTCAATCGTGCTGAAGACCTCCTTATCTCCGCCAACCATCATACAGGCGCCTTCCCTTGCTCCAGCCATACCGCCGCTCGTACCTGCATCGAAGAAATGTATGCCTTTTTCGGCTAGTTCCTTGCCTCTTCGAACGGAATCTTTATAGTGTGAGTTCCCTCCATCAATAACAATATCCCCTTCTTCCAGTTCTCCCTTTAGCTCCTCAACCACTTGTTCCGTGATAGGCCCTGCAGGAACCATTACCCATACGATTCTAGGAGAGGAAAGCTTTTTTACTAATGCGGAAATAGACTCAGCCCCTGCTGCTCCCTCACAGTTGATTTTTTTAACAGCTTCCTTATTTACATCAAATGCGACTACATTATGTTTATTTTCCATCATATTTAGTGCAAGATTATAACCCATTTTTCCTAGTCCTATTAAACCGATCTCCATTTGAAAAACCTCCGAAATATTTTTTTCTTAATAATTCTATTATATGAAAATTTTTTTCTTAAATCAAATCATAAATGAAAAAATATTTTTTCAGACAATTTCATGCTATACTTAAGGTACGATTTTTTATAGAGAGGATATCAATTTATGGCACAAAACTGTTTGGGAAAGATACGTTCTTATTACGCACGACTAAGTGAAAAAGAAAAAAAAGTTGCAGATTATATCTTGAAGAATCCTGAAAAAATTATCCATAATACAATCAATGAAGTTGCCGAAGATTTGCAAGTGGCTGATGCGACGGTATTTCGTTTTTGCAAACGGATAGGTTTTAAAGGTTATCAAGCAATGAAAATTGCTCTAGCTTCCGAAATTATCGAACCCATACAGCAGATTCATGAGGAAATCAATGAAAAAGATAATGAGAAAACAGTAGCTGATAAGATTTTTCATTCAAACATCAGAACATTAGAAAATACATTACAGATCCTTGACGGCAATTCCATTCAAGAAGCTGTTAGTCTGCTTATGAAGGCCAACCGGGTTGAATTTTATGGTACTGGCGGATCAAATGTGGTGGCAATGGACGCTTTTCATAAATTCGTGCGCACAGGAATTAAAGCGTTTGCATTTATAGATACCCATTTTCAACTCATGTCAGCATCTCAGTTACAGGAAAATGATGTTGCAGTAATCATCTCTCATTCGGGAACAAATAAAGACACTCTAAATATTTTAAAGACAGCCAAAAGAAATGGGGCAAAAACAATTGGCATTACAAGTTATCCAAAATCCCCCATTTGCCAATATTCCGATGTAGCGCTCTATACGAGTTCAGAAGAAACAGAATATCGTTCGGAAGCCCTCTCATCTAGGATAGCTCAATTAAGCCTTATAGATGCACTTTATGTAAATATTATGGTCCTCAATAAAGAAAAAGCAAAACACTCTCTTGGAAAAGTAAGAGAAGCGATCTCTGATACTCGGATGTAAATATTAAGAGGATGACCTAAGTAGGCCATCCTCTTTTTTTTATACAAAAATGTTAAGAATGAGTGCACCTGCAAACGCAATGAAGGATAAAATTGTTTCTAGAACAGTCCACGTTTTAAATGTTTCTTGAATGGAAAGACCCAAATATTCTTTCACCATCCAGAAACCTGCATCGTTAACATGAGAAAACATTAATGAACCTGCTCCAGTGGCGATCACTAGTAATTCTAAATTAACACCTGACATATTAGCTACGATAGGTGCCACAATTCCAGCAGCAGTTGTTAAGGCTACCGTAGCTGAACCAGTTGCAATTCGAATTAAACCAGCAATCAAGAAAGCTAATACAAGCGGAGATAATGACATTCCTTCAGACATAGACGCAATAACCTTCGCTACTCCGCTGTCAATAAGGATCTGCTTAAATCCACCACCGGCACCGATTATTAATAGAATAGAACCAACTGGTAAAATACATTCCTCTGTGAAATTCTTAATTGCATTTTTATCGATTCCCTGACGGAAGCCTAAGAAATAAAAGGCAAAGAAACATGAAATCAATAAAGCAACGATTGGACTGCCAATAAACACCAAGAACTTCTCAAAACCAGCTGGTACATGTAAATATGGTGCGGCTGTTCCTAAAACCATTAAGATAACTGGCATTAAGATCGTAAGGAAAGAAACACCTACACTTGGTAATGACTTTTTGTCTTTATTGTCATCAACACGCACTAATTCTGGTTCTCCAGCCGGTACGACACGTTTGTTGATAAATTTAGCAAATAATGGTCCGCCGATGATGCCCGCCGGGATCGCTATGATTAATGAGTAAAGTAGCACTTTACCAAGGTTTGCCCCATAAAGCCCAATAGCTGCAATCGCACCAGGGTGTGGAGGGACAAGTCCGTGTACAATCGATAAACCTGCAATTGCTGGTAAACCAATTAAAAGAATATTTTGTTTTGATGCTTTTTGAATCGAAATAACAAGTGGTAATAAAATTAAAATACCAACTTCAAAGAAGACCGGAATCCCAATGACGAACCCTGATACAAACATTGCCCAAGGCAGTTTCTTCGCTCCAAATACTTTTATGAAGAAATTAGCTATTTGTAAACCTGCACCAGATTCTGACAACATCTTACCTAGAATTGTTCCCAAAGCCAAGATTCCGACTAAGTGCCCTAATGTACCGCCGACTCCCGTTTCGTAAGCGGCAACAATCTTATCTAAACCTAATCCTGACATAATCGCCAAGAATAATCCTGCTACCGTTAAACTAATAAACGCATGCCACTTAAACAATGAAACTCCTAAAATAACAATAACAATTGAAACAAGTGTAATGAGTAATAAATAGGCATTCATTTGATTGCCACCCCTCTAAGTTGTAATCTATTTTTGTAGAATTACTGTGAAAGCACTTCCAACAAAAATGATTATACGAAAAAAAATTTTTTATTTCAACAGTTATTTTGAAAAAATATTTTGTTTAGAAGGTAAACAAAATATTTTTTTCGTTATCCACAAATGAACTAATTTATGAGTTCCCTTTTAATTATGACAAAAAGACGGGTGCAGGTGCCCCGTCTCTACTCTCCAATATTTTCTTCAAACCATTCCTGGAGATCATTCAAAGAGGTGAAAGTAAAAATCTCTTCACCGTTTTGGCCATTGTCTATTCCAGAATTTCCTCTCAAAGTAATTTGTCCCTCATTCTCGGAAACCAGGATAGCATATGGGTGATTCACATTAATATACCTGGAGTCCAAATCGGAATCCAGCCAATTCTTGCTCCGTAAAAACGTTTCAATATGGTCCATTCATTTCCCTCCTCATCCTTTTATTGTTCCAAAGTGCAAAAAAAAGAGACAAAATTAATGTCTCTTTAAGATATTTTTATATTAATTTTAGGAAAATAACTCATTGACTTGTACCTATAAAAAGTATCCTAACTTTAAGAAGTTAGGCATGAATTGATATTTTTTTTACAAAACAGCGGTCATTTCAATTTGTACCCTAAGACCTTCCCTTAGATTTTTCACACTCGTATGTCTTGCAGGGCGATCATTTTCATTTGGAAACATTTTTAGCCACTCAACATTGACAATTTTTTTATATTCGCGGTCTATTGCTGAAACACTTAAATGAGCGATATCATCAGTCGTTCCTCCGGCGAGTTCCATAATCTCTCTCAGGTAATGAAAAAGATTGGCCACTTCATCTTCCACTCTCTCTGGCATCTCACCTGTTTCAGGGTCCGATCCTATGATTGCAGAGGAATATACCATATTTCCAATTTTCACAGCGGTTGGAATTGGATTTTGGTGATTAGATCCCTTCACATGTAAAACTTCACGTCTTGCCATGATCCATTCACTCCCTTCAATACGTATGTGATATTCTAAGCTTTTCCCTTGTTAAGTTCAGTTTCGTCTTCATAATAAACAACCTGTTCTTTTTCCAAAGTTGGTCTCAGGTTGTAAAAGTCTAAGCTTATTTCTCCTCTTGCAATCTTCTCCTTCGTTCCTTCTTCTTTTTTTAGACGTTGTTTAGATGATTCTAATGCAAACTGAAGATCACCTTTTTTTACAACGACTACTCCATCATCATCAGCCATGATTAAGTCACCTGGTTCAACTGAAACACCGCCGCAAACGGTTGGTGCGTTTACCCAGCCACCCTTGGACTTGGTGGTTCCTTGGGAGAATACAGCCTTCGTCCAAATAGGGAATCCAAGGTCACGGATTTGCGCTACATCTCGAATACCTGAATCAATGATGACCCCTTGAACTCCACGTTTAATTAGGGCCGTAACGATTAATTCCCCAATCATCCCTGCTACTCCCTCACCTACGGTTGTAATAACGAGTACATCACCTGGTTTACATACTTCAATGGCCGCGTGAATCATTAAGTTATCTCCAGCATGGCATACAGCCGTGACCGCCGGCCCGCAGATAAGTGTGTTGTCTAAGATAGGTTTCAAATGATAGTTCATGAGACCAATTTTACCTTGTGCTTCATAAACGGTAGAAACATCCAGCTGCTTAAATTCTTCAATCAGTTGCGTGTCGGGTCTTGTAATGTTTTTAAGCACATACTTTTCCATTAGTTGAATTCACCTCCAACATATGGGAAGAAACGGCTAAATGCTTCTGCATACTTATATTCATTATTACCGGAACATCTGCGGGCATGATTCCCACGTAATTGTGCTTTTGCACCATAGTAATCAATTAAATGTTTCTGCGCTTTAAAGCAGTTCATGGCTGCTTGTTTTTGTTCGTAGGTTTCGGTGATATCAATAATGACTTCGGGTTTGAAATCACTAATTTCGGATTGATGCGGCTCGAATCCAAAGATACTCGCTTGTTTGGCTGTTTTTGTCCCTTCTAATCTCACTCCATTAGAAGTGGATAAAACACTTGCATCAAAGACAAATTTGGAGACGGTTTCATGGTCTGGGTTAAAGGCGTCTCTAGGTCCATGTGTAAGGATATGATGTGGCCTTACTTCTCTAATTTTGCGAACTAAACGGTTCATTCGGTCCTCATTGATTTGCATATGGTAATCTTGATAATCCCAAATTTCAATGTTTTCCACTCCAAGGTATTTTGCCGCTGCTTCAATTTCACCTTGGCGATGTACTTTGACATTCTCCAATGTTTGCCCTTCGTTATTCCAAAGATCGTTTGATTCCCCTCTTGCTCCATAACTTAATATGACAAGGGAAACATTAGCCCCATGCTTCGCATATTTTGCAATCGTACCGCCGCCTCTCCAAACAAAATCCGCTGCGTGTGCGCTTACAACTAATAGATTTGTATTTTTATCAATCATTTGTCTTCCTCCTACTTTTTAAGCATCTATCCGTATTTCAATATTGTTCAACAATATTGTTTATAAGGTAATTATAAATTGCAGTTTACTGCTGTGTCAATATATTTACTTCAATCGAAAAAAATATCAAAAAAGTGAGGTTTCCCTCACCATAATTCAGACGATCATCCTAAGCATAAAACTCGTATGAATTCGTTATTTAGCTTCAACAATAGGAGTTCCATAAGTGTGAAAACTTGCAACGGTCTTATTGCCCCACGCTTGTCCTTTTGCCCGCTCTTCCTCTGTCCACGTAATCGGTTTCCAGTCAGGCGCTAGTACATGATATCCGCCAGAACAGATTTCAATTCGATTACCGCCTGGCTCGTAAACGTATACAAAATAAGTCTGATTGATGGCATGCTTACTTGGGGCAAATTCAATGAAAACTCCATGCTCCAAGAATAAATCTGCTGCACGCCAAATTCCTTCGTTTGTATCTACTGTAAAGGCCATGTGATGAAAACGGCCACTTGAGCCTGTAGCATCTAACGTATAAACCATTTCATAAGATTTATTATTTGGGCTGTACCAAACACCTGGACGGCGTCCATTGTTTAAAAGTATTTGCTCGGTCAATCTCATTCCTAGGACATTTTCTGCAAAATCACCATCTGCTTCAGGATTAGCAGACAAGAAATTAATATGATCTAAATGTTTTACAGAAACACCATGCCCCGTAAATCTCTGTGGTTGATTTTTCAATGCCGGCCGAAGGTGTTCTGGGGGCTGGTATTCAAACGTTTCATAATAAAGTTCCATTATATGCCCATCGGGACCACAGTATTGGTAGGCTTTCCCATGACCTATATCACCGTCAATCCATCCGATCCCCAAACCCATTGCTTCAATTTCAGCTACTCTTCTTTCTAATGCTTGCGGGCTCATTGTACGGAGCGCGGTGTGACCAACTCCAGGTTGTGGTGATTCTGTTAATACGAGTGAGTATTGTTCGTAATCACCCCAACAACGAAGATAGACAGAATTTCCTTTTCGCGCTACTTCCTGCATACCAAGAATATCTTTAAAAAATGATAGACTCTCTTCGGCCTTAGGAGTCAGCAACTCTACATGTCCCAGATGAGCAATGTCTCGAATAGGTTCTTTGTCATAATTATTCATATTAACGCCTCACATATTCACCAATATTGTTAAACAATTTATTTAATTATATTAAAACTTTGTAAGTGCTGTCAATTTTAAAAAGTCTTTAAGAATGCTAATTAAGATTAGTTGATTTCTAATTTCGTATTTAATGTAGAAATTGGATCCTGTTTATTAACAGTTTTTCTTACTAAGAATAATGTAAATGCTGCGAAAACACCTGGCAGGGCGAAGACCAAGAAACATAGCCCAATTGGTACATTCATTGATAACAGTACTCCCCCAAGTGTCGGACCTAACATTCCTCCTAATCTCCCGACTCCATTTGCTAATCCTACCCCCGTTGATCGGACGTTATTCGGATAATATTGAGAAACAAAAGCATTTAACAAACTTTGGTTCCCCATTGTACATACCCCAGCAATAGCAATTAACAAGTAAAGAAGGAAAATATTACTCTTAATACCAAGGAGGGCAAGACAGACAGCACCAAGGACATATAGGCAGGTTATTAATTTTTTGGAACCCTTTCGGTCAGCAATTACTCCGATAATAATAGTTCCAATTAACGCTCCGCCATTTAGAAAAATGGCAAAACCCAAGCTTGAAATGAGCGGATAACCAGCACTTTGCATCAATTTCGGAAGCCAAGTATTTAGCCCGTAAATCATCAACAAACCCATAAAATAAACAATACAGAATAATACGGTACTTAATCCCATTTTATTTTTAAATAATCCAATAATTGGAGTACGTTCTCCAGGAGGTTCCGGTAATTTTGTCTGCTCAGCGATTAGTCGGTCATGATAGTTAGGATCAATTTTCGTTAAAGTCGTTCTTAGAATGTCTAATTTCCCCTTGCGAATGAGAAACTGTGGCGATTCTGGCAAATATTTAATGATTATTGGAATTAAAAACAGGGGAATAGCTGAAAACCATAGAACTGGACGCCATCCTAATGAAGCAAAAACGATAACACCTACTAATGGTGCAAGGATTCCGCCAACTTGATTTCCACATAATGCAATGGTAATAGACTTATTTTTACTAGATTTAGGGATATATTCAGTCAATAGAGAGATTACCGTAGGTAGGGTTCCTCCAAATCCAACTCCTGCTAAAAACCGGCACCAAGAAAATAGTTGTGGCCCTGTAGCAAAACCCGAAATAGTGGTAAAAATACTAAAAAAAGCAACGGAAACAATGATAATGCTTTTTCGTCCGAAACGATCTGCTAGTAGACTAAGAATGATCGAACCAAACATCATTCCAAAAAGTCCATAACTTCCTATCACACCTGCTTCAATTGGTGATAGGTTCCACTCTTTTGTTAAAAATGGGACAACTGATCCGTAAACAACTAAATCGTATCCTTCAAATGATACAAAAAGTAGACACCACAGTAACAAGACCAAATGGAAGCGGTTAAATTTACTTTCATCCAAAATGCTTTTAATAGAATGATTTGACATTAATGAATCCCCTTTCAAAAAATAAGTTTCTGTTAGATGTTTATAATCCAAGCATGCCTAATTGACTAACAGCCCAGCGATTTTTCTTACGAATTACTATAAACGCCCTCCTATTTTTTAACTACTTTGTTTAACAATTTTGATTATAAATTAAAGGAATATTAGTGTCAAACAATTTTTAGAAAAATCAATAAACACTTATTTTCTTTTGCTATTCCAACTAAATTTCCTTTATAATTAATCATGGAGGCATATTCTGTTGATTGACACAAGTATGTCTCAACTGTATATTACAAATAAAAACAATGAACAATCTTGCTAAATATATTGTTAAATAACTTTTATAAAAGATGGGGTTTTAGAATGAGCAGACCAACTGAAGTCGCCTATCAATTCATTAGGCAAAAAATTATGGACGGAACTTTCATGCCTTCTCAAAAGCTAATTGAAAGTGAACTATCTGAGCTGATTGGTGTTAGTAGAAATACGATTAAAAAGGCGTTATTAAAACTGGAACAGGAAAATCTAGTCAGTTTAGAAGAGAATAAAGGGGCAACTATTAAGTCTTTTACACTTGAAGAAATCATTAATTACCTGGAAATACGTGAAGTTCTTGAGGGATTAATTGCAAAATCAGCAGCCTTAAATATTAGCGATGCTAAATTACTTCAATTAGAAGAGACGGTTGAAAAAATGAAGGAACACCTAGACAACAACCGTTTTGATGAATACTCTAAATGTAATCACCTTTTTCATAATATCATTTACGAATCATCAACAAACAGTCAGGCAGTAGATATGGTCAATAAAATAAAAACACAATTACAAAGATTGCGATTTAAAACCATTTTGGTTCCAGGGAGAACACAAGAATCTTTTAAAGAACATCAAAAAATACTGAATGCCCTAAAGGAAAAAGATGCAAAATGGGCAGAAGATGCTGTTAAATTCCACGTTTCTAATGTAAGGCAAACAATTGTAGAACATTACTCTTTTTTAGTATAACGTTTAAAAGATGGAGGCAGACCTCCATCTTTTTTTAGTGGATCGATGATTGACAGAAAATTCAGAGTGAAGTACACTCAATATCAAGGTTATATTGTTTAACAACTTTGACTAAAATTAAGAGCTCTTTTATTTATTAACTTTTGAATAACAACAATGGAAATTGGACGTGAGTAGATGATTCTTTATATTGTTGTTTTTTTGTCCATTATTTATCAAACTAGTGTACGTGGAAATACTATGCTAGTAACTTTATATGCTATGAATCTGCACGCAAATTCCACATACTTGGGCCTAATTGTAGCATCAACTTCCTTGTTTCCGATGCTTTTTGCTGCCTATGCCGGAAGACTGTCCGACCGAATCGGGCTCCGTCTTCCCCTAGTATCCGGAATGTTTGGCACTGGGATCGCATTGCTATTGCCTTACATGTTCAAGAATCAATTATTTATTTTAGTGATATCACAATCTGTATTTGGTTTATCGCAAATTTTCACCGTCGTTGCGCTTCAAAATTTAATTGGTGCTCTTAGTACTGAAAAAACACGATCAAAGTATTTTGCAACCTATACACTTGGTGTTTCTATATCAAATTTTTTAGGTCCCTTCATCACTGGATTCTCAATCGACCATATCCACTATGACCTGACATTTTTGTTACTAGCAAGCATTTCATTTATTCCGGGACTTTTCTTTCTTTTAAATACGATTCATTTACCCAAAGCAGTTCATAAAGAGACTGATCAAAAAAATAGTTTTGTTGAACTTCTGCTTAAACGTTCACTACGTAAGACCTTCATTACAAGTGGAATCATTTTGACAGGTGTCGGACTATTTGAGTTTTATTTCCCAATCTACGGAAAAACGCTTGGATTATCTGCTTCCACCATTGGAGTGATTGTAAGTTGTAATGCTCTAGCCTATATTCTTTCACGCTTACTAATGCAGTGGCTGCTTAGGAAGTTTAAGGAAGAAACCGTTCTTGGAGCATGCCTTACTATATCGGCAGTCGCTTTCTTCTTAATTCCATTGTTTGATCAATCTTTGTTCCTGATGGTCATCTCTTTCATTATGGGACTTGGGATGGGCTGCTGCCAGCCGTTATCCATTGTAATGGCTTATAATCGTTCGCCCAAAGGACGTACCGGAGAGGTATTGGGAATTCGTCTCACGGTCAATAAATCGGTTCAGTTTTTGGTTCCTATTTTGTTTGGTTCTATCGGATCGGTGCTTGGATTCTTCCCAGTCTTCTGGTCGAATGCCTTCTTGTTATTATTTAGCGGTTACTCACTTTTTGAGAAGAAGTCTGATTCACACCAAACTACCGGCTAAACGAAATCCATTTCGATTAAGGAAGGCAGAAAAAGGGAAACCCATCCCTTTTCTGCCTTTTTTACCTTTCCGTTTTCTAAAAAAATAAAATCCATCTATTATACATTTAGATGGATTCTGCTTTCATTTGTTTTTAAAAGCTGATATCAGATTCCAGCCGTCTCATAAACTCTTCTGCAGCACTGTATCCTTCCTGCTTCAAAAGCCAGTTATTTGCGGCTGCCTCAATCAACCCCGCAACATCACGGCCAGGTTGCAGCTGAATCTCAATATGAGGGATTCGGACGTCCATATAGTCTGTAAATCTTGATTCGTGATCCAATTCATTATGAAGGGAATTTTTTTGCCATTTGGTTAGTTCAATATCGAGTGCGATCCTCGTCTCATCCTGAAAAGCTTTCCTTCCATATAAGCGGACCACATTCAATAGTCCTACACTTCTCAAAGCAAGGAATTCCTTTGTTTTTCCGTCATGTGTGGCAAGAATGGTTCGTGGACTAAGCTTTTTTAATACAACAATATCATCAGCCACCAGCCTATGACCTCTCCCAATCATTGTGTGTGCAATTTCACTTTTACCGATACCTGATTTTCCCCGAAGTAAAATGCCCATTCCATATACATTAATACATACCCCGTGTACAGCGATTTCTGGCGCTAACTTTTTTACCATATAAGCATCAAGCTTCATAATAAATTCAGAGGTCGTTTGAGGCTCTAACGTACATAACAACGGGATTCCCTCTTCAAGACAATACTGATATAAATACGTTAGACCTTCCTGTCCCGCTGTAACAATAAAGCATGGAGGATGGTATTTAACGATATTACCTATTCGTATCTTCCGCTCCTCAATGCTTAACTTATGTAAATAAGTAATTTCCTTACTTCCAAGTATTTGAACACGTTCAGTTGGAAAAAAATCAAAGTGGCCTACGAATTCTAAACCCGGACGATGAGAACGGGATTGTGTAATGGGTTGTTGTAATTGATTTTCTCCGGCTAATACTTTCAAAGAAAATTTTTGAACTAAGTCTTCTACTGTTAATACCTTCATAACTATGGCACTCTCCATCCTAAAACACTTTCTTTATCTTGATTTTATCATCCTTTACATAGTGAAATGTGAGTATTTTTAAGAAATCAGCTAAAGCAGTTAGATATTAACAATTGGCTGTGTGTTAAAGGTTACTGCTGATTTTGAAACGATGTTG